>NZ_JBSHIT010000004.1:0-205373 GCF_053619115.1 Arthrobacter sp. NPDC055585
GGGTGGGCAGGACAGCCAATTCAACCAATCAATAAATAATCGGTATCAATAAACTTGGCACACTATTGAGTTCTCAAACAACAGGCACATCCGGCACCGGGAGAGCTTCAATTCCGTGGAATCTTGTGCTCTCCGTCGCTCCGGAGCAACTTTTCTAGCTTAGTACCTCTTGGCAGTCCGTGTCAAACCGGCTGTTTTCGCGATACTCGCTGCGGATCTTGCGATCCCTGGCGCTTCCCGGTTCCCCGTTCTGCGCGGATATAAACTCTAGCACGGTTTTGGGGAGGCATCGACCACCTCCCCAAAACCGGCCATCCGGAGCTACTTCCGGGGTGTGAGGTACAGCAGGCCCAGCGGAGGCAGGCGCAGCGCCGCCGAGGCCGGCTGGCCTTCAAAGCCGCCCTCCTCCGCCGTCACGACCCCCATGTTTCCCACACCGGAGCCGCCGTACTCAGTGGCGTCAGTGTTCAGCCGTTCCACCCACTCCCCTGCCCACGGCAGTCCAACGCGGATGCCTTCGTGCGGCGCACCGGAGAAGTTGGCAATGCAGACCAGCGGATTGCCCTGGCTGTCCCAGCGGACAAAGGAGAGCACGTTGTGCGCGCCGTCGTTCTCATTGATCCACTGGAAACCGGAGGGATCGTTGTCCCGGGCGTAGAGCGCCGGGGTTTCCCGGTAGATGTCATTGAGTTCCCGGACCAGCAGCTGCACACCTCGGTGCTGGGGTGTTTCGGCGAGGTACCAGTCCAGCCCGTACTGCTCGGACCATTCGGCTTCCTGCCCAAACTCGGTGCCCATAAAGATCAGCTGCTTCCCCGGATGCGCCCACTGGAAGGCCAGGTAGGCGCGGACATTGGCCAGCTGCTGCCACCGGTCCCCCGGCATCTTGCGCAGCAGCGATCCCTTGCCGTGCACCACTTCGTCATGGGAGATGGGCAGCAGGAAGTTCTCGGTGAACGCGTACACCAAGGAGAACGTGAGCTTGGAGTGGTGGTACATCCGGTTGATCGGGTCCTCGGACATGTACTCGAGGGTGTCGTTCATCCACCCCATGTTCCATTTCAGTCCGAAGCCCAGGCCGCCCGTGTTGGTCGGGGCGGTAACTCCGGGGAACGCCGTGGACTCCTCGGCGATCATGACGATGCCGGGTACCCTCCGGTACGCGGTGGCGTTGACTTCCTGCAGGAAGGAGATCGCTTCCAGGTTCTCCCGGCCGCCGAACTGGTTCGGCCGCCACTGGTCCGCCGGGCGGGAGTAGTCCAGATAGAGCATGGAGGCAACGGCGTCGACCCGCAGGCCGTCAATGTGGAACTCCTCCAGCCAGTAGATGGCGTTCGCCACCAGGAAGTTGCGGACCTCGCGCCGGCCGTAGTCGAAGATCAGCGTTCCCCAGTCGGGCTGTTCGCCGCGCATGGGATCGCCGTGTTCGTAGAGCGGCTGCCCGTCGAAGTTGGCCAGGGCCCATGAATCCTTGGGGAAGTGTCCGGGAACCCAGTCGAGGATGACGCCGATGCCGGCCTGGTGCAGGGTATCCACCAGGTACCGGAAGTCATCCGGATGCCCAAACCGTGCCGTCGGGGCGAAGTAGCTGGTGATCTGGTAACCCCAGGAACCGCCGAACGGGTGCTCGGCCACCGGCATGAACTCCACATGGGTAAAGCCCTGCCAGGTGACGTACTCAGCGAGCTGCTTGGCCAGTTCACGGTAATCCAGGCCGAGGCGCCAGGAACCGAGGTGGACCTCGTAAACGCTCATCGGTGAGTTGTGCGGGTCGCGCTCAGCGCGCGCTGCCATCCAGTCCTGGTCCTCGAACCGGTAGGTGGATTCGACGACGCGTGAGCCCGTGAGCGGCGGCGCTTCGGTCCCCTTGGCCAGCGGGTCGGCCTTCTCCCGCCAGACCCCGTCCTGGCCGAGGATTTCGAACTTGTACCGGGATCCGGGCTCAACATCGGGGATGAAAATTTCCCACACGCCCGTACTGCCCAGCGAGCGCATCGCATGGATGCGTCCGTCCCAGGCATTGAAGTCGCCCTCTACCCGCACGGCCTGGGCGTTCGGTGCCCACACCGCGAAGCTGACGCCGTCCACCTCACCCAGCACGGAGTTGTAGTGGTGCGGGTTGGCCCCGAGCACGGTCCAGAGCTTTTCGTGCCGGCCTTCACCAATCAGGTGCAGGTCCATTTCGCCCAGGCTGGGGAGGAAACGGTAGGGATCATCCACGGTTGCCGGGGCAACGCCGTCGTACGTGACTTCCAGCCGGTAGTCGGGCACCTGACCGGGAATCTGGGCGGGCAGGGTGCCCACCCAGATTCCGTTGTGCTCATGGTGGAGCGCTACCCGGCCCTCGGGAGTGATGGCGGTGACTTCACGGGCCAGGGGACGGAGCGTGCGGATGGTGACGGTTCCGTGGTCATCCAGGTGCGCGCCGAGCACGGCGTGCGGCTGGTAGTAACTGCCGTAGGACACAGCGTCCAGAACGTCCTGCGCCACGGGCAGCGGAGTGCCCGTTCCGGCAGCGGAAGCAGCGGCCGGCGCGTCAGCCGCCGGAGCAGCTGTGGCTGTGCCCGACGCCGGCACGGCGGCGCTCTCTGCCGGCTTGCCGGAGGCGGAGCTGCCGGACTGCACGGGATCAGAATCTGGGGTTGTGTTCACGGGGCTCGTTTCCTGTCCGTTCGGCGGGTTTTGCTGCAGCCGGAGTTCTTCGAGAACCTGCCGGGCTGCCGTTGCGGGCACTTCAATCCATGCCGGGCGGTTGCGGATCTCGTAAACAACCTCGTACAGGGCCTTGTCCAGCCACAGCGCGATGTACAGCGGGTCCGCCCGGTTGATCTGGGTGCCGGTTTCCTTCTCATAGCCGCGCAGGAACGCGTCAGCAGCGGCCTGCGCCCAGACGGCGGCCTGGACCCTGCGTGCGGCATTCTCATCCAGGTCCTCCGGTCCCGTCCCGGAAGAACCGATGACGGCTACCGCAGCCGCGTAGTCGATGGAACGGAGCATCCCGACGACGTCGCGGAGGGCGACGTCGGGAACACTCCGTTCGGCTGCGGGCCGGAGCGGCTCACCTTCAAAGTCCAGCACCGTCCAGCCCCGGGCATTCGAATGGAGCACCTGGCCGAGGTGGTAGTCGGCGTGGATCCGCTGCAGGCTGGGCAGGGACGGCAGGTGCTCGACGGTTTCCAGGAGCCGTTCGAAGGTTTCGTCATAGGGGCCCACATAGCTGCGGGCTTCATCCCATTCCCATTTCAGCCGGCGCACCAGGGAGGCCAGGAACTCCTGCCGCTCGGCCGGCGTGGGCTGGTGTGCGCCAAAAGCCGCTTCCAGCTGGGAATGGATCCGCCCCGTCACCGCTCCGAGTTCCTCCGCTTCAGCAGAGAAGTCACGGCCGGCGACTGCGGCGGACGAGGCAGTGCGCCACGCGTCCTCGCTGTCCGGAATGAACTCGCGCAGCACGCTCACGTCACCGGTTACCCAGCTGTCTGAAGCGGCGTCGTCGTAAACGTCCTCCCAGCTGCCGGTCACCCAGCCCAGCGTCGCCGGCACATCCTGGGACCCGCCCTCCGTGAGCTTGGCGCTGACCAACACGTCGGGGCTCTCTCCGGCGGCCAGCACACGGTAGAACTTCACGATCACCGGCGCCTTTTCAGTCAGGGCGATGACGGAGGTGTTGGACTGTTCGCCCCTGAGTACCCGGATGGCCAGCGTCTCGGTAAACGCGTCCCAATCGCCGAACCCGTCCAGCGCATACCCATGGGTGCGGCCGTCCAGCGAGCTGGACTGGGAGCGCATGGATTCAAGCCAGGCCGTGACAAAAACCGGGTCGGCCGTCGCGTCGTACAGCCACTGCCTGCCCTTGTCCGGGTGTTCCACGATGCCCAGGAGTGAGGAGCCCAGCTCTTCCACCGGGTCGGCGCGGGTGCTGACCGGAACGCTGATGACGTCCACGCGCCGCCCGGATTCAACCGAGACGAAGTGCACGTGCATCTCAACGTCCCCCAGCGGGTCTGCCAGCTCGATTCCCCCGACGCGGCGCAGGACCACATCCTTCCCCTTGGCCGGAAACCATCGCTGCCGGGGCAGCCAGGCAGTGAGGAGTTCGGGCAGGGTCGGGATGGTGTCTGTCATTTCGACGTGGCCTCCGGTGCGAGTATCAGCGGGATTGCTTCGGTTTGGGGCGAGCTGGTGTTGGATCTCGGCGAGCGCAGCCGCAGCCAGTAGAAGTCGTGGCTGCCCAGGGTCAGGGTCAGCGATCCGTCCTGCCCGAAAGTCGGGAACGGCGTTCCCCCGAAGGCATCGCGCAGGCCGCGCTCTGCGAACTCCGGCAGCTTGACGGTCGCTGAGACCGGGTGCTGGGAGAGGTTGAAGATGCAGAACATCGTCTCCCCGACTTCGCCTTCCGGGTTGTCCTCCGGCAGTTCGCGGAGGAACGCCAGGACTGCCTCGCTGTCCGTGGGGACGTTGCGGTAGGAACCCAGACCGAAGGCCGGATGGGTGCGCCGGACCATGATCATCTGCCGCAGCCAGTGCAGCAGCGAGCTGGAGCTGGCCAGCTGGGCTTCTACATTCACGTGGTTGTAGTGGTACACCAGCGACTGCACCACGGGCAGATACACCTTGCCCGGGTCCGCGGTGGAGAACCCGGCATTGCGGTCCGGGTTCCACTGCATGGGAGTACGGGAGGAATCGCGGTCTTCCAGCCAGATGTTGTCCCCCATACCGATCTCATCCCCGTAGTACAGGAATGGACTGCCGGGCAGGGAGAGCAGCATCGCATGGATGAGCTCAATCTCGGCGCGGGAGTTGTCCAGCAGCGGTGCCAGCCGGCGTCGGATGCCAATGTTGGCGCGCATCCGCGAATCTGGGGCATACCAGCCGAGCATGGCCTGGCGTTCCTCGTTGGTGACCATTTCCAGCGTCAGCTCATCGTGGTTCCGCAGGAACGTCCCCCACTGTCCGCCCTGCGGAATGTCCGGGGTTTCCTCCATGGTCTGGATGATCGGTGCGGCCTTCTGGTCACGCAGGGCGTAGAAGAGCCGCGGCATGATCGGGAAGTGGAAGCACATGTGGCATTCGGGCCCGGTTTCGTCGCCGAAGTATTCCACTACTTCGTGGGGCATCTGGTTCGCTTCCGCCACGATCACCCGGCCGGGGTAGTTTTCATCCACCATGGTCCGCAGGTCCTTCAGGAACCGGTGAGTGGCGGGGAGGTTCTCGCAGTTAGTCCCGTCTTCTTCGAAGAGGTACGGGATGGCGTCGGCCCGGAATCCGTCAATGCCCTGGTCCAGCCAGAACCGGACGACGTCGAACACTGCTTCGACAACTTTGGGGTTCTCAAAGTTCAGGTCCGGCTGGTGGCTGAAGAACCGGTGCCAGTAGAACTGCCGGCGCACCGGGTCGAAGGCCCAGTTGGACTCCTCCGTGTCCACGAAGATGATCCGGGCATCTTCGTACTTCTGGTCGGTGTCGGACCAGACATAGAAGTCGCCGTAGGGGCCGTCCGGGTCGTTGCGGGACTCTTCGAACCAGGGGTGCTTGTCCGAGGTGTGGTTCAATGGCAGGTCGATGATCACCCGGAGGCCGCGGGCGTGGGCCTCGGCGACCAGCCGCTTGAAGTCGCTGATGGTTCCGAACTCGCTCAGCACATCGTAGTAGTCGGAGATGTCGTATCCGCCGTCGCGCAGCGGCGACTTGAAGAACGGCGGCAGCCAGAGGCAGTCCACCCCCAGCCACTGCAGGTAGTCCAGCTGGGAGATCAGGCCGGTGAAGTCGCCGTTGCCGTCTCCGTTGGAGTCGCGGAATCCGCGGACCAGCACTTCGTAGAAGACGGCTTTGCGGTACCAGTTCGGGTCGTTGGTCAGCCCGGGTGCGTGCAGCTGGAAAGGATTTACCATGCCGATCCCCTCCGCACAGCGAGCACGTGTGCCGGTTCGTAGTGCGCGTCCAAGCGCACGTAGTTGTACTGGCCCCAGCGGTAGCTGGCACCGCTGATCAGGTCGTCAACCCAGAAGGTGCCGTCCTCATTGAAGTCCTGCGGATCCAGATGCAGGGCATCCAGGTCCAGGGTTACGGTGCATTCGCGTGCACTGTGCGGGTCAGTATTCACCACGATGATGAGCGTGTCCTTACTGCTTGGATCGGAAAAATCGACGTGCTTGTACTTGGAATAGACCACGGTGGCCTCGTCGGTGCTCGAGTGCACGGTGAGGTTCTGCAGGTCGCCCAGGGCCGGGTGGTCACGCCGGATCTGGTTCAGCCGCGTGATGTACGGTGCCAGGCTCCGGTTCTCGGCTTCGGCAGCCGCGAAGTCACGCTGCTTGTACTCGAACTTCTCGTTGTCGATGTACTCCTCGGCACCGGGCCGGGCTACGTGTTCGTAGAGTTCAAATCCGGCATACATGCCCCACAGCGGGCTGGCGGTTGAGGCCAGCACTGCGCGGATCTTGAACGCGGGCGGGCCGCCGTACTGGAGGAATTCGGTGAGGATGTCCGGGGTGTTCACAAAGAAGTTGGGCCGGAAGAATGCCGCGGTCTCATGTGAGACCTCGGTGAAGTACTCCTCAATCTCCCGGCGGGTGTTCCGCCAGGTGAAGTATGTGTAGGACTGCTGGAATCCGGCCATGCCCAGGGCATGCATCATGGGCGGGCGGGTAAAGGCCTCGGCCAGGAACACCACGTCCGGGTGCTGCCTGTTGACAGTGCCGATCAGCCATTCCCAGAACCGCAGCGGCTTGGTGTGCGGGTTGTCCACGCGGAAGATCTTGACGCCGTGGCTGATCCACATGAGCACGATCCGCAGGATCTCCTGGGACAGGCCCTCGTAGTCGTTGTCAAAGTTCAGCGGATAGATGTCCTGGTACTTCTTCGGCGGGTTCTCCGCGTAGGCAATGCTGCCGTCCACCCGGGTGGTGAACCATTCCGGGTGTTCGGTGACCCAGGGATGGTCCGGCGAAGCCTGGAGTGCAAGGTCGATGGCAACCTCCAGCCCCAGTCCGGCAGCGGCCTCGACAAAGAAGTCAAAGTCCTCGAAGGTGCCCAGGTCAGGATGGATCGCGTCATGTCCGCCCTCGGGGGCGCCGATTGCCCAAGGCGATCCGGGATCCTGCGGGCCGGCGACCAGGGTGTTGTTCGGTCCCTTGCGGAAGTTGGTGCCAATGGGATGGATCGGCGGGAGGTAAATGACGTCAAAGTTCATCCGGGCCACCCGGTCCAGGCTGCGGGCCGCGGTGCGGAAGTTGCCGGAGGTCCAGGACGCGGTGGCCGGGTCGAAGGACGCACCTTCGGAGCGGGGGAAGAATTCGTACCAGGCGCCGCGTCCGGCCCGGTCCCGCTCCACGTTGATGGGGAACCGCTGCGAGGAGGTGACCAGGTCGCGGATCGGTTCGCGTTCCAGCACCTGGGTGAGTTCGGGCCGGCCGGCCGCGGCGAGCCGCATGCCGGGGTCCAGGGCCGTGTCCTCCAGCACCCTGACCGTTTCGCGCAGCACTTCGGCGTCTGCCTCATCCCGGCCTTCCGCGGCCGCCGTGAACAGTGCCGCGCCTTCAGCCAGCATCAGCTCGACGTCGATGCCCGCAGCGATCTTCACCTCGGCGTTGTGGTGCCAGGTGCCATACAGGTCTGCCCAGCCCTCCACCGTGAAGGTGTAGTCACCAGTGGTTTCAGGGCGGAGATGGCCTTCCCAGCGGTCCAGCCCCTGCCCCACCGGGTGCATCCGCCGGCGGGAAACTTCCCGTCCCTGCGGGTCATAGAGCACGGCTGTGACCCCCACGAGATCATGGCCCTCGCGGAAGACCGTGGCCCCGATAACGAGGTCTTCTCCCGGGACCGCTTTGGCGGCAAACCGGCCGCACTGGATCACCGGAGACACGTTAAGGATTGGAATCCGGCCAAACCGGAGTTCCGTGGCGGGCTGGACATTAGATGGCAACGCGCTGGATGTGGTCACAGACTAGACGTTAGCGACAATCAGGGCAGATTGCTAAGGGCACGTACTTTTTGCCGCATCGCTACAGGTCAGGGGCACCATGCCTAGAATCCCCGCAGGTCCGGGCGGGGTAGGGGGAAATGCGGTTAAATCCACGTTGCTTTTAGGTGACATAGGACACTGCCGGAGGGAACTGCGCTAGCCTAACGGGGGTGAAGGCAATCCGAAGGTTTACCGTCCGAACCGTCCTCCCCGACAGCATCGCGCCGCTCGCGAGACTGGCAGGCAACCTGCGCTGGAGCTGGCATCAGCCCACCAGGGAACTGTTCAATGACCTGGATCCGCAGATCTGGGCAGAGAGCGGACACGACCCCGTCAGGGCCCTTGGAATGGTCAGCCGCCAGACCCTGGAGCGGATCACCGGGGACTCCGGGCTGGTCGAGCGCATCCGGTCCCTCGATGAGAACCTTGAGCGCTACCTCACCGAGGACCGCTGGTACCAGTCCCTCGGCGAGGACGCCCCGCGTTCAATCGCCTACTTCTCTCCCGAGTACGGCATCTCCGCCGTGCTGCCGCAGTACTCCGGCGGCCTGGGTATCCTGGCCGGCGACCACCTGAAGTCTGCGTCGGATCTCGGCGTTCCGCTGATCGGCGTCGGCCTGCTGTACCAGGCGGGCTACTTCAAGCAGTCCCTTTCCCGCGACGGCTGGCAGCAGGAAACCTATCCAGTCCTTGATCCCAATGGCCTGCCGCTGACCCTCCTGCGCGAAGAGGACGGCACCCCCGCCCGGATCAGCCTGCCGCTGCCCAACGGACGGCACCTGATGGCGCAGATCTGGCGTGCCGACGTCGGGCGCGTCCCGCTGCTGCTGCTGGATGCGGACGTGCGCGGGAACGACGACGCCGCCCGCGGCATCACGGACCGGCTTTACGGCGGCGGCGGAGACCACCGGCTGCAGCAGGAACTGCTGCTGGGCATGGGCGGAGTGAAGGCGCTGCGGGTCTTCGAACGGCTCACCGGCGCACCGGCCCCGGAAGTCTTCCACACGAACGAAGGCCATGCCGGTTTCCTGGGCGTGGAACGCATCCGGGAGCTTATGGACACCGGAATGCACTGGGAAGAAGCGCTGACCGCCGCCCGGGCCTCCACCATTTTCACCACGCACACGCCGGTTCCGGCCGGCATCGACCGCTTCGATGTGGGCGAAGTGCGGCATTTCCTCAACGCCGGCCTGGCCCAGTCCGTGCCCACGAACAAGGTGCTGGCCCTGGGTGCGGAAGACTACGAGGGCGGGGATCCGAACGTCTTTAACATGGCCGTGATGGGACTGCGCCTGGCGCAGCGGGCCAACGGTGTGGCCAAGCTGCACGGGCAGGTTTCCCGGGCCATGTTCTCCGGGCTCTGGCCCGGATTCGACGTCTCGGAAATCCCGATCACCTCCGTGACCAACGGCGTGCACGTGCCCACCTGGGTGGATCCGGAGCTGACCCGCCTGGCGCAGGAAGAATTCGGCGTCGGCACCGTGCATGACCGCGACTGGACCCGCGCCTACGAAGTCAGCGATGAGCGTTTGTGGGACCTGCGGCGACGGCTGCGCAGCAACCTGATCGATGACGTCCGGCGCCGGGTCCGGGCGGCCTGGCGGAAGCGCGGCACGCCGGACGCGTCGCTCGGCTGGACGGACGACGTGCTGGACCCGGACATCCTGACCATCGGCTTCGCCCGCCGGGTGCCCACCTACAAGCGCCTGACCCTGATGCTGCGGGATCCGGCGCGGCTGAAGGCACTGCTGCTGCATCCGGACCACCCCGTGCAGCTGGTGGTGGCCGGCAAGTCCCATCCGGCTGATGAGCAGGGCAAACGGATGATCCAGGATCTGGTGCAGTTCACCGATGACCCCGAGGTACGGCACCGGATCGTGTTCCTGCCGAACTATGACATCGCCATGGCACGGACCCTGTTCCCCGGCTGCGACGTCTGGCTGAACAACCCGATCCGTCCGCTGGAGGCGTCCGGCACGTCAGGCATGAAGTCCGCCATCAACGGCGGGCTCAACCTGTCAGTGATGGACGGCTGGTGGGATGAGATGTACGACGGCGAGAACGGCTGGGCGATCCCCTCGGCGAACCCGCGGGAAGGCATCCACACACGGGAGCTGTACACCGCCGACCAGCGCGACGACATTGAAGCAGCTGCGCTGTACGACCTGCTGGAGAACACCGTTGCACCGATGTTCTACGGCCAGGAGCCCTCGGCGGATGCCGGCTCTGCCGGGCCGTCGGAGGCTCCGGAGGGCGCCCTGCCCCACGAGTGGCTGGAAATGGTCAAGCACACGCTGGCTGAGCTGGGACCGAAGGTTTCCGCGAACCGGATGCTCCGCGATTATGTGAACAACCTCTACCGTCCGGCCTGCCAGTCCGGCCGGGCTGCTGCGGCAAACCAGTACCAGGCGGCCCGGGAGCTGGCTGCGTGGACCCTGCGGGTCCGTGATGCCTGGGGCGGCGTGTCAGTTGAACATGTTGATTCCATTGGTATCTCCGACGCACCGCAGATCGGCGACCACCTCACTGTCCAGGCATACGTCAGCCTGGGCTCGCTCAAGCCGGAGGATGTTGTGGTGGAGGCCGCTTACGGCCAGGTGTCTGAGGCGGACAACCTCAGCGACCACCAGCTCCTGGAACTCAGTGTGGCGGAGGACCTTGGGTCCGGCCGCTACCTCTACTCCGGGGACATGCAGATTGAGCTGGCCGGCCCCTTTGGCTACACGGTGCGTGTGCTCCCGGATCATCCGGGCCTGGCGTCCAAGGCCGAGCTGGGCCTGGTGGCCAACGCCTAAACGCTGCAGCCCGGTGCGCCGGGAATCCGGTGCACCGGGATCCCGGCGCGGCAGAGGGACTCAGAGGCGGTAGACGCTCAACGAGTTCCCGGCCACCCGGTCCTTTTCCCCGCAGGCAAGCCGCGCACCATTGCGGCGGCCCTCGGGGTCGGCGGTGGCGAAGAGCAGCTCATACAGGTGGCCCTCATTGGCGGTCACTCCGGCCTCGTCCAGGGTCCGGCGTGCCGGAAGCACAACTTCCTCGGCTTCCGGTCCGCCGTTGATAACCACCAGTCCGGCGCGCTCTCCCTGCCCCGAGCCGATCAGCAGCTGGAGGACACGGCAGCCCGGATCATGCCAGGCGGCGTCAGTCATCGGCTCACCGGAGGCGTCGAACCAGAGCAGGAAAGCGTCCCGCGGATCAGCCGGGAATGCGTACGGCTGGCGTGCCAGGAATTCCCGGCGCAGGCGCAGCAGTGCTGCAGTGGCGTCGAACATCCGCTTCGCGTCGCCGTCGTTTTCCCAGGAGAGCCACGCAATCTCATTGTCCTGGCAGTAGGCGTTGTTGTTTCCGCGCTGGGTGCGTCCGGTTTCGTCGCCGGCAGTGATCATCGGAACGCCGACGGAGAGCAGCAGCGTGGCCATCAGGTTCCGGGCGGTCTGCTGCCGGTGCGCACGCACCTGCGGATCCACTGTTTCACCTTCGACGCCGTGGTTCCAGCTGCGGTTGTGGCTTGAGCCGTCGCGGTTCTCTTCCCCGTTCGCATGGTTGTGCTTGTGGTTATAGGCGGTGAGATCCGCCAGGGTGAATCCGTCATGGGCGGTCACGAGGTTCACCGAGGACAGCGGGGTGCGGTCCGAGCGGGCGAACAGCTCCGCCGATCCGGCGAGGGCAGTGCCGAGCCGGGCCAGTGAACCGGCCGGCTCCCCCGCGGCGAGGGCAGCCTGGTCCACCAGCCAGAAGTCGCGGGCTGTGTCACGGAAGTGGTCGTTCCAGTCAGCCCAGCCGGGCGGAAAGTTCCCGGTCTGCCAGCCGTCCGGGCCTAGGTCCCATGGCTCGGCTATCAGTTTGATCCCGTGCATCAGCGGATCCGTGGCCAGTGCCACCAGCAGCGGATGCCTGCGGTCGTAGCGGTTCTGCGCGTCCCTCGCCAGGGTGGGGGCCAAATCGAAGCGGAATCCGTCCACGTGGTATTCGCGGACCCAGTAGCGCAGCGAGTCCAGTGCCAGCTGGATGACGCGCGGTTCACTGAAGTCCAGGCTGTTGCCGCAGCCGGTGGTGTCGATGTACCGGCCTTCTGCGTCGTGCCGGTAATAGGTCTGCTCACCCAGACCGCGCCAGGACAGCGCAGGCTCGTCCTGGCTGCCTTCGGCAGTGTGGTTGTAGACGACGTCGAGGATTACCTCGATCCCCGCAGCGTGCAGGTCCTTCACCATGGTCTTGATCTCGTCCTGCACAGCCTGCGGACCGGCGGCCTGAGCCGTGGGCGTGGCGTAGTCCAGATGCGGGGCAAAATAGCCCAGGGTGTTGTAGCCCCAGTAATTGCCCAGTCCGAGTTCCCGGAGGTGGCGTTCGTCAATGTGGAAATGGACCGGCAGCAGTTCCAGCGCGGTGATGCCCAGTTCCTGCAGGTACCGGATCGTTTCGGGGTGGCCCATGCCGGCGTAGGTGCCGCGCAGGTCCGGCGGCAGCGCCGGGTTCAGCTTGGTCAGGCCGCGGACGTGGGCCTCATAAATGACGGAATCCCGCCACCGGGTGTGCGGCGGCTCGTCGCCGTCCCAGTCAAAGTCCGGTGAGGTGGCGATGGAGAAGTACAGTGGTTTCTCCCCCGCCCGCTCGACTGTGTCGATGCCCCGCCCGTAGGGGTCAAGGAGGAGCTGGAAGGATCCCGGTTCGGCAGGCAGCGGGTTTCCATGGCCCCAGAACCCATAGCGGATTCCGGGGCGCAGGCCCTCTACCCGGCCGTGGTGCACTCCGGCCGAGCGCCGCTCGAGCAGGGTGGAGGTCCACTGCCCCGGCTGCGCTTCAAACCAGACGTCCACGGCGCGGAGCCCGGGCGCGTAGACGGACACGTTGACGGCGCCCGGAACATCCGGGACGCCCGCCACGCTGTCGTGGACTCCCAGCGGAAAAGCCCGGGAGACGCGTTCAGACGGAGTCTGCCTACCTCCGGTTACGACATGTGCCATGCTGCCTCTTCCGGCGCCCCGTTAGGTTCAGGCGGAGCGCTGACGTGAAACTTCGTACAGGGTGATCCCGACTGCCATGGAGGCGTTCAGGGATTCCATGGCGGAGTCGATCGGGATGGAAACAATCTGGTCGCAGTTTTCGCCGACCAGCCGGGACAGGCCCTTGCCCTCGGAACCGACCACAATGCAGACCGGTTCCTTGGCCAGTGCCAGGTCCGGAAGCGAAACATCGCCGTCGCCGTCCAGGCCCAGGACAAAGATGCCCATCTTTTTGAAGGTCTTCAGCGTGTTGTTCAGGTTGCCGGCGCGTGCCACGGGCACCCGGACGGCTGCGCCGGCGCTGGTCTTCCAGGCCGAGGCGGTAACGCCCACGGAGCGGCGCTCCGGAACAATCACGCCATGCGCGCTGAAGGCCGACGCCGAGCGGATGATGGCACCGAGGTTACGCGGGTCGGTGATTCCGTCGAGGGCGACGAAGAGCGGCGCGTTGGCGATGTGGCCCTTCTTCCAGGCCTGGATGGTCTCTTCGGCCAGGTCGATCGGATCTGCGTATTCGTATGGCGGGATCTGCAGCACCAGGCCCTGGTGGACAGCCTCGTTGGTCATCCGGTCCAGCTCAGGCTTGTGCGTTTCCATGACGGGCAGGCCGCGCTCGGCCGCCATCTTCAGGGATTCACGGACGCGGTCGTCCATGTCGATCCGCACGGCAACGTGCAGGGCCTTCGCCGGGATGCCGGCGCGCAGGGCCTCGACCACCGAGTTGCGGCCGGTGACCACTTCTTCGGCCACCTTGCCGCGGGCAGGGGCATTGCGCCCGCCGGCGCGCTGTCCGCCGTGCTTGGCGGCGGAGCGCTCGGCCAGCTGCTTGCTCTTGTAAGCCTTGTGGTAGGGCCGGTCTTCAGCCTTGGGCGTGGGTCCCTTGCCTTCAAGGGCTTTGCGCCCGAGGCCGCCGGTGCCCTGGCTGGGGCCCTTTTTGGCTTTGCGAATAGCGCCGGGTCGTCCGTGGTTGGCCATGGGTAATACACCTTAAGTAGAAGAAAGCACTACTTCTAGTCTACGCAGGCCTGCCAAACCCGTGTGCCGGAGCCCGGATGTGTTAGCCCAGAGCTGACGCCTACCCCTGTTCCAGGGACCAGACAGCGCCGTCAGCCGTGTCCTCCACAACAATCCCGGCAGCGGCCAGGGCGTCCCGGATGGCATCTGCGCGGGCCCAGTCCTTGGCGGCCCGAGCTTGGCCGCGCTCGAGCAGCCGGTCCTGGATCAGGCTGTCCAGCGCGGCGTGTTCCGGACCGGCCGAGGTGCCCGCGTCCTGGACGGCATCCAGTCCCAGCACAGCGGTCATGGCACGGACCTGGAACAGTGCGGTGCGCACTGCATCGATGTCCGACGCCGCCAGCGCAGTATTGCCGGCCCGCACCGTTTCGTGCAGCACAGCCAGTGCCTGCGGAACGTTGAGGTCGTCATCCATGGCTGCGCCGAATGCTGCGGGAAGATCCTGCGGTCCGGCGGCAGCGCCGTCGTCCCCCGTCTTCGCGGCTGCCTTGGCGATGAAGCCGTCGATCCGTTCCACGGCGGCAGCGGCTTCCTGCAGCGAGGTGGGCCGGTAATCCAGGACGGAGCGGTAGTGGGCCTGCCCCAGGTAGTACCGCACCACACGCGGAGAGGCTTCGGCGAGCATCTGCGCCGGGCTGATGGTGTTGCCGATGGACTTGGACATCTTCTCGCCTTCGAAGGTGACCATGCCGTTGTGCATCCAGAAATTGGCGAACCCGTCTCCGGCAGCCCGGGACTGCGCCATCTCGTTTTCATGGTGCGGGAAGCGCAGATCCAGTCCGCCGCCGTGAATGTCGAAGCGCGGGCCGAGGTACTTGGTGACCATGGCCGAGCATTCCAGGTGCCAGCCGGGGCGGCCGCGGCCCCAGGGGCTGTCCCAGGCGGCGGTGTCCGGGTCGGTGTCCTTGTGGCCCTTCCACAGCGCGAAGTCCCGCGGATCGCGCTTGCCGCGCGGGTCGGCGTCGGGCGCCGCCTGCATGTCATCAATGTTCTGCCGGGTCAGGGAGCCGTATTCCGGCCAGGAACGGACATCGAAGTACACGTCCCCGGAGTCGTCCAGCGCCGGGTAGGCGTGCCCGGCGTCGATCAGGCGCTGGATCAGGGCGTGCATTTCGGGGATGTGGCCGGTGGCGCGCGGTTCGTACGTGGGGCGCTGCACACCCAGGGTGTCGTAGGCGCGGGAGAATTCCTGCTCGAAGCGGTAGGCCAGTGCCCACCACTGCTCATCGGGGACAACTCCGTCGCTGGGTTCCGCGCCTACGGACGCGGCAGCCTTGGCCAGGATCTTGTCATCAATGTCCGTGACGTTGCGGACCGTGGTGACCCGGAAGCCGCGGGCCTGGAGCCAGCGGGTGAGCTGGTCGAAAGCTATTGCGGAGCGGATGTGCCCCACGTGCGGCAGTCCCTGAACGGTGGCACCGCAGTAGTACAGGCTGACCTGCCCCGGAACCAGGGGCTCAAAGTCCCGGACCTGCGCGCTTGCTGTGTCATAGAATCTCAGGCTCACTGCTCTAGGCTACCGCGTGGCGCTCACGGCACCTGCAGGCAGGTTACGCTGCTAGCCGGCGACGACGACGGCGGTGGCCACGGCAGCGATTCCCTCGCCGCGGCCGGTGAAGCCCAGCCCGTCCGTGGTGGTGGCCGAGACGTTCACGGGTGCACCGGCTGCCTCGGTCAGGACGGCTTCCGCTTCGGCCCGCCGGGGACTGAACTTGGGCCGGTTGCCGATCAGCTGCACCGACACGTTCCCGATCCGGAAGCCGGCTTCCCGGACCAGCCTCGCGGCCTCCGCGAGGAGAACAGTTCCTGCCGCGCCGGCGTACTCGGGACGGTCGGTTCCGAAATGGGTGCCCAGGTCTCCGATGCCGGCGGCCGAGAACAGGGCGTCAGCCGCAGCGTGAGCTACAACGTCTCCGTCGGAATGCCCGGCGAGTCCGCGTTCGCCTTCCCAGAGCAGGCCGGCGACCCAGAGCGGACGCGGGGCGTCCAGCGGCGCAAAGGCATGGACGTCTGTGCCGATTCCGGTGCGGGGCAGTGCTTCCACGGTTTCCTAGTCCTCCTGCATGCTGGTGCCGCCGGACAGGACTGCTTCAGCGAGCAGGAGGTCCAGCGGGGTGGTGATCTTCAGGGACATGGCGGAGCCCTCCACCACATGGACGGGAATACCGAGGCTCTCCACCAGCATGGCGTCATCGGTGACGGCTGCTGCCTGCTGCTCGTCGAATTCCGCGGCGGCGGTGTGGGCGCGGCGGAGCACCCCGGCTTCGAAACCCTGGGGTGTCTGCACGGCGCGGAGCGTGGACCGGTCCGGTGTGCCCGTAACCTGTGCGGGGGCCGGGGACTGCGGGCCGTTGGCCGGTTCGACGGATTTCACCGTGTCCACCACCGGAACTGCCGGAATCACGGCCTGCGCTCCGGCGGCCAGTGCGGCCGTGACGCGGTGGAAAACCTGCGCAGGTGCCAGTGCCCGTGCTGCGTCGTGCACCAGTACTGCATCCAGGTCTTCGGGGAGGGCGTTCAGTGCGGCACGGACTGAGTCCGCCCGGGTGGCACCGCCGTCGACCACTTCAATGGGGCAGCTGAGCGGAGTCGCCGCGCAGAGGGCCCGCAGGGCAGTGTCCGCTGCGGGAACCGCTACTGCTATGGCTGAGGCTACACCGCAGGCATCCACTCCGCGCAGGGCGTGGGCGAGGAGCATTTCGCCTGCGAGGGGCACCTGGGCTTTGGGCATTCCGTAACCAAGACGCTGGCCGGACCCGCCGGCTACCAGGATGACGCCCACGCGGTACGGGCCGGGAATGGATTCAGACACGACTCAAGCCTAGTGCCACGGCGCGCCGGGCGCCCGCAGCAGCATGTAAACCGGCCCGTTAAACGGCCGTTGCCGGTCCGCAGGAAGCGGACCGGCAACGTAGAGCAGGTATTAGCTGGAAAGGACTTCGTCCAATACAGCGGCAGCCTGGTCCTCGTCAGTCTTTTCGGCCAGGGCCAGCTCCGAAATGAGGATCTGGCGTGCCTTCGCAAGCATGCGCTTCTCGCCCGCGGAAAGACCGCGGTCGTGGTCGCGGCGCCAAAGGTCGCGGACAACCTCTGCTACCTTGACGACGTCGCCCGAAGCGAGCTTCTCCAGATTTGCCTTGTAACGGCGGGACCAGTTGGTGGGTTCTTCAGTCAGTTCAGCGCGGAGGACATCGAAGACGTGCTCGAGGCCTTCCTTGCCAACGACGTCGCGAACCCCAACGAGGTCAACGTTCTCAGCCGGTACTTCAATGGTCAGATCACCCTGTGCCACCTTGAGCTTGAGATACATTTTCTCTTCGCCCTTGATGGTCCGCATCTTGATCTCTTCGATCTTCGCGGCACCGTGGTGAGGGTAAACAACTGTTTCGCCAACCTCAAAAACCATGTGGACTTTCCCCTTTCCCGAACTCTAGTTTAGCATGCGGGCGACACGCCGAGAAGAGTTTCCGCAGGTCAGCGGGCCGAGGCCTAAAACTGAGTATTATTCGGCCTCTCACAGGTAGCCTGCTGAGTAGTTCCGGTAAGCCCTCTGACGTCGCTAAATCCATGTTTTCCGGGGTTTGCCGATAGGCTAGGAGCAAACGTCCCCTCGGTCTTCCGACCGCCACCCTTCAGGAGTTTGTGCTGTGATTTTCACATCCAGGAACCGGACGCGGAACGCTGCCGCCGCCGGTGTTATCGCGCTGTCGCTGCTGGGCGCCACCGGCTGCAGTGCCGTGAACGATCAGGCAACCACCATGGAGTACTCCCCCTCCGACGGCATTGTCCAGGATCTGGGCGACCTGCAGCTGCGCAACATCCTGGTTGTCAGCGACGGCGACGGCGAGCCCGGACGCCTGCTGGGCACCGTGGTGAACGACTCCTCAGACCCCATCAACTTCGAGCTCTCCATCGGCGGCTCCAACCTGACCTGGAACATCCCCGGCGGCGGCAAGGTTGTCTACGACGACGCCCCGCAGTCCGAGGTACTGGTCGAGACCGTCAGCGTCCTCCCGGGCACCGGCATCCGCGCCGAAGCCAAGGACGGCTCGGAGACCGCAGAACTGAACGTGCCGGTGGTCGACGGCCAGGTTTCGTACTACCGCGACTACCTCCCGACTCCGGAGCCCACTCCGGAAAGCACGGATGCCGCTGCCGGCGAGCCCACGGAAACTCCGGCCCCGTAGCAGCACTCAAGCTCCAGCACAGAAAAGGGTCCGTCCGGTTGAACCGGGCGGACCCTTTGCTGTGCCGGCAGCTGTACCTGCCTCCGGCGGTCAGGCCTCGAACTTGTAACCCAGGCCGCGCACCGTCACAAGGTGCTGCGGAGCCGAAGGATCCGGCTCGATTTTTGCCCGCAGCCGCTTCACGTGCACATCCAGGGTCTTGGTGTCCCCCACATAGTCAGCTCCCCAGACCCGCTCGATCAGCTGGCCCCGCGTCATGACGCGACCGGAGTTGCGCAGCAGCATCTCCAGCAGCTCAAACTCCTTCAGGGGCAGCGGGACGGCGGTCCCGTCAACGCTGACCACATGGCGGTCCACGTCCATCCGGACCGGCCCGGCCTGGATCGTGGCAGCGTTGAGGTCACCGGCGTCGCTGCGGCGGCGCAGCACTGCACGCACCCGGGCCAGCAGTTCACGGGAGGAGTATGGTTTGGTGACGTAGTCATCGGCACCCAGTTCCAGCCCCACCACCTTGTCTATTTCGGAGTCCCGGGCGGTGAGCATAATGACCGGCACGTCCGAGCGCTGGCGCAGCTGGCGGCAGACCTCGGTTCCGGACTGGCCCGGCAGCATCAAATCCAGCAGCACCAGGTCCGCTCCGGACCGGTCAAACTCGGCAACGGCCTCCAGGCCGTTGTCTACGACCACGACGTCAAACCCTTCACGTTCCAGAAGGTAGGACAACGGGTCGCTGAAGGACTCTTCGTCCTCCACAATCAGGATCCTGCTCAACTTACTCCTTGCCGGCCGGCGCTGATGCGCCGTCTGTCTGCGGCGGAACATCCGCCGTTTCCTCGTTATCCGCAGCTTCCATTTCGGGAAGCCGTACGGTGAAGGTTGAGCCCTGGCCCGGCTGGGACCACAGGCTCACTTCACCGCCGTGGTTGGAAACCACATGCTTGACAATGCTCAGCCCCAGGCCGGTGCCGCCGGTGTTCCGGGAACGGGCAGCGTCGATGCGATAAAAACGCTCGAAGACCCTCTCCTGGTCCTCCGCGGCGATGCCAGGTCCGCGGTCTGTCACCGTGACCTGCGCCAGCCCGTCCCGGGACCGGATGCCCACGCCCACCTGGCTGCCCTCGGGCGAATAGCGGATCGCGTTGTCGATCAGGTTGCGGAAGGCGGTGGTGAGCATCGGCCCGTCGGCGTACACCGGGTTTTCTGCCGAGCCGCCCACGACCACGGTGATGTTCCGCCGTTCCGCGGGCAGCCGGTTGGCCTCGACGGCGTCGGCCACCAGCTCGTTGATGTCCACCGGCTCCGCGTGGTCCACCATGTCGGTGCCCTGCAGCCGGGAAAGTTCAATGATGTCCTGCACCAGGGCGGAGAGCCGGACCGTTTCCTTATGCATCCGCTTCGCGAACCGCCGCACCGCTTCCTCGTCCGCAGCGGCGTCGTCAATTGCCTCGGCCAGCAGGGAGATGGCGCCCACCGGAGTCTTGAGTTCATGGGAGACGTTCGCAACGAAGTCATTGCGCATCTCTTCGGTCCGGGTTGCCTCGGTGCGGTCATCCGCCAGGATGAGGATGTACTCCTCGGCGATCGGAGCCACGCGCAGCTGCAGGATCAGGCTTCCCTGCCCCATTAGCCCGCGGTTCAGCTCAACGTTGCGCTCTTCGATGACGCCGTCGCGGCGCACCCGGGCAGTAAGCTCAAGCACTTCTTCCTGCATCAGCGTGTGCCCGCGGACCAGTCCGAACGCGTAGGCGCCGGGACTGGCCCGGACCACGCCGTCGATCCCGTCCACCACAATGTAGGCGCGGCCAAGGACTCCCAGGATTTCAGCCGCGCCCTCGGACAGGGCGGGCTCATCCACTTCGGCCAGGTCGCGGCGGTGCCGCTGGCTGGAGATGTAAGCGACGACGCCGAACACACCCACGGCCAGGCCGAGGATGCCTGAGAGCAGGCCCAGCAGTACAGGATTCACAGTCCTAGCTTAGGCTGACGCAATTGTGCCGGCGGGCACTCCAGTGGCATTCGACCAACCGTTAAACTAACGTTCACTTCAAGAGGGCCGAGAGTTAACCGGACGCTGGCAGCATAATCACTGCCGCAGCGCAGGTTCAGCGGCCCGAGAAGAGTTGATCGAAAGGACGCATTAAGTGCGCAAGGTTTTCCAGGCCGAGCTTCACCAGATCGGTGAGGAGCTGACCCAGATTTCTCAGCTCGTCACAGAAGCCATGAAGAAGGCCACGCAGGCGTTCGAGACGGCCGACACTGAACTGGCACAGGATGTCATCGCCGCTGACGCCCGTATCGACTTCCTGCAGAACGACCTCGACGAGCGGGCCATCGACGTCCTCGCCCTTCAGGGGCCGGTGGCCAGCGACCTGCGGATGATTGTAGGTTCACTGCGAATGAGCGCTTCGCTGGAGCGGATGGGCGACCTGGCGCGCCACATCGCCCAGCTGGCCCGCCTGCGTTACCCGGCCAACGTCGTGCCGGAGAACATGGTGGAGACCTTCCGGGAGATGGCCCAGCTGGACATTGCCATCTCCGAGCTCCTTACGGAACTGCTTGAGACGCGCAACCTGGAGCTGAGCAAGGACATCTACGCGCACAACACGCGCATCAACGAGCTCCACGCCGGCGTATTCAAGGCCGTGGCATCCCCGGACTGGAACAACTCCCCCGTGACCACGGTGGACCTGACCCTGGCCAGCCGCTACTTCGAGCGCTTCGCCGACCACGGCGTCTCCGTCACCCGCAAGGTCAACTACCTGGTGACCGGCGAATGGCAGCCCATCTCGGAGAGCTCCCTGTAGCTCCGCCTTCATCCATCTAACAGAAACTGCCCGTATGAGCGTTCATACGGGCAGTTTCTGTTATCTCGCTTGGGGGCGGGCTACTTCTTCTGCTTGCCCTGGTTGGCCACAGCCTGGATGGAGGCCGCAGCGGCTTCCGGATCCAGGTAGGTGCCGCCGGCCTTGACCGGCTTGAGGTTTTCGTCGAGTTCGTAGACCAGCGGGATGCCGGTGGGAATGTTGACAGCCGCAATGTCGGCGTCGGAAATCCCGTCCAGGTGCTTGACCAGCGCACGCAGCGAGTTGCCGTGGGCGGCGATCATGACTGTCTTGCCGGACTTGATGTCCTTGGTGATCTCATTCTCCCAGTACGGCAGGAAGCGCTCCAGGACATCCTTGAGGCACTCGGTGCGGGGCTTTTCGTCCTCGCTGAGGTCCGCGTAGCGGGGGTCGTGTGCCTGGGAGAAGTCGCTGTCATCCGGCAGGGGCGGCGGCGGAGTGTCGTAGGACCGGCGCCAGAGCATAAACTGCTCCTCACCGTACGCGGCCAGTGTCTGGGCCTTGTCCTTGCCCTGGAGCGCGCCGTAGTGGCGTTCGTTCAGGCGCCAGCTGCGCTTGACGTCAATCCAGATCCGGTCTGCGGCACCGAGGGCGATGTTCGCCGTGTTAATGGCCCGCTGCAGCCGCGAGGTGTAGAGAATGTCCGGGAGGATGTTGTTCTCCACCAGCAGCTCTCCGCCGCGGAGCGCCTCGGCCCGGCCCAGGTCCGTGAGATCCACATCCACCCAGCCGGTGAAGAGGTTCTTTTCATTCCATTCACTCTGCCCGTGGCGCAGAAGGATCACTTTGTAGGTCATAAAAGCATCGTAGCGGCAGAGCACGGGCACATGGCAGGCCGGTCCGTAACCAACGTGCCTTGTAGGGCTGCATTCGCCCCGGCGCCTCCATCCGCATGGTTCGGGGCAGGATCCGGTCCGGAGCATGCTCTGCAGGCCGGTAACATTGTTTGGTGAAAATCCCCTCAAAGCCCGTGGGAAATGTGACCCGGGGCACTACAAACCCCAATCGTCTTCGCCGGGTCGACCGATGGCTCTCCGGTCCGGAGGGGTGGCGGCTGCGGCGGGCAAAAGATCCCCTGGTCATCGATCTTGGGTACGGGGCGGCACCGGTTACGGCCGTCGAGCTGCATTCGCGGATCCGCGGGGTGCGGGCGGACGCCAGTGTGGTGGGCATAGAAATCGATCCGGAGCGGGTGCGGGCCGCCAAACCGCTGGAGCGGGCCGGTCTGAGTTTTGTCCAGGGCGGGTTCGAACTGCCGCTGGGCGGAAGGCGGCCGGTCATGGTGCGGGCCTTCAACGTGCTGCGCCAGTACAGCGAGGATGAATACTCCGCCCACTGGGACATGGTGTGCAGCCGGCTGGCCGAAGACGGGATCTTCATCGACGGCACGTGCGACGAGATTGGCCGCAGGTCCACCTGGGTGGTCCTGGAATCAGGCGGGCCCGTATCGCTGAGCGTCTCGCTGCGGTTTGGCTCCTTCAGCCTTCCGTCCGACGTCGCGGAGCGGCTGCCCAAGGCGCTGATCCACCGGAACGTTCACGGCGAGCGGGTGCATGCCTTCCTGCAGGCGATGGACAAGGCCTGGACTGCGGCGGCGCCAATGGCGTCCTACGGCAACCGGCAGCGCTGGATTGCGATGTGTAGCGCACTGCGGGCTGAGGGCTGGCCGCTGCTGACCGGGCCCAGCCGCTGGCGGCTGGGGGAAATCACGGTGGCGTGGGACGCCGTCGCACCTAAGGACTAGAAGCGCAGGGCGCTACCAGGAACCGTAGGCTCCTCCGCGTCCTTTGTTCTCGTTGAGCGCCGGGCGCACGTCTGCAAGGTAAACCGAAGCGGCCACCACGGCGGCCAGTTCAAAGAGGAGCAGCGCCAGCGGCCCGAAGAGCAGCACGGAGAGCAGCCCGACGGCGGCAGCACCGCCGGTCAGGCCCAGCCAGAATCCCTTGGTGCGCTTGTAGGCGCGCTCAAAGTCTGCGGGCTTGCGCCGCAGGCAGTCGGCAAAGGCCCACAGCTCGATGACCAGCGCCACGATGCCCAGCGCCAGGTAGATGAGGTTCCGCAACAATTCAACAAGTGCCACTCGAACACCCTACCGTGGAAGCGCCCGGTCGAGGTCGTTCCAGAGGTCCTCAACGTTTTCGATTCCCACCGACAGGCGCAGCAGGTTCTCCGGAACGGAGACCGGCTCTGCAGGCTGGCGGCGGCGCCGCTCAATCAGCGACTCAACTCCGCCCAGCGAGGTAGCCGGCAGCCAGAGTTCAACCTTTTCCGTCACCGCGTCAGCGGCTTCGGCACCGCCGGCCACCTCAATGCAGAGAATTGAGCCGAATCCGTCCATCTGCGCAGCGGCCCGGGAATGGCCCGGATCCTGCGGCAGACCCGGATAACGCACCGCTTCCACACCGGGATGGGAGGCCAGCCGGCCGGCCAGCTCCATTGCCGATTCCATCGAGCGCTGGACCCGCAGTGCCAGGGTGCGCAGGCCGCGCAGCGCCAGCCACACCTCGAACGGCCCCCCGACGGCGCCGTGCAGCGACCGGTAGGTGAGCAGGCGGGCGCGCAGGTCCGGATCGGAAGTAACTGTGGCACCGAGGACGACGTCGGAATGCCCGGAAAGGTATTTGGTTACCGAATGGACCACGACGTCGGCGCCAAGGTCCAGCGGCCTGGTCACCAGGGGCGTGGAGAAGGTGTTGTCCACCACCACGAGTGCCCCGGCAGCGTGAGCAGCCTCGGCCAGGACAGCGAGTTCGGCGACCTCAAGCATGGGATTGGTGGGGCTTTCCAGCCAGAGCATGGCGGCGCCGTCGAGCGCGGCAATGACCTCTTCGGTGTTGGCGATGTCCACCGTGCGCACTCTGATGCGTCCGTCCCGGGCGTCCTCGGCGGCGAGCAGGAGCGAGCCCTGGTAGCTGTGCCGCGGCATGACCAGCGTGCCGCCGGCCGGAATCAGCGACATGGCGGCGATGACGGCCGCCAGCCCGGAGGAATAGACCAGTGCCGGCAGCTCCGAGTTCTCCAGTGTGCCAAGGGCTTCCTCGAAAGGATCCCAGGTGGGATTGGAGTAGCGGCCGTAGATCCGGTCACCGTCGCGGGTTTCACGCGTGCCGTGGAAGGTGGAGGTCAGGACGATCGGCGGGTTGACGGCTGAATCTGCGGTGCGTTCCGGACGCCCCGCAGAGACAACTGTGGTTTCCACCGACAGCTGTGCTGCCGCCTGCCCATGCCCGGTTGCTGTGCTCATGGGTTTTAGCCTAGACCGCACAGCCGTGTCGGTGCTGTTCCGGCACCGGCACCGCTGTCATGTTCCTTCACCGACCACGGGTGTTCCGCCGGGGTCAGACGAACTCGCCGGATCCGCACTGGTCGCATCCGCAGCCGGGCCGGAAGGCGGCAGGCAGTTTCCCAGCATCACTGGGTAGGCTAGGCGGGTGAGTATTTCTGAACCCCGTACCGGACTTTTCATCGCTTTCGAAGGCGGCGACGGCGCGGGCAAGTCGACCCAGGCGGCGCTGCTCACCCAAACACTGCAGGACGCCGGCCGAACTGTGCTCCGCACCCGCGAACCCGGCGGAACACCCGTGGGTGAAAAACTGCGGTCCCTGGTTCTGGAACACGGCCACGGCCAGATCGATCCCCGCACGGAGGCCCTGATTTTTGCTGCGTCCCGCGCCGCCCACGTGGAACAGGTGATCCTGCCCGCCCTGGAGCGCGGCGACGTCGTGGTCTGCGACCGCTACGTTGATTCCTCGGTTGCTTACCAGGGAGCCGGACGGAACCTGGGCACCGGCGACGTCCGCTCAGTCAACGAATGGGCCACCGGAGGCCTGGTCCCGGACCTGACCGTGCTGCTGGACGTGGATCCGGAAGCCGGACGCAGCCGCCGCACCGCCTCTGACGCCGCCGAGGACCGCCTCGAATCCGAGCCGGACAGTTTCCACAGCAGCATCCGGGAGGCATTCCTGGCCCTGGCCGAGGCTTCCCCGGACCGTTACCTGGTCCTGAATGCCGCAGCGCCGGTCCCCGAGCTCGCCGGGAAAATCCTGGACCGGGTTAAGGAACTGCTGCCGTGAGCGTCTGGGACGATCTTCAGGGCCAGGCGCCCGTAGTCGAACAGCTGCGCCGTGCCGCAGCGCAGGAACGCCCCACCCACGCCTGGCTGTTCACGGGCCCGCCCGGCTCCGGCAGGTCCAATGCCGCCCGTGCCTTCGCCGCGGCGCTGCTGTGCGAGGAGCCCGATCCGGCGGAGCGCGGTTGCGGCACCTGCCGCTCCTGCCGCACCGCTCTGGCCGGTTCCCACGCCGATGTCTCCTCCGTAACCACGGAGAAGGTCACCATCAGCATTGAAGAAGCCCGCGAGCTGGTGAAGAAGGCCCAGGACAAGCCGTCCACCGGGCGCTGGCGTGTGCTGATCGTTGAAGACGCGGACCGGATGCAGGAACGCAGCACCAACGTGCTGCTCAAAGCGATCGAGGAACCGCCGCCGCGCACCATCTGGCTGCTGTGCGCGCCCAGCCCGGGTGACGTGCTGGTGACCATCCGCTCCCGTTGCCGGCCCGTGGGCCTGCGGCTGCCGCCGGTCCAGGATGTCGCCGAACTGCTGGTGCGCCGCGACGGAATCGATCCGGACGTGGCACAGGAAGCGGCCCGCTCGGCACAGAGCCATGTGGGTGTTGCCAAACGGCTGGCTACCGACGAAGGAGCGCGTCAGCGCCGGGAAAAGATCGTCCGCCTGCCGCTGTCGCTGCGCAGCGTCTCCGGGGCGATGAAAGCTGCCGCTGATTTGGTGGCCCTGGCTGAGGCGGAAGCCGCCAGTTCCTTCGAAGCGCGCGACGCCGAGGAGAAGGCTTCGCTGCTGGCGTCCCTGGGTGCCCCGGAGTCCGGAACCCTGCCGCCGTCGATGCGCAGCCAGATCAAACGGCTCGAAGAAGACCAGCTGCGCCGGGCCAAGCGGTCCAAGAACGACTATTTCGACCGCGCGCTGACCGATCTGCTCTCTTTCTACCGTGACGCTCTGGTGCTGGCGCTGGACTCCGGCACGGACCTGGTCAATGAACCGCTGCGCTCCGAGCTGGAGGCTTTTGCCGCGCGCACCACGCCGGAGGCAATTCTGGGGCGCATGGAGGAAATCAACGCAGTGCGCCGGCGGCTGGTCACCACCAACGTCGCCCCGCTGCTGGCCATTGAAGCCATGGCCGTCAGCCTTTTGTGAAGCACCGCGAACCCGCAGACCACCCCCCGCACCCCGGACCAGGAGCCGCCGCAATGACCCTTGAACGACGCCGACCGCGGGGCCTGTCCCGCACCCTGCGCCGCGTTGCCGCGGCCTCAACCGCCGCCGTCGTACTCGCCGGTCTGGTGGCCTGCACTCCCGGGACCACCGAGGGTCCCGCTGAGGGCACAACGACCGCTGCCCCCGAAGTGATCGGCGAGGTACCGGAAAACCTGGCAGAGTTCTACGAGCAGGAAGTGGTGTGGGAATCCTGCGAAGGGGACTCGTTCCTGTGCGCCACCGTGGAAGTTCCGCTGGATTATGAGAACCCGGAAAAACGCAGCATTGAGCTGAGCGTCATCCTGGCTGAGGCCGGAGGCTCTCCGGAGGGAACCGTGCTGGTGAACCCGGGCGGCCCGGGCGGATCCGGCTACGCCACGGTCCGGGATTCCCTGGAAGGCATCACCACCGACCGGCTGCGCAGCGAGTTCAACATCCTTGGCTTTGACCCCCGCGGAGTCGGCCGGTCCACTCCCGTGGACTGCCTGACCGACGAGGAGGTCGATGAAGCGCGCACCGAAATCCTGGACCCGTCCACGGAAACGGGGCTGGAAGAAGCCCGGGCCAGCGCCGCTGAATACGCCTCAGCCTGTGCGGAGACCTCCGGCGAGCTGCTGGGCTTTGTGGACACCGAAAGCGCCGCCCGGGACATGGACATTCTGCGGGCCATCGCCGGCGACCCGAAGCTGAACTACCTGGGTTTCTCCTACGGCACCTTCCTAGGCGCCACCTACGCCGAACTGTTCCCGGGCAAGGTGGGGCGTCTGGTGCTCGACGGCGGCCTCGATCCGGCCGCGAGCAACGAGGAAATCACGCTGGGCCAGGCCCGGGCGTTCGAGAAGGCAATCCGCGCCTACGTCCAGGACTGCCAGTCCTCCTCCAACTGCCCGCTGAACGGTTCAGTGGATGACGGCGTGCAGACAATCCGCGACCTGATTGCCTCTGTTGAAGCCAGCCCGCTCAGCGCCGCCGATGGACGGCCGGTTACTGTCTCCACGTTTGTCAGCGGGTTCATCCTGCCGCTGTACAACGACGCGAACTGGCCGGCCCTCACCCAGGCGCTGGGATCCGCCCTCCGCGGTGATCCGACCACCATGCTGATGCTGGCGGACCTTGGCGCGGAACGGAACCAGGACGGCAGCTATGAGTCCAACTCCTACGAAGTCTTCAGCGCCGTGAACTGCCTGGACTACCCCATGGAAACGGACCCTGCGCAGATGGCCGCCGACGCCGCCGAGCTGGAGGAGGCCTCCCCCACCCTGGGACGTTTCCTCGCCTACGGCGGGCTGACGTGCGAAGCCTGGCCCTACGAACCGGTCAACGAGCCCCGGCCGCTCACCGCGGAAGGCGCGGATCCGATCGTCGTAGTCGGCACCACCGGCGATCCGGCCACACCGTACGAATGGTCCCAGGCCCTGGCCGGCCAGCTGGACTCCGCAGTGCTTGTGACTTGGGAAGCGGAGGGCCACACAGCCTACGGCCGTGGAAACCAGTGCATTGCCGATGCCGTGGACGACTACTTCATTGACGGTACGGTGCCCGAGAACGGACTCGTCTGCTCCTAGGTGCCGGCTGCGGCGTCCGGCTCCTCCCGGACCGGACGCCGCAGAGGTCGCCGCTTTTGACCGCACTGCCCGCGCCGTATAGAGTATTTCCTTGTGGATTCTGGCCGGTGACCGGCTGGAGGAAGCCCGCCTCCTTAGCTCAGTTGGTAGAGCGTCTCACTCGTAATGAGAAGGTCGCCAGTTCGATTCTGGCAGGAGGCTCCACTTTCGAAGCCCCCGGAACCTGCACTGGTTCCGGGGGCTTCGCTGCAGCAGAGCCAAGGACTTCCGGGGAGCCGTCATCACCATCTTTCGCAGAGCGCTCCGGAAGCACTCCCGCGCTGCCCAGGCCGGCGGCTACGTCCTGCACGTTTTCTTCGGCGTCTGCATCCTGGCTTTTGTGAACGACCCGGTGGCGGGCATCATCGCCGTCATGCCGATCGTCTTCGGCGTCATAGGTCTGGTCCGGATGCTGCGCCGGTCCCTTCAGAAGCGCCGCTCTGCGCCCTGAACCCGTGCCGGAAGCCCGGCAGGATGCGCCCGTTCGCTGCGCCAGGTCTGGGATACTTGGGAGACCCCCTGAACCCCAAGAGCTAGGAACACACATGGCTTTGCTCGACCCGTCCATCTGGACGGACAAGATCTACGTCAACGGCTGGCGAGACGGCGGTGCCGGCTCCGCTGATGCCGTGGAACCGGCCACCGGCAGGAAACTGGGCAGCTACGGCGTCGCCTCCGTTGATGACGTCCTTGAGGCTGCCCGCACCGCTGCGGCAGCCCAGAAGGAATGGGCCGCCCGGAAGCCTGAGGAACGCGCCGCAGTGCTGCGCCGCGCAGGCGCCCTCTGGGAAGAACACGCCGAGGAACTCGGCGGATGGATCATCCGCGAAGCCGGCAGCATCCCGCCCAAGGCCGGGCTGGAAACGCACAGCGCAGCCAACGAATGCTACGACGCATCCGCGCTCCCGTCCCACCCCGCCGGTGAAGTGCTGGCCACCAACGAACAGCGCTGGTCCTTCTCCCGGCGCCGGCCCGCCGGCGTCGTCTCCGTGATCGCCCCGTTCAACTTCCCGCTCATCCTCTCCATCCGCGCGGTTGCCCCGGCGCTGGCCCTCGGCAACGCCGTGCTGCTCAAGCCGGACCCCCGCACCGCAGTGTGCGGCGGCGTCGCCCTGATGCGGGTCTTCGAAGAAGCCGGCCTGCCCGCGGGTCTGCTCTCCCTGCTGCCCGGTGCAGCGGAAATCGGTGCGGCCGTAGTGGAAGCGCCGGAAGTCCGGGTCATCGCGTTCACCGGCTCCACCGGCGCGGGCCGCAAGATCGCTGAATCCGCCGGACGCCTGCTCAAGCGGGCCCACCTGGAACTCGGCGGCAACAATGCGATGATCGTGCTCCCGGGCGCCGACCTGGCCAAGGCTGCCTCCGCAGCTGCCTTCGGGTCCTTTATGCACCAGGGCCAGATCTGCATGACCACGGGGCGGCACATTGTGCACGAGGACATCTACGAGCAGTATGTTGAGGCTCTTGCCGAAAAGGCAGCCCACCTGCCCGTCGGAGACCCGGCCACCGGCCAGGCGGCTCTCGGCCCGATCATCGATGAAAACCAGCTGAAGAAGATCGACGGCATTGTGCAGGATGCCGTGGCAGCCGGGGCACGCCTGGCAGCCGGCGGAACCAGCGAGAACCTCTTCTACCGTCCCACCGTGCTCGCAGACGTTGCGCAGGACAACCCGGCCTGGACCCAGGAAATCTTCGGACCGGTAGCCCCGGTCATGAAGTTCAGCACCGTGGACGAAGCCGTGGAACTGGCCAATGACAGCGAGTACGGCCTTTCGCTTTCCATCCTCGGTGACGTGGGAATGGCCATGGAGATTGCCGACCGGGTGGAGTCCGGCAAGGTCCACATCAACGAACAGACCGTCAATGACGAATCAAACGCCCCGTTCGGCGGCGTCAAGGATTCCGGCAACGGCGGCCGGGTTGGCGGAGCAGCTGCCAACCTGGAGTCCTTCACCGAAATCCAGTGGCTCACCATGCGGCCGGAAATCGCACCGTACCCGTTCTAAAAGCCGGAAAAAAGCGGCGGCTGCCTGCCCGCAGCCGCCGCTTTTTTCTGCCCTGCGGAGAACCTCAAAGCTCAAGATTTGGGCAAGATAATTCTTGGGGAAACATTGCGTATTCTGCGCGCAGAACTTGCGCGTTTGTTTCGGGGAGCAGCTATATCGTCATACCCATCAGTACAACAGCAGGCCAGAGGGGATATCTGGACCGCAGCAGACTTATTGGGGGTTGGCACGTGAACGCATGGAACGCAGGCACTGACGCTTTGGTCAAGCGCTACACAGAGGTCCAGCGCGATAACCACGTGGCTGCCCTCTGCGCCGAATGCGGCCGCCGACTGGTCCCGGAATGGGCCAATGACAAGCGCCCCACTGACAAGACCGGCTACTGGGTAATCCGCGGCTACCGCTACCCCGGAGTCCGCTGCTCCACGCACGAGCGGCGCCTCCTGCAGGACTACTACGGCACCCGCGCTGACAAGGGCCAGGTTGAGCGCCACGTGGCCGGCTCCCGGTCCCGCATGGCAGCTCCCGCACGCCGCACCATCCGCCTCTTCGGAACGAAGGTCCGTTCAGGCAGCTAAGATTTTCCCCCAAGAAAACCGCAGTATCCCAAGTTAGTACTGCACCAATCGAGCCACACAGTTGCATGTGGTGCGCTGACCGCCCGTCCGTGGGAAGCGCCTGGCTCGCCGCCCCGGCTTCCACCCCAATGGTTGCCGGGGTTTGGCAGTTAACTGGCAGTTAACTGGCAGTTAACTGGCAGGGCTGCAGGCAGGGGCAGCGGCTGGTCCGACGGACCAGGATCCGGAGGGGGTAAGGGCTATTCGGCCGCGGGCCGGTGCAGGCCCAGCAGGGCCTTGATCCGTTCTTCATCCTCAGCGGATGCAGACGCTGCAGCGACGTTGGCTTCCTCGACGGCGCGGACCACTTCGTTGCGCTGGATCTTCACACCGCGCGGGGCATCAATTCCAATTCGGACGCCGTCACCGCGTGAATCGAGCACAGTAATGACAATGTCATCACCTATCAGGATCTGTTCTCCTGATTTCCGCGTTAGCACGAGCATTTATTCACTCTATCGCAAGCGCACCCGGCAATATCGTTTCGGCGTAAGACATGCACCCCGAACATCACAGAACCGCTGATCTGGCGGCAGCGCCCTCGAGCCAGCCGACCGGCAGGCCCAGCCCGTTTACCGTCTGCGGGGTAGCGGTGCCTTCCAGTCCTTCCACGGCGACGGCGTCCACCGGAGCGGCGGCCCGGATTTCCCCGACCCAGGCTGCTGTGTCCTCAGCCTTGCGTCCGGCGTCGACGGCCACCCACAGCTGGTCCGGGGCCAGCGCGGAAATCAGGGTGGTATGCCGGGCGAATTCGCTGACCCCGCGGCCCAGCCCGTAGGCAAGGTAGATCGGATGTCCGGCGAGGACTCCTGCGGCCCGGGCCGTAGCCACGGCACGGCGGTCCCCCGCGCGTCCGACCCCGGAAGCATCGATGGCTCCTGCGGCACGAAGCGCCTGGGCGCTGAACCCTGCAGCTGCCGCCATCGACTCGCACACCAGCAGGGCATCCTGTCCCAGGCCGGCTACTATCACGAGGTCTCCCGCTCCGGCGAGCGGCACCGGCACCTCCTGACCCGGCAGCGGGGCTCCCGGCCCCTGGCTCCGGGAGACCTGTGCAAAGGGTCCCGGGGCCACGGCAGGCGAACTTTCTGCCTGCCGGTAGGGGGCGCCGGTGTTCTGGGAAAGATCTGCCATCAGTTCGGCGAAGGCGTTGGTGCCGGTGGAGACGTCAGGTACCGGCGCCGCCTCGGGGCGGAACGTTCCTTCGGCTTCCTCGGCCCGGGCCAGCAGCGCACTGATTCCCGCACGGCTGGGCAGGTCCGCTGCCACCGGGGCAGCACGGCGGCCCCGCGGCGGCAGTTCCACGGTGACCTCGTAGTGCTTCCGGGCCATAAACCCGCCGATTCCTCCGACGGTGACCTTTTCGGCGGCAATGATCCGTGCCCGCGGGCCGTGCTCAGCCAGGACCTTGGCTTTCAGCGCGTCAAGGGACGGGCCCTCAAGCTGAAATCGTCTCGGTTCCACGGAGCACTCCTACTGTTTCAATATTCACGTTCGCGGCAGTGGCCTCCTGGTAGGAGAGCACGGGCAGTCCGTTGGCCTGTGCCGAAACCAGCCGGCGGATGGCCGGGCGGAGCGCGGGCGCACACACCAGAACCGCTGTGTGTCCCGCATTCTCTACTGTGGCCACAGTGGACTTTAGTGATCCTATGATGCTTTCGATCCGTGCCGGGTCCAGCAGGATCTGGGTGCCCTGGTCCGAGGGGCGCAGGCTTTCCAGCATGGCCTGTTCCAGCGACGGATCGATCATGATGACCCGCAGAACACCGGATTCAACATACTGGGCTGCCAGCGCCGGGCCCAGCGCCTGCCTTGCCGCCTCCACCAGTCCCTCCGGGTCCGGGGACATCTTTGCCTTCAGCAGCAGGGATTCGTAGATGCGCGGCAGATCGTTGATGGGGATCTGTTCAGCCAGCAGGCCCTGCAGGACACGCTGGACCTCCGCCAGGGAAAGCACGTTCGGAACCAGTTCCTCAACGGCGGAGGGATTGACCTGCTTGACGCCTTCAGTGAGCACCCGGACGTCTTCACGGGTAAGGAGCCTGGCGGCGTTGGCCGTGATGACTGCTGAAAGGTGGGTCACCAGTACCGAGACCCGGTCGATGACGGTGGCACCGGCCATCTCCGCGGCATGGCGCATTTCCGTGGGCACCCACTTGCCGGAGAGCCCGAAGACCGGTTCCACGGTTGCGGTGCCGGGCAGTCCGTCCAGGAAGTCGCCCAGGGCCAGTACCTTGCCCGCCGGAGCTTCGCCGCGGCCGGCTTCCACTCCGGCAATGCGGATCACGTAGGTGGAAGCGGGCAGGTCCACGCTGTCCCTGGTCCGCACCGGAGGAACCACGACGCCGAGCTCCAGGGCGATCTTCCGCCGCAGGGCCCGGACGCGGGCCAGCAGGTCATCCGAGCCGCCGGTGACGATTCCCACGAGGTCCGGGGAGAGCATAACTTCCAGGGCGTGGACCCGCATCTGCTCGATCAGGTCCTCGGTGGTGTCCGAGGCCGGCGCTGCGGTCAGCTGTGCCACGGGGTCTGCGGCGGCGGCTTCCTCCGCGTCCTGCCGGGCCTTGACCCGCTGGCTGGCGAAGATCAGCAGCGCGCCGATCACGATGAACGGGATCTTTGGCATGCCGGGGATCAGCGCCATCACAATGGCTGCCGCCCCCGCGATCATCAGCGCGTTCCGGGACTGGCTGAGTTCCGCCGAAGCGGTGGACGCCATGTCCGACTCGGCGTTGGACCGGGTCACGATCATGCCGGTGGAGACAGCCATCAGCAGGGCCGGGATCTGGGTGACCAGGCCGTCGCCGATGGTCAGCAGCGTGTAGGTGTCGATGGCTTCGCCGGCGGACATACCCCGCTGCAGCATCCCGATCGCGATGCCGCCCACAACATTGATGATGATGATGATCAGGCCGGCGATCGCGTCGCCCTTCACAAACTTGGACGCACCGTCCATGGCGCCGTAGAAGTCAGCTTCCGCGGAGACCTCGGCACGGCGTTCACGGGCCTGGATATCCGTAATCAGGCCGGCGTTGAGGTCAGCGTCGATGGCCATCTGCTTGCCCGGCATGGCGTCCAGGGTGAAGCGCGCACCCACTTCGGCTACACGTTCGGCACCCTTGGTGACCACCACGAACTGGATCACCACCAGGATCAGGAAGATCACCGCTCCGATGATCAGCGACCCGCCCACCGCCACGTGCCCGAACGCTTCGATCACCTGCCCGGCGTAGCCGTCGCCCAGCACCAGCCGGGTGGAGGCCACGTTCAGGCCCAGCCGGAACAGCGTGGCGACCAGCAGCATGGACGGGAACACGGAGAAGTCCAGGGGCTTCTTCACGAACATGGTGGTCAGCAGGATCACCAGTGCCAGCAGAATGTTGATGATGATCAGCACGTCCAGCATGCCGGCGGGCACGGGGACCACCAGCAGCAGGATAATTCCGATCACGCCCACGGGGATGGTGAGCTTCAGGAGGTTGCGGTTCACGGCGCTGCCTTACGGTGTTGTGGGGCGGGAGCGGGGACAGTAGCAGAGGGATCGGGTGCCATGGTGTGCACCCCCGCAGCGGCGCCGCGGTTTTTCAGGGCCATAACAAAAGCCAGGACACGGGCCACGGCGTTGTACAGTTCCACCGGGATTTCCTGGCCCAGTTCGCAGGCGGAGTGCAGGGCACGGGCCAGCGGGACGTCACGCACCATGGGCACCGACTTGGCTTCGGCTTCCTCACGGATGCGGGCGGCGATCGTTCCGGAGCCCTTCGCCACCACCCGCGGCGCGGACTTTCCCGGTTCATATTTCAGGGCCACAGCCACGTGGGTGGGGTTCAGGAGCACGACGTCGGAGTCCCCCACCGCGGCCATCATCCGGTTCCGGCTCAGGGCCATCTGACGGGCACGCCGCTGGGACTTGATCAGCGGATCGCCGTCGGTGTTCTTGTTCTCATCCTTGACCTCTTTTTTGGTCATGCGGGTCCTTTTGCGGTTCCTGCGCATCACCATCAGGATGTCCGCTCCCGCAAGGGCCAGGCCGGCCGCAACTGCGAACTGGAGCAGGGTAGCCACTCCCCCGCCGGCTTCGGCGACCAGCGCGGTGATGGACATGCCGCCGGCAGTCATCAGGACAGGCATCAGGTTCTGGATAACCGCGTAAAGCACCAGGCCCACCACAGCGGTCTTCAGCAGCGCCTTCACGCCGTTCCAGATGGCCTGACCGCCGAAGACCCGCTTCATGCCCTTGACCACGTCGAACTGTTCGTACTTGCCCTTGAACTTCTTGAAGTGGATGCCGCCCTGGAGCGCTGCTGTCGCCAGCACTGCGGCCACCACTACGGAGAGCATCGGAGCCATGACGTAGGCCAGCCCGCCGAATCCGTCCTGGAACATGCGCAGGGCGGCCTGCGGAGTGGGATCCGCTGCCAGGCCCCCAACACGCATGAGACTTTCCGCACCTTTGTCCGCACCGCGGCTGATGGTTGACGGCATCATCACCGCCGCGGCACCAACACCCACCCAGGCAGTGAGGTCGTCCGAGCGGGAAAGCTGGCCTTTTTCCCGGACTTCCTTCATCCGTTTTGGGGTGGCGGCTTCTGACCGCTCTCCTGAGTCCTGCTCCGCCATTTATCCCACCCCCGCCAGCGTGCGCACAATCTGGTCCACCAGCACGGACACCACACGGGGCAGCGCCACGAACACCACGGACACAAGAGTCAGGGTCAGCAGGATCTTCAGCGGGAAGCCCAGGGCGAAGGCGTTAAGCGCCGGCGCCACACGGGTCAGCAGGCCCAGCCCGGCATCAGCGAGGAAAAGCACCACCAGCAGCGGACCGGCTATTTGCACCGCGGCGATGAACATCTGGGTGACTCCGGTGATCATGGCCTGCGCCGGATCCGCAAGGTCAATTCCTCCGGCCAGCGGAAGAGCAGTGAAACTGCGCGCCAGGCCGGAGATGATCATCTGGTAACCGTCGGAGGCGAAGAGCAGTGCCAGGGCGGTGATCTGGAACAGCCGGGTGAACTGCGCGCCGTTGACCATGGACTGAGGGTCGAAGCCCTGGGCGAGGGAGAAACCGCCAAAGAGGTCGATTAGCTGGCCGGCGGACTGCACCGCGGAGAACACCAGCAGCACCAGGAATCCCAGCACAGCACCCACCACAAATTCCAGGACCAGTCCGGTGATGAACGCTGCCGTGCCCAGGCTGGAGTATCCCTCGGAGACCTGCGGCGCCACGGCCAGGGCCAGCCCGATGGCCAGCATGGCCTTTACCCGGGCGGGAAAGGCGTTGTAGGAGAACGGCGGGGCGATGACCAGGAACGCCACCATCCGTATGCCCGCCAGCATCACCGCTTCCAGCCAGGCCTGGTCAATGGTGATGGACATGTCATCCCCCGCCGAGCAGGGACGGGATCTTCTCGAACAGCTGCTGGGTGAAGGTGATCATTTCGGTGATCATCCAGTGGCCGCAGACCAGCAGCGCGATGCACACCGCGATGGCCTTCGGCACGAAGGAGAGCGTGACTTCCTGGATCTGGGTGATCGACTGCAGCAGGGAGATGGCGAAGCCCACCACCAGGGCAGTCAGCAGCACCGGTGCCGCGAGTTTCGCAGCCACCCACAGTCCCTGGAGGCCGATGTCCAGAACAGCGCTGGTATCCATCAGCCGCCGCCCTGGTAACTGTTCACCAGCGAGGTAATGATCAGGCCCCAGCCGTCCACCAGCACAAAGAGCAGGATCTTGAACGGCAGGGAGATCATGACCGGGGGAAGCATCATCATGCCCATGGACATCAGCGCTGCGGCGACCACCAGGTCGATAACCAGGAACGGAATAAAAATGACGAATCCGATGATGAACGCCGCCCGCAGCTCGGAGATCATAAACGCCGGGATAAGCGTCAGCAGCGGCACGGTCTCCGGGCTCTCCGGGTTGGGCTGGCCCGCGGCACGGGTCATCAGCGCTATGTCCTCTTCCCGGGTATGGGCCAGCATGAACTGCTGCAGCGGTCCGGCACCGGTGTTAAGCGCCTCCGTGAAGGTGAATTCACCCTCCAGGTAGGGCTGGACGGCGAGGTTGTTAATCTCGGTCAGCACCGGCGCCATGATGAACAGGGACAGGAAGAGGGCCAGGCCGGCGAGCACCTGGTTGGGGGGAATGGACGGCAGGGAAAGCGCGTTGCGGGTCATCGCCAGCACCACGAAGATTTTCGTAAAAGAGGTCATCATCAGCAGCAGCGCAGGCGCCACCGAGAGCAGGGTGATGCCGATCAGCGTGACGACGGCGGTGGACGGGGTTCCATCCACGCCGTTGATGTCCACGGAGAACCCGCCGGTTTCATCGGGTGCCCCGGGCTGGGTGGGTGCGGTCGGGTCTGCCGGTGCCGCCGGGTCCAGGGTGGTGGCATGGCCTGCGGCGGTTCCGGCCAGCATCAGAGCGCACGTTGCGGCGAGGACCAGGAGGGCCAGGAGCAGGAACCGGCGAATCCCGGGCCGGGCTGCTGCTGTTCCTGCGGCGGAAACGGGCGCAGTGAAAGCAGGGAATGGGGCCGGCGTCATTAGTCTGTCCGTCCGCGGCGGATGAACGCGGCGCTCTGCCGCCAGGTGTCCGGGGAGAGGATGGAGCCGTTGAGTACGGATGTTCCGCTGCCGGCAACGGCGCGGCGTGTGTCGCGGCGCCGCGGAAGACCGCCGTCGTCGGTTCCGTCCGCGCCGGCGGTACCTGCCGCTGCGTCCTGGAGGGATGCGGCGAACCCGGCGTCGGGGGCCGGTTCCGCATCCGAGGTGTGCAGTACGTTCACGTTTGCTTCTGTCACCCCGAGCAGGAAGCGCTGGCCGCCGGTTTCCAGGACAACTACGGAGGCCTTGGGGCTGATCGCCTGCCGGCTGATGACCCGGATGGGCGCTTCGGCTCCGGAGGAAACCCGTCCCCGGATGAGGCGGCGCTGGAGCCACCACAGGAGCCCCAGGACCACACCGAGCGATACCAGGACCCGCAGCGCCATGACTGCGGAATCGTCCATTTATGCCAGACCCTCTGCTACATCCAGGATCTTGGTGATGCGGACGGCGTAGTCCTGGTCAACGACGACGATCTCCCCGTGGGCGATCATACGGCCGTTGAGCAGGATGTCGGCGGGAGCACCCGCGGAACGGTCCAGCTCCACGACCCGGCCCGGTTCCAGGTTCAGGACGTCGCGGACAGCCATGCGGGTGCGGCCGATTTCTACGGTGAGCGCCATTTCAACGTTGTTGATGCGGCCCAGCTTGCCGACGACTGACTGTGCGGCGGTGCTGCCCTGCTCACCGGAACGGATGCGCACCGCGAACCAGCCGGCGGTGCCGTCGGGCCCGCGCAGCTCAAAGACGGTGGTGTCCATGTGACCGAACAGTGCCGCGGCGTCTTCGGTACGTGCGTCCCCGAGCACACCTGCACCCAGCGTTGCACTGGCTGCCTCCAGGGCCGGGCGGAGCACATCGGCGGTGGAAACGGCGGGAGAATCCGTGCCGGTAACGTCGGAGACGCTGGCACCGGCGGAGAGCAGCACAACGGCCAGATCAGCGGAGACGGATCCAACGAAGGACGCCGTCACTGCCTGCGACATCTGTTCCAGCGGCAGGCCCAGCGTAGAGTGCGGGGCCGGCTGCAGCGGTGTGGGGGTGGGCAGCAGGCCTACCAGGGCTGCTGCGGCTTCGGCGTGCTGGGCCAGGGTGGTGCTCATTAGATGTTCTCCTCGGTGCTTACGATCACTCCGGCAAGACGCGAGCCGCTGGCCCCCACCGCGGCTTGAGCCAGCGTCTGGCCGTCGACTGTGACATTCAGGGGTCGGTGCTGCGGATGGTCAAGGTTCAGGACGTCCCCGACGGCGAGGTCCAGTACCCTGCCCGGCTTCACCCAGATGGGCTTCAGCTGCAGGGAAACGTCCACCGGCAGGCTGGCCAGGTGTTCGGTGACCAGTTCAGCCGGAGTGGCGTCGGACAAATTCGGCCGGACCGGCCCGAGCTGCGGGAGGATCGCTTCGGCGGGCAGCGCCACGGTGGCGGGGGCGACGGCGTCGCCCACCACCATCTCGAAGCGGGCCACGATCATGGGCACGGTGGACCCGGCAGCCTGGGCGAACTGGGAGTTGTACTGGATGGACGACGGCGAGAGCGGGGCTGCCAGAAGGCTGCCCAGAGCGTAATGCAGGTCTTCGAGCGCATCGTCCATGATGCGGCTGAGCAGTGCCTGCTCAATATGGGTCAGCTTGCGCTCCGGGGCCGGCTGGTTGCCCGTGCCGCCAAGCATGTGGCGGACCCAGGACAGCGCCGCTGCCATGGGGAACTGGATGACGGCTTTGGCCGAAATGTTCGGCATGGAGAAAAGCACCATGCCGGTGTCTTCGGGCAGGGTGGCAACGTACTCGTCGTACGTCATGGTCTGCACCTGCTCAGAGGTGACCTGGGACAGGACCCGGACCTTGGCCGTCAGCTGTGTGCCCCACTGGCGGCCGAAAGTCTCAAAGGCCATCTCCAGGACACGGGCATGTTCGCGGGCAAGCGTGGTTGGACGCCTGAAATCATAGGCTTCAACCTGCCGCTGGGCTTTTGGGGGCATGCCAAGGGATACATCTTGCTGGACCGTCACGCAGGGAACTATCGGCGCCGGCGCCGGCTTAGTTAGTGATTCGAGGCGGGAAGAACGTCGGAGTCCACACCGGCGTCACCGGGTGCCGCGGACGGGTCCGGGAAGGTGATTTCACCGTTGACGACCGCGGGCATCAGCTGCCGCACGGCTTCAGACTGGGCTGAGAGCACCACAATGTCCACCCGGCGGTTCTGCGCCAGCTCGGCCGCGGTGCTGCCCGCGGTCAACGGCCGGGACTCCCCGTAGCCGACGGCTTTGATCCTGCTGTAGTCAATGCCGCCGGAGTCCATCAGGTAGCGCAGCACATTGACGGATCTGGACGAGGAGAGTTCCCAGTCCAGGGCCGACTGGGTGTACTGGCGCACCTGGGCCGTGTGGCCTTCAACCGAGAGGTCGTAGCTGGTGGGCTGCAGGATGGGACCAATGACGTTCAGGACGTCCAGCGCCTGCGGCGTGAGGTCGGAGAGGTCCGGTTCGAAGAACATTTCCGAGCTCACCAGGCGGATCGTCAGGCCGCGTTCGTCGATTTCGAAGCGGACGTCGTCCTGCAGGCCTCTGTCTTCCAGACCGTCCTGCAGGCGGTCGCGCAGCGCCGTGAGGTCCTGGACCTCCATGGCAGCGAGCATGGCCAGGTCTGCGTCCGGATCCAGGACTTCCTCGTCCTCGACCATGGCAGGCGGAACCACCACACCCTTGGCGGTGTCCACGGTATTGGTTTCGACCTGGCCGAATCCGGTGGCCAGTGACGCCTTGAGCTGTTCAAACTTGGCCTGGTCCACCGTGGACATCGCGAAGAGCACAATGAACATGCACATCAGCACAGTGACCATGTCCATGTACGAAGCCATCCAGCGTTCGTCCGGGTGGTCCTCTTCCTCGTCCCGGCGCCTGCGGCGGCGGTTGGGGGCACTCATGCGGCGTCGCTGGTCTCGCGGGCCGGAGTATCGAGTTCATGCGCCGGAACCATCGCGCGCAGACGCTCGCCGAGCAGGCGCGGCTGGCTGCCTGCCTGCAGGGCCAGGACACCCTCCATGAGCAGCGTCATCTGTTCGACTTCAAGGTCGCTGAGCCGCTTGAGGCGGGCACTGATCGGCAGCCAGATGAAGTTCGCCGAGAGCAGTCCCCAGAGGGTGGCTACGAAGGCGGTGGCAATCATGGGGCCCAGCGTGGCGGGTGTGGAGAGGTTCTCAAGCACGTGCGTCAGCGAAACGACGGTGCCAATGATGCCGACGGTGGGCGCATAGCCGCCCAGGCTGTTGAAGAACTTCACGGCGACTTTGTCGCTGGAAGCCTTGGTGTTGATTTCATCCTCGAGCAGGATCCGCAGCTCTTCGCCGTCGGTTCCGTCGGCAATGTTCTGCAGGGCCACGCGCAGGAACGGGTCCTCCACTTCCGCGGCGTCGCGTTCCAGCGAGAGCAGGCCCTCCGACCGCGCCTTTTCAGCCAGTGACACCACGTTGTCGATCGTTTCCTGCGGGCTGGGCTTCCTGCCCATGAATGCTCGCGGCAGGGATTTGAAGGAGAAAATGAAGTCTTTCAGCGTCCCGCCGGCCAGGCCCACGGCGATGGTAGCGCCGAAGACCAGGATCATGGGGGCGGGCAGCAGCAGGGCGCTGAGGTGCGCACCTTCGAGGGTGATCATTGCATACAGCGACCCGAAGGCCAGCACGAGGCCGATGATTGTTGCCGGATCCATTATTTGTTCCTCGGACGAAGGGGCACGGTCTTGGTACTGCTCTCGTTTGCTGCTGGTGTCCCCCCGGCACCCGCATCGGGAACCAGCCCAAGTCCCGTGCCGGGCCGCAGCGGAATCTGCGGGATGTCCCGTGCCATGGAGATCACCCGGGCCCTGAACTGGGCTACCAGGGCGATCACTTCGTCCATGGACTCCGTGACGATGTACTTGGCTCCGTCCACCATCACCAGGGTGGTGTCCGGATTGGCATGGATGCGTTCAATCAGGTCAGGGTTGATCGCAAACTGAGCGTCGTTCAGTCGCGTAAGAACAATCATGTGCCCGTCCCGGTTGCAGCGTCCGGCTTGGCTAAGCCGTCACCCTTACTTTCGGCAGACGGGCAGTATCGGTAAGGAAACCGGCGCCCTGGCACCCCGGCAGCCCCCGTCCCGAATGCCGGTGACCGGCACACGGCAGGCCCCCGCATACTGGTGCGGGGGCCTGCCGTGTGCTTCCGCGAGCTAGGGACTAGCGCTTGAGGTTGGTGAGTTCCTGCAGCACTTCGTCGGAGGTGGTGATGATGCGGGCGTTCGCCTGGAACCCGCGCTGGGCGACGATCAGGTTGGTGAATTCCTGTGAAAGGTCCACGTTGGACATTTCAAGCGAGCCGGCAATGGCGTTGCCCATGCCCGGATCGCCCGGGCCGCCCAGGACGGGGTTGCCGGAGTTCACGCTGGCGGTGAAGCCGGAGTTTCCGGCCTTCTCCAGGCCGGCGGGGTTGGTGAAGGTCGCGACGGCGATGCGGGCCAGGGATTCCTTGGCACCGTTGGTGAAGGACCCGATGATCGTGCCGTCCTTGGAGATGGAGAAGGACTCGAGGGTTCCCGCCGCGCGGCCGTTCTGGCCGGTCACGGAGGCGGTGCTGACTCCTGCGTAGCTGGTCAGTGCACTCAGGTCCACCCGCACGCCGCCTACGGTCAGGGCGGCCGCTGAACCGGTTGCCTGCTTGCCGTCGGTGAAGGTGAGCGAAACCGGTGCTCCCCCGGCAGAAACATCCCAGCCGCCTGCGGTCTTGGTGAAGGTCAGGGTTGCAACGGTAGCCGCACCATTGGCGTCATACACGTCCATGTCCCGCTCGATGCTTTCGCCAACAGCAGTCTCCGAGGGCAGGTTGCCGCCCACAGTTGCCTGGCTGGTAGCCACAGCCGGGGAGATGGCGCCGTCGGGCAGGGCAACATTGCCCACGGCGCCGCCGGTGTTGATCACGCCGTTCACGCCGGTCCAGCCCTGAACGATCTTGCCGTCCGTGGTGACCAGGCGGCCTTCTGCATCGAGGTCGAAGGCACCTGCCCGGGTGTAGGTGGTCTGGTTGCCCTGCTTGGTCACGAAGTAGCCGTCACCGGAGATCATCATGTCCGTGGCACGGCCGGTGGACTGCGCCGACCCCTGGGTGAAGTTGGTGGTGATGCCGGAAACCTGCACGCCCAGGCCAACCTGTGCCGGGTTTCCGCCGCCGGTGTCGGCGCCGGGAGTCGTGGCACCCTGCGTCAGCTGGGAAAGGGTGTCCTGGAACTGGACGGACGTGGCCTTGTAACCGGTGGTGTTGACGTTTGCGATGTTGTTGCCGGTGACATCCAGCATGGTCTGGTGCGAACGGAGTCCGGAAATTCCGGAGTACAGGGAGCGGAGCATGGGATACGCCTTTCAGCTGATGGGTCTGGATGCTTGTAAAACCTGGAATAGCCGGGAGTGCAGGGGCCGGGTTACGCCGTTGTTCCCGGGTTGCCGGAATCCTGGGCCGGTTCGTCGCCTGCGTCGTCGCCGGGAGCCGGTGACGGGACGCCGGGAGCGACTACTCCGGAGATGGCGTCGAGGAGGACATCCACACCGCCAACGTTTACTGTCGGCACTCCGTAGAGGTAGGAAACCGAATTTGCGGTGCCTGTTACGGATTCACCGGCGTCATTGGTGTAGGTGACCGTCTGTCCGATCAGTCCTGCTGCCGCCATGCGCATTTGCAGGGAGAAGTTCTCCTCGCTCATGGTGGCCATATTGGTGAGCTGTTCCATGGTGGCCAGCTGTGTGGTCTGCCCAATCATTTCGTTGGTGTCCATGGGCGAGCTCGGGTCCTGGTTGCGCAGCTGGGTGACCAGCAGGGTGAGGAACAGCTCGCTGTCCATCACCTGTTTGGGTGCGCGCACGGCCTGCGCGGCGGTGGCCCCGCTGGCTGGCGATACTGCTTCTACCGGCATGGGTGGTTCTCCTTTTCAGGCCAGAATGTCGATGGTTGTTTGCGGACCGTGTGCCACGGGCCGGAAGATCTGCTGGACCGCTGCCGGACCGGGTTCGGGCGCTGCACCGGCCCGGAAGGCTCCGTCCGGCCGCGGTTCCCCGCGCCCGTCGGATCCGGAACCCGGCTGGTCCTGTGTTGAAAGGGACAGCGAGGAATTCATCCCGGCACCGGACAGGTCTCGGCGGAGGTCGGTAAGGATGGTCCGGAGCGCCTCGCGTCCCGCATCGTTCGGCGCGAAGAGCTCAACCCGGATACCTTCGGCAGTGACGTGGGCGCGGACCGTTACAGGACCAAGGTTCTCCGGGGTCACGCTCAGGGTCATCACGTGCTCGCCGGACGCTGCGGCCTTCAGGCTGAACAGCGGCTGGCTGACCTGGGCCAGTAACGGCGCGGGCTGCGCCGGAGCAGACGCAGGGACAGCTGCAGGGGCTGTTACCGGTGCAGGATTTAGGGGTGCGGCAGGTGCGGGCAATACTGCAGCGGAGGCAGGCTGGGCAGCCTGCGGGCCGGCTTTGCCGGGCTCCGCGGCGGCGTCGACGCCGGCGTCCGGGACCGCAGGTACGGGCTGGTTCGCTGCCGCGGGGCGGAGCGTCTGGACAGTGGCTGCAGCGGCGGGCACGGCGTCAGTGTGCGCGGGGCCGGCAGCGCGGTCAGCAGGTGCTGCGACGGACACCGGGGCGCCGGCGGGAACCTGGGCTGGCGCCGGGGCGGCGCGCTCACCTGGAGCGGAGGCAGCTGGAACCGGAGGTTCCTCGGCGGAACGCGGAACGGCCGGCGCTTCGGTGGCATGTGCCGGCGCCGCGGTGTTCTCTGCCGGTGCTGTGGCAACCGCTTCAGGCGCTGTGGCCACCGCTTCAGGCGTCACCGGAGCAGGTGCCGCAGCAGGAGCAGGCCCGGCAGATATCACCGGGGCAGCGAGCACGGTGTGCGTGTCTGCTGAGGCCGGCGCACCGGCTGCCCCCTGCGGGACTGCAGCGGGAGTGGGTTCGGGACCCGCACCAGGTGCTTCGGACACGGCCGGCACAGCAGCCACATGCGGATCCGGTGCCTGCGCAGCAGGCTGCTCCGTCACCGTTGATGCGGCGGCTGCACTGCTGACTGTGTTTCCGGCAGCCATGGCTTCCGCGGCCGCTGCACCGGCGTTGGGCAGCGGTGCGGCGCGATGCTGTACGGCGGACGCGGAGAGTTCCGCCTCTGCCAAGGCTGCGGGGATCTCTCCCCTGCCGGGCAGCTCTCCCTTCGACGGCTGGAGTTCAAGGTCCGCCTCGGTGGCGTCAGTCCCGGTCAGCTCCGCCACCGGGGGCTGGAGTTCGAGGTCCGCCGGGAGGACAAGTCCTTTGAGCCCTGGCACAGCGGCGAAGGGCAGCCCGGCAGCGGTCGCGGAACCGGAGCCGGAGTCTGGGCCGGAGTCGGCTGCGCTGCCTGCCTGGTTCCCGGCCCCGGTCAGCGCACCGGTGGCAGCTTCAAGAGCGGAACCGAAACCGGCCCCGCTGTCCGTGCCGGAGGCGCGGGCGCTGCCGGCCGGTGCTGCGGCAGGCCGTGCCGTCAGGAAGGCTGCCGGTATGCTCATGCGCCCGCCATCAGAGAAGCCTGCATGGCACGCGCGGAGGCAACCATGTCCGTGATCGCCGCAGCCGCGGCCGGCGAGGCGGCGCCCGGAGCCGAGACTGTGGTTTCAGCGGGCAGGATGCGCCGGATCGTAGTGATGTTGGCGTCGGTTTCCCATGCGTCGCGGATCTGGATGGTCTGGCCCGGCTGGGGTGCGTCCACCACCTTGCCGTTGCCCAGATAAATGGAGACGTGCCCGCCGTCGTGTGTAAAGAGCAGGTCGCCGGGCTGTGCCTGGGCAAGGGAATCCACTTTGGTTCCGGCATTCATCTGGTCCCAGGTCACCCGCGGAAGGGTGTAGCCGAGGTCCTTGAAGACGTTCTGCACAAACGACGAACAGTCGAGGCCTACTGCCGGGTCGTTGCCGCCCCAGACGTAGGGAAGGCCAACATACTTCTCCACCGATGCCATCAGGGCTTCGTTGGGCGCTCCGGACGGCAGAGCTGTGGCTGGTCCGGTCAGTGCGCTGAGCGTGGCGGCAAAATCGCCGGCGCCGGCGGCGCCTGCCGGGGCCGTAGTTGTGGCTGTGGCTGCACGGGACGCGGCTGCTGCCGGTGGGCTGGAGAGGGCGTCGATGGCTGAACGGATTTCCTGGATCCGCCCAATCGCGTCAGTCATGCTCATTTTGAGGCTTCTTTCTGCCGGCGGTGCCAGGCTGTGCCGGCGAGTTCATCCAGCACGTTCTGTTCGGTGCGCAGGTCCTGGACCGCAACGGCGTCGGAATGCTTGGTTTCAAGCTTCTCCAGTCCAACGGAACGTGCGCGGGCGGCCTGGAACTCCGCCTGGGCGGTGTTGACCGCGGCGCCTTTCAGTTCCTCAGCGGCCAGCAGGTCCGCCAGCATGCTGCGGGAGGAGGCGCGGGCTGCAGCAATCGCGTTCAGGGTGGCGGCGTCGGCGGCTTCCAGGGGTGTTGCGGCGAGCGAATCGTACGCCTCGCTGCGGGCCTCGGTGCTCCGGCGCAGCGCGGCGTTGGCTGCCGCCAGTGATCCGGCAGCGCTGTCCTGCTGCAGCCGGCGCAGCCTCAGCAGGCCGGCAAGCGGAAAGTCCCGTCCCATTTTCAAACCCCCAGATTCAAGGTGAGCCGATGCAGCTGATTCCATGCGGTATCAGCCGGAGTCTGTTCGTCCATCCGCTGCTGCAGGAACGCGTTGATTGTGTCCTCGTGGGCCACGGCTGCGTCCACCAGGGGGTTGGTTCCGCGCTGATATGCGCCGACGTCAATCAGGTCCTGCGCGGAGCGGCGGGCCGCAAGGACCCGGCGCAGGCTGGAAGCAGCCTCGCTGCGGTCCTTCGGATTTACCCGGGATGCCACGCGGGAAATCGACCCGAGCGCGTCCACGGAGGGAAAATGGCCGGCGACGGCAAGTTTGCGGTCAAGCACCACGTGGCCGTCCAGGATGGAGCGGGCGGAGTCTGCGATCGGCTCGTTGTGGTCATCGCCGTCAACCAGCACGGTGTACATCCCGGTGACCGAACCGGTCTTGTCTGTCCCGGCGCGTTCCAGCAGCTGGGCCAGCAGGGAGAACGTAGATGGCGGGTAGCCCCGGGTGGCGGGCGGTTCTCCGACGGACAGGCCAATCTCGCGCTGGGCCATGGCCACACGGGTCAGGGAGTCCATCATGAGCATCACGTCAGCGCCGCGGTCACGGAAGGACTCGGCGATCCGGGTGGCCACAAAGGCGGCGCGCAGGCGCATCAGGGCGGGTTCATCGGAAGTGGATACAACGACGATGGAGCGGGCCAGCCCTTCCTCGCCCAGATCATCTTCGAGGAACTCGCGGACTTCACGGCCGCGTTCCCCCACCAGGGCGATCACCGAAACTTCGGCGTCCGTGCCCCGGGCAATCATGGACAGCAGCGAGGATTTGCCGACGCCGGATCCGGCGAACAGACCCATGCGCTGGCCTTTGCCAACGGTGGTCAGGGTGTCCAGTACCCGAACGCCCAGCTGCAGCGGCTGCGTGATCCGGGAACGCTGCATGGCCGGGGGTGTGTCATGGTCCAGGGGAACGTACGCGTCCACCTGGAGCGGGCCCTTCCCGTCAATGGGGCGGCCCAGGCCGTCCAGGACCCTGCCGAACAGGCCGGTTCCGGTGGGAACACGCAGCGGCATGCCCTTGGACCGCGCCGGGCTGCCGGCTGTGAGGCCTGCCAGACGGCCAAAAGGCATGCAGCGAACGCCGTCGCGGGTTGCGGCTACAACCTCGGCATCGACTTCCGCGCCGGGCACCCCCAGGCTGACAAGGTCCCCAACTGCGCAGTCGAGTCCGGTCACCTCAACGCTCAGCCCAAGGACGGTGGAAACTTTACCGACGCGCTGCGGCCGGGCCGCCGCGAGGGCGTGTCCAAAGGCCTCGCCCCTGGGCCGCCAGGCACTGGCCCTGGACGCCTCTCCGCGGTCCGCTTCGCGGGCGGCGTGCAACGTAACGGATTCGGGGTTGGCGGCGGGGTACGGGGAAACCGGGTTTGCGGTGAGCGTCACGCCGTATCTCCCATCAGTGCGGCTTTGGCCCGGGCCAGTGCAGTGGCAAGAGTGGCATCAAGGAAACCGTCCGGGAACTCGGTGACCGCGTCCCCCCGTGCCAGGGTGGGATCGGCGGTAAACACGACTCCGGCCCGGTTGAGGATGTCATCGCCCAGCACGGCGAGGTCCGCCGGATGCATCCGCACCTGCTGGACCAGCCGTACATCAACACCGGACAGTGCCCGGTCAAGGGCCGCCCGGGCTGAGCTCTCGCCGTGGGCCAGCTCACGTCCCAGGAGGGCCTCGGCCAGTTCCAGCGCGGCAGCTGCCAGCGAATCCTGCACTTCGGTGATCAGCGGCATGCTCTGCCGTGCCAGGGCCTGTTCCGCAGCGTTCAGCAGCTGCACTGCGTGGTCGGCCCGGGCGCGCACCCCAGCGGTTTCGGCGTCGAACCGCGTCTGGAGCTCCTGCCGGACGCGGGCCGTCTCGGCGGCAGCGGCATGCAGCCCTGCCGCGTAGCCGGCCGCGTGTCCCTGTGCCCGGTCCCGCTCGGCGGCACGCACGGCGTCGTGACCGCCCAGTGCGGGGTAGGCCATGCGCGCGAAGGTGCGCTCCGGGGACTCAGTAGACATACTCTTCCTCGTCCGCATGGTGGATGGTGATCGCGCCCTGGGCTTCCAGATCGCGGATGGCACGCACGATTGTGGCGCGGGCCTCTTCCACCTGGGACAGCCGGGCGGGACCCGATGCGGCGATCTCGTCGTCCAGGATTTCGCGGTTGCGTTCGGAGACGTTGGTCCGGACGGTCTCCAGCACGGTCTCGTTGGCGCCCTTCATGGCCAGGGCCAGGACGGCGACGTCGATTCCGCGCAGCACCAGCTGGACGTCGCGGCGTTCGAGCTTGGTCAGGTCCGCGAAGGTAAGCATGCGCGAGCGGACTTCTTCCGCCAGGTCCGGGTCACGTTCGTCCAGGGCCTCGAGGATGGCTCGCTCGGTGGCTGCGTCTGCGCGGTTGATGATGTCCACCAGCGGCTGGATGCCGCCGATCTGGTCCGCAGCTTCACGCGCGGCGCCAACGGCGGTGGCGCGGGCCTTGAGCGTCTCCGCCACAACGCGGATGGCTTCGGGGGTGGCCCTGGACATGTTGGCGATGCACTGGGCGATTTCCGTGCGCAGCTGGTCCGGGAAGCCACCGATCACGGCCGACGCCCGCTGCGGACGCATGTGGGCCAGGACCAGGGCGATGGTCTGCGGCAGTTCGTTCTCCAGCAGGCTCACAATCTGGGCGGCTTCGGCCCGTTCCAGGAATTCGAAGGACTTGCCCGCCATCGAGGAGGCCAGCCGGTCCATAACCCCGGATGCCCGTTCGGTACCAAAGGATGCTTCGAGCAGGCCCATGGCGACGTCGCGTCCGCCGTGGGCGCGGCGCCGGCCGTCCACCGTCATGTCGTAGAACTCGTTGATGACACCTTCAACCACGCCCACATCAACGCGGCGCAGGTTCACAATTTCCGCGGCCAGTTCCTGGGCCTCGGCCTCGGTGAACTGCTGCAGCACGGTTGCTGCACGGGAGGTTTCGAGCTGCATCAGGATGACTGCGGCCTTCTGCATGCCAGAGAGCTTCGGCAGCGCGGCTGCCCCCGCAGCCGGGCGGACCGCAGGTACTGCCGCAGTGGGAGCCTCGCCCGCCGGGTCCGTGCCGGCAGGCGGCAGGGTAGCTACCGCGGTTCCGGAATTCTGTTCGCTCATACCCGCTGCCCCTCATCCATGAAGTTGCGCAGATAGTCCGCGGTACGGACCGGATCCTGCAGTGCCAGGTGGTCCAGTTCTTCCAGCTTGCGTTCGGAGTCGGCGGCATTTGCCACGATCCGCAGCGAGGCGGTATCCACGGGCGGCTCCAGTACGGCGCGGCCCTGCTCCTGTCCGATCATTGCCAGTCCTGCCGGCGGTGCCAGCGGGTCCAGCTCCGGCAGGACGCCGATGTCCACGGCTTCGCGGTTCTGGCGGCGGGAACGCATGGCGTAGGCGATCAGCGCCAGGATCACGGCGAGCACAATCCCTGCGGCCAGGATGCCGGTGCGGACCAGCTCGGCGCGGCGCTCGGCTTCCTCGGCCGCGGCTGCCGCAGCCAGGGCTTCCTGTGCCGCATCAGCGCCGGCAGCATTGAAGGCCAGCAGCTCCACGGTGAGCTGGTCGCCGCGGGCGGTATCGATGCCCGCCGCGTTGGAAACCAGCGCCCGGATGTCTGCCACGTTCATGCCTGCAGCGGTGGCGGAGTTCAGGGCAACGGAAACAGTCTGGCGGTTCAGTGCCCCGGCGGGGATCTCCCGGGTTTCCGTCACCTTGTTGACCGCGTTGTTCTTGGTGGTGGATTCGGAGGTGTAGGCACCGTCATTGCCGTCGCCGCCGGGCACGGCAATGTTGTCCGGGCCGAGGACACCTGCGGGTGCGCTGCCGTTGGCTCCGCCGCTGTATTCCTCGGTGGTCGTGGCCTCGTTCAGCGCCGGGGTCCCGGCAGGGTTGGTGAAGGTTTCCTCAACCCGGTTCGCGGATTCGTAGCTCATGTCCGCGGCAACGGCCACGGTAGCGTTACCCGGACCCACTACCTTGTCCAGCATGGTCTGCACGGAGGAGGCGATGCGCTGTTCATAGTCGGTGGCCTGTTTGTCCGCAGACCCGGTTGCACCTACTCCGACGGCGGAAAGCACGGTGCCTGCCGAGTCGATGACAGCGACGTTGGTGGCTTTCATGCCGTCAATGGCAGCCGAGGTCAGGTGAACAACGGCCTGGACCTGGTCACCGGTGAGCGTCACTCCGCTTTCGGTCTCGATAAAGACGGACGCTGTCGGATCCACCTTTTCGGAAACAAAAACCGTTTCTTCGGGCAGGGCCAGCTGCACGGACGCCGTCTTGACGCCGTTCAGGGCGCCGATGGTCTTGGCGAGTTCACCTTCAAGTGCCCGCTTGTAAGTCACGGACTGCTGGAATTCGGAGGAGGTCACGCCCATGTCATCGAGCAGCGAGTAGCCGCCGGTGGAGGACGCGGGCAGACCGGCACCTGCGGCCTTGAGCCGCTGGTCGTAAACGTTCTGCTCCGGGACCATGATGGTGCCGCCGCCGTTGGCGATCTCGTAGGGAACGCCGTCGGCCTGCAGCTGCTCAACAATCGTGTTGGCGTCTGAGGGCTGGAGACCTGAAAACAGCGGAGAGTATGAGGGCTTGGCGGCCCAGCTGGCCAGGGCGAAAATGCCCAGGGCCAAAACAGCGATCCCAATCAGCGCAAGGGTCTTCTGTGCCAGGGTGAACTGGCTGATGGTTTTTCCCAGACGGCCAAACGCCGCGTTCACCTGTGTCATTAGGCCTGCATCCGCATGATCTCGTTGAAGGCGTCAACGCTCTTGTTGCGCACCGCAGCCACCAGTTCCAGGGTCACCGAAGCACGCGTGGATGCGATGGTGGCGGCGTGGATGTCATCCAGGTCGCCGGTGACGGCCTTGACGGCAAGTTCCTTGGAAGCGGAAGAGAGCTGCTGCGCGTTGTCGACCGCGCCCGCGAGCTGGGTTGCGAAGCCGGAGCCGTCCGTAGCCGGAACAGCCGGGGCCGTGTTCTCCAGGTAGGCGGTGGGAAGGGTACCGGCAACGGCGCCGATGGCGGGTACGGGCATCAGGAGCGTCCAATCTGGAGGGCAGCTTCGTAAGTGGCCTTGGCACGGTCAACGACGGCGGCGTTCGCCTCGTAGCCGCGCTGCGCCATGATGAGGGCGCTCATCTGTTCGGCCATGTCGATATCCGGGTAGCGGACATATCCGTTTTCGTCGGCGAGCGGGTGGGTCGGTTCGTGGACCATCCGTCCCGCGGCGTCGCCGTATTCCACGCCGGTGACGTAGACGCCGCTGTTGGCCGCGCCTTCCTGGGCAACGACGTACCGGGCCTGGAAGGCGGCTCCGTCTGTGGAAGAGGCATTGTTCATGTTGGCGAGGTTGTCCGAGACAGCGTCCAGCCATTTGCGGTGGACGGTCAGGGAGGTGCCGGCAATGCCGATTGCATCGAATGTCATTACTGGGTCCTCATGGCAGTACGGAGGGAGTTCGCTTCTCCGCCTACGGCCTGGGAAGCGAACTGAAAGCGCAGGACGGTGTCAATGTTGGACAGGGTTTCGGTGTCCAGGTTGACGTTGGAGCCGTCCAGGCGGGTGGGTTCAAGGGAGCGGGCGGTGCTCGCGTCGGTGAAGGACTTGTTGCCGGCCTTGACGGATTTGGCCAGGGCGTCCTCAAAGCTCACCCGCTGGGCCTGATAGCCGGGCGTGTTCACGTTGGCGATGTTGTTGGCAATGGTGCGCTGGCGCAGGGCCAGGCCATTGAGTGCGCTTTGGAGCGCCACCGATGACACGGAGTCGAACACAGAAAACCCGCTTCTTATGGAAAAAGTGCGGCCGATCCGTGGCCTGTTGCGTGAGCTATCCATGCTCACTGTTGGTTATCGGCGGGTCGTCCGCGCGTGTAAGTATTTTTGCCGCGCGTTCTACGTAGTTGGTCACGGCCATCCAAGTAGGAAACCAATCAGGAACAAAGAAGCGCATCATCCGGCTCCGCGGGTAACGTGGCACTTCAAACCGCGGAACCTCCAGGGAGAAACCATGAGCACGGCTACGGATCCGGCAACCCAGTCCCCCACCGTCCACCCTGCAGACAGCCACGGACTGATCCGGGTAATGGGTGCACGGGAGAACAACCTCAAGGACATCAGCGTCGACATCCCGAAGAGACGCCTGACGGTTTTCACCGGTGTTTCCGGCTCGGGAAAAAGCTCACTGGTCTTTGCCACCATCGCCGCCGATTCCCAGCGCATGATCAACGAGACCTACAGCGCCTTTGTCCAGGGGTTCATGCCGGCCCTGGCGCGTCCCGACGTCGACCGTCTGGAAGGGCTGACGACGGCGATCATCGTGGACCAGGAGCGGATGGGCGCCAATCCGCGGTCCACCGTTGGAACCGCCACGGATGCCAACGCCATGCTGCGCATCCTCTTCAGCCGGCTGGGCGATCCGCACATTGGCTCCCCCAACGCGTACTCCTTCAACGTCCCGTCGGTTAAGGCCAGCGGCGCCATCACCGTTGAACGCGGAGGCAAAACGAAAGCGGAAAAAGCCACGTTCAACCGTCTGGGCGGGATGTGCCCGCGGTGCGAAGGCATGGGAAACGTCAGCGACTTCGATCTCAGCGTGCTCTACGACGACTCGAAATCGATTCTGGAGGGTGCGCTGACAATCCCCGGCTACAGCATGGACGGCTGGTACGGGCGGATCTTCGCCAACACCGGTTTGTTCGACCCGAACAAACCGATCGCGAAGTTCACCAAAAAGGAGCTCCAGGCCCTGCTCTACTCAGAGCCGGTCAAGCTCAAGGTGGATGGCATCAACGTCACCTTCGAGGGCCTGATCCCGAAAATCCAGAAGTCCATGCTGTCCAAGGACCGTGAGGCAATGCAGCCGCACATCCGCGCCTTCGTGGACCGTGCCATCACCTTCAGCATGTGCCCGGAGTGCGGTGGAACCCGGCTGGCGCAGGAGGCACTGTCCTCCAAGATCAACGGAAAAAACATCGCGGAGCTGTGTTCAATGCAGATCAGCGACCTGGCCGAATGGGTACGGAAGCTGGAAGAACCGTCAGTGGCTCCCCTGCTGGCCGGGCTGCAGCACCTGCTGGACTCCTTCACGGAGATCGGCCTGGGCTACCTCTCGCTTGACCGGCCCGCGGGCACGCTCTCCGGCGGCGAGTCCCAGCGGACCAAGATGATCCGCCACCTTGGTTCGTCCCTGACGGACGTCACCTATGTCTTCGATGAACCAAGCATTGGGCTGCATCCGCATGACATTGAGCGGATGAACCAGCTGCTCCTGGCGCTGCGGGACAAGGGCAACACCGTGCTCGTAGTCGAACACAAGCCGGAAATGATCGCCATTGCGGATCATGTGGTGGATCTGGGACCCGGGGCAGGAACCGGCGGCGGGGAGATCTGTTTTGAAGGCACTGTCGACGGGCTCCGCGGATCCGGGACCATTACCGGCCGGCATCTGGATGACCGGGCGCGTCTGAAGGAGTCCGTGCGGCCGGCTTCCGGGGTGCTGGAAGTGCGCGGCGCCTCGGCTAACAACCTGCAGAACGTCGACGTCGATATTCCGCTTGGGGTGTTCTGTGCCCTTACCGGTGTGGCCGGGTCCGGCAAGAGCTCCCTGATCCGCGGTTCGGTAGCCAAGCGGGACGGCGTCGTCGTTATTGACCAAAGCGGGATCAAGGGTTCCCGGCGCAGCAATCCAGCCACCTATACAGGGCTGCTGGAACCGATCCGGAAGGCGTTCGCCAAGGCCAACGGTGTGAAGCCTGCCCTGTTCAGCTCGAATTCAGAGGGCGCGTGCCCCGTCTGCAACGGGGCGGGGGTCATCTACACCGATCTCGGAGTCATGGCCACGGTGGAATCCACGTGCGAGGAATGCGGCGGCAAGCGCTTCCAGGCCGCAGTGCTGGAATACAGGCTGGGCGGCCGGAATATTGCCGAGGTCCTGGCCATGTCTGCCGCGGAAGCGCTGGCTTTCTTCGCCGGCGGGGAGGCGAAGACGCCCGCGGCGCATAAAGTCCTGGAACGGCTCTCTGATGTGGGGCTGGGCTACCTGAGCCTGGGACAGCCGCTGACTACTCTCTCCGGCGGCGAACGCCAGCGCCTGAAGCTGGCAGCACAGATGGCTGAGAAGGGGGACGTCTACGTGCTCGACGAACCCACAACGGGTCTTCATCTGGCAGACGTGCAGCAGCTTCTGGGGCTGCTGGACCGGCTGGTCGATTCCGGGAAATCGGTCATTGTGATTGAGCATCACCAGGCGGTTATGGCCCACGCGGACTGGATCATCGATCTGGGTCCGGGTGCAGGGCACGACGGCGGGCGCATAGTCTTCGAGGGAACGCCGGCCGAGCTGGTGGCCGGGCGTTCGACCCTCACCGGTGAGCACCTGGCTGCCTACGTGGATAGCTAGCCTGCCTCCGTGCGGCTATCCCGCGACGTCAAGGTAGACCGCGCCGCCGGAGGACGCGCTGGGGACGCTTCGGATCAGCTCGGCCTGCTGCCGGATCATCCTGGATTCGCTGCGCAGCTGCGCATAAGCACGCTGCTGCGCCATGGACAGCAGCCGGGCGCGGGTGGCGAACTCGGCGGGCAGCGGGCCCAGGTCATGCGGCGGATGCCAGGCACTGGCAACGGTGCGGGCCTGGTCCAGGACTGTGCTCCCGTCCATAAACGCTTCCAGGTTGTCCTCAAGCTGGGTCAGGACTTCGTCCCAGCGGTCAAGGTTCTCCTGATGCGGAGGCAGGTATTCCTGCGTGGGTTCAGCCGACACCGAGGGTACCGCCTGTTCCGGTCGCCGCTGCGGACGGTGTCTGGGCCGGGAGCTGGGCCGCCGCTTCGTGCCAGGCGTCCCGAAGCGGTTCAAGCAGGTTGATGCACTCCCGGGTCATGGCCGCGCTGTGCTGGAGGTTGGCCTCCACCATCGCCTTCATCACGTAGCCGTAGATGGCTTGGAGGTTCTCGCCGCCTTCCCACTCGTCCACCTTCAGCGTTCCGCTGAGTTCGGCGACGATGCTCTGGGCGTGGATCAGCTGCTCGCTGGCCGCCTTCCAGTTTCCCGCCTGCTGGGCGGCTTCGGCCCGGTTCAGGTCCAGGAGCATGCGGTCATACAGCATGGTGAGCAGCCGGACAGGGGACGCGGACATCACCGCGTCACGGATAAACTCGGCCCGTTTGGCCTGCAGCCCGTAGCTCACGGTCACTTCTTTCCTGAGCCGGAGGTGTTCAGCGAGGCCAGCTGGCCGGTGAGCCAGTCCTGCTGGCTCTGCAGCTGGCTGAGCTTCACTTCAAGGTTGCCCCAGATCATCTTGAGGGTTGATTCGCGGCTGGCCAGCCTGCGGTCCCAATCCTCGATCTGAGTATTCAACGATCGGATAGTGGATTCCTGGCCCGTAATGCGCTGGGTGATCAGGCCATCGTACTTATCCGAAGCAACCTTGCCGGCAGCCTCCACGCGTCCGGCGATGGTCTGCAGGGTCTCTCGGGTCTTGGTCGGATCAGCCGCCATGGCTGCGGCGAATCTCTCCGCATTGAACTCAACGGTGCCGTCTTTGGTAATCACCACGCCGATTTCCGACGGGGAACGTCCGTCAATCGGTGACGTTGCAGCTTCCATCATCTGCCGCTTGACGTCCCGGATCCCGGCGTCGCCGGTGAATACACCGCCGGAGGCCTGGGTGCTGCCGGAGGACGTGGAGACCGTTACGGCGCTGTTGCGGTTAATGTACGCGAACATATCAGCCAGCCCGGCAACCAGGTCCGAAGCGACCTTGGAGATGGCTTCATCATCCCGGGCCACGTTGATGGTCAGCGCAGTGTTGGCCGGAGTGTCCGCCGCGAGGGTGATGTCCACACCCGGCATCAGGGCCTTGAAGGTATTGGTGGAGGAGGTGATCTCCTGCGCTGCGGGGGATCCTGCCCACAGGGTGAGCTTTGCGTCCTGCGCCGACTTGAGTACGTCCATGTCCGTGCCGCCGAGGGTGGCCGTGAACGCGCCTTCGGAGCCGGTTTTGGCAGCGGTGAACTGAACCCGGTACTGCTGGACGCCGTCGACGCTTCCGGTGGCAATCTTCACGCCGGTAACGCCGAGGTTGGCTTTGTTGACTTCGCTAATGACCTCGTCCAGCGACTTGTCGGTCGTGTCAAAGGAAGTGACTGTCCCGTTAGCGGAGATCGCAAGGACACTGTTGGAGGGCCAGGCTGCCATTGCTGACGAGAGGGAAACCTGAGCGGTGGCCGTCTGCGTGACGGAAATATCCAGGGAGCCGGCGGCGGCGCCGGCTGTGGTGGTGGCAGTGACCTTGTCCGAGGTGGTGCTGGCCTTGAAGAGGTCCGTACCGGCGGGCTTCGATACTTTGGCAGCATGCTCAGCCAGCGAAGCAATCTTTGTGTTGAGGTTCTGCAGGGCCGTAATGAAGGTCTGGGTGGTGCTGACCTTGTTCTTCAGCAAGACCTGCGGACGTGCCTCAATGTCCATGAGCTGCTTGATCATGGCGGAGGTTTCAATTCCGCTGATCAGTCCGTCGATGCCTAGCGCCATGCGAGTGCTCCTTGTACGTTTCCCTCAGGTTCTGGCCCGCTGCTGCGGAGGGAAAAGCCGGTGTGGTTCTGCTGGAAATGGGACCGCTGGCCGAAGCCGGATAAAACGCCGCAGGCAGGGAATGGGCTGGCGGGAAAAGTGTGAGGTCCAAGTCATTCTCTTCCCGCCAGCGGCCATTCACCTGCCGGTTAAGCGGTTACTGCCGGTTGCGGTGCAGCTCATGCCGTTCCGCGGATGATTCCGTTATTACTGCAGGAGCTGCATAACGCCGGAGTTCATCTGGTTTGCCTGGGCCAGCATTGCAGTAGCGGCCTGGGAGAGGATCTGCGACTTGGTGAAGTTGCCCATTTCCTGCGCCATGTCGGTGTCGCGGATCCGGGAGTTCGCAGCCGAGAGGTTCTCAACGGAGACCGCGATGGTACGTGCGGTGGACTCCAGGCGGTTCTGCTGCGCGCCCAGGGTAGCGCGCTGTTGCGAGGTGGTAACGATGGCCGTATCCAGCGCAGTGATTGCTGCAGCGGCACCGTCAGCATCGGACAGGTCCAGCGTCCGAGTACCGGTGCCGTCACTTGCCAGGCCAGTCAGCGTGGTGACAGTGTCGAGCACGTTCGCCAGGTTGATATCGATTGTTTCCCCGGAGTCAGCACCTACCTGGATCTTCAGGGTTGCCTTGTAATCAGTAGGAGGTGTAGCGGGCGCCAGGGCGCTGTTGTCGAGCAGCTTGATTCCGTTGAAATTGGTCGTAGTCGAGATGCGAACGAGTTCATCCGACAGTGCGTCAACTTCGGACTGGATGGCGGTGCGTGACTTATCGTTGTTCGTGTCATTTGAGGCCTGGACGGCCAGGTCACGGACACGGTTAAGGATGTTGTGGACCTCGGTCAGTGCGCCTTCAGCAGTCTGCACCAGGCTGATGCCGTCCTGAGCATTGCGGCCAGCCTGCGTCAGGCCGGAGATCTGGTTCTTCAGACCTTCGGAGATAGACAGGCCGGCAGCGTCGTCAGCTGCACGGTTGATCCGGAGGCCGCTGGAGAGGCGCTCCACCGACTTGGCCTGGTTGGTCTGGTTCAGGTTGAGGTTACGCATCGCGTTGAGCGACGAGGTGTTAGTTGCAATTGTGAAACCCATGATGAATTCCTCCGTGATTGGGCGATAACTACGAGGCCCGTCCGTGGGCCTGTACCCCTAGCTATCGGCCCTCATCACGGGCGTGTTAGGAATTCGTCAGAGGATTTTTTGGTTTTCTGGGAGCTAGGACACCGCAGCGTTCAGCCCATGGCCCGGAACATGAAGTCCGGCAGGGCTGTGGTGCGGATCCTGACGGGTCAGGCCGCCTGCGGTCCACTCCGCGACTGACGCAAGGTACGCGTTTCGGCGGGCCGGCGAAATCCGCGACTCGATCGGCGCGGGCGTTTCAGTGTCGGAGTAATGCGTTCCCAACCCGTCGCGGAGAAGCCGGACGGCTTCGGCACGCTGCTGCGATATAGCAGAATGCGTAGCTCCCAGCTCAGCGGCAAGGTCCTTAACCGAGCGGTCGTGGAAGTAGACCTGTTCCACGATGTAGCGCATCTTCTCCGGCAGGGCAGCCACCGCGGCCCGCAGGTACTGCATACGCTCCGCAGAAAGCGCGGACCCTTCAGGAGACGGCAGCGCGCTCACCAGCGAGTCCGCAGCGGCGTCGTCCAGGTGGGAGACGGTGCGCGAGGCATCGGCCAGGGCATCCTCGGCCGCAGAGCGGTCAACGCCCATGGCGGAAGCGATCTCATCCACCTTGGGCGCGCGGCCCAGTGCGGCGGTCAGTGCTTCCTTGACGGCCAGGGTTTCCTTGATGCGCTTGCGTGCTGTGCGCGTAGCCCAGTCGTTCGAGCGCATCTCGTCAGCAAAGGCACCGACAATACGGCGCCGTGCGTAGGCGCCGAAGGGCACACCAAGCTCCGCGTTAAAGGAGTCGGCAGACGTAATCAGGGCAATTGCCCCTACTGATGCCAGATCGTCCCTGGAAAGATGCGTGGCTTTGGCACACACCTCTGAGACCAGATATCCGACCAAAGGTAAGTTCTCCACAACCAGACGGTTGCGTTCATCGCGATTCAACTAGTGGACCCCCAAGTCCTTGTTCCCCAACAAAACACGCTGACCGCTTGGACAGGAGCTGAGACTCCCGATAGACCTTCACTTTGGCGTAATAGCTGCAACATACCACTAACATTGGGAATGCAGACGCCGATAAGTGTTTCCGACGGATTAAAAGTTCTTGAGCCTGCAACGCGCGGGTGTCTTTGGCCCGTTGCAGGGTGTGCGTCCACATCCTTCGGAAAACAAGACAATTGCGTGCGTCGCAGGAGGTGAGCTAGGCATGGGAACCCAGAAACTATCCGCGTTACTCTGGGAAGAACGGGAGCTGCTGGAGCTCCTGACTTTCAAGCTCGAAGAAGAACAACTGCTTCTAACCTCCGGCAAAACCCGGTGGCTGCAGCACGCTACCCGGGAAGTGGAACAGGTTCTTGAACGCCTGCGCGCCGCGAATCTGGCCAGGACGGTGGCCGTTTCCGAGCTCGCACAGGAGTGGGGCATAGCCGAAGATGCAACTCTTCGGGAGATCATTGCCGCTGCTCCTCCCGGACCGTGGACTGAGATCTTCACGGCCCATCTGCAGGCGATGACAGAACTGACGGTAAGTATCCGCGATCTGCGCGACACGAACGAGCAGTTCCTGCGGACTGCCGCGCGCTCCGCCCAGGAAACCCTCGCCGGGCTGGGCACTGAAAGCAAGACGTACACGTCCAGCGGCACTTCGGCCGGCACCGGAAGCGGTGCCCGGATTGTGGACAAGCAACTCTAAGACCGTGAACAAAGGAACCAGCACGCCATGAGCACCTTCAGCGGTCTGAACACCGCCTACTCTGGTCTGAGCGCAGCCCGTAAGGGACTCGACGTCGTCGGGCAGAACATCGCCAACGTCAACACACCCGGCTACACCCGCCAGCGCGTCACCACCTCAGCCATGGGCGGGGCAGCGGTCACCGGCAAGTTCGCCACAGGGGCCCGGGTAGGCCAAGGCGTGTCCGTGGACGGCATCGCCCGCCTGGGCAGCATGCAGCTGGACGCCCGGGTGCGGGGCACCGCAGCGGCGTCGGGCTTCTCCGCAGTGCGTGCCAACGCCCTGGCAGCACTCGAAACCAGCCTCAACGAACCCGGCAAGAACGGCATCTCTGCCTCCCTCACCGAGTTCTGGGCGGCCTGGCAGGGTGTTGCCAACAAGCCGGGCGATGAAGCTGCCGCTACGGCGCTGATCGGCCAGGCCACCATCCTCACCACGCAGGTTGCCGCCGGCTACAAGGCAGTCGAGGAACAGTGGACAGGGGCCTACAAGCAGCTCAAGGACATGGAAGCGGAACTCAACGGTGCCGCGTCGCAGGTAGCCTCGCTCAATGCCCAGATCCGCACCACGCTGGCCTCGGGCGGCACTGCCAACGAACTCATCGACCAGCGCAACGCCCTGACCACCACGATTGCTGCCCTGGCCGGCGGAACCGTGCGCGAATCGGACAACGGCATGGTGGACGTACTCATCGACGGCAACGCCATCGTTTCCGGCGACATCGTCCGCCCGGTGCAGGTTGCCGGCGGTACTGAGATGGGCGGAGATGCTCCCCGGCTTGAGTGGGCACACCGCCCCGGAGTCAACATGGCAACCAGCGGGGAGATCGCCGGTGCGCTCAGCGTCCTGGCACCCGCAGCAGGCGGCGGCATCCTCGCCGGTGCTGCCGAAGGCTACAACAAGTTCGCCAAGGACTTGGCTGACGCAGTGAACGGGTTCCACAACGGGGGAACCAACACCGCAGGAGACGTTCGGGGAGACTTCTTCAGCCACGGCCCCGGCCCGGCTGCCCTCTCCCTGAAAGTGATTCCTTCTGACGCGTCGGGCATTGCGACCGGAGCCGCGGGGAAGGGAAACCTGGATAACTCCGTGGCCGACGACATCGCCCAGCTCGGAACCGGCCCGGAGTCACCTGACTCCGTGTGGACGAAATTCGTCAGCGGGATCGGTGCCAGCACCCGGCTGGAAATGCAGCAGGCGGATCTGGCCGGCGTGGCGGCGTCCGCCGCCGTCGACATGCAGCTTTCCAATTCCTCAGTGGACCTGGATGAGGAAAACCTCAACCTCCTGGCCTACCAGCACGCCTATCAGGGCGCGGCGCGGGTCATGACTGCCATCGACGAAATGCTCGACACCCTCATCAACCGCACCGGCATTGTGGGAAGGTAACCCGTGATCACCCGCACCTCCAACCTGCTGCTGACGCGCAACGCGCAGCAGAACCTGCAGGCCAACATGTCCCGGCTGGCCAAGCTGCAGGAGCAGGCCCAGACCTCGGCAGCCATCACCCGGCCCTCCGACGATCCCTCCGGTACCGCCGATGCGCTGAAGGTCCGCGCAGAAATGCGCGCCAACGCCGCGTACAAGAACAACATCACAGACGCGAACAGCTGGCTCTCCACCGTCGATGCCGCGCTGACCCGCACCAATGACATCCTCACCCGGATCAAGGACCTTGCGATCACCGCATCGACAGCCACGGCCACGCCAGCCAACAAGGCTGCCATCGCCACGGAGATCGAGGGCCTGAAGTCGGACCTGCTGGGGCAGGCCAACACGTCCTTCCTGGGCCGGAACATCTTCGCCGGGAACTCCGATTCCGGTAAGGCCGTGGACGTTGCCGGCACCCCTCCCACCTACACCTTTACCGGAGCCGGCGACGGCCCGGTGAACCGCCGTCTGGATGCCAACACAACTGTGCGCGTGGATGCCAGCGCGTCGGACATCTTCGGCGGCGTCAACGGTGAGCCGGATGTCTTCACAAAGCTGGACTCGCTGACCGCCGCGCTGCGTGCCAACGGCGATATCAGCACACACCTGGCTGGTCTCGACGCAAGCATGCAGCGGGTGATCACCCAGCAAACGGACGTCGGTATCCGCCACGCCCGGGTCCTGAAAGCAGAGGAAACCAACTTGGAGCAGTCCGTCAGCCTGGAAACCCGGCGCTCCGGCATTGAGGATCTGGACACCGCCCAGGTCATCCTCGATCTGAAGCTTCAGGAACTTGCCTACCAGTCTTCCCTTGCTGTCACCGCGAAGGTGCTCCAGCCCACCCTCATGGACTTCCTGCGATGAGCACCGCGACTCCCGTATCCTTTCTGGCTCCTCCCCCGGGCCTCGAGCCGCTGACCGAGTTCGCCCTGGAAGACGTCGACGGCGCACACGGGCTGTATTCCCTCACCGGCACGGACACGTCAGCCGGTGTGCGGCGGTTCTACGCCATTGATGCAGCGGTATACCTGCCGCACTACAACCCTGAGATCAGCGATGAGCAGGCCCGCCAGCTGCATCTGGAAGACCCCGCCGACGCACGCGTCCTGGTGGTTGCCAATCCGTCCGACGCCGGCACCACAGTCAATCTGCTGGCTCCGGTAATCGTTAACACCCGCACCTGGCAGTGCGCCCAGGTGATTCTGGAGGGCAGGGACCTGCCGCTCCGTGCACCGCTGGAAGCCGTAGCTGCCGCCTGAGCGTCTTACCTAAAAACGAGATAACAGAAAGTGCACGTCCCAGCTCTGGGACGTGCACTTTCTGTTATCTCGTTTTTAGGCTGGGATCTACGCGAAGTCGGACGTTGCCGGATCCGCGCCGAAACGGGTGCCGTTATCCAGGGCATTGATCGCCTGGATGTCCTCGTCGGAGAGCTTGAGGTCCAGTGCAGCCCAGTTCTCGCGGATGCGGGACTCGGTGACGGACTTCGGGATCACGATGTTGCCGAGCGCCAGGTGCCAGGCGATGACCACCTGGGCGGGCGTAGCGCCGTCGTACTTTGCGGCGATCTGCTGCAGCACTGCGTCATCCAGCAGGCCCTGGCCGGAGCCCAGCGGCGAGTAGGACTCGTGCTTGATGTTGTGCTTGGCCTCGAACTCACGCAGTTCGGTCTGGGCCAGGTACGGGTGGGTTTCCACCTGGTTCAGGACGGGCACAACGCCGGTGGCGTCGATGATCTCCTGCAGTGCCTCAACGGTGAAGTTGCAGACGCCGATGGACTTGACCCGGCCGGACTTCTGCAGTTCGACCAGGGCCTTCCAGGTGTCCACGTACTTGCCCTGCTTCGGCTGCAGCCAGTGGATCAGGTACAGGTCAAGGTATTCCAGGCCGAGGCGCTCCATGGAGGCGTCGAAGGCGGCCAGGGTTTCTTCGTAGCCCTGGTCGGCGTTCCAGACCTTCGTTGTGATGAAGAGGTCTTCACGCGGCAGGCCGGAAGCGGCAATGGCGCGGCCGACGCCGGCTTCGTTGCCGTAGATCTTGGCGGTGTCGATGTGGCGGTAGCCGGCTTCGAAAGCCATGCCCACAGTCTTTTCCGCGAGTTCGTCCTCAACCCGCCAGACGCCGTAGCCGAGCTGGGGAATGGTGTTGCCGTCATTAAAGGTGACGAGTGGAGATGTAGTCATGGTCCCCATCCTCCACCCGATGCCGGTGTCCGCGTGACCAAAAGGGCCTCTGTTAGCTGGACGCGAAATCGCCGCCGGCGCTCTTGCGCTGACGGAACGCTCAGGTGCCGGAGGCCGCGAGGACCCGCTCTGCCTCTGCGACGTCCTCTTCAACCAGGGCCGCGCGGCGGCGGACGTTCTCGACGCCGGCCGAGGCAATCCCCCACCGCTCGCCTTCGAGCCGGGACATGGCCGCGGCCTCAGCGGCGGCCGCCAGCGAATTGCCGGAGCGGGAAAGCGCCCGGTGCACGGCGATCAGTCCGCCGGGGATGTCCTGGCCGGTGCTGGGGAGCTGTTTCTGGGCCCCGGCACAGACCGCCCGAACCCGCGGGAGGAGCGCAGCCAGGTTGTTGGCCACCAGTGCCAGCTCGTTGTACAGGGCGTCGTCCTCCACCCCTTCAAGCATTTGGTGGTACCGGTCCAGGCCGCGGGTAAACCGGTCGTGGGCACGGCGCCACACACCCTTGCCGAGTTCGGTGTCGTCCTTGCGCCCCTGCCGGGCTGCTGCGAAAAGTGCCATCCTGCCGGAAATTCTACAGATAACTCTACAAATACTGTCCGGGACCCGCGTGGGGCTCAACGCGGCTGCCCACACCGGGCTGCTGGCCCGGCTGTGCGGCGGTACCGGTACGCCTGGGCTCGCCGTTCTCGCCAATCACGACGCCGGGAGCCAGCACGGTGCCCGGGGGGAGCTGGCGCAGCTGGAGTCTGCTCTGCAGCTGCGCGTTGGCCGTCTGCTGGGCGGCGATCGCCGTCTGGATGCCGCGGAACAGTCCTTCGAGCCAGCCCACCAGCTGGGCCTGTGCGATGCGCAGCTCGGCGTCCGTGGGGGTGGCGTCGTCCGGGAACGGCAGGTTGATCCGCTCGAGCTCCGTCACCAGTTCCGGGGCCAGCCCGTCGTAGAGCTCTTTGAGCGAGCGTTCATGGATCTCGGCAAGCCGGTTCCTGGCGGCGTCGTCCAGCGGGGCGTTGCGGACTTCTTCAAGCAGCTGCTTGATCATGGTTCCGATCCGCATGACTTTGGCCGGTTCGTCCACCAGCTCGTTGAGCTTGGCCGGGCCGGGTTTTGCGGCGGCCGGCTGGGCAACTGCGGACTCGGCGGCATCACTGCCGGACTGGCCGGCGCCGTCCGGGCTGGTGGCCCGGGCCGGCTGGTCCGTCCCGTCCCGGTCCGGGGACTCCGAGGGACTGCCGCCGGCCGGTGAACCGGAAGTATCCAGCCCGGAGGCGGCCGCAGATCCGTTCTCTTCAGTCATGGATTAATGCTCTCACGCCTGCTGCCGGATGGTCCGGGGCTTAGTCGTTTTCCAGCTCTTCCCCGCGCATTTGTGCGTACTCGCCGTCCGGGCTGAGTCCTGCGGCGTACTGCCCGGCATTGAGCTGGCCTGCCGTGTAGTGCTTCTCATCGAACTCCGGCCCTGCCTTGGCGTCCTCAGGGATTCCGGCGTCCTCGGCCAGGTGCTCGTCCTCGTTGTCCGGCTCCGGCAGCGGGAGGCTGATGTCCTCACGCAGGTGGGGGTCGGCGGGTAGGTTCTTGTCTTCTGCCATTCCCCCAGCAAAGCAGCATCCGGGAACCGTCTCAACCCTCTCCCCTCACCACCGAGAGGCCAGTTGCGGCTCTTTTCAGGGCTGAAATGAGCCGTAACTGGCCTCTCGATGGGGTGGGACGCGGCTGCCGGGTCAGCAGCAGCGCCCGCCGGGGTTGGCGTCCTGGCGGTCCATCTTGTCCCGCCAGAACTCCCGCTCGGTCAGCGGCGGGGAAGAGCAGCCCGACGCCGCGTGGTGGGCCTGGTATTTGCGGTACGCATCCTCCCCCATCACGTCACGGAAGAAGCGAATGAATCCGCGCAGGTGCCCGACGACGGCGGTCATCAGTGCCCCGCCGCTGCTGGTTTCTTGTCCTCCGGCAGCGCATCCCACTGTGCCTGGATCTTCTTCTCCTCCTCGGTGGCGAAGAAGCCTGCCGGCGCGAAGGTCCGCGACGGCACGGCCGGATCCTCGGCGCTCGGTGCCCCGCCGGAGCGGTAGGACCGGATGGAAGCGATCACCGCGGTGATGATCACGATGATCGCCAGGGTCACGAACAGGATGGACAGGACGCCCTGCACGAAGGTATTGCGCACCACCGCTTCCATGGCTTCAACGGTCTTGGCTGTGCCGAAGCTGGTTTCTCCGGCATCCAGTGCGTTGCGGAAGGCGTTGTGCTGTGCCCAGTAACCCACGGCAGGCACCGGCGAGAAGATCTTGTACATCGAGGCCGTGATCGTGACGACGGACGCGAAGGCCAGCGGCAGCACCACCACCCAGATGTACTTGAAGACGTTCTTCTTGGCCAGGATCGCCAGGCAGATGGCCAGCGCAATGGCTGCCAGCAGCTGGTTCGCAATGCCGAACAGCGGGAAGAGCGTGTTGATGCCGCCCAGCGGGTCAGTGACTCCCATGATCAGGATCGACCCCCAGCCGGCCACCATAATCGCCGTACATATCCAGGCTCCGGTCCGCCACCCCGTATCGCGGAACTTCGGAATGAAGTTGCCGATCGAGTCCTGCAGCATAAAGCGGGCAACGCGGGTGCCGGCGTCCACGGCGGTGAGGATGAACAGCGCCTCGAACATGATGGCGAAGTGGTACCAGAACGCCATCATTGCCGGTCCGCCGATGAAGCTCTGCATGATCATGGCCAGGCCGACCGCAAGTGTGGGCGCACCGCCGGTTCGCGAGACGATGGACTCCTCGCCGACGTCGGAGGCCAGTGAGGTGAGCATGTCCGGCGTGAGGTTCACGCCCACCAGGCCCAGGGAGTTCACGAACGCGACGGCGCCCTCCACGGTTCCGCCGGTGGCGGCTGCGGAGGAGTTCATGGCGAAGTAGATGCCGCGGTCCAGGGAGATGGCCGCAACCAGGGCCATGATGGCCACGAAGGACTCCATGAGCATGCCGCCGTAGCCGATGAACCGGGTCTGGCGTTCCTTCATGACCATCTTCGGGGTGGTGCCTGAGGAGATCAGGGCGTGGAACCCGGACAGCGCACCGCAGGCAATGGTGACAAACAGGAACGGGAAGAGCGGGCCGGCGACCACCGGGCCGTCGTCCCGGGAGGCGAACTCGCTGAAGGCCGGAACGCTGATCTCCGGGCGGACGATGATGATGGCGACGGCGAGCATCACGATCGTGCCGATTTTCATAAAGGTGGAGAGGTAGTCGCGCGGGGCCAGCAGCAGCCAGACCGGCAGGACGGCGGCGATGAAGCCGTAGATGATGATGCCCCAGGCGATGGTCACACGGTCCAGGGAGAAGATCGCCACACCCCATTCGGTGTCGGCGATCCAGCCGCCGCCGATGATCGCGAGCATCAGCAGCACGAACCCGATGACGGAGACTTCGCTGACCTTGCCGGGGCGCAGGTAACGCAGGTACACGCCCATGAACAGGGCGATCGGGATGGTCATGGCCACGGAGAAGACGCCCCACGGGCTTTCCCCGAGCGCATTCACGACCACCAGCGCCAGGATGGCAACAATGATGATCATGATGGTCAGGGTGGCGATGAGCGCTGCCGTGCCGCCGATCAGGCCGAGTTCCTCGCGGGCCATCTGGCCCAGGGAACGCCCGCCGCGGCGCATGGAGAAGAACATGACCAGATAGTCCTGGACGGCTCCGGCGAGGATAACGCCGACGATGATCCAGACTGTGCCCGGCAGGTAGCCCATCTGGGCGGCGAGGACCGGACCCACCAGCGGGCCGGCGCCGGCGATGGCGGCGAAGTGGTGCCCGTACAGCACCCGCCGGTCGGTGGCGGCGTAATCCTTGCCGTCGGCTTTGTACTCGGCCGGAGTCGCGCGCCGGTCGTTGGGTTTGAGCAGGTGCCGCTCGATGTACTTGGAGTAGAACCGGTACCCGATCAGGTACGTACAGACAGCGGCGAAGACGAACCAGATGGCGTTGACGGTTTCGCCGCGGACAATCGCCAGCATGGTCCAGCTGATGCCGCCCAGCAGGGCGATGCCCACCCAGACAGCAATCTTCAGCGGCGTCCAGCGGCGTTCTTCGGAATCGGCCGCAGCCTCATCGACCGCCACCGGCGGCAGGTCAGGGTCCTGGACGAGGACGTCGGCATCCCCGGTGCCGGGATCCGGGCGGTCCGGATCCCGCCGTCGGCGATTGTTTTCACTCATGGTGCTACCCCTTGTCAGCAGTGCGGGTCCTCACCTTTGGTGAAAAGGTGCGGGTGATGCGCAAGAGGTTAGCACCGGAGGTGAGATACGGGTCACACACACGCCGTGGCCGGGACGGCAACACGCCGCCCCGGCCATCCGCCGGTTCCCCTAGACGGTGAGCAGGACCTTTCCGGTGTGCTGACCGGAATCAAAGTACTCGTGGGCGGCGGATGCCTCGGCCAGCGGGAACGTGCGGTCCACCAGCGGTTTTACGGTCCCGTCCTTGAGCAGCGGCCACACATACTCACCGACGGCGGCCATGATGGCGCTCTTCTCCGCCTCCGGACGCGCGCGCAGGGTGGTGCCCATGACGGCACAGCGCTTGCGCATCAGCGCATTCAGGTCCAGTTCCGCCCGGGTGCCTCCCTGCAGCCCGATGATGACCAGCCGGCCTTCGACGGCGAGCGCGTCCAGATTGCGCTGCAGGTATTTGGCGCCCATGACGTCAAGGATGACGTCCGCACCGTGGCCGCCGGTGGCGGCCCGGACCTCCTCGACGAAGTCCTGTTCCTTGTAGTTGATCAGCACCTTGGCACCCAGGCTGCGCGCCAGTTCCAGCTTGGCCGGACTGGAGGCCGTAACCATGGGCACCGCCCCGAAGGCCGCGACAAGCTGGATGGCCATGGTGCCGATTCCGCCGGCGCCGCCGTGGATCAGCACGTACTCGCCCTCGCGCACTCCGGCGGCCATAAAGAGGTTGGAGAAAACGGTGGCTGCGACTTCGGGCAGCGCTGCGGCGGTCACCAGGTCCATTTCCGGCGGAACCGGGAGGACCTGCCCGGCAGGAACTGCGACCTGCTCGGCGTACCCGCCGCCGGATAGCAGGGCAACGACGTCGGCGCCCACTTCCAGCCCCTCCACACCCGTGCCCACCGCAGCCACCCGGCCGGAGACCTCCAGGCCCGGATATTCGGGAGCACCCGGCGGAACGGGATAGTTGCCGTGGCGCTGCAGGACGTCCGCGCGGTTGAGTCCCGCTGCCGCCACGTCAATCAGGACTTCGCCCGGCCCCGGCACGGGTGCTGGCACATCGCGCAGGGCCAGGACCTCGGGGCCACCGGCTTCGGTGATGACTATGGCTTTCATAAAACCTCCTGCAGAAGTGGGGAAAATTTTGGTGAACTGCGCTCATCTGCCAGACTACTAAGCGGAGGAAGGTTGTCCGAGCGGCCGATGGAGCTGGTCTTGAAAACCAGTGTGCGGTAACCCCGTACCAAGGGTTCGAATCCCTTACCTTCCGCTGGCGGGATGGTCCGCTTCCTGCCCTGCCGGCAGGCAGCATGACCTCCCGAACACCCCGGTCCTGGACCGGGGTGTTTTTCTTTGCCGTCTTCAATGCCTATGCATATTGCGCCGGCATGTTACTTCGCGGATTTATAAGCATGCTTGTGTTGCACATAGTCTCTTGTGGTGGTTTCCGGCCCATTTGGGGGGTGGAGAACCTAAACCATTCACAGCAGAAGGAGTTATTCGCATGAATTCCGCACGCCAGGGACAACTGGCACGCGCCGGAAAAGCCATCACTGTCGCTGCCTTTGCACTCGCACTTGCCGGGTGCGGTGCCTCGGGGTCTTCAGCAGACAACGACGAGCCCAGGACCAGCGAGTCGCCGGCCGCGGCATCCGCGGCGCCTGAGGCAGACACCGTTGCTGACGAGGCAGCAGAAGAAACAGCGCCGGAAACCGTGGAGGCGGTCAACCTGAAGGTCGGAGACTGCATGGCTGATGATCCGGATGCAGAGGAAGTCAGCGACGTCGACGTCCTGCCCTGCACTGAGCCGCACGACTCCGAGGTCTACGCAGCCATGGACATCGACGCCGATTCCTACCCCGGCGAGGAAGCCGTGGACACCATGGCCCAGGAATTCTGCCTCGCCCAGTTTCAGCCCTACATCGGCACTGACTACTCCGTTTCGGCCCTGGACATTGGATACCTGACGCCGACGGCGATGTCCTGGACGCTTGGCAGTGACCGAGAGATCCTCTGCACCGTCTACCGTGTAGACGGCGAAAAGCTGAGCACTTCCGTGAAGAACTCGAACGTCTAATACCCATACCGAAGAAGGGGGCCTGATCCAAGTGATTAGGTCCCCTTTTCGGTGTTTGTCAAGAGTTACGTACCGTTAGGCGGCCAAAGGGCCGGAATTCATATGCCTGTCACTCCGGGGTGGTATCCAGAAGGGGTTCACCGCACCCGCTGCCGTTTTCAATGCCGTTACCGCGCGCCCGAATCCGGCATCCTTTCCCCCAAAGGAGCAATGAGGCATGAGATTTACCCGATGGAGGGCAGCGCTGGGAACAGCACTGTCTGCCGGCCTGCTGGCCGGACCACTGGCGGCGCTGCCCGCCCACGCCGAGGAAGCAGCACCCTCCGGCGTCCTCATTAACGAGGCCTACCTGAGCGGTGGCAGTGCCAACGCCCCGTTCACCAACAAATTCGTTGAACTGTACAACCCCGGCACCTCGGCGGTCAGCCTGGACGGCTGGTCGCTTCAGTACCGTGCCGCAGGCAGCACGGGCGCACCCACAGGCGTCGGCCGGCTCTCCGGGAGCATTCCCGCCGGCGGCTACTACCTGATCCAGGGCGCCAGCAACGGCACCAGCGGTGTTGCCCTGCCGGCGGCCGACGCCACCATCGGAGCGAGCTTCTCCGGCGGGTCCGGCACTCTGGTCCTCGCCAGCCAGGCGTCCGCGGTAAACCCGCTGCCCACCGGTTCGGTGACGGATCAGCCCGGAGTCGTGGACCTGCTCGGCTACGGAACGTCCAATACTTTCGAGACTGCTCCGGCCGCCGCCCCGGCCGGCAACTCCGATCCGAAGTCCCTGAACCGCACCGAATTCGCGGACACCAACAACAACGCCGCGGACTTCAGCCTCAGCGCCGCCGTCACCCCGACCAACACGGCGGGATCCGGCACCGTACCGGACCCTGAACCCACTGATCCCGAACCAACCGACCCGGAGCCCACGGACCCGCCGGCCGGTGCAGTTGCGATCGCCGAAATCCAGGGCACCGGGGAGGCAAGCCCGCTGGTCGGCCAGAACGTCACCACCCGCGGCAAGGTCACCGCCGCTTACCCGACCGGCGGCTTCAGCGGCTACTACATCCAGACCCCGGGCACCGGCGGCGAACTGGATCCCGCAACCCACACCGCCTCCCACGGCATCTTTGTCTTCTCCGCGGACACCGTCGGCCAGGTTGCCATCGGCGACTACGTCGAGGTCACCGGAACCGTCGGTGAATACTTTGGCCTGACCCAGCTGACCGTCCCGGCGAGCGGCCTGACCAAGCTCAGCGAAGCTGCTGAAGAGGTCAAGCCCGCCACGGTGGCCTGGCCGGCCACCGACCCCGAGCGGGAAACCCTTGAGGGCATGCTGCTCGCACCGCAGGGCGAGTTCACCGTTACGGATAACTACACCCTGAACCAGTACGCAGAGATCGGCCTCGCAGCCGGCACCGAGACGCTGGTCCAGCCCACCGCCGTCGCACCGGTGGGCACTCCGGAGCACGCCGCGGTTGTCGCCAACAACGCGGCAAAGGCGGTAAAGCTGGACGACGGCGCCACCACCAACTTCCTCTCCGCCGCCAACCAGGCCAAGCCGCTGCCGTACCTGACGTCCACCGATCCGGTACGGATCGGGTCCCCGGCAGAGTTCACCACCAACGTGATCCTGGACTTCCGCAACAGTGCGTGGAAGTTCCAGCCGCTGACCGAACTGACTCCCGCCAACGCTGAAACTGTCCAGCCGGCGTCGTTCGAAAACACCCGCACTGCGGCACCACAGAGTGTGGGCGGCAACCTGAAGCTCGCCGCGTTCAACGTGCTGAACTACTTCAGCACCACCGGCGCGGACCTTTCCGGCTGCACCTACTACAACGACCGCTCCGGTGCTCCCGTCACCGTCCGCGGCGGCTGCGATGCCCGCGGTGCTGCCGACGAAGCGAACCTCGAACGCCAGCAGGCGAAAATCGTCGCAGCCATCAACGCTCTGGGTGCCGACGTCGTTGGCCTGATGGAAATCGAAAACTCCGCCGAGCTGGGACAGGACCGGGACACCGCTCTGGCCCACCTCACCGCGGCCCTGAACGCAGACGCGCCGGGCACCTGGGACTACGTCCGCTCCCCCGCGGCCCTGCCCGATGACGAAGACGTGATCCGCACGGCGTTCATCTACCGGACCGCTGCCGCCGAACCGGTGGGCGACTCGGTAATCCTGAATGACGAGAGCGTGTTCTCCAACGCCCGCGAACCCCTGGCCCAGGCCTTCAAGCCGGCCGGCGGAGAAGACAGCGAGAGCTTCGTGGCGATCGCGAACCACTTCAAGTCCAAGGGCTCGGCACCGTCCAGCGGAGAGAACGCAGACAACGGGCAGGGCGGCTGGAACGCCGACCGCGTCCGCCAGGCACAGGCCGTGGCCGCCTTCGCGGACACCGTGGCACAGGACGCCGGAACCGAGCGGGTCTTCCTGCTCGGCGACTTCAACTCCTACGCCGCAGAAGACCCCATGCAGGTCTTCGCCGAAGCCGGTTACGTGAACCTGGGCAAGGCCACGGGCAAGCACTCCTACGCCTTCAGCGGCCTGGTGGGTTCCCTGGACCACATCCTGGCCTCCCCCGCCGCTGCCGAGGACGTCACCGGAACCGACATCTGGAACATCAACTCCGTGGAGTCGGTGGCCCTGGAGTACAGCCGGTACAACTACAACGTCAACGACTACTACGCAGCAGATCCCTACCGGTCCTCGGACCACGATCCGATCCTGGTGGGCATGGACCTGACTCCGGCCGAGGCCGAGGTCACCGACCTGAACCTGCTCAACATCAACGATTTCCACGGCCGCATTGACGGCAACACGGTGAACTTCGCCGGCACCGTTGAGCAGCTCAAGGCCGCCGCACCGGAGGGCAGCTCGCTGTTCCTCTCCGCCGGCGACAACATTGGTGCCTCCCTGTTCGCCTCTTCGGTACAGCAGGACCAGCCCACCATCGACGTCCTGAACGCCCTGGGCCTGCGGGCCTCGGCAGTGGGCAACCATGAGTTCGACGGCGGATTCACGGACCTCACGGACCGTGTGGTTCCTGCCGCGGACTTCGAGTACCTGGGTGCCAACGTTTACCTCAAGGGCACCACCACCCCGGCACTGCCGGAGTACACCATCCTGGACGTCAACGGCGTGCAGGTGGCCGTGATCGGCGCCGTCACCGAGGAAACCGGCACCCTGGTTTCCCCGGGCGGCATAGCCGCGCTTGAGTTCGGCGATCCGGTGGAAGCAGTGAACCGCGTCGCTGAGCGCCTCGAAGCCGAGGGCCTGGCGGACGTCATCATCGCCGAATACCACGAGGGCGCCGGCTCGGGAACGCCCGACGGCGCCACCTTGGAAGAGGAGATCGCCGGCGGCGGTGCCTTCGCGGAGATCGTGACGGAAACCAGCGCACGGGTGGACGCCATCTACACCGGCCACACCCACAAGCAGTACGCATGGGACGCTCCCATTCCGGGTGTCGACGGCAAGACCCGTCCTGTTGTCCAGACCGGTTCCTACGGCGAGTTCATCGGCCAGATCGAACTCGCGTACAACGCCGAGACGGACGAGGTTCTCTCCTACACCGCAGGGAACGTTGCCCGCACCACCGAACCGGCTGATGCGCTGGTCTCCGCCTACCCGGCAGTTGCCGAAGTGAAGCGCATTGTCGACGCAGCCCTGGCGTTTGCGGCCGAGGTCGGCAACCAGCCGGTTGGCTCGGTCACGGCGGACATCACCACGGCCTTCGCGGGCACTTCCCGCGATGACCGCGGCAACGAGTCCACCCTGGGCAACCTGGTGGCAGACTCGCTGCTCTCCTCCCTCGGCTCCCCCGAGCGCGGCGGAGCCGAAATCGGCGTCGTCAACCCGGGCGGACTGCGCGCTGAGCTGTACTACGGCGAGGACGGCGTGATCACCTACGCCGAAGCCAACGCCGTGCTGCCGTTCGTGAACAACCTGTGGACCACCACCCTTACGGGTGCGCAGCTGAAGTCGGTGCTGGAGGAACAGTGGCAGCCTGCGGACAGCTCACGGTCCTTCCTGGCGCTTGGCCTCTCTGACAACGTGACCTACACCTACGATCCGGACCAGCCCGCCGGCTCCCGCATCCAGTCGGTCACCATCAACGGGGAACCGCTGGACACCAACCGGGCTTACCGCGTGGGTACGTTCAGCTTCCTGGCCCAGGGCGGAGACAACTTCTCCACCTTCGCGCAGGGAACGGATACCCGCGACTCCGGCCTGATCGACCGGGATGCCTGGATCAGCTACCTGGAGGCCAGCAGCCCGGTTTCGCCTGATTTCGCCCGCCAGGGTGTCATCGTCAAGGGGGCCCCGGCCACCGTGCAGGCCGGCTCCAGTGTCTCCTTCGCTGTGGAGAAGCTGGACCTGACCTCGCTGGGCAGCCCTGCGAACACCACGCTGGCCGTCAGCTGGGTCCCCGCCGGCGGAACCGCCGTCGCGCTTGGCTCGGTTCCGGTCAGCGCAGGTTCAGCCAGCGTCACGGCCACCATTCCGGCGTCGGCTTCCGGCAGCGGATCCCTGGTCCTTACCGCGGATCCCTCGGCTACGACGGTGACCATTCCGGTCACCGTGGATGCCGCACCGGAGCAGCCCACCTGTGTCCGTCCCGTCCCGCCGAAGAACTGGTGGGATCTCCGGGGCTGGCTGAAGTATGCAGTGGACTATGCCCGCTACCTGATCTGCCTCTCCGGCCGCGGCTAGTGCGCACCAACTAAGAAAATGGCGCCGCCTGGACCTCACGGTCCGGGCGGCGCCATTCTTTAACCTGCGGCAGGCGGTGGGCGGCCGCGGACAGGGAAGGTAGGCTGGCCGCCACACGCGGTCCGGCAGCACAGCCGCGTACCCCAAGACCGGAAGGACCTGGACAGTGACCCTCCCTGGAACCCGCCAGCCGGCCCCGGCGCCCCTGCACCCCAGCGAACGCCGCAGCTGGGTCAGCGGACACGAGGCGCAGCTCGCCGTCTACGAGTATGGTCCGGATCCGGGGCCAGGCGTTCCGGAAGTATTGCTGGTCCATGGATATCCTGACGACCATACGGTCTTCGCCGGGGTGATTCCGCTGCTGGCCGAAGACCATCATGTGATTGCCTACGACACCCGCGACGCTGGACTCTCCACCGTCCAGGAAGCGGCGCTGGCGAACTTCCGGCTGCCGCTGCTGGTCGATGATCTGTACGCGGTCCTGGAGGCAGCTGCTGCCGGGCCGGTCCAGCTGGTTGGCCACGACTGGGGGTCCATCCAGGGCTGGGCTGCGGCCCGGGACCCGCGGGCGCAGCCCCGGCTTTCCCGATACCTCAGCATTTCGGGTCCGGATCTGCAGCATTTCCGCAGCTGGTTCGCCCAGCGGCTGCGGACACCCGGCGGCTGGTTCGACGTCCTCCAGCAGTGCCTGCGCAGTTCCTACGTGGCGGCCTTTCAGATCCCGGTGCTGCCGGAACTGTTCTTCTCCCTCGTTGGCTCGCGGCTTTATGAGCGAACCCAGGGCAGGCCCGCCGGCAGGAACCCGCAGCGCGGGCTCGCCCTGTACCGGGCGAACATTGCTTCCCCGGGGCACTCTGCGGTGCAGGGCACAGTTGATATACCCGTGCATGTGATTGTGCCGCTGCACGATCCGTTCCTGTCCCCGGCCCTGAACCAGGGTGTGGAGGAGTTCACCCCCAACGTCCGGTTCACCGCGGTCGACGCCGGACACTGGTGGCCCGCAACCCATCCGGGGGACTTCGCCGCCCGGATCAGGGAAGGTTCACGGGGGTAACCCGGCGCCCCGGCGTTGTCAGTTGCCGGTACCCGCGGAACGCCGCAGCCGGTCCCGCAGCCGGCGGTACCGGCGCCGCAGGAGACTGACGAGGCTGGCGTCATTGATGGAGTTCTCCAGCGCCGTCATCCGTTCCTCCGCCCGGATGGCCCGGTCCCGGAGCTCGTGCAGGATCTCCTCGGAGTAGTTAAGCCGCTGGTGGAGGTGGTCTGCCTGCATCTTGCCTTCACCGGCAAGGAACAACACGCCTCCCAGTCCGTGCTGCTTGACGTAGTCCTGCAGGTAACGGTCCCGGACCAGTTTGTCGAAATGCCGGTGGTCGTCCTTGCCTGCAAGCACACTGTTGCCGGCTGCGCCTTCCGCTCCGTGCCGGTGATGCCAGAACGCCAGCGGCTCGCCGTCGATAAAGCCGAGGCTGTGCTGCTGGAGCACCCGCAGCAGAAACTCCCAGTCTCCGACGGCGTTGAGCGTCTCGTCGTAGCCGCCAACTACGGTGTGCAGGTCCCGGCGGTACAGCAGGGAAATGGGCACACAGCGGTTGTAGCGGAGCGCATCTCCGAGGACCAGCGACGAAATGTCCGAGGCGAAGGGCACGCGGCCTGTCTCCTCAACCCGGTCGCCCTGCAGTTCTTCAAGGACGATCTCGGTCCGGACTCCCACGCCCGCGTCCTCGTGGGTGCGGAGGTATTCGACTGTCCGGGACAGGAACTCCGGATGCCAGGTGTCGTCGTCGTCGTGGATGGCCAGAAACGCCGACTCGCTCGCAGCGATTCCTGCGTTGGAGGCCGCTTCCATGCCCAGGCTGCGGGGATGGTGCAGTACCGTCACCCGGTCCTTGAGGCCGGGGGCTTCCGCAACAACGGCGTCCACCTCTGCGGCATCGCCGCCGTCGTTCACAATGACCCAGTGCCAGTTGGTGAACTTCTGGGCCAGAACGTCCCGGGCGGCACGCCGCAGGAGCACCGGACGGTTCTTGGTGCGTGTGATGATGGCGACGTCCACGGAGACGTCAGTCTGTTCGTTCATTTCTTACCTCGCAGGATTCGCCGGACCGGGGCCATTTTCCCCAGCAGCGCGTGGGTTCGGGAGTTCTTCCAGGCCTGCAGTTCCCCGCGGGCATCGTCGCGTTCGCGCAGGGTCCGGGCGTGGTTCCCGTGCAGGTGTTCGTGTTCGATGCGCAGCCGGGCCAGGGCCGAAGCCAGTGGAAGGAACGTGTGCCGGTGCGCAGCATCCCGGTCCTGCCACGCTCCGTCCAGGCCGGCCGGGAACTCGGCTGGATGTTCCTGCGGGGCAGCCGGTGCTGCTGCGTCCTTCCCGTTGAGGACCGCTGCAACGGCGTCCCACCAGTGGGTGAAAGCGGTTCTGCGCCCGTCACCGGTGCGCCCCAGATAGGTGCTGACGGCGTCGCGGTTCTTCCACACATCCCTGGCCGCCTCGGCGAAGGACCCGTCGAACAGGGACGGCAGGGTCAGCGCCAGCTTTCCCGCACCCCAGTTCTCCAGCGCTCCGCGGATCCGCACATCGCTGTACCCTTCCGGCGCGAGGGCTACCACCGGCACCGCTGCGTCCAGGGCGAACACCACCGGATGGTAGCGGGAGGTGAGCACCATCGCTGCACGGGCGGTCATCGCGGCTGTGCGGGCAGCGTTCTGGATGGGCAGCAGCACCGGGTCCGGCGTTCTCATCCGGGCCGCGATCTCCTGGTGCATACTCTCGTCCACGGCTGCCCCCGCCTCAGCCGGGGCTTCCTCATCTCCGAAGAGCGGTGTGCGTGGCGTGGCCATGTGCGGAATGAACACCACACTGCAGCCTGTTGCCTCGGCTGCCTGGTCGAGGGCGCCGGCCAGGGCGTCCAGGTAGGCGTTCCGGTCTGCCTCGCCATGGGCTGGACCAAAAGTCGCTGCGATGAACGGTCCGTCCGGAACAGCAGGTTCCTGAGCCGCAGCGTGCAGGGAATCGGATGCGAAGAAGGAAGCGTCGTCCAGGCAGCCCCGGACGCCGGCATCATCGCCGGCGACTTCCCGCATCAGGTGCAGCGTAGGTTCTTCCCGTGCACCGGCGAGGCTGGCGCTGCGCAGCAGGTCCCGGGCCACGTCCCGGTCCGGGCCGTGCAGGTCCGGGCCCAGGGTCTGGCCTGTGACCACAACTTTGAGGCCGAGACTGCGCGCGACGGCGGCGGCCGCTGCACGTTCGTAGAGAAGCCAGCCGTAGATGGAGTTCATGTTCCCGCCTCCGGCAATCACCAGAGCTCCGCAGCCGCGCAGGACATCGATAAACGGCCAGGCCTGGTCCTGCTCCGGGAGCGCGGACGCGTCGCCATCTGCGGCGCGCAGGACCCGCGCAAGATAGTCGGACCGTTCTTCCGGCGGCCAGGGGAAGGACAGTGTGGGTGCTGAGTCGGTTCCGAAGGCACGGCGTGATTCCGCGGGATTCCGGCTCAGCACCAGCAGGTCATCGAACCCGCGCCGGCGCAGCTCTGCGACCGCCGCATGGGTCATGGCCTCGTCGCCTACGTGGTAGACCGGCTGTCCAACATCGCCCAGTATGGCTATCTTCATGCCCCCCATTGTTCCCCACCTGCGCCGGGCGGCCCTAACCCAGGTCCGCTGCGCAGCAAGGCCCGTCCTGCTCTTTCGCGTAGGCGAAGAACACACCCACTTACTGCCGGGGATCCGGGTTCTTCGGGTCCTCCGAGCCCATGTCCGCTGCCCCGAGCACACTGGCCACAGGGGAATCGCTCTTCTCGTTGGCCCGTGGCTTGAGTTCAGGATGGTGCAGGTCCAGCGCCGGCCGCTCGGACCGGATCCGGGGCAGTGAGGTGAAGTTGTGCCGCGGCGGCGGGCAGGAGGTGGCCCATTCCAGGGAGCAGCCGAAGCCCCAGGGGTCGTCCACTTCCACCTTCTTGCCGCGCCGCCAGGTCACGTAGACGTTCCAGAAGAACGGGATCAGGGAGATCCCCAGAATCAGCGACCCGATGGTGGAGAGCTGGTTCATCCGGGTGAAGTTGTCCTCCACCAGATAGTCCGCGTAGCGCCGCGGCATGCCCAGCACACCCAACCAGTGCTGGATCATAAAGGTCAGGTGGAAGCCCAGGAACAGCAGCCAGAAGTGGATTTTGCCGAGGCGCTCGTTGAGCATTTTGCCGGTCCACTTGGGCCACCAGAAATAGAACCCGCCGAACATCGCGAAGACCACCGTGCCAAAGACCACGTAGTGGAAGTGCGCCACCACAAAGTAGGTGTCGGATACGTGGAAGTCCAGAGGCGGGGAGGACAGGATGATGCCGGTCAGCCCGCCGAACAGGAAGGTGATCATAAAGCCCAGCGCCCACATCATGGGCGTCTCGAACGTTATCGACCCCCGCCACATGGTGCCGATCCAGTTGAAGAACTTCACGCCCGTGGGAACCGCAATCAGCATGGTCATGATCGCGAAGAACGGCAGGAACACCTGTCCGGTGACGTACATGTGGTGCGCCCAAACAGTCATGGACAGTCCGGCGATCGCGATGGTGGCGAAGACCAGGCCCTTGTAGCCGAAGATCGGTTTTCGGCTGAACACGGGCAGGATCTCCGAGATGATGCCGAAGAACGGCAGCGCAATGATGTACACCTCCGGATGGCCGAAGAACCAGAACAGGTGCTGCCACAGAATGGCCCCGCCGTTCTCCGGGTCGAAGATGTGCGCGTCGAACTTCCGGTCTGCACCGAGCGCGAACAGGGCCGCAGCCAGCGGCGGGAAGGCCATCAGCACCAGGATCGCGGTCACCAGCGTGTTCCAGGTGAAGATGGGCATCCGCCACATGGTCATGCCCGGGGCGCGCATGCAGATGATGGTGGTAACGAAATTGACGGAGCCCAGGATGGTGCCGAACCCGGACAGGGCCAGGCCAAAGACCCAGAGGTCACCGCCGATTCCGGGAGAGAACGTGGTGTTGGACAGCGGTGCGTACGCCGTCCAGCCGAACGACGCCGCACCCTGCGGGGTGAGGAACCCGGCAATGGCGATGAGGGAACCGAACAGGAAGAACCAGTACGCCAGCGCGTTGAGCCTGGGGAACGCCACGTCCGGTGCACCGATCTGCAGCGGCATCATCACATTCGCGAAGCCCGCGAAGAGCGGGGTAGCGAACATCAGCAGCATCAGCGTTCCGTGCATGGTGAACAGCTGGTTGTACTGCTCCCGGGAGGAGACGATTTCCAGCCCCGGCTGGAAGAGCTCGGCCCGGATCACCAGGGCCATCACCCCGGCCAGGCAGAAGAAGATGAAGGACGTGATGAGGTACAGGTAGCCGACCTTCTTGTGATCCGTAGTGGTGAGCCACTCGACCACAACGCGCCCCCGGGAGACGGGCACTACGCGCGGAGGGACTGTCGTTCCTTCTTCGTACTTCAACGTAGACATCAGCGCCGCCTAGGGTCCGCAGGAGGTTCAGCCCTTCACCAACCCCGCCGGACGCAGGCCAGTGTGCCTAGTATCGTAGGTCCGCCCCGGTGCCCCGTAAATAGGAGGAACCGGTTTTGCGCCCCGGTCCGCGCTTGCTCTCCAGCTCAGGCGACCCGCTCCCCCGCCCGCCACACCGCGCCGGTGAGCGGCATCCCGGGCCGGTAGGCAAGATAGGCCGCCGACGGCGCGTTCAGCAGGTGAATGTCCGCCCGGTGCCCGACGGCGATCGAGCCCACCGCCCGCTTCCCGTCCTCGTCCCGGCCTTCGTGCCGCCGCAGGGCCAGTGCCCCTCCATAGGTCGCCGCCCGGACAGCTTCGGCAACGCTCAGTCCCATCTGCAGCACCGCCGTCGTAACGCAGAACGCCATGGACGTGGTATAGGACGTGCCGGGATTGCAGTTCGAGGCCAAGGCAATTTCGACGCCGGCGTCCAGCAGTTCCCGGCCCGGAGCCAGCGGCTGCCGGGTGGACAGGTCGCAGGCCGGCAGGCAGGTGGCAACCGTTCCCGGCGTTCCGGTCCCGGCGTCCCGATTCCAGCCCTCCCAGCTGCCCGCGAGCGCCTGGACGTCGCCGGGGGAAAGGTAGTTCACGTGGTCCACGCTCGCGGCACCAAACTCGACGGCCAGCTGCACCCCCGCACCCGGGCCCAACTGGTTCCCGTGCACCCGCAGTCCCAGCCCGGCGTCCCGGCACGCGCTGAGCACCCGGCGGGACTGCTCCTCGGTGAAGGCGCCGCGTTCGCAGAACACATCTGCCCACTGCACGTAGGGCAGCACACCAGCCAGCATCGGTCCGCAGACCAGGTCCGTGTACTCCTCGGCGTCCATCCCGTCTGGAACCAGGTGCGCGCCCAGGTAGGTCACGTCGTCCACCACACTGGACGCGATCCGCGCACTGCGTGCCTCCTGCTCCACGTCCAGCCCGTAGCCGGTCTTGGTTTCAAGCCAGGTGGTGCCCCCGGCAGCAGCTTCGGCCCGGCGGGCCAGCAGCAGCCGGGTGAGGTCGTAGTCCCCGGCGCTGCGGGTGGCTTCCGTCGTTACGGCGATGCCGCCGGCGCTGTAGCTTTCCCCAGCCATCCGGGCGGCGAACTCGGCGCTGCGGTCCCCGGCGAACACCAGGTGGGTGTGGGAGTCCACCCAGCCGGGCAGCGCTGCCCGCCCACCGGCGTCGTTCGCTTCATCTGCCGCGGGAGCCTGCGCCGCCGGGCCAAGCCAGGCGATGCGCTCGCCTTCGAGCACGACGGCGGCACGCTCGATCACGGCGTCGGATCCGCGGGCGGGGTCCATCGTGGACAGTTCGCCGATATTGGTGATCAGTAGGGATTTAGTCATGGCTGGCCTTCCCGGACGGCGGCGTCGAGGTTCGCGGCGGCAGCGGCCAGCAGGGGGCCCGGGTCCCCAAGGCGCAGGTGCCTGCCCCGTTCCGCAGTGAGAACGCCCCCGACGACGACGGCGGTGACGTCCTGTGCGGTGGCCGACAGTGCCAGCTGGGCCGGATCGGAGCCCGCGGTCCGGGTACTGGCGGGGTCCACGGCCATCAGGTCGCAGGAGGCACCCGGCGCGAACCCGGGCGTCCGGCGTCCCTGTGCGGCAGCACCGGCGTCGGACACTGCCCGGTGCAGGTCAGCGGGAGCGAACCGTCCCCGGGTGCCCGACGCCAGGCGTTCACCGTGCTCAAGGGCCCGCATTTCCAGCCAGGGATCGACGACGGCATGCTGGTCCGAGCCGAGCGCGATCCGCGCCCCGGCGTCCGCCAGCGCTGCGGCCGGGCCGATGCCGTCGGCCAGATCTGCTTCGGTGCTCGGGCACATCACTACTGTTGCTCCGGCGTCCCCGAGCAGCTGAATGTCCTCCGGGGTCAGGTGCGTGGCGTGCACAGCGGCTAACCGGGGGCCGAGCAGGCCGTGCCGGTGCAGCAGCTGGACGGGAGTCAGCCCAGTGGCGACCAAGCAGTCCTGGTTCTCCGCGGGCTGTTCGGAGACGTGGATGTGCAGGGGCAGGTCCGGGTCCAGACCGGCCGCGATGGTCTGCAGTGCGTCCTCGGGCACCGCCCGGACCGAGTGCAGGGCCGCGCCGACGGAAACGTACGCCGGATCGAACTCGGCCTCAAAGGTGTGCCGCAGGTCCTTGAGCCGGTCCAGCCAGGCGCCGGCGCTTCCGTCACTGAAGCGGAGCTGCCCGTCGGAGAGCGGTTCGTTGAAGCCGCCCGTGAGGTAGCAGGTGTCCAGCAGCGTGAGCCGGATGCCGGCGGCCTGCGCGGCGCGGCCCAGGGCCAGTTCCATGGCATGCCCGCGGTACGGGGAGCCGTCCGGCATGTGGTGCACGTAGTGGAATTCGGCGACGGAGGTGTAGCCCGCGGTGACCATTTCGGCGTAGACGGCGGTGGCGAGTTCCTCGTACAGCGCCGGGGTGAGCGCTGCTGCCGCCTGGTACATTCCCTGGCGCCAGGACCAGAAGCTGTCCGCGCCGCCGGTGTGGGTGCGGCCGCGCAGCACCCGGTGGAAGGCATGCGAGTGCGCGTTGGACGCCGCGGGAACCACGACGCCGTTCAGCACCAGGTCCCCCGGTCGCGGCTGTGTGCCGGTTTCCACGGCTGCGACGATGCCCGCGGAGTCGACGCTCAGCCGGACACCGGTTTCAACCTGCCCGTTCCGCAGCGCCCGTTCGCACCACAGTCCTGTTCTCACAGCAATCCCTCCAAGACATCAGCGAGTGCCTGCGCCGAGTAGTCGGCGTCGGCGTCCTCCACGTACTCCTCCGGGGAGTGCGAGATACCGCTGGGGTTCCGGACAAAGACCATGCCCGCCGGCACCTGCCCGGCGAGGATCCCGGCGTCGTGCCCGGCACCGGTGGTGAGGACGGGTGCCTGCGGCAGGGCCAGCTGGAGCTGGCGCTGCAGCTGCGGATCGAAGGTGGTGGTGGGGCTGAAGGATTCCTGCGACAGGGTGACGGAGCAGCCTTCGAACGCGGCCGTCTTCTGCGCCTTGCCGTGGATGGTTTCCACCAGCGCGGCGGTGACTGCGTCCTCCTCATGGCGGGCGTCCAGCCACAGTTCCACCCGGGAGGCGATGACGTTGGTCCCGCCCGGAATAGCCTGGATCCTGCCCACCGTCGCCCGGGCTCCGGGCTGCGCGACGGCGGCCTGCTGCACGGCGGTGATGATCTGCGCTGCGGCGACCATGGGGTCCGCCCGGTCTTCCATCAGCGTGGTGCCGGCGTGGTTGCCCTGCCCGTGCACGGTGAGCTTCCAGCGGCCGTGGCCAAGGATTGAACTGCCGACGGCGACGGCGGGGCCGTCCTCGCCGAGTCCGCGGCCCTGTTCCACGTGCAGTTCCACGAAGTCGCCGATCCGGGCGAGCGCTTCTTCGTCCCGGCCGAGGTGCGCCGGATCCAGCCCGGCGGCGCGGGCGGCGTCGGCGAAGGTGGTGCCGCCGTCGTCGCGCAGGTTCCGTGCCTTGTCCGGGTCTATCGCGCCGGTCAGCAGCCGTGAGCCCAGGCAGGCGACGCCGAAGCGGGAGCCCTCTTCCTCGGGGAAGACGGTGATGGCCAGGGAGCGGTTGCGCTGCACGCGGCGCTCTTTCAGGACGTCGACAGCGGCCAGCGCGGCGGCGATGCCGAGCGGACCGTCGAAGGCCCCTCCCCCGGGCACGGAGTCCAGGTGGCTGCCGGTGACCAGCGCACCTTTCTGCGGCTCTCCCCACCAGGCCCAGAGGATGCCGTTGCGGTCGGTCTCCACGGCGAGGCCGCAGGCCTCGGCTTCGCCGGTGAACCAGGCGCGCAGCTCGGTCTCCGCAGTGGAGAACACCGGGCGGGTGTAGCCGCCGCGCACCGGGTCGCGGCCGATGCCGGAGATCGCGTCGAGGAGGGTGGTGACTGCTGCCATGCTGTGTCCTTGCTGGGTTGGATCGGTGGTGCTGGTTCGTGCTTTCCGGTGACTGGACGGGCCTTATTCGGCCATGGGAATGCGGACGCCGCGTTCTTTGGCGACCTGCGCTGCCTCGACGTAGCCGGCGTCGACGTGGCGCATGACGCCGGTGCCGGGATCGTTGGTGAGCAGGCGCTCAAGCTTGCGGGCGGCCAGTTCGGTGCCGTCTGCCACGGAGACCTGCCCGGCGTGCAGGGACCGGCCGATGCCGACGCCGCCGCCGTGGTGGATGGAGACCCAGGTAGCGCCGGAGGAGGTGTTGAGCAGGGCGTTCAGCAGCGGCCAGTCGGCGATCGCGTCCGAGCCGTCCCGCATGCCCTCGGTTTCCCGGTACGGGGAGGCAACGGAGCCGGAGTCCAGGTGGTCCCGGCCGATCACGATCGGAGCGGAAACCTTTCCCTCGGCGACCAGCCGGTTGAACAGCAGTCCGGCCTGAGCGCGTTCCCCGTAGCCGAGCCAGCAGATGCGGGCGGGCAGGCCTTCGAACTCGACGTGTTCGGCGGCGGCGTCCAGCCAGCGGTGCAGGTGCTCCTTGTCGGGAAAGAGCTCCTTCAGCGCGGCGTCTGTGACGGCGATGTCCGCTGGGTCACCGGAGAGCGCCACCCAGCGGAACGGGCCCATGCCTTCGCAGAACAGCGGCCGAATGTAGGCGGGGACAAAACCGGGGAAGTCGAAGGCCCGGTCATAGCCGCCCTGGCGTGCTTCGTCGCGGATGGAGTTGCCGTAGTCGAACACCTCGGCGCCGGCGTCGGCGAAACCGACCATGGCTTCCACGTGGCGGGCCATGGATGCCTGGGCCTTTTTGGTGAAGCCCTCCGGATCGGCTTCGGCCTCGCGGTGCCAGTCCTGGACCGGAATGCCCTCGGGCAGGTAGCTGAGCGGGTCGTGGGCGGAGGTCTGGTCGGTGACGATGTCGAAGTCCGCGCTCTCGCCGGCGTTTTGGCGGCGGAGCAGTTCGGGGAAGACTTCAGCGGCGTTGCCCACCAGCCCGACGGAAAGTGCCCGTCCCTCCGCCTTGGCGGCCATCACCTTGGCGACGGCCGCGTCGAGGTCCGTCTCGACGTCGTCCAGGTAGCGTTTCCCGGCCCGGCGGCGCAGCCGGGACTCGTCGACGTCGACAATCAGCACCGCTCCCCCGTTGAGCGTGACCGCCAGCGGCTGGGCACCGCCCATGCCGCCGCAGCCGCCGGTGAGCGTGGCGGTGCCGGCCAGAGTACCGCCGAAGCGTTTGTTGGCGATGGCGGCGAACGTTTCGTAGGTGCCCTGCAGGATGCCCTGGGTGCCGATGTAGATCCACGACCCGGCGGTCATCTGCCCGTACATGGTCAGGCCTTCGGCCTCCAGCCGGCGGAACTCGGGCCAGGTAGACCAGTCCCCCACCAGGTTCGAGTTGGCAATCAGCACCCGCGGCGCCCATTCGTTCGTGCGGAACACCCCCACCGGCTTGCCGGACTGGACCAGCAGGGTCTCGTCGTCGTCGAGCGTTTCCAGGGTGCGGATGATCGCGTCGAAGGACTCCCAGTTCCGCGCCGCCTTGCCAGTGCCGCCGTAGACCACCAGGTCCTCGGGGCGCTCGGCGACCTCCGGATCCAGGTTGTTCATCAGCATCCGCAGCGGGGCTTCGGTTTGCCAGCTTTTGGCATTCAGTTCCGTGCCGCGCGGCGCGCGGACGGTGCGCGGGGTGGGGTTCTGGGTCATCCGGTTCTCCGTCTTCATCGTCGGCAGGTGTCTGGTTTTTCGGTTATCCGGGGGCGTGGACGGCGCTGGTTTCGTCGGTCAGGGCGCGGCAGATGTCCTTGAGCCGGGCGGGGGTGACCCGGTAGCTGGGAACCACAACACTCATGGCCGCGACGGCCTTTCCCCCGGCGGTCAGCGGCACCGCGATCGCAGTGATGTCCGGTTCGACGCCGTCGCTCACCACGGCGCAGCCCTGCCAGTCCGTACCGGCGGAGGCATCGGCGCCGCCCGCCATTGCCTTGCCCGCGGCGCTTCCCTCGAGCTGGAAACGGCGACCGACCCAGTTGGCGTGGCGGACGGACTGGGTGCCTTCGGCGATGGCGATGTAGAGCCCGTGCCCGCCGGCCGCCGGAATGCTCAGGTAAGTGGATTCACCAGTCTGCTCGACGATCCGGTCCATGGCGGCACGATAGGTGGAAATCAGGGATTCTGAGCTGAGGGCAAGCACGCCGAGCTGCACGACTGCCGGTCCGGGACGGTAAATTCCGCTCTCTTCCCGGCGCAGGAAATCCGTTCCTTCCAGGGTGCGCAGCAGGCGCAGGGCGGTGCTGGTGGACAGGCCCGCGGCCTTGGCGGCCTCGGACTGTGTCACAGCCCCCTGGCGGCACACCACGCTGAGCAGGGACAGAGCCCGTTCCACCGTCCGGGTGGTGCTGTCCGCCTTTGCTGTCTCGGCCATGCTGCTGCTTTCCGTTGTCTCGCTATTGCCACCTAGTAAAACAGCAATTTCACTAGGTGGCTAGGATTTCGTGGCACTTGAAGCTTCAACAAAAACGTGTCATAGTAGTTGAAGCTTCAAGTGTTCAGGTGTTTGGTTACCGCCCCGCCCCTACTCGAAAAGACTGACGTGGCTTTCCGTTTCCCCATCTTCAGAAGGAAAAAGACAATGACTGATCTCACCATCATCGGCACCGGCAACATGGCCCGCGGACTGGCCGCCCGCGCAGTGGCAGCGGGACGTTCGGTCCAGCTCCTCGCCCACGAGGACAAGGCGAAGGCCGACTCCCTGGCGGCAGAACTGGGCGGGAACATCACCTCCGGTGTCCTGGGTGACCAGCTCACCGGCGCCCTGGTCATTCCGGCGGTCTACTTCGACGCCTCCCGGGCCATCGTGGAGCAGTACGGCGATGCGCTGACCGGCAGGGTCTGCGTGGACATCACCAACCCCGTGGATTTCGCGACGTTCGATTCGCTGTCGGTTCCCGCTGACAGCTCCGCGGCCGAGGAACTGCAGAAGGCTACCGGTGCGAAGGTGGTCAAGGCCTTCAACACGACCTTCGCCGCCACGCTCTCGGACGGAACCGTGGCCGGACATCCGCTGGATGTCCTCATCGCCGGGGACGACGCCGCTGCAACCCAGGCCGTGGTCGAGTTCGCCTCCGCTGCCGGGCTGAACCCCGTCGTCGTCGGTCCCCAGCGCCGTGCCCGCCAGCTCGAGCACATGGGCTTCCTGCACATCCTTCTCTCCGCCAACGACGAGCTTCCCGCTTACGAGTGGAACTCTGCGCTGAAGGTTGTGGCGGCTGCCTAAGGCGCCGGATTCCCTCGTTTCCCCGCAACCGGCCCGCACCCCTCTTCGGGGTGTGGGCCGGTTGCTGTTTACAGACGCTAGTCGCACACCCACGACCTGCGGCCCATACCGAACCTGCACATAAACTCCGGGTCATTAATGTCGCCGCCGTCGAGCATGAAAAATATCGCCAGCACCATAAGGGCCAGGCAGACGGCCATGATGGCCCAGAACCGTTTCCAGCTCATGGCCTGCATGATTCGTCTGGAACGAGCACCATCAGCAGGACTGTTGCTGCGACGAAGCACAAGAAGGCAACTGTGATCTTCTTTGCGAATGTCATCGCGTTCCTGCCCTGCCCCGATCCACGCGGGCATAGCGAAGTGGCGTCGGCTGCACCAAGTTCCCCTTGACACGAGACTGTTCCGGAACCCCTGTCCCGATCGTTCGAATCTAGCCCGGGCCCGCCTGCCCGTCTGCCGTTTCAGGTACCTGTCTTCCGGGGCTGACCTACCCGCTTATCCGGTCGCTTCGGCCCGGTGTGCCGAAACCTTTGGTGAGTTAACGTCGTTATGCTCCACTCTGCCAAAACCTTCGGTGAGCTGAAGTCGTTATGACCGGCTCAAAAAGACGTTTACTGCCCGAAGGTTTCAGTGAAAACGTCCACAGCAGCAGTATCTCCCCGAGAGTTGAGCCACGTCTTCGATCAAAATCGAAGACTCCCAGCCATCGTTACGGGTGAGACGCCTGTGGTCCCAGCAGGATCAGGCGCAACAGCCAGCGGGAAGGAGTGCATCTCTCTCGGTGCAATCCTGCTTGGGCCGCTGACAGCTCACTTGGGCGGCTATCCGTGGCTATGGTTGACCCACAGGGCCGCACCGGACGGGGCAGTTCCGAGACCGGGAGACATGATGGAGCTGTAGGATGAAGTACCGATTGCGGAGGATATCTCCGGCTACATCCAGCTGCCCTACAGCTCCCGGCATTTCCTGATCGCCTACGCAGCTGGACCCGACCTGCTGCGCCGCCGCCCCGGTTCACTGCAGGAGGCTGTTGGAACGTCGGAGGTTCTGGACGAGGACTTCGAGCAGGACATCATCGAACTAAATGATGGCGCTCTTGCCCAGGCCGGGATTCCGCCGGTTCCGCCAGGGTACGTCTGGTTCCTTCGTCTGCCTGCGGGGGTGCACGACGCCGACGGGCTGTGGACACGCCTGGATGAACTTGCCGGTCCTGTCATTGCGCCGCTTGGCGGAGCGACTCGGGAGAGCGAAGCTGCCATCCTGGCGGCCTACCGCGGGATCATGCGGAGCCTGTACGCCGAGGACCGGGCCTGAGAACGGGAGCTGAGGGCCCGCTGGCGTCTGCCAGCCAAGGACGTGGAAGAGTCGCTAGGGCAGGATCTTGAGCGCCGTATCCCAGTCAAAGCGTTCGTGTTCCGGGTTCACCTGCAGCGCCATCATCAGCAGCATCATGGATTCGAGCTGACGGGCCCAGTGCAGCGGACCCGTGTCGATGGGCCGCATGCCGGAGCGGGCAATGATTTCGGTGACCTGCAGTTTGGCGCTTTCGGAATCCCCTGCCACAAAAACGTCCAGCGGCAGATCGGCCACCGATCCCTCAACCAGGGTCTTGGCGAAGGTGGTGTTGAAGGCCTTCACGACGTCGGCCCGGCCTTCCAGCAGCGCCGCGATTTCCTCCGCAGCCGACGTACCGGCGGGGGTGGTGAGTCGGTCCATGGTGGAGAAATCGACCGGGTTGCTGATATCCACCACCACCTTGCCGGCCAGGGAGTCACCGTTCTCTCGGATAATCTCCGCCACGGATCCATGCGGAACCGCAAGGATCACCACCTCTGCCGTGAACGGGCTGCCCGCCGGAGCCGAGGAGGCCCCTGCGCCGAGGGATTCCACGAGTTCCGCCGTCTGGTCAGCGTTGCGGCCGATGATCCGGACGTCCGTGCGTCCGTGCAGCAGCCGTGTCGCCAGGCCCCGGGCCATGTTCCCGCTTCCGACAATGTCTACGTGCGCCATTGTTCACTCCTTGATCACGCGATACGGATAGGACGTCATAGGCACGGGTGATGCACTGCACTCGATGCTAGGACTGTCGCCGGAGGGACGGAACAGGCTGGCTGCAGACTGCGCTGGATGAGCTCCGGTCGAGGGGACGAGCCCGCTTCTTCAGTCATTCCTGCCTCCTGCGCCATCCTGTGTGTCGATAACGCTGGTCACCTGCACTGGATTTCATCCTGTGTGTCGATAACGTCGCTATGCCGCACCCAAAGGGACGTTATCGCCGCACAGGATGTGGCGGCGGCGGTGGAAGCAGCGTTATTGCGACACAGGATGGTTCCGCCGACCACACGTCCCCGAGGACGCCTGCGCCGCGCAGCCGACCCTGGCCCCAGCACCAGCCCCAGCAACCCAACCAAGATTTCCAGCCAAACACGGAACAACTCAGCACCCTTACTGGTTGTACCCACCATCGTCAGAAACGTGACCCACACAAAGGAGATCGCCCATGACCACCGCCAACCCCGCAGCATCCGGATGGATCCCGGCCAAGCAGTTCATCGCAGGACAGTGGCGCGAAGGCCGCTCGTCCAAGACCATGCCGGACACGAATCCGTTCACGGGCGAAGAACTCCTGAGCCTGCCGCTGGCCTCCATCGAAGACCTCAACGACGCGTATGAAAGTGCCCGGGACGCCCAGCCAGGCTGGGCAGCGACTCCCCCCGGAGAACGACGCCGCATCCTGGAACGCGCCGCGGAAATCCTGGATGAACGGCGCGAGGAAATCACCGCGTGGCTCGCCGCCGAATCAGGCAGCACCACCGTCAAGGCAGCGATCGAGATCGACTCCGCCATCGGCATCACCCGCGAAGCGGCGTCCTACCCGCACCGGGTCCACGGACAGATCCTGGATTCGGACATCCCCGGCAAGGAAGACCGCGTCTACCGCGACCCGCTCGGCGTCGTCGGCGTGATCAGCCCATGGAACTTCCCCCTCCACCTCTCCCAGCGCTCCGTGGCACCCGCGCTGGCGCTGGGCAACGCCGTCGTCCTCAAGCCAGCCAGCGACACCCCGGTGACCGGCGGCCTGCTGATCGCGAAGATCTTCGAAGAGGCCGGGCTCCCGGCCGGCGTGCTGAGCGTGGTTGCCGGCGCCGGCTCGGAGATCGGCGACGCGTTCGTGGAGCACCCGGTGCCGTCGCTGATTTCGTTTACGGGCTCGACGGCGGTGGGCAAGAACGTCGGCGCCCTCGCCGCGAGCGGTGAGCACCTGAAGCACACCGCACTGGAGCTCGGCGGCAACGGACCGTTCGTGGTCCTGGCCGATGCGGACGTGGACCAGGCAGTCCGCGCTGCGGTGATGGGCAAGTTCCTGCACCAGGGCCAGATCTGCATGGCGATCAACCGGATCATCGTCGAGGACGCCGTCCATGACGAGTTCGTGCAGAAGTTCACCGAGCATGTCCGGTCCCTGCCGGCCGGCGATCCCACGGACGGGAAGACCGTGATCGGGCCGATCATCAACGCCAAGCAGCTCGAGGGCCTGGAAGAGAAGATCAGCACTGCCCGCAGCGAAGGCGCGACCGCCGTACTGGAAGGCAGCACCGACGGCCAGGTGCTCAGCCCGTGGATCTTCACCGGGGTTAAGCCGGAGATGGAACTGGCCCGGGAGGAAATCTTCGGGCCGATCGCAGGTATCCAGCGGGCCCGCGACGCAGAGCACGCTCTGGAGCTGGCCAACGCCACGCCGCAGGGCCTGTCCGGAGCGGTCTTCACTGCATCAGCCGAGGGCGGGCTGCAATTCGCCCGGCGGATGCAGGTGGGCATGGCGCATGTGAATGACATGCCGGTGCACGATGAGCCTCACGTGGCGTTTGGCGGCGTGAAGAACTCCGGGCTGGGCCGGTTCAACGGCAGCTGGGCCATTGATGAGTTCACCAAGGACCAGACGCTTACGCTCCAGCACGAACCGCGGCAGTACCCGTTCTAGCCGTCCCACTGTCCTGCTCCCGGGGGATGCTTGTCCCCCGGGAGAGGATGGCGGCAGCGATATCATCGGCGTCGCGCAGGGTCCGCGACCCGGCCGAAGCCGGCGCGCCGGCCTCCGCGGCGATTGCCGTTCCCCATTGCACTGAAGACAGCTGCAGGCCCAGGACGTAGAGGTTTTCCTGCGGCTGCCCCTTGACATCCAGCGGCCGGTACGGCGGCAGGGAAACGTCCAGTCCGGGGGTGAGCACCGGGGTGCCGTTGGGCGCCATCATGACCTTGGCGCGGGCCTCGCCGCGGTGCAGCAGGTCCGCCAGCAGCGGCGAAAGGGTTGCGTTGACCCGGTTCGGCGGCATCATGGCCTCCACCAAAGTGGTCGCGGCGTACTCGCCGGCAACCCACGGCGAGGACGCCGTGAAGACGGCGCGCGCCTCATCGACGTCGAACCGCGGGTCCGGTCCTACAAAGTGGACCAGCCCGGCACGGACCAGGGCTGCGAGCTGTTCGATCCGCTCGGGCGGCGGGCCGGAGGCCAGGCCCTCCACCAGGGGTTCAAACCAGCCGCGCAGTTCGGTGAGCCAGGATTCCTCGGCCAGTCCGCCGTCGGCCACTACCGCCTTCAGCACGGAACGTCCGGCGTTCAGCGCACCGATCGCCATCTTCAGCGGATCGTCCTCGCCCTTTGCTGAGCCGGCGGCGTCGTCCTCCAGATAGCGCAGGATTTCCGCGTCCAGGTCCTCGGGTCCAGCAAAGGGACGCCGTCCCAGCGGCTGGGCCAGGGCTTCGAGGCTGGTCCGGTAAGCAGCCGGAACGCAGCGCGCCAGCACAGCTTCCTTCGCGGCGTCCCAGTCCGGACCCTCCACGCTGAGCGCGGCATCCAGATCCGCCAGGAAGTCCACGGCCGGAACGTTAAGGCATTCCGGGTTGGTGCGGGCCAGCGTCGAGTAATACGCCCACACCGAGTCGCGGTGCAGCAGCGGCCAGAGGTCGTGGTCGAAACCGGGCTGGATCCCCTCCGCCGCGAACCTGCCCGCCGTTTCCTCGGTGAACCAGCGCAGTTTCACACTGCGCGGCACGTAGCTGTCCAGCTTCGCTTTGGCGCGGTACGGAGTTCCGCGCCGCGAGGCGGCAACCAGCACCGGCTCGCGGCCGGACGGTTCGTAGCGCAGGGAGCGCCCCGCGGGTTTCCCGGTGGGCACAAACGCACCGCCGCGGCCCAGGGTCACGTGCGCCATGATGTCGAAAAAGTTCAGTCCCAGGCCGCGCACCAGCACCGGTTCCCCGGCCGGCAGTACGGAGAAATCCGCGTCCGACGGAACCGCCGGGGGAAGGTAGCGCAGGCCCAGCCGGGAGGCGGCGTCGTTGAGGCGGTTTTGCTCGGGCGTGAGCGCGGCCGGCAGATGACCCATGGCCAGGACGACGGCGTCCGCCTCCAGTGGTTCCTCGCCGGAAAGTTCGATGCTGAAGCCTGCCCCGGTGCGGTGCAGGGCGAGCGCTTCGGCCCGGTAATGGACGACGGCGGCACCGGCTTCCCGGGCTGCTTCCACAAGGTGGGCGTAGGTCCACTCCAGATACCGGCCGTACAGGGCGCGGCTGGGGAAATCGGCAGCACCGAGCCGGGCGATTTCGTCCCGGTCCCCGGCGTTCAGTGAGGGGGCCGGATCCTGTGCCATGCGCCGGATCCACTGCCCCAGGGAGAGGCCGGCCGGGGAGGGCAGCAGTTCCTCCGCAGTTTCCCCGGCGGGCACCACGGTGGGGAAGAGGCACGGTGTGTTCATCAGGAACTGGCGGGACTGTGCCGTGCGCCAGACGTGGCCTGGTCCGGGGTTGAACGGATCCACCATGCAGACTTCCAGCCCCGGGCGGTCTTCGGCGGGCAGGTCCAGGTAGCGGCTGAGCAGCCGGTCAAGGACGGACACGCCGCGCGGACCGGCGCCAATCACGGCAACGCGGAGATCCTGGGCTTTGTCCATGCTTCTAGGGTATCCGCCAACCCGCCATGACCTGCGCGGTCCTGTTCCTGCGCCGAGCCAGGCAGGCCTAGGTGAACGAGAGATAGAAGAACACCGCCGCCACAAAGACCCCCAGGATCCAGAACCAGCGGTTCACCCGCTTCCGGCGCACAACGTCCTCCACCGGAATCCGGGACCCGCGGAAAATGAGCACGATCAGGATCACTGAGGCGATGATGCCGGCCAGCGAAAGCACCGGAGCGAGGATCGACACGGCAGGGTTCCTCTCGCGGGGGGGCTGCGTGCCCAAAACACTACGCGCCGGGCCGGGGACGGCGGAACGGTGCAGGCTTCGGAGGCACCTGGAAGAGCCCAACTGCAGGGTTTCCGTTATGGTCCGCCCGTCCCGCGTTAGGAATCCGTGAGGATTCCCGAATCGTCCCCGCGGCAGGTTTTTACTCGACACGGCACCTGAGGGTGCCCTCCTGCCGGACCGGCGGGAGAAGAAACGAGTTTCCTGGGGGATCCCTTGCTGGATGTAGTAATTCTCGCGGGCACGGCGGCGTTCTTCGCCGGGCTTGCCCTCCTGGCCCGGGCGGTGGAGAAGCTGTGACCTTCTTCGATTACGCTGCCCTGATCGTGGCGGCCGCTTCGGCGGTCTATGTCCTGGCTGCCCTGCTGCGGCCGGAGAGATTCTGATGGCGGGCTGGCTGGCGCTGGGCCAGTTCCTCGCCCTTGCACTCGTGCTGGCCCTGGTGCACCGCCCCCTCGGCGACTACATGGCTCGTACCTACACGTCTGAAAAGGACCTGGCCGTGGAACGCGGGGCTTACCGGCTGCTCTGTGTTGCTCCCCGCTCGGGACAGGCCTGGCAGAGTTACTTTCGGGCTGTCCTGGCGTTTTCCGCCCTGGGCGTGCTGCTCCTGTATCTGCTGCAGCGCCTGCAGCCCCTGCTGCCGGCAGCGCTAGGGCTGCCGGCAGTCCCCGAAGCCCTGTCCTTCAATACGGCCGTGTCCTTCGTGACCAACACCAACTGGCAGTCCTATTCCCCCGAGGCCACGCTTGGCTACGCGGTGCAGGCCGCGGGACTGGCGGTGCAGAACTTCCTGTCCGCCGCCGTCGGGCTCTGCGTTGCCGTTGCCCTGGTGCGCGGATTCGCCGCCCGCGGCGCGGCGGCCATCGGGAACTTCTGGGTGGACCTCACCCGTTCCCTGACCCGTATCCTGCTGCCCGGCGCCGCGCTGGCGGCGCTGGTGCTGCTGCTGGGCGGAGTGATCCAGAACTTCAGCGGCTTCACCGAAGTTTCCACGCTGGCCGGCGGAACCCAGTCCATCCCCGGCGGGCCGGTGGCCACGCAGGAAGCCATCAAGCTGCTCGGCACCAACGGCGGCGGGTTCTTCAATGCGAACTCCGCACACCCGTTCGAAAACCCGACGGCGTTCACCAACCTGTTCTCGGTGCTGCTGATGCTCATTCTTCCGTTTTCGCTGCCGCGGACCTTCGGGACCATGATCGGCGACCGCCGGCAGGGCTACGCCATCCTGGCTGCCATGACCGGAATCTTCGTACTCTCCCTGGCTGCCATGACGGCGCTGGAGTTCGCTGCGGCGGACGGACCGGCCGGCTCGATGGAGGGCAAGGAAACCCGCTTCGGCATTGCCGGGTCCACCCTGTTCGGCAGCACCAGCACCCTCACGTCCACAGGAGCCGTGAATTCGATGCATGACAGCTTCTCGCCGTTGGGCGGAATGATGGCCATGCTGAATATGATGCTGGGCGAAGTCGCTCCGGGCGGCGTGGGGTCCGGTCTGTACGGCATGCTGGTCCTGGCCGTCGTCGCAGCCTTCATTTCCGGGCTGCTGGTGGGCCGTACCCCGGAATATCTGGGCAAGAAGATCGGGCCGCGGGAGATCAAGCTCGCCAGCCTGTACGTGCTCACCATGCCCGCCCTGGTGCTGGCCGGAACCTCGCTGAGCTTCGCGCTGCCCGGCATCAGCGCCGAAATCCAGGACACCTCCATGCTGAACTCCGGACCGCACGGATTCAGTGAAGTGCTGTACGCGTTCACCTCGGCGGCCAACAACAACGGGTCGGCGTTCGCCGGGCTGACCGCGAACACGCCCTGGCTCAACACGGCCCTTGGTGTGGCCATGCTGGCCGGCCGCTTCCTGCCGATTCTCTTTGTCCTGGCCCTGGCCGGGACCCTCGCGGCGCAGGGCAAGGTGCCGGTCACGGCAGGAACCCTGCCCACGCACCGGCCGCAGTCCGTGGCCGTCCTGGGCGGCGTCACCGTGCTCGTCACAGCTCTTACGTTCTTTCCCGTACTCGCGCTGGGTCCCCTGGCAGAAGGACTGATCTGACATGTCCACCCTCACCAAACACCGTCCCGAACCGGGCAGCGTCCCGGCACCGTCCGGGCCCCGGCCGGCCGCCGCAGCCGGCTTCAGCTTGCAGCAGGCGGCCAAGGCCTTCCCTGTTGCTGTAGCCAAACTCGATCCGCGCCGGATGTGGCACACGCCGGTCATGTTCGTGGTCGAGGCCGGCGCCGTGCTCATCACCGCCGTCGCCGTCGCCGAGTCCTTCAGCGGCGGTTCCCAGTCCTCCGGCGGCAGCCCTGTGCCGACCGGGTTTACCTGGCTGATCGCCGGATGGCTCTGGCTGACTGTGCTCTTCGCCAACCTGGCTGAAGCGGTAGCGGAAGGCCGAGGCAAGGCGCAGGCTGCCACCCTGCGCGCCACCCGCACCACCACCGCCGCCCGGCGGGTCCGCGGCTACGACCCGGCGTCGGATCCGGCCGCCCTGCAGGCGCCCGTCCAGTCCGTGGCCTCCGCGGACCTGGTGCTGGACGACGTCGTGGTGGTCACCGCCGGGGAGGTTATCCCCGGTGACGGGGAGATCGTTGACGGCATCGCCTCAGTGGACGAATCTGCGATCACCGGCGAATCCGCTCCGGTGGTGCGTGAGTCCGGCGGCGACCGGTCGGCCGTTACGGGCGGCACCCGCGTCCTCTCAGACCGGATCGTGGTGCGCATTACCAGCCGTCCGGGTGAGACGTTCGTGGACCGGATGATCGGCCTGGTGGAAGGCGCTTCCCGCCGCAAGACCCCGAACGAGGTGGCACTGGACATCCTGCTGTCCACCCTGACCCTGGTCTTCCTGCTGGTGGTGCTCACCCTGAACCCGATGGCGGGGTACGCCGGTGCCACCATCAGCGTCCCCGTGCTCACCGCCCTGCTGGTTTGCCTGATCCCGACGACAATCGGCGCCCTGCTCTCCGCGATCGGCATCGCCGGAATGGACCGGTTGGTGCAGCACAATGTGCTGGCCATGTCCGGCCGTGCCGTGGAGGCAGCCGGGGACGTCACCACCCTGCTGCTGGATAAGACCGGCACCATCACCTACGGCAACCGCCAGGCTGCGGAGTTCTTCCCCGTGGCTGGCGCGGAGCAGGAGGAACTGGTCCGGGCCGCGGCCCTGGCGTCGTTGCTGGACCACACGCCGGAGGGCCGGTCGATTGTTGACCTGGCCGCTTCCCGGGGCATAGTTCCGGCTCCGGCCCCGGATGCCGCAGACGTTCCCTTTACCGCCCAGACCCGGATGAGCGGCCTGGATTACCCGGACGGTTCAAGCATCCGCAAGGGCGCCGGATCCGCTGTCCTGGACTGGGCATCGGAAAACGGGGGCATCGACGTTTCAGTGCTCGCGGACCTGACCTACCGGGTGGACACCATCTCCGCTTCCGGCGGCACCCCGCTGGTGGTGGCGGTCCGGGACGCAGGCGGCACCACCCGGATCCTCGGCGTCGTCCATCTCAAGGACGTGGTCAAGGAGGGCTTGAAGGAGCGGTTCGCCGAGCTGCGCCGGATGGGAATCCGCACCGTCATGGTCACCGGGGACAATCCCCGCACCGCCAAAGCCATCGCCGCGGAAGCCGGCGTTGATGACTACCTCGCCGAGGCCACCCCGGAAGACAAGATCGCACTGATCCGCCGGGAGCAGGAGGGCGGCCGGCTGGTCGCCATGACCGGGGACGGCACGAACGATGCCCCGGCGCTGGCGCAGGCGGACGTCGGCGTCGCCATGAACACCGGCACCTCCGCGGCCAAGGAGGCCGGGAACATGGTGGACCTGGACTCCGATCCGACCAAACTGATCGACATTGTCCGGATCGGCAAACAGCTGCTGATCACCCGCGGTGCAGTGACCACGTTCTCCATCGCAAACGACGTCGCCAAGTACTTCGCGATCATCCCGGCCATGTTCATGGGCCTCTTCCCCGGCCTGGCAGTCCTGAACGTCATGGGCCTGCACTCCCCCGCCTCGGCCATCCTTTCAGCGGTCATTTTCAACGCCGTCGTCATCCTGGCGCTGATCCCGCTGGCCCTGCGCGGCGTGAAGTACCGTGCCGCCGGGGCATCCGGAATCCTCAGCCGGAACCTGCTCGTGTTCGGAGCCGGCGGTGTGGCCGCGCCGTTCATCGGCATCAAGCTCATCGATCTGGCTGTTTCCCCGCTCCCCGGTTTCTAGACCCTCAAGGACCTCTTATGACTGCGTTTCGCTCCACCGCCCGGCAGCTCGCTGTTGCTGCCCGGGCGCTGGCCCTCTTTACCCTGGTGCTCGGCATCGCGTATCCGCTGCTGGCCACCACGGCGGCACAGGCACTGCCCCGCCAGGCCGGCGGCTCCCCCGCCGCTGCCGACGGCACCGTCATCGGATCCACGCTGATCGGACAGTCCTTCACGGACAGTTCCGGTGCCGCTCTGCCGGAGTTCTTCCAGTCCCGTCCGGGGACGTACGACGGCGCTGCCTCCGGAGGCAGCAACCTCGGCCCTGCGAGCACGGAGCTGGCGGACATCGTGGCCGAACGCCGCCGGCGTGTTGCCGCGCTCGAGTCAGTACCTGCTGACCAGGTTCCGGCCGACGCCGTGACCGCCTCCGCCTCGGGGCTGGATCCGCACATCAGCCCGAACTACGCCTACCTGCAGGTCCCGCGCGTGGCACGGGCCCGGGAGCTGCCCGAGGACGCGGTCCGTGCCCTGGTGGATGCCGCCGTCTTAGGCCGGACCGCCGGGTTCCTGGGCGAACCGACCGTAAACGTGTTGGAACTGAACATGGCGCTGGCGGAGCTGGACACTTAACGGATGACGCGAGGAGAGCTCAGGGTGTTCCTGGGCGCAGCACCGGGGGTCGGCAAAACCTACAGCATGCTGGAGGAAGGCCACCGGCTGCACGATGAAGGGCAGGACGTGGTGGTGGCCGTGGTCCAGACCCACGGCCGGGCCGCCACGGCAGCTGCCGCCGAGGGGCTGGAACGCGTGCCGCAGCTGCGGCTGGAGCACCGGGGCATGCCGCTGGAGGAGCTGGACCTGGATACCGTGCTGGCCCGCCGCCCGGGCTACGCCCTGGTGGACGAACTGGCGCACACCAACGCGCCCGGGATGCGGCATGCCAAGCGCTGGCAGGATGTCGAGGCGCTGCTCGAGGCCGGGATCAATGTGCTCTCCACGGTGAACATCCAGCACATCGACTCGCTGAACGACGTAGTGGAGGGCATCACCGGCACCGTGCAGCGCGAAACTGTGCCGGATGATGTGCTCCGTTCCGCGAACCAGATCGAGCTGGTGGATCTGGCCCCGGAACTGCTGCGCCGCCGGCTCGCCGAAGGGCTGGTCTATCCGGCAGCACGGGTAGACGCCGCGCTCTCCAACTACTTCCGCGTGGGCAACCTGACCGCGCTGCGGGAACTCGCACTTCTCTGGCTGGCCGATGAGGTGGACAGCGCCCTGAACCGGTACCGCACCGAGAAGGGAATCCGCAGTAAGTGGGAAGCCCGCGAGCGCGTGGTCGTGGCGCTGACCGGCGGGCCGGAAGGGCAGACGCTGCTGCGCCGCGGTGCCCGGATAGCCGCCCGCACTGCGGGCGGTGAGCTGCTGGCCGTGCACGTCACCAACCCCGATGGGCTGCGCGAAAGCCATCCCGGAGAACTGGCCGTGCAGCGGGCCCTCGTTGAAAAGCTGGGCGGAACCTTCCACCAGGTGGTCGGAGCGGACATTCCGGGCTCGCTCGTGGACTTCGCCCGCTCCGCGAACGCCACTCAGCTGGTGATCGGCGTCAGCCGCCGCCCGCGTCTTCGGGCCCTGCTTGGCGGTCCGGGGATCGGTGCCACCGTCATCCGGCTCTCCGGGGACATTGACGTGCACATCGTGAACCACGGTGCCGCCGGCGGCCAGCGGAGCCTGCCCCGGCTTGGCGGTGCACTCAGTGCCCGACGGCGGCTGGCCGGCTTCGCGCTGGCGCTGGCCGGCGGTCCGCTGCTCACCTGGCTGCTGGTGGGGGTCAGCACCCCGGAGTCAATTACCAGCGACGTCCTTGCCTATCAGCTGCTGGTTATCCTCGTTGCACTCGCCGGCGGCATCTGGCCGGCGCTTTTCGCCGCACTGCTCTCCGGGGTGACCCTGGACTACTTCTTCATCCAGCCCCTGCACACGGTGACGGTGTCCGAGCCGCTGCACCTGTTCGCGCTGGTGCTCTACTCGGCCAATGCCATGCTGGTCAGTTTTGTGGTGGACCGCGCCGCCCGGCGCTCGCGGGCAGCCCGGCGGGCGGCGTCGGAATCCGATCTGCTGGCCGCCGTGGCCGGCAACGTCCTGCGCGGGGAAGACGCGGTTCAGGCCCTGGTAGGCCGGGTGCGGGAAGCCTTCAATCTCGACGCCGCCCGGCTGCGGTCCGGAGACACAGACCTGGCGGTGGCGGGCACCGTTTCCTGCCAGCCGAGCCACCGGGTACCCGTCGGAGCTGCTTCCCTGGAGCTGTACGGCAGCGTTCCGGCTGCAGCGGACCGGCGGCTGCTCGAAGTCATCGCGGCCCAGCTCGGCGCGGCACTGGACTACCGTGACCTCTCCGCCCGGGCCGAAGGCCTGGTCCCGCTCGCCGCCGCCGACCGCGTCCGCACGGCGCTGCTTGCCGCCGTCGGGCACGACCTGCGCCGTCCCCTGACCGCTGCAACCGCCGCCGTCACCAGCCTGCGGGCCGACGACGTGGACTGGAGCGAACGGGACACCGAGGAACTGCTGGCCACCGCCGAGGAATCGTTGGAGACCCTCTCCGCCCTGGTGACCAGCCTGCTGGACGTCAGCAGGCTCCAGGCCGGGGCCCTCGCCGTTTCGCTTGCTCCGCTGGAGGCAGCGGATTCCGTGCTGCCCGCCTTGGAGGAACTGCGGCTGGGCCCGGCGCAGGTTCAGCTGGATCTGCCGCCCGGCCTTCCTGCGGTCCTGGGTGATTCTGTGCTGCTGCAGCGGGTGCTGGTGAACGTGCTCGCCAACGCGGTGCGGTTCTCCCCTCCGCAGGAGAAAGTGGTGCTGGCCGCCAGCGAGTTCGGCGGAAAGGTCGAAATCCGCGTCATAGACTGCGGACCGGGGATTTCCCCGGAGCGCGGCGAGGAAATGTTCGTTCCCTTCCAGCGGCTCGGGGACACCGACAACCAGACCGGACTGGGGCTGGGCTTGGCAGTTGCGAAGGGATTTATGGAAGGCATGGGCGGAACGCTGGAAACGGAGAAAACACCCGGCGGCGGACTCACCATGGTGCTGGGCCTGCCGGCTGCACCGGCGCCGCAGCCGGCAGGTGCTGCGGCGGCTGCACTGTGAAGATCCTGCTGGCCGACGACGACGTCCAGATCCTCCGTGCCCTCAAGATCACCTTGGCGGCTTACGGCTATGAAGTTGTGGCGGCGTCCGACGGCGCCGCGGCGGTGCGCCGGGCGGTTGACTGCCATCCTGACCTGATGGTCCTGGACCTGGGGATGCCCGGGCTCAGCGGCATGGAGGTCATCGAAGCCGTCCGCGGCTGGAGCGCCATGCCGATCCTTGTGATCTCCGGCCGGTCCGACTCCGCGGAGAAGGTCCGCGCACTGGATCTGGGCGCCGATGATTACGTGACCAAGCCCTTCTCCGCCGAGGAGTTGCTGGCACGGATTCGTGCCTTGAAACGGCGGACGGGTTCCGCACCGGACAGCCCGGCGGTTCTCTTCGGTGACGTCTCGGTGGATCTGGCTGCGCGCCGGGTTTCCCGGATCAGCGACGGAAGCTCGATCCGCCTCACCCCCACGGAATGGCATTTGCTGGCGGTGCTGCTCAGGAGCCCGGGCCATCTGCTGACCCAGGCCCAGCTCCTGAATGACGTGTGGGGGCCGGGCACCACGGATTCCGGATACCTGCGCCTGTACATGGCGCAGCTGCGGCGGAAGCTGGAGCCGGATCCCTCGCATCCGGCCCATTTCCTCACCGAGCACGGCATGGGCTACCGCTTCCAGCCCTAGGCCCGGCTCCTGCGCCTGGGCTGTGCCTCCGTCTCGACTGCGGATCCGCGGCTGGGCTGCGGCCGCCGCCTAGGCTGCAGCTCCGCGGTTGGTCCTCCGCCGGTACACCGCGGCGGAAACGGCGCAGGCAGCAACCAGGATGCCCAGGCACCAGGCGAGGGCGGCCCAGATCTCCGGTCCAACCGGCTGGCCGGCAAAGATGTTCCGGATGGTGTTGACGATCGCGGTCACCGGCTGGTTCTCTGCGAACCAGCGCACCGGTCCGGGCATCGTGTCCGTTGGAACAAAGGCAGAGCTGACGAAGGGCAGGAAGATCAGCGGATAGGAGAATGCGCTGGCTCCCTCCACTGACTTGGCGCTCAGACCCGCGACCACTGCCACCCAGGTGAGTGCCAGCGTAACCAAGGTCAGCATGCCGGCCACGGCCAGCCAGCCGGCAACCCCTGCCCCGGTGCGGAAACCCATCGCCAGAGCCGCTCCAACCACCAGCGCCAGGGACAGCAAATTGGCCACCAGGGAGGTCAGCACATGTGCCCACAGCGCGCTGGAACGAGCGACCGGCATTGACTGGAACCGCTCAAAGACGCCGCTCTGCAGGTCTGTGAACAGCCGGAACGCGGTGTAGGCGACTCCGGACGCCACAGTGATCAGCAGGATTCCCGGCAGCATGTAATCGATGTACTCGATGGCGCCGGTATTGATCGCACCGCCAAAAACGTAGACGAACAGCACCATGATGGCCACGGGCATGACCGCCGTCGTAATGATTGTGTCCGGGCTGCGCGCTATATGGCGCAGCGAGCGCCGGGTCAGCACCGTGGTGTTGGAGTAGAAGTGGGTTGCCGCCGTCATGGTGCTGTCCCTTCAGGTGTTCCCCCGCCTGTGATTGCCAGGAAAATCTCCTCCAGCGTTGGCTGTTTCTCCACGTATTCGACCCGCGGTGAGGGAATCAGCTGCCGGAGTTCGGCCAGGGTGCCGCTGGCAATGATCTGCCCGCCGTGCAGGACGGCGATGCGGTCAGCCAGCTGCTCGGCTTCTTCGAGGTACTGCGTGGTGAGCAGTACGGTGGTTCCCTCCCGTGCCAGCTGCCGCACCGTTTCCCACACCTCCAGGCGCCCTTCGGGATCCAGCCCGGTTGTCGGTTCGTCCAGAAACACCACTTCCGGGCTGCCGATCAGGCTCATGGCGATGTCCAGCCGCCGGCGCATGCCGCCGGAATAGGTGGAGACTCTCCGTTCTCCGGCTTCCGTCAGCGAGAAGCGTTCCAGGAGCTCATCCGCTACCAGGCCCGGGTTTGGAACCTGCCGCAGCTGGGCTACCAGCACCAGATTCTCCCGGCCGGTCAGGACGTCGTCGACTGCGGCGAATTGGCCGGTGAGACTGATGGCTGCGCGGACCTCCGCGGCCTGGCCTACGACGTCGAACCCCGCCACCGCGGCGGTTCCGGCATCCGGTCTCAGCAGCGTGGACAGGATCCGGACCAGCGTCGTTTTACCTGCCCCGTTCGAGCCGAGCAGGGCGAAAACGCTCCCGGGCTCCACCTCGAACTCCACCCCGCGCAGGACCTGCAGGTCCTTGAAGCCCTTATGGAGATCCTGAACCTGAACAGCCCGCTCCGCAGGCTGCGCGGTCATGGCTGCCCTCCCCCGGTGCTTCCCCCACCCTCCCGTTCGGCTTCCTCGATGGCCGCGGTGAGCCGCTGCCTTTCCTTGTTGATCCACTGGGCGTCGGAGTAGTTGCGCAGGAAGTCCTCTGCGAACTCCACGGGGTCCTCACCCACAATCGCCCGAACCGGTGTCCCATCTGCCGCGCCCCGCTCGAACAGGTCAGCCAGGTCCTCGTACATGTTCACCATCACGTCACCCCGGGTGAGGGCACCGGCGTACATCAGGTAGCGTTCCACGGCCTCGGCCGCCGTCCGGTATCCGGGCGGAAGCGCCTTCACCCGGTTTTTGTATTCCCGCCAGCGGCGCTTGTCGCCGAAGTCGCCCAGAATCTTCTCAGCCCACATGGTTGTTTCCCTCCTCGCGGAGCTGTTCCAGCCGGTCCGAGAGGAAGCTCCAGGTCCTCCAGAACTCGTTGAGATAGTCCTGTCCCGCGCGGGTGAGTGAGTACATTTTGCGCGGCGGTCCCTTTTCGGAGGGAACTTTCACCACGTCCACCAGCCCGCGCTGTTCTACTCGGATGAGGAGCGCGTAGACGGTGCCCTCGGCAATGTCCGAGAACCCCTCATCCCGCAGCCAGGCAGTGATTTCATACCCGTAGGCGGAGCGGCCGGAGAGGAAAGCGAGCACAATGCCCTCCAGAACCCCTTTCAGCATCTCCGTCGCCTGCCTGCCCATCGCATCCCTCACTACCTAGCGTTATTGACTACCACTACCTAGTAAGAAAGAGTAGCACTGCGGATGCAAGAGGTCCGGGAAAGTTTTTTGGTTTGCTGTCGGGCTCCGGGCGCGCGCTCGGAAGCGGCGCCGGCGTAGTGGGGGCCATGCAGGCGCTCCGGGGGGCGCTGGACGTGTTCGGCACGTCCTACGCGGGGCTCGGTTCCCGGAGTCGGGGCATCCTGTGTGTCGATAACGCTCTTTAGCGGCAACGCATTTCATCCTGTGTTGCAGTAGCGTCGTTATGCCGTGTTCAAAGGGACGGTACTGCAACACAAGATTCTGCGGGCAGGGCCCAAACAGCGGTATTGCAGCACAGGACGCGTGCGCCCGAACGGGGAACAGCATTATTGCCCCACAGGACGCCGGCGAATGCCAGGGAAACAGCGTTGCTGCGACACAGGATGGCTGCCATGGGCAGGGGGCTCCATGGGCTGAGGATCACCCCCACCCAGCCCCCGGTGCCGGCTCCAGGCCCCCGGCTCCAGGCCCCCGGTGCCCCCCCTCCCGGTGCAGGCCCCAGGCTCACTGTCTCATTAGGTGGACACACAGATTATTTGCGCACTAGAACATCTACTCGCCCGCATGGCGGGACTAAGATGTTCCCCATGACCAGAGGCAACATCACAAAGGACAGCGCTGCCGTTCTGCCCGGAGGCCTCGGCTGGGACTTGGGCATGCTCGCGGGCTGCTACCAGTCACGGATGGAATCGGCCCTGGAAGGCACCCCCGGCGGGCTGCGCGGATTCCAGGTCCTCCGGGCGGTGGTTCATTTTGATCCGCCGAACCAGCAGGCACTCGGTGCCCATCTGGGCATCGACCGGACGGTCCTGACTTACCTGATTGACGCCCTGGCAGCGGCCGGCGAAGTTGAACGCGTTCCGGACCCGGCCGACCGCCGGGCGCGGAAGGTCGTGGCCACCCATGCCGGGCGTGCCCGGCTGGCAACCTGCGAGAAACAGATTGCCGCTGAAGAGGCAGCGCTGCTGTCCGGACTCGAACCCGCAGACGCGGACCTGCTGCGAACCCTGCTGCACCGTCTGGCCAGCCAGGCCCACCAGCCGGCGTCGGGCAGCAATCCCTGCGTCTCCATGGACGCCGCCTAGCCCGGACACAGACTGGCCATTTGCCCGCCGACTTCGTAGAGTCGGCTGTAGTGACACGGGGTGCCGCAAGGCTGAGATGAGACCCGTCGAACCTGATCTAGTTAGAACTAGCGAAGGGATGTCGCCGATGACTATTGGCCTGACACCATTTTCCGTATCCACCCTCCTTTCCCGCGTGCGCAGCGAACCGCCGCTGGTGCAGTGCCTGACCAATACCGTGGTTACTAACTTCACCGCCAACGTCCTGCTCGCGCTGGGCGCCGCCCCAGCCATGACGGACATTCCCGGTGAAGCCGGGCCCTTTGCCCGCATCGCCTCCGGGGTGCTGGTCAACCTTGGCACCCCGCACGCCGAGCAGCGCACTGCAATGCTGGAGGCCGCAGAAGCCGCGAACGACGCCGGCACCCCCTGGGTCCTGGATCCCGTGGCGGTGGGCAGCCTCCCGGTCCGCACTGCCCTGGCCGCCGAACTGCTGGCGCTGCGGCCCACAGCTGTACGCGCCAACGCGTCCGAAATCATTGCACTGGCCGGCCTGGGCGCCGGCGGCCGCGGAGTGGATGCCACGGACAATCCCGAAGATGCCCTGCCTGCGGCCGAGCTGCTTGCGGCGAAGTATGGCTGCGTCGTGGCGGTTTCCGGGCCCACGGACGTCATTACCGACGGCGAATCCACCGTTCGGATCAGCAACGGAGATGTGCTGCTGACCAGGGTGACCGGTGGCGGCTGCGCCCTTGGTGCCGTCACCGCCGCTTTCCTCTCCGCAGCGGACGACGGCGGCAACCTCACTGCCGCTGCGGCCGCCACAGCTGCCTACACCATTGCCGCCCAGCAGGCCGCAGCCGTTGCAGCCGGACCGGGTTCCTTCGCTCCGGCGTTCCTGGACGCACTGGCGGCCCTCTCTGATGCGGACATCAACACCCTGCTGGTGGCGGCATGAGCGCCGGCGTGCAGTCCGAACTGGTCCGGCGGCCCCGTGCCCTGGCCCGGAACACCGGCATCCACCTGGTCACCGACACTGTGCAGTGCGGGGAACGGGGTGTTGCCGCCGTGGCCGCTGCTGCCGTGGCCGGCGGTGTGCGCACCGTCCAGGTCCGGGAGAAGCATGCCTCCGCGGCGGAATTCTACGCGCTGGTGCGCGCTGTGGCCGACGCCGTTGGTGACCGTGCCCTGGTGCTGGTGGATGACCGGGTGGACATCTATTTGGCCGCGCGTGCAGCCGGCGCCCGGGTACACGGCGTCCATGTGGGCCAGAGCGACCTGCCTATCACTTCCGTGCGCTCGCTCGTGGGCCCGGACGCCGTCGTTGGCCTGACCGCCAACACACCCGCGCACCTCGACGCGGTGCGGAAGCTCGCGCCCGGAACGGTGGACTATCTCGGTGCCGGGGTCATTCATCCCACCAGCACCAAACCGGATCATCCTGCCCCGCTGGGTGTCGACGGGTTCCAGGCCTTCGCGTCCGCGGCTCCGCTCCCGTGTGTGGCCATCGGCGGGATCGGATTGTCCGACATCCGGGACCTGCGCGCCGCCGGAGCGTCCGGCGCCGCCGTCGTCTCCGCCATCTGCACCGCCGCGGATCCGCAGCGCAGCGCCGAGGAACTGGTGGCAGCGTGGGAGAAGTGAACGTCCGGGACGTTCCGCGGATCTTGAGCATCGCCGGAACCGATCCCACCGGCGGCGCCGGAATCCAGGCGGATCTGAAGTCCATCGCTGCCAACGGCGGGTACGGCATGGCCGTCACCACGGCGCTGGTCGCGCAGAACACGCACGGCGTCCGCTCCGTGCACACCCCGCCGGTTGAGTTCCTGCGCGAGCAGCTGGACGCGGTGAGTGACGACGTCGTTATTGACGCAGTGAAGATCGGCATGCTGGGCAGCAGCGCCGTCGCCCTGACGGTGGGCGCCTGGCTGGCGGATGTCCGTCCTCCGGCCGTGGTGCTGGATCCGGTGATGGTGGCCAGCAGCGGTGACAGGCTGCTCAGCCCCGACGCCGAGGACGCCCTGCGCAGGCTCCTGCACCGGGTGGATCTGGTCACCCCAAATCTCCCTGAGCTGGGCGCGCTGCTGGAGGAAGAGCCGGCGCAGACCTGGGAGCAGTCGCTGGACCAGGGACGCCGGCTTGCTGCTGGCTATGACACGGCAGTGCTGGTCAAGGGAGGGCATCTCGCCGGAGCGGCCGCTCCGGATGCGCTGGTGATGCCCGACGCCGCGGGCGGATTCACGGTTTCCGAGTTCAGTTCCGTGCGGGTCAGCACCAAAAACACCCACGGCACCGGCTGCTCGCTCTCCTCCGCGGTGGCGACCCTGTTCGCCCGGACCGGGAACTGGGTGCGCGCATTGGAGGGTGCGAAGTCCTGGCTGCAGGAAGCCCTTGAAACCGCAGATGAGCTGGAGGTGGGTACCGGGCACGGCCCCGTGAACCACTTTGCCGGGATCTGGCAGCGCGGACTTGCTCCGCTGCCCGTCCCGGCCGGATCCGGTGTTCCTCCCGCCGGCGAGCGCACAGCGGAGCTCTGGGCCCGGACAGCGGATGTACGCTCGCAGATTGACGCTCTGGACTTTGTCCGGGGCCTCGGCGACGGAACCCTGGACCAGGCACTCTTTGCCCGCTACCTCGTCCAGGACGCGATCTATCTCCGCGGCTATTCCCGGGCCCTGGCCCGCGCCAGCGAACTGGCGCCCACCCTTCAGGAGCAGCTCTTCTGGGCAGAGAATGCCAGCGGGGCACTGGAGGCCGAGCTGGAACTGCACCGGAACTGGCTCGCCGCCAATTCCGGTGCCGGCGCCGTCGACGGCACAGAGGACGGCGGCAGCACCGGCGTCGGGCAGCTTCCAGCGGACCCCGCAAAGGGCCTGACTGCCGGTCCGGTGACCCGCGGCTATATGGATCACCTGCTGAGGCGGCACGCCGATGACCGGGTGGAGTACGCACGGCTGGTGGGAGCGGTGCTCCCCTGTTTCTGGGTCTACGCGGACGCCGGTGCTGCACTGGCCGCCGGGAACCATCCGCTGCATCCGTACCGGGAGTGGCTGCACACCTACGCCGACCCGGCCTTTGCCGCGGCCACCGTCCGTGCCGTCGGGATCCTGGAAACCGTGCTTGCCGGTGAGGACGCCCAGCGCCGCGCTGCGGAGGACGCGTTTGCTGCATCCGTGCAGTGGGAACACGACTTCTTCGCGGCCGGCTGACTGTTCCCCGGGCCCCTCCCGCGGCGCAAATGCCCGCCGTACCATGGGCAAATGGCAGCCTCTGGTGCCGTTCCCGCCGCGGGCAGGGCAGCCCCTGCACCCTGGGTCTACGACGCCCTCCTGGCGGCGGGAGTGTCACTGATCCTGGCAGCATTCATCGCAGCCGATATTCAGGAGACCCGACCTCCGGTCTGGGCGTATCTCTGGGCAGCGGGGTTCGGCGCGCTGATGTTCATCCGCCGCAGCTATCCAACGCTTGTGGTGGTGCTCTCCGGCGTCGGCTTCGTTGCGTACTACGCGTCGGGGTTCACGACCATCGGCACAGCAGTACCGATGGCCGCTGCAGTGTTTTCCGCAGCCGAATGCGGGCGGCTCACCGCTGCCATCGCCGGGTCCGCAGCCGTCACCGTCATCTCGATCGGCTACCGCCTGGCCAGCGGCCAGGAACCGGCCTTTGTACTCGGATATGACCTTCCGCAGAACCTGCTGATCCTGGCGGGTGCCATTGCCCTGGGCGACAGTCTCCGCGCCCGGCGGACCCTGCAGCGCCAGGCCGGCACCATCGCCCAGCTCACCGCAGAGCGGTACCGGCTCGATGCGCAGGAACGCCTCGCCGCGGAACGCCTTGAAGTGTCACGGGAGCTTCACGACTCGATCGGCCACTCCCTGGCCGTGATCTCACTGCACACCGAAGTCGCCAGGGAAGCACCGGAGGAGGACGCAAAGACCCGGAATACGTCCCTGGACGTCATCCGCTCCACCACCGCAGACGCCGTAGCCGAGCTGAAGCGCACCGTCGCCGGACTGCGCAGCGGCTCTCCCCCGGCAGCCGGCACGCACGGCCTGGATTCGCTGGACTCAACGCTTGCGTCCGCCCGTGCTGCCGGGCTGGACATTACTCTGCAGAACGGTGTCCAGTCGATGCTTCCCGTCTCCGTGCAGTCCACCCTGTACCGGATCATTCAGGAATCCATCACCAACGCCGTCCGCCACTCCGCCGCCGGCAAAATGCTGGTCCGTCTCCAGGAGTCAGAAGGGGCCGTGAGTGTTTGGATTACGGATGACGGCGCCGTCCCCCGGGGCCTGCCTGTCCCCGAGGCTGCGCCGGGTTTCGGACTCGCCGGGCTGCGGGAGCGGGCTGAGGCCCTCGGCGGGGAATTCGGCGCCGGATGGACACCCAGCGGCTTCCGGGTTGAAGCGTCGCTGCCGTTGGACACGCCATGATCTCCGTTGTGCTGGTTGACGACCAGGATCTGGTGCGCGCCGGACTACGCACCCTGCTCGGCAGCGCCGGGGATATCCGGGTGGCAGGCGAGGCGGCGGACGGCCGACGCGGGTTTGACGCCGTGCTCAGGCACCGGCCGGATGTGGTGCTGATGGACATTCGCATGCCCGTGCTGGACGGCATCGCTGCGACCCGCCTGATCCGCAGCGAGGAAGACCTGGCCGGTACCCGGGTTCTGATCCTGACAACGTTCGACGACAACCGCGACGTCGTCGAAGCAGTCCGGGCCGGGGCCGCCGGATACCTCATGAAGGACGCCGCCGGTCCCGAGCTGCGCGACGGCGTCCGGCGGGTGGCAGCCGGGGAAAAGCTGCTTGCGCCCACCGTCCTCGGCCGGCTGCTGGATATTGTTGCTGCCGCGCCCCCGGTACCGGAACCGGACCCGCGGCTGGGCCTGCTCAGCGAGCGGGAGCTTGAGGTCCTGATCCGTGTTGGCCACGGGGACACCAACGAGGAAATCGCCGGCGCCCTGTTCATCAGCCCGGCGACATCCCGCACCTATGTGAGCCGTATTCTCGGCAAGCTGGGAGCCCGGGACCGCACCGAACTGGCGGTGCTGGCGCACCGTTCCGGGCTGGTTTCCCCGCCGCACCCCCGTGGAGCCGAACCGGGCTGAGCGGCCTGGACTGTCGCCTGGCGGCGACCTGCGTTGACGCCTTCAGCACGACGCGCCTCAGCCTGGTCCGGCCCTACGGTGGCCGCATGACTGGATACCCCATCCCCAACAATCCGTCCCGCCGGCGCCCGTACTTCTTCGGGATGCCGCTGCTGCTTATGGCGGGCCTCGCGCTGCTGGGCCTGCCCCGTGTGGTGCTGCACGACCTGCATTTGATCGGTGAACGCTCACCGGTCACCTGGTTCCTGGCACTGTTTCCCGTGGCCGTCTGGATCACTGTGACCGTGCTGGTCCGCTCGCCGCGCCCGTTCCTGACTGTCCTGGTTATCGGCCTGATGTTCGGCGTCCTGCTTGTCATCACCCATCAGCTGCTCTGGGATGCCGCCTTCTCCGGCAACGCACCGGAGGTGGGCAGCGGCCCGGTGGCTGAGATGATCCCGCGCATCGCCGCCGTTCCGGGCGGGCTGATGACAGGGGCCGCCATCGGAGCTGTCGGCGGGCTGTTTGCTCTGGCGGGCACTGCCCTGCGCGGTCAGAGGTCCATGAGTGCGCGGACGCTCCGGCGGTAGGCGCCCGGCGTAACGCCGGTGGCTTCGCGGAATTCCTTTGTCAGGTGCGCCTGGTCCGTGAAGCCCAGCCGAGCGGCGATCTCCGTGAGCTGGTCCCCGCCGTCGAGCACAAAAGCCTGTGCAGCTTCCTGCAGCCGGATCCTCCGCAGAGCCTGTTTGGGACCAATCCCCAAGGTGGCGGACATGGCACGCTGGATGGTCCGCTCGCTGACCGCAAACCGCCTGGTGAGCGGAGAACTGGCCCGGTGATATGCCAGGGAGCGGAGCTCGGCGAGGATGCCGTTCGCTAGGCGGTGTGATTCCGGCGGCGGCTTCCGGGCAAGCTGCTCCCGGATCAGGGTGTTGGCTGCACCGGCCCGGGCTTCCGCGGACTCTTCCTTGGCAATGCGCTGCATCAGTTCGTGCAGGCCGGGGTCGAGTCCGGGGGTCACCGGCAGGGTCTGGTTGGCGAGGCCTCCGGGTTTCAGCGAAGAGAGCACGGCGAGCCCGGCGGGCCGGAGCCCGACGGCGAAAACCCGTCCGGTTCCCTGAATACGCCGGAACCAGGCCCGGCGGTGAAGGCCCGTGATAACCAGGGGCGCCGGCACATCGCCTTCTTCGATCGAAAGGCTCACCGCCGGCAGGTCAATCACGGCCTGGTCGATGGATTCATCCCGGTCGAGGTTCCAGCTGACCGTCCAGTACTGGTCAACAGCAACGTCCAGGTCCGGGCAGGCTCGATCCAGCGCGCGTCATACCGGACCAGGTTCACCGGATCCAGCACACCGGTCAGCTCATCCGGGTGCATCCTGCGCTCAGGGTTCAGCTCTGTCACCGGGTTCCTCCTTCCCCGGTGTCGGGTTTTGCCAAGACGCCCGGTCCCCGGATGTTCGAAGATAGCCGCATGACGACCAATTACACAGACACCTTCATCCAGGTAGCCGGCGACAGCCCGGCACAGTCCGCAAAAACCCCGCCGGAGGGAAAAGCCGCCCCCACTATCGCGCAGCTTCAATACGAACTGCTCATCGCTGCGCCCTACTCCATGACCTCAGACGACCTACTCTTCGAAGTGCACGCCCGGCGGCAGGGCATCGCCGATGCTGACCGGGATCAGGCCCGCCTGGAGTACTTCGCGAAGCCGCTGGCCTGCCTGCGGTCCTCTCCGCTGGGCAAACAATACGGCTGGGGCATCCACCACGATTCTCAGAGCAGGGTCGCGCTGGTCCCGCTGGGCAGCCCGGAGTATCTGGAGTTCGCCGGCGATGCCGGTCTGCGCCAGGTCCACGCTATGCGCTCCAAACGGCAGTAGGCGGCGTGACCGGTCAGTCGCCCGCGGACGCCACCGTGCGCCCGGCCAGCGGAATCCGCCAGCCATAGCGCAGGGACAGGATCCGGAGAGCAAAAACCAGCACCGCCACTGCAATGCCGATCGCAGGGTTGAACAGACCCGCCACTGACAGCCCGGAAGCCAGGCCGGCACCGAGCATGGCCGGGACGGCGTAGACGCCGCGCGGGTTGAAAAGCTGCGGTACCTCATTGGCGACGACATCGCGCAGCAGACCGCCGCCAACCGCCGTCGTCACCCCGAGCAGTGCGGCGGAGACCGGATGCAGTCCTGCAGCGAGTGCGGTGAGCGTTCCGGTCACGCAGAACAGGGCCAGCCCCGCGGCGTCGAACACCAGCAGGGTGCGCCGGTAGCGTTCCACGCCCAGAGCGTGGGTGAACACCAGGGCGGCTGCCAGAAAGGGAGGCAGCAGGTAGACCGGGTCGGCGAATGCCCGCGGCACGCCCTGGTCGATGATCAGGTCCCGTGCCACTCCTCCCCCAAGTCCTGCCAGGGAACCGAGCAGCAGGGATCCAACGACGTCGAAGTTCCGCCGGGCGGCGAGCAGCGAGCCGGAGACGGCGAAAAAGAATATCCCGATGAGGTCGAGGATCATCAGAGTCATGGCAGGTCTCCGCAGGTAGGGGCTACAGCGTACTATCCTGCCAGTCCCGCAGCCATGCCTTGGCGGTGAACGGAAACAGCCGGGTCCTTAGCCCCGTGGTTCTGTCATTCCTGTGCCCCGCCTCACAAGCCAATGTCACCTGACGCCCCTAGGATGGGCTCATGACTTCCGCGAGCGCAGAAACCCCGCAGGACACCGAGGACGAATTCCTCTGGCTGGAGGATATCTATGGGGACAGGCAGCTGAACTGGGTCAAGGCGCAGAACGCCGAGACCGAGGCGCTGCTCTCCGCCACCGGCTTTGAACAGACCGAAGAACGGCTGCTCGAAGTCCTGGACTCCACTGACCGCATCCCGATGGTGGTCAAGCGCGGGGACTGGTATTACAACTTCTGGCGGGACGCTGAGCATCCCAAGGGTCTCTGGCGGCGAACCACCTGGGAGAGTTACACCGGCCCCGCCACCGAGTGGGAGGTCCTGCTGGATGTAGACGCACTCAGCTCCACGGAGGACACCGAATGGGTCTGGGGCGGCGCACGGTTCCTGCGGCCCGAGGACGGCAACTCTTACCGCAGGGCTCTGGTGATCCTCTCCCCCGACGGCGGGGACGCCTCCCGATACCGGGAGTACGACGTCGTGGACCGCGCCTTTGTGCCCGGCGGCTTCGACCTGCCGGTGGCCAAGACCCAAGTGTCATGGGTCGGAGAAGACACCCTGTACGTCGCCACGGACTTCGGCCCGGGCAGCATGACCACGTCCTCCTATCCGCGCACTGTCCGCACGCTGCACCGCGGAGAAAAGCCCGGGGATGCCCAGCTCTACTTCGAAGTGCCCGAGGACCACATGATGGGGTACGTCCACCATGACCAGACCCCGGGCTTCGAGCGGGACCTGGCCGTGGACATCATCGACTTCTACGACAGCATCACCTACCTTCGCCAGGACGGGGACTGGACCCGGATCGACGTTCCGCTGGATGTGAACGTTGACCTGCACCGGCAGTGGCTGGTCATGCGCCCGCGCACCGACTGGCTGGTCGGTGACACTCTGCATAAGGCCGGTTCGCTCCTGGCAGCGGACCTGGCGGATTTCCTGGCCGGCGGCCGGAACCTGCGCACTCTGTTCACGCCCGAACCCACAGTCTCGCTTCAGTCCTGGAGCTGGACCCGCGATTACCTGCTGCTGAACCTGCTGCGCGACGTCTCCTCCGAGATCCAGGTACTGGATCCTGGCGCGGACTGGTCCGCGGCAGAACTCGATGCCTGCCCGCCGCTGCACTCCGTGGATGCCTACGCCGTGGACGATGAGGACGAGGCAGCCGGGAACGACTACTGGCTGGTCAGCACCGGCTTCACCACCCCGTCCACGCTCTCCCGCGGCACCCTGGGCAAACCGGGGAAGCCCGCTGCACCCATCAAGACTTCCCCGGCGTTCTTCGATGCCTCCAGTTGCACGGTGGAGCAGCACTTCGCCGTGTCCAAGGACGGCACCCGGGTGCCGTACTTCCAGGTGGGACATAAGGACATGGTGCTCGACGGCGGCAACCCCACCGTGCTGTCCGGTTACGGCGGATTCGAACAGGCCCTCACCCCTGCCTACTCCGGCGTTGTGGGACGCGGCTGGCTCGAGCGCAGCTACACGGACGATTCCGGCGTCCTCCGGCGCGGAGTCTATGTGCTGGCCAATATCCGCGGCGGCGGTGAGTACGGACCGGACTGGCACCGTGCCGCCCTGCAGCAGAACCGGCACCGGGCATACGAGGACTTCGCCGCCGTCGCCCGGGACCTTACGGAACGCGGAGTCACTTCCCGCGAGCACCTGGGCTGCACCGGGCGCAGCAACGGCGGCCTGCTGGTGGGGAACATGCTCACCCTGTACCCGGAACTTTTCGGCGCCGTGTCCTGCGGTGTGCCGCTGCTGGACATGCGCCGATACACCAAGCTCTCCGCGGGTGCGTCGTGGATCGCCGAGTACGGTGATCCGGATGATCCCCAGCAGTGGGAGTTCATCAAAACCTTCTCCCCGTACCACCTGCTCCGTGAAGACGTGCAGTACCCGCCGGCGCTGATCTGGACGGCCACCAGTGATGACCGGGTGGGGCCCGTCCAGGCCCGCAAAATGGCGGCCCGGATGAAGGCTCTGGGTGTGGACCGGGTCTGGTTCCACGAAGCACTGGAGGGCGGTCACGCCGGAGCTGCGGACAACCGCCAGTCCGCGCGAATGCATGCGATGTCCTATGAGTTCCTCTGGGAAACGCTGACCGGCCGTCTCTCCTGAACCTGTTTTGCCGAAAGCACCCCGTTGTGGGTAGTCTTGACAGGCTGGCAGCGTGAGTTTGCCAGGGCAATTGGAGACGTGCCAGAGCGGCCGAATGGGCTTCACTGCTAATGAAGTGTGGGCCTAAAGCCCACCGGGGGTTCAAATCCCCCCGTCTCCGCCAACGTGCTGACACCCCGGTCTTCGGACCGGGGTGTCTTCATATCCGATCAATTGCATGAAGGGCAGGTGAACCGCACGCATGGACGACGGAAACAGTCGATCTACCGAACCGCGCGGGCCTCGCCTTCGCCCGGGGAACCTTACCTTCGCGCCCTCCCGGCTCTAAACGATTTCCTGCCGTTTTGCGGCAGTCTCCGGGACGGCCACGCAGATCAGCTGCGTGCCCCTCGATTCCCTCCGGCCTGAACCCGTGCGGTTGCGGCAGCGCTCCGAGACAGCACATTCATTCCCCGCACGCTCCGCGGCTACACCGCGGCTTTCTTAGGTGCGCCCCCTCAGGAGGGAACCGGATCATGATCAAATCACCCACTCTTTCGTTCGACGCCAGCGCCGAGCGGCTCGCTGAAGCACTCAGCCAGAACAGCATGCCCCTGGTTGCCCGGGCCCTTGAGCCCCTGGACGTTGCCGAGACCCTTGAACAGCTGGAACGGCTGAACACCATCGACCGGGCACTGGCTTACCGCACGTTGCCCAAGGGACGTGCGGTTGAGGTCTTCGAGCGCCTGGACGCCCGGCTGCAGGCTGACCTGGTGACCGGGTTGCAGGATGCGCAGGTGGCTGAGGTCTTTGCTGCCCTGAGCCCGGATGACCGGGTGGCACTGCTCGACGAGCTGCCGGCGTCGGTGGCCAACCGCCTGATCCTGGGACTCAGCGAAAAGGAGAGGGCCCTCACCAGCACGGTCCTTGGCTACCCGCAGGGTGCAGTGGGACGCTACATGAGTCCCCAGTTCGTCACCACCCACCCGGATATGACAGCTGCCCAGGCCCTGGGCCGTGTCCGAACCCGGCTCGACGACGCCGAGAGTATCTACACGCTTCCCGTCACCGATGAGAGCCGTCATCTGGTGGGCGTGGTCTCGCTGCGGGACGTGCTGCGCGCCCCCGAATCCGGCCTGGTCACGGAGTTCATGAAGGAACCCCTGTCCGCCCCTGCCACAATGGACGCGGAGGAAGCAGCCCGGTACTGCGCTGACGCCAAGGTCCTGGTTTTGCCGATCGTCGATGCGGAAAACCGGCTCGTCGGGATTCTGACCGTGGATGATGCGCTCAGGATTCTTGAGGACGCCGAAAGCGAGGATGCCGCACGGGCCGGCGGTGCCGAACCGCTGCGCCGCCCGTATCTTGCCACCCCGGTGCGCAGCATCGTCCGGGCCCGGGTGGTGTGGCTGCTGGTCCTGGCAGTCGGCGCCACGCTGACGGTGAAGGTCATGGGCACCTTTGAAGCTACCCTCGCCGAACAGGTGGTCCTTTCCCTCTTTATTCCGCTGCTCATCGGCACCGGAGGGAACACCGGCAACCAGGCAGCCACCACCATCACCCGAGCTTTGGCGCTGGGCGATGTCCGGCCCAGGGACGTGTTCAAAGTTGTTGCCCGCGAGGTCCAGGTAGGGGCCTGGCTTGGCCTGCTCCTCGGCGGGCTGGGGTTTGCCGTTGCGGCCACCATCTTCACAGTGCCCCTCGGCCTGGTGATCGGGGTGACGCTGCTGGGTGTCTGCACCATGGCAGCCGCCGTAGGCGGTCTTATGCCGCTGCTGGGCAAGGCCCTGCGCGTGGATCCTGCAGTGTTCTCCAATCCGTTCATTTCCACCTTCGTCGACGCGACCGGACTGATCATCTATTTCCTGGTAGCCGCGGCCATTCTGGGACTTTGACAGGGAAGTTCCCCTCCCCGGGTGCCCCGTCTCCCGCCCGTGGCCCTCTACACTCACCTCAGGACCAGCGGGAGGACACTGGAGTGGGCGAACAACGCATAGCCATCATCGGCGGCGGCATCGTGGGCATTGCCCTTGCCCGGGCACTAACCATCCGCGGGCTCGGGGAAGTCACCGTCTTCGAAAAGGAAACCCGGCTGGCCACCCACCAGACAGGCCACAACTCCGGAGTGGTCCACGCCGGGCTGTATTACAAACCGGGGTCGCTGAAGGCCCAGCTCTGCGCTGACGGCAGGCAGCGGATCCGGGACTACTGCCAGGAGAAATCCCTGCCCTACCGCGAGGTGGGCAAGCTCGTGGTGGCCGTGGATGAGGCAGACCTCCCCGCCCTGGCGGACATCGAGTCCCGTTCCCTTGCCAGCGGCGTTCCCGGCCTGACCCGCATTGACGACCCCGCGAAGCTCCGCGAGATTGAACCCCATGTGGCCGGTATCGCTGCCGTCCACTCGCCGTGCACCGCCGTCGTCGACTACGCCGCCATCACCGAGGCCATGGCCCAGGACGTGCGCACCGCCGGCGGCACCATCCAGCTGGGACAGGAAGTGACCGGGCTCTACACGGAGAACGGCCGGGTGCGTGTCCGGACCGCGGTCTCCGAGCAGCTCTTCGACCAGGTGATCGCCTGCGCAGGCCTGCAGTCCGACGTCGTGGCCCGGCTCGCCGGAGCGGACCCGTCGCCGAAAATCCTGCCGTTCCGCGGCGAATACTGGGAGCTCAGCCCCACTAAGAACCACCTGGTCAACGGGATGATCTATCCGGTCCCGGATCCGGCGTTCCCGTTCCTGGGTGTGCACTTCACCCGCGGGGTCTACGACGACATCCATGTGGGCCCCAACGCCGTCCCCGCCCTCGCCCGCGAGGGGTACAGCTGGGGAAAAATCTCCGTGAAGGACACCCTGGAGTCGCTGCGCTGGCCCGGGGCGCGGCTGCTGGCAAGGCGGTACTGGAAGATGGGCCTGGACTCAGTGGGCGAATCGCTGTTGAAGCCCGTCTACTTCTCACGTGCCCGCCGGTTCATTCCAGAGCTGAGGCCCTCCGACCTCACGGCCAAAACGGCTGCCGGTGTCCGCGCCCAGGCATGGGGCCGAGACGGCTCCCTTGTCGATGACTTCGCCGTGGACCGGCGCGGACCGGTCACACTGCTGCGCAACGCCCCCTCGCCCGCAGCGACGTCGTCCCTGTCCATTGCCGACTACCTGATCGGGAACTACCTGTTCCCGGGAGCCTGAACCCCGGCCACCGCCGGCACGCCACCTGTTCCGTGCCGCGGGATGGGGCTTAGGCTGGAGCGCACCACCACGAACCGGTTCGGAAGGAAATACCCATGGAGATGCGCCTGCTGGGCAAGAGCGGCACGATTGTCAGCAACTACGCCCTGGGCACCATGACGTTCGGCAATGAGACGGATGAAAAAACCTCGCACCGGATGCTCGAGGACTATCTGGCAGCCGGCGGTAACTTCATCGACACGGCAGACATTTACAACGAAGGCGCCTCTGAAGAGATCGTCGGCAAATGGCTGCATGCCAACCAGACGGCCCGCAACACCATGGTGCTGGCGACCAAGGCCCGCTTTCCCACCGGTGAAACCGCGAACGACGCCGGCAACTCCCGCCGTCATCTGCGCAGGGCCCTGGAGGCCTCGCTGCGGCGGCTCGGGGTGGACCACATCGACCTGTACCAGCTGCATTCCTGGGATCCGCTCACGCCGCTGGAAGAGAGCCTCGGCTTCCTTCAGGACGCTGTCACCGCCGGTCTGATTAGTTACTACGGTTTCTCCAACTTCACCGGCTGGCAGCTCACCAAGGCCGTGTGGATGGCGAAACTGCACAATTGGCGGGCTCCGGTGACCCTGCAGCCGCAGTACAACCTGCTGGAACGGGAAATCGAATCCGAGATTGTGCCGGCAGCGCTCGACGCCGGACTTGGACTGCTCCCCTGGTCGCCGCTGGCAGGCGGCTGGCTGACGGGCAAATACCACCGGGAGACCGTTCCATCCGGCAACACCCGCGTCGGCGAGAACCCGGCACGGCAGTTCCAGGGCTGGGACCTTCGCAGCTCCAATCCGCAGACCTGGGAGGTTCTGGATGCCGTGCACCAGATCGCCTCGGCCCACGGAGCGACGCCGGCACAGGTGTCTCTGGCCTGGCTCGCCGGCCGGCCCGGCGTAACGTCAGTGATTCTTGGTGCCCGGACTCCGGACCAGCTGGACGGCAATCTGCAGGCAGCGCAGCTGGAACTGACCCCGGCGGAAACCCGGATGCTGAATGATGCCAGTGCTCCGAACGTGGGCAACTACCCCTACGGGCACGATGGCCGGAACCAGCGGGCGCGGACGCTTTAGAAGTCTTCGGGGCGCAGGTTCTGCGCCCAGCGGCTGATCTCGGCGTCGTCGGGGGCGGCCGGTTCCTTGTCCTTCGCCTTGTCCTGCGGCTTGTCCTTCCCGGCTGCGCCGGTGCCGGCTGCGGCCGGGGTTGCGCCGGCGCTGCGGGGAGCAGCGTCCCGGGTAGCGGCGTCGCGCGCGGCAGTCTCCTGTCCCGCCTGGTCTTCCGGAGCAGCTTCCTTCGCCGGCTCTGCAGCCTCAGCGGGCGCGGAGTCAGCAGCTGGCGCGGCTGCGGCCGGTGGCTGTTCCTGCTGTTCGGGCCGCGGCTGGGGGCGGGTGAATGGAACCGGGTGTGAGGCCATGGAGGCTACCGCGGCGCTGGCGGCGCGCAGGCCGCAGCCGGTGTTCTGGGCATAGATCTGGATGGCGCGGATTGGCTGGCCCTGGGCAATGGCGGCGTACACCTGCTGGTGACCCTTTTCGTCCAGCTGGGCCACGGCTTCGCGTGCAGCCTCCAGGGATGTTCCGGCTGGGGTGCGGAGGGGTTTTGCCGAGTTGCCGGCGCTGGGCTGCTGCTTCGGTTTCTCAGCTGCCGGGCGGCCGGCACGCTTGCGCTGGGCGCGTCCGACCAGAAAGTTCACGAGCACGATCGCAGCGACGAACAGGACAATGACCACAAACTCCATACCTTGATCCTAGCTTTTTCCCGGCTGCCCAAGACGCGCCGCCGGTATATTGGCGCGCAGGACACATCCGGGGCTACCCGCCAACCACGTAAGGACGCCATGAAAACCGATTCCGAACTGCGCTCCCTGCACGTCACACTCAACGGTCCGGTGGCCGAGGTGCAGCTGATCGGCCCCTCAAAGGGCAATGCCATGGGCCCGGATTTCTGGACCGAGCTTCCGGAGGTGTTCGCGGAACTGGACGCCAGCGAGGACGTCCGCGCCGTCCTGCTCTACGGGTCCGGGGAGAATTTCAGCTACGGCCTGGACCTGCCCGGCATGGAACCGGTGTTCCGTCCGATCCTTCAGTCGCGGGGTACGGATGCGCGGCTGCGCGCGGAGTTCCGGCTGAAGATCAAGGCGCTGCAGGATGCCGTGAGTTCCGTGGCCCGCTGCAGCAAGCCGGTTATTGCAGCTGTGCAGGGATGGTGCATTGGCGGCGGGATTGACGTCATTTCGGCTGCGGACCTCCGAATCGCAGCCCCCGGCGCCCGGTTCAGCATCCGGGAAGTCCGCGTCGGCATTGTGGCGGACCTCGGCTCACTCCAGCGGCTTCCGGCCATTATCGGTTCCGGCGCCACCCGGCATCTGGCGCTCACCGGCGAGGACTTCGACGCCGTCCGTGCCCGTGACCTGGGTCTGGTCACAGAACTGGCGGACGACGTCGTCGGGCGCGGCCGTGAGCTGGCAGCGCAGATCGCTGCGAACCCGCCACTGGTGGTGCAGGGTGTGAAGCAGGTCCTGAACCAGGGCAGCGAGCCGGCTGCGCAGGCCGGGCTGGACTACGTGCAGGTGTGGAACACGGCCTTCCTGCCCAGCCGTGACTTCGCCGAAGCCGGCGCTGCCTTCGCCGAGCGCCGTCCCGCCGTCTTCACCGGCGACTAATCCCTGCACCCCGGCCCCCCTCCCCTAACATCGAGAGGCCAGTTACGGCTCTTTTCAGCCCTGAAAGGAGCCGTAACTGGCCTCTCGATGGGGGAAGGGGCGGGGACGGGCAGAACTAGACTTGGGGCATGGCAGTAACGGACGAGGCGATCACCAAAATCAAGGCAATGCTCATCAGCGGTGAGCTGAAGGCCGGTGACCGGATTCCTCCGGAGAAGGATCTCAGCGAACGCCTTGGCCTCTCCCGCAGTTCGCTGCGCGAGGCGGTCAAGGCTCTGGAACTGGCCCGGGTGCTGGATGTACGCCGCGGCGACGGCACCTACGTCACCAGCCTCGAGCCGGCCATCCTGATGGAAACCATGTCATTCGTGGTGGACCTGCATCAGGAAAGAGCAGCCGCAGAGCTGCTGGAAGTGCGGCGCATCCTGGAACCGGGGTCAGCCTCCCTGGCCTCCCGCCGCATCACCGAAGACGCAGCCACGGAGCTCAGAGCATGTGTGGCAGATGTGGAGGAGGACTCCAGCGTGGAGGACCTGATTGCCCACGACCTCGCGTTCCACGCCCTTGTTGCCAAAGCCTCCGGCAACGCCTACCTGCACGGCCTGCTCGAAGGGCTCTCCGCCGGCACCCTGCGCGGCCACATCTGGACCGGCCTGATGCAGGACAAAGCAGTGTCCGCCACCCTCGCCGAGCACGCGGCCATCGCCGAGGCCATTGCCGCCGGGGACCCGGATCTGGCGCGCGCCCTGATGACAGTGCATGTCAGCGGCGTTGAGTCGCGCGTCCGCACCGCCGCCTAGCCAACCCGGGCTACGCCTTCAGCGCCAGCACAAACGGCAGCACGGATTCCGCCCCGGCCAGGCGCAGGGTGCGGCCCGCTTCGGTGAGCGTCCACCGGCTGTCCGCAAAGTCATCCACCAGCAGCACCGGTCCCGGGTTAGCGGCAAACCAGGCAGCACCCTCGGCCGGTACGGCGAACTGCTCCCAGACCGACGCCAGACGGAACGCACTGTTGCCGCCCGGACCGCCCGTCGGCCCCCCGTGTGGCAGCTGCAGGGCTCCCAGGTACGGGATGCGGCCCAGCTCCGAGAGCCCCTGGGCCAGGGAGCCCACCAGCTGCGGCCGGGACCGGCTGGGCACGGAGACAATCGCGACGGGCCGCTGGGACCAGCCCCACTGGGCGAGGACCTGGACACAGCCGTTGAGCAGTGACTGGTCCACCGGGGCGTCCTCTGCGCCGGGACCAAAGATCTCTCGCAGCCGTCCGCCCCAGCCGAGGTCTGTCAGGCGTGCCAGCGCGCGTCCGGTGGAGACGACGGCGTCGGGCTTGATTTTGCCCTTGACCGGCACGCCCAGGCGGTCCATGCCGGTGGGGTACATCCCGCGCGGATCAATGTCCACGCCCACCCGGGAGAGCGCCTGCCCGGCGCTGTCCGCTGCCTCGGTGGCGACGTCGTCGGAGTACCAGCGGCCGGCGCAGTTGTCGCAGCGTCCGCAGGGAGCGGCCGCGGGATCATCCAGCTGCCGGGACAGGAACTCCATCCGGCAGCCGTCCGTGTTTTCGTAATCCAGCATGGCCTGCTGTTCCCGAACCCTGGCTGCGGCGATCCGCTCGTAACGCTCCCGGTCATAGGTCCAGGGCCGTCCTGTCCCCCGCCAGCCGCCGGTGACGCGTTCGACGGCGCCGTCCACGGCCAGTACCTTCAGCAGCAGTTCCAGCGGGGAGCGCTTCAGGTTTACGAGGGTTTCCAGGGCGCCGGTGGAGAGCACCGATCCGTCGGCCAGTTCACGCAGCACCGCGTTGGCCGGTCCTTCAGAGGGCATGGAGGATGTAGCGAAGTACTCCCAGATGTCCCGGTCCTCAGAACCGGGCAGCAGCAGCACGTCAGCGTTGGGGGTACCGCGGCCGGCTCGGCCCACCTGCTGGTAGTACGCCACGGGAGAGGACGGCGCGCCCAGGTGAACCACAAAGCCAAGATCAGGTTTGTCGAAGCCCATTCCCAGTGCACTGGTCGCTACCAGTGCCTTGACCTCGTTGTTCTTCAGCGCAGCTTCGGCGGCTTCACGGTCTGCCGGGTCAGTCCGGCCGGTGTACGCGAGGACCGGATGCCCCGCTTTTTGCAGCAGCCGTGCGGTGTCCTCCGCGGCAGAGACGGTCAGCGCGTAGATGATGCCGCTGCCGGGCAGGTCATTCATGTGGGTCAGCAGCCAGGCCAGCCGGCTGCGCGGACTGGGCAGCCGCAGCACCCCCAGCCGCAGGGAGTCCCGGGCCAGCGCCCCGCGGATGGTGAAGACCTCCTCGCCGCCGGCAGCGAGCTGCTCCTCTACATCCTTGACCACGCGTGAGTTGGCCGTGGCCGTGGTTGCGAGGACCGGCACAGAGTGCGGCAGCTGTTCGATCAGGTGCCGGATGCGGCGGTAGTCCGGCCTGAAATCGTGGCCCCAGTCGGAGATGCAGTGCGCTTCGTCGATCACCAGCAGCCCGGACCGGCGAACCAGTTCGGGCAGGTGGTTCTCCCGGAAACCCGGGTTGTTCAGCCGTTCCGGGGAGACAAGAAGCACATCGACGGTGTCCGCTTCCAGCTGCGCGGAGATATCCTGCCACTCCAGCTGGTTGGCAGAATTGATGGCTGCGGCACGCACGCCTGCCCGGGCGGCGGCGGCAACCTGGTCCCGCATCAGGGCCAGCAGCGGGGAAACAATCAGGGTGGGGCCGGCGCCCCGTGCCCGCAGCAGCAGGCTGGCGACGAAGTACACAGCGGACTTGCCCCAGCCGGTGCGCTGGACCACCAGCGCCCGCCGTCCGCCGCGCACCAGCGCCTCAATCGCCTCGTACTGGCCTTCGTGGAACTCGGCGTCGTCCCGGCCCACCAGGGCACGCAGCAGCGCTGTTGCCTCCGCGCGCAGAGCGGCGGGGTCGTCGGGTTCCCGGGAAGCCAGCGGGGCGGACGGATTCTGGGCGGATACAGGTTCCATACCCTCCACTATTCCAGCCGCCACGGACAGGATCCGACGCCGCAGGGGGAGATTGTGGAAAAGACCTCACCCGCTGCCTGCCCCGGCCCGCTGCGCGCCCCCTATAGACTGCAAGGCGTGACTACTGCATACGATCTTTCCGCGTCCTTCAAGGCTTACGATGTCCGGGGCGTTGTTGGCGAGACCATAACCCCGGAAATCGTCAAGGCTGTTGGCGCTGCCTTTGTCGATGTCCTTGGCCTGGCCGGGGAGACCGTCCTGGTGGGCGGTGACATGCGCCAGTCCTCACCCGAATTCATCAAGGACTTCGCTTCCGGAGCCACCGCACGCGGTGCCTACGTGCTGCTGCTGGACCTGATTTCCACCGACGAGCTGTACTACGCCTGCGGCTCGCTCAACGCGGCTGGTGTGACTTTCACCGCCAGCCACAACCCGGCCCAGTACAACGGCATCAAGATGGCCAAGGCGGGGGCGATTCCCATCTCCTCTGAAACCGGGCTGAAGGAAATCCAGGCCGCGGCGGAACGTTACCTGAACGCCGGCATGATCGACTCCGTGGAGACCCCGGGGCAGATCAGCGTGCGCGATGTCCTCGGTGACTACGCCGCGTACCTCCGCGAGCTGGTGGACCTGCGCGGCATCCGCCCGCTGAAGGTGGTGGTGGACGCCGGCAACGGCATGGCGGGCCTGACCACCCCGGCAGTGCTGGGCGACTCCATCCTTCCGGGCCTGCCCCTGGACATCGTGCCGCTGTATTTCGAACTGGACGGCTCGTTCCCGAACCACCCGGCCAATCCGCTGGAGCCGGAGAACCTGCGGGACCTCCAGGCCGCCGTCGTCGAGCACGGTGCTGACCTGGGCCTGGCGTTCGACGGCGATGCTGACCGCTGCTTTGTCATCGACGAACTCGGCGCCCCGGTGAGCCCTTCGGCGATCACCGCGCTGGTGGCACGCCGCGAGATCCTCCGCGCTCAGGCCTCCGGTGAGGAACGCCCGGTCATCATCCACAACCTGATCACTTCCCGGGCCGTCCCCGAACTGGTGGAAGCTTCAGGCGGCCGCGCAGTGCGCACCCGTGTGGGCCACTCCTTCATCAAGGCGCTGATGGCGTCCGAGGGCGCCGTCTTCGGCGGTGAGCACTCCGCGCACTACTACTTCCGCGACTTCTACAACGCGGATACCGGCATGCTGGCCGCCATGCACGTCCTGGCTGCCCTGGGCGAACAGGACCTGCCGCTCTCTGACCTCGCCCGCGAATACGAGCCCTACTTCTCATCCGGCGAGATCAACTCGAAGCTCGACGACGTCCAGGCCGCCGTGGACCGCGTCCGTAACGAATACGACCGCGCAGCCGTCACCGTGGATGAGCTGGACGGATTGACTTTCACCGCAGATGACGGACAGTGGTGGTTCAACCTCCGCGCGTCCAACACCGAACCCTTCCTCCGGCTCAACGCCGAGGCAGAGGACCTTTCCACTATGGAAATGGTCCGCGACCGTGTACTTGAACTAGTAAGGAAATGAGCTCATGGCTGATGTTGAACTGACCGGCGGAGAACCTTCCGCCCAGGTACAGGATGACCTGAACTCGCTGCTGGGCACCGCCCTCGGTGTCACGCAGGAACAGCTGGAGGCGCAGGGCGCCTTCCTGCCCGCAGCACTGGTAGTCCAGGCCGACGGCGAGCTGCGCATGGTTGCAGTCTCCCCCGAGGAGAGCGACGAGGATCTGGACGCCGAGGCCATGATTGATGACCTCTACACCGTCCTGCGCGAGCAGAAGGACCAGAACCGCGCGGTGGCCGTGTTCTCTGATATCACTCTGCCGGATGAGGGCACGGACGCTATCCACGTGGTGGCGGAGCACTCTGAGGGCGTCTGCATCTCTGCTATCCAGACCTACTCCGAACAGGACGGGAAGTGGACGTTCAACGACCCCATCTGGGAGTCCGGCGAGCCGATCGTCTGGGAAAAGGACGCCGAAGCACCCGCTGAGTCCTAGTCCCAACCGGACTTAAAAAGCCGGGCCCCGCACTCAGTCGCTGAGTGCGGGGCCCGGCTTTTTGGTTTACTTCGCCGCGGCGAAGCGCTCCTTGAGTTCTGCCAGCTTGGCCGAGAGTTCCTCGGGCAGCGAGGCACCGAAGCGGGCGTACCACTCGTCGATGCCGGCCAGCTCGGTCTCCCATTCGGCCGGATCAACGCGCACGGCTGCTTCGACGTCGGCCGGGGTCATGTCCAGGCCCTTGAGGTCGATCGAATCGCCGGTGGGCACAAAGCCGATCGGGGTCTCGACGGCGTCTGCCTTGCCTTCGAGGCGCTCGATGACCCACTTGAGCACGCGGGAGTTCTCGCCGAACCCGGGCCAGGCGAACCCGCCGTCGGCCGTGCGGCGGAACCAGTTGACCAGGAAGATGGCGGGCAGCTTCTCCTGGTTGGCCTTGGAGCTGAGCGTGATCCAGTGCTTGAGGTAGTCACCGGCGTCGTAACCCATGAACGGCAGCATGGCCATCGGGTCGCGGCGCACAACGCCCACGGCACCGGCGGCTGCCGCCGTGGTTTCCGAGGAGAGCGTTGACCCCATGAAGATGCCGCTGGTCCAGTCGCGGGCCTGGGTAACCAGGGGAACGGTGGTCTTTCGGCGTCCGCCGAAGAGGATCGCGGAGACAGGCACGCCGTTCGGGGAATGGTATTCCTCGGCCAGCATGTCGATCTGGTCGATCGGGGTGCAGAAACGGGAGTTCGGGTGTGCGGCCGGGGTGCCGGACTCCGGCGTCCACTCGTTTCCGCGCCAGTCGATCAGGTGCGACGGCGTCTCATCCGTCATGCCTTCCCACCAGACTCCGCCGTCATCGGTCAGCGCCACGTTGGTGAAGATCGAGTTGCCCTTGGCGATGGCGCGCATCGCGTTGGGGTTGGTGCTCCAGCCGGTTCCGGGTGCGACGCCGAACAGGCCGGCTTCCGGGTTGGTGGCGCGCAGCTCACCGTCGTGGCCGAAACGCAGCCAGGTGATGTCGTCGCCGAGGGTCTCGACCTTCCAGCCTTCGACCGTCGGGTCCAGCAGGGCCAGGTTGGTCTTGCCGCAGGCGGACGGGAACGCAGCGGAAACGTAGTAGTCCTTCTTTTCCGGGCTGGTGAGCTTCAGGATGAGCATGTGCTCGGCCAGCCAGCCCTCGTCCCGTGCCATGACGGAAGCAATGCGCAGGGCGTAGCACTTCTTGCCCAGCAGCGCGTTGCCGCCGTAGCCGGAGCCGTAGGAGTAGATGGAGCGGTCCTCGGGGAAGTGCACAATCCACTTCTCCTCGTTGCACGGCCAGGCAACGTCTTCCTGGCCCTCTTCCAGGGGCGCACCCACGGAGTGCAGGGCCGGCACAAAGAAGGCGTCCAGCTCTTCCATCTTGCGCAGGACATCGGTGCCGATACGTGCCATGATGCGCATCGAGGCGACCACGTAGGCGCTGTCGGTGATTTCGACGCCGAACTTCGGGTCCTCGGCATCAAGGTGTCCCATGACGAACGGAATGACGTACATGGTGCGCCCGCGCATTGAACCGGCGAAGAGCCCGTTCAGCTTGGTGCGCATCTCCGCCGGGTCCATCCAGTTATTGGTGAAGCCGGCGTCTTCCTTCTTTTCGGAGCAGATGAAGGTCTGCTCCTCTACCCGGGCCACGTCCTTCGGATCGGAAAACGCTGCGAAGGAGTTCGGAAAGGTCTCCGGGTTCAGGCGGGTCAGGGTTCCGGCCGCAACCAGCTCATCCGTAAGCGCCTTGTTCTCGGCTTCGGAGCCGTCGACCCAATACACTTCGGCGGGCTGCGTCAGCTCTGCCACTTCCTGGACCCAGGCGAGCAGGGCACTGTGGGTGGTGGGTGCCTCACTGGAGGCCCCCCGGTTCTTGCTGTCCTGCAACTGGCTAGGAGCAGCGTTGCCGCTCTCATCGAGAACTAGCTGACGCGCGTCATCGCCCATGACTCTTCCCTTCGTTGGGTCAGTGGTATTTTTTGATGCTATTTCCAAGGCCCGGGGCTCCTGAGGCGGAAAGATGTTACCTATGTGGCGTACGACTCCAAGTTTGCCTAGATTTCAAGGGATATTCAGACCCGGTCACCCTTTTGTGTGACGAAGGTCATATAGACCGGTCTAGTTTTTGACCGTAACGGAACTCGATTGGCGTTCCCCCCAAAACCCCGCTATAGTTATTCACGGCCAAACAGCCACGGAAGAACTTGAAAGAAGCAGGGGAAACCCGGCAACTTCCAGAATATTCCTAAATGCGTGCGTAGCTCAACGGATAGAGCATCTGACTACGGATCAGAAGGTTGGGGGTTCGAATCCCTTCGCGCGCACCACGGAGAAACCCCGCCTGACCAGGTGAAAACCCGGTCAGGCGGGGTTTTTTGCTGTCCGGCGATCCGGGCGCACTTGCCCGCTGCAGCAGAGACTGAAAAGCTCTGCGGCATGAGCGAATCCCTGGAAACAGACGTAGTGGTCCTCGGCGCAGGAGCCGCGGGAGAAAATGCGGCCGGCCGGGTGGTCGGCGCCGGGCTGGAAGCAGTCCTCGTGGAGTCGGCACTGGTGGGCGGGGAGTGCTCCTACTGGGCATGTATGCCCTCCAAGGCACTGCTGCGCCCGGGCACTGCCCTGGCCGAGGCCCGCGCGGTGGACGGCTCACGCGAAGCGGTCACCGGAAGCCTGGACGCTCCGGCTGTCCTGCGGCGGCGGGACTCCTTCACTTCCGGTTGGGACGACGCCTCGCAGGTGCAGTGGGTGAAGGACACCGGCATTGGCCTGGTCCGCGGACGCGCACGCCTGACCGGGGAACGCACCGTGGAGATCACGGACGACGCCGGAACCCGGGTGAGCATCACCGCCCGCCACGCGGTGGTGCTGGCCACCGGCTCCGTTCCCGTGGAGCCGCCCGTGGACGGCCTGGCGGACGTGGACTACTGGGGCACCCGGGACGCGACCTCTTCGAGTGAGGTTCCGGCCCGCCTGCTTGTGCTGGGTGCCGGCGTCGCCGGCACCGAATTGGCCCAGGCCTACGCCCGGCTGGGGTCCAAAGTCTCCATGGTCGCCCGGCACGGAGTCCTAGACTCGCTTCCTGAACCGGCCGCGAAGCTGGTCGTCGAATCCCTGGAAGCGGACGGCGTCGAAATCCACACCGACACGTCCCCGCAGCGGATCTTCACCGACGCTTCCGGCTCGATCGTGATGCAGCTCCCGGACGGCCGGTCGCTGAGCACTGACCGGCTGCTGGTCTCCACCGGCCGCCGCCCGGCGCTGCAGGGCCTTGGCCTGGAGGACCTCGGCCTGGACCCTGCCTCGCTGCAGACGAATGACTCAGGCCTGGTGGCCGGCGCCGGCACCTGGCTCTACGCCGTCGGCGACGCAGCCGGCAAAGTGCTGCTGACCCATCAGGGCAAATATGAGGCGCGTGCCACGGGCTCGGCCATTGCCGCGCGGGCCCGCGGTGAGATCGGCTTTGGCGAGCCGCCGGCATACAGCCGCTTCGCCGCAACAGCAGACCACACCGCAGTGCCGCAGGTGGTCTTTACCGATCCGGAAGTGGCCATGGTTGGCCTGAGCTTTGAGGAGGCGGCAGAGCGGGGCATCCGTGCCAGCGAAACGTCCCTGCCGCTGAGCGTTGCCGGCTCGTCGCTGTTCGCGGACGGGTACAGCGGCTGGGCTCAGATGGTGGTGGATGAGGACCGCGGCGTTCCCGTGGGGTTTACCTTTGCCGGGCCGGGGGTCGCGGAACTGCTGCACGCGGCCACCATTGCGGTCACCGGCGAAGTGCCGCTGGACCGGCTCTGGCATGCGGTACCCGCTTATCCCACCATCAGCGAGGTCTGGCTGCGTCTGCTGGAGAAGTACGGGATGTGAGGACCTACCCCCGCGGAACCACAAAGTCCGTGATGCGTGCGTCCCGGCCGTCGAGTTCCGCCCACGGCGCCTGGACCTCCATCACGGTCAGTCCGGAGGTTGGATAGTGCGTAGCCATTTCCATCACGGCGTCTTCATCCGAGGTGACGGAAGCCAGCCGCATGGCCACTTCCTGGACGCCCGGCATGTGCGCGATGACCAGCAGGCTGGTGACCGTCTCCGGGACATGGTTGATGACAGTGAGGATTTCGGTGGCTGAGGCGTCGTAGAGCCGGTCTTCGAGCTTGGCGGTAGGCGCCTTCTCCCCCAGCTCGTCGCAGACCCAGGTGCACGTCTGCCGGGTGCGCAGCGCTGAAGAGCAGAGGATGAAGTCCGGAACGGCGTCGTTCTCCCGCATCCAGATGCCGGCCTGCGGGGCATCCCGGTGCCCGCGCCCGGACAGCGGACGCTCATGGTCGGAGGTGACCTCGCGCGGCCAGTCTGCTTTGGCATGCCGCAGCAGCATTAGTTTTTTCAGGTGGTGGCCGCTCATGGGCCAAGTCTATCGGCGCCGGGGATCCGGACCTGGCTGCGTCCCGTCCCGGCCGGATCCGCCGTCCCCGAGATAACAGAAAGTGCTGGTTTGGAGGCCCAAACCAGCACTTTCTGTCATCTCGATGCGGTGCCGCAGGAGCAGCTAGATGCTGTACTCCGGTGCAGCCCAGACAACGACCTCGGGGTGTTCGTAGAACCGGTAACCCTGCCCGCGCACGGTACGGACCGTGTTGGCCAGGCGTCCCAGCTTGGAGCGCAGACGGCGGATGTGGACGTCGATGGTCCGCTCGTTGGGCACTTCCTCGGCATTGCGCCACAGCCCGGAGAGCAGTTCTTCACGGCCCACGGTGCGGGAGGCGTTCTCCACGAGGTAGTTCAGGAGCTCGAACTCCTTGAACGTGAGGTTCAGTGTCTCGCCGTCCAGGTGCACCTCGCGGCGGGAAAGGTCAATCAGCACACCAGAGGGGCGCGGGGCACTCTGCTGGACAGGCGACGGCGAGGACGCTTCGGGGCGCGGAGCCCGGCTGACCGTGGGGTCGCCCAGGGCCTGGCGGACCACGTCGATGTCCGACCCGGCGGCGCCCGCCGGCGCCAGCGCGACGGCGGCGTGGCTCTGGGCACCCGGAACAAGTGTCTGGACGTGGGCGCGGATTTCCTGCGCGAGTTTGGTCAGCGTTGTGCCGCTGGCAGCTGCCGTGTCCTCGTCGAGTCCCACGTAAATCACGAAGCCACGGGCTACGGTGTCGCTGCTGACGGGCTGCGGCCCGGGTGTTCCGGAAGGTGCCACCACGGGAGTCGGAGCGGTGAGCGGCATTCTCTCACCCAGAGGGGACCGCGGGGAACGCATCCCGGTGGGAACAACCTGGCCTGGGAACTGCTGTCCCGCGGCGGGCGTGCCGAATGGGCGGGGGAACCCGGCCGGACGTGCAGGCATTCCTGCTGCCCGGCTCTGGGCATTGCGGAGTGAAATGTGGACGTACCCGGATGCTACTGACATTTTGGGACCTCAGTGGTGAATTGCCGTGTGCACGGCACTATGCAGGGAGTGTGCCCAGGAGAGCGGCGCAGGGGTTGCGCCCTTCAAATGGACGGGTGTGTTGCCCGGGGATGGGGGGTGGTTCTCCCTAGGCCTGCATTCGACGACAGCAGCTCTTCCTGCCAGCATTGCTGCCGAAAAGAAGATCTGCGACACATGCTGTCGTGTGGATGTTCACGTTACGGATTATTGCATGTAACAAAGCCCTACGCACAAGTAACAATGATGCTTATGTCTCACCATATGGACACAAGGGGGCTCTTTGTGAGAGAAATCACTTGAAACGTCGGCATTCCTCGAGTCCACTTGGGGTTTGCCAATCACCAGAATCCGCGGACTGACAAGGATTTTTTTCGACTCCGGAGGTTAACGACAGCGGCGGCTCGTAAGCATGCTTACGAACCGCCGGAAGTCAAGTGAAGAGCAGTGTGTCCAATATGTGAGACATATTGGCCCCTGGGTGGGGCTTTTTGGGCTAGTGGACGATGCCGTAGAGGCGGTCTCCAGCATCTCCCAAGCCGGGCACGATATAGGCCTTTTCATCCAGGCGCTCGTCGATCGAGGCGAGGACGATGGTGACGTTGGCGTCGGCCAGTTCCTCTTCGAGGACGCTCAGGCCTTCAGGCGCACCCAGCAGGCAGATGCAGACGATCTCCGCTGCACCCCGGTTGAACAGGAACTTGATGGCTTCGCGCAGCGTACCGCCGGTGGCGAGCATCGGATCCAGGACAAACACCTGGCGCCCGGTCAGGTCATCCGGAAGGCGCTCGGCGTAGGTAATGGCTTCGAGGGTTTCCTCGTTGCGGGCCATGCCGAGGAAGCCGACCTCCGCGGTGGGAACCAGCCGGGTCATGCCTTCGAGCATGCCCAGCCCGGCACGCAGGATGGGAACAACCAGCGGCGTGGGCTTCACAAGTCCGGTGCCGACGGTCGAGGTGACGGGGGTTTCAATATTGACGGGCTCAACCCGGACATTGCGGGTGGCTTCGTACGCCAGCAGGGTCACGAGTTCTTCGGTGAGGAGCCGGAAGACGGGGGAAGGGGTGTCCTTGTCCCGGAGTACCGTCAATTTGTGGGCTACGAGGGGATGATCCACTACTAGTACGCGCATGGTTCCAAACTACCACCGAGGCCCCCGCCGAACCGGGCGGAATTACTGGCCGCGGGGCTATTTGGGGGACCATGTCCCTATGGAATCGCCCACAGCCGCCCGCCAGGACTGGATGGGGCTTGCCCTGGAGCAGGCCCGCGCCGCTCTGGACACCGCCGACGTCCCTATTGGCGCCGTCGTCGTGGGTCCTGACGGGACCATTCTCGGGACCGGACGTAACGAGCGCGAGGCGACCGGGGATCCCACTGCCCATGCCGAGGTGGTGGCGATCCGGGAGGCCGCCGCAGCCCTGGGCAAGTGGCGGCTGGAGGGCTGCACCCTGGTGGTCACCCTGGAGCCCTGTGCCATGTGTGCCGGGGCGATCGTGCTCGCCCGGATCCCCCGCGTGGTCTTCGGAGCGTGGGATGAGAAAGCCGGCGCCTCCGGTTCGGTTTTCGAGATCCTGCGTGAGCCGCGGCTGAACCACTGGGTCGAAGTGTTCCCGGGCGTCCGCGAGGAAGAGTGCGCCCAGCTGCTGCGGGAGTTTTTCGGCTCACGGCGTACGCTGCGCGGTTCACAGGGCACTTAACCGTAAGTAGGCTTGCTTTTATTCGTGGAACCCACCCAGCGAACCCACAGCTAGGAGCAGGCATGACTTCAGAGCACCAAGAAGGCGTAGACCGCGTAGTCAAGATTCTGGAACACGCGAAAATCGGCAACCTGACCACCGTGGACCTGCAGGGCAACCTGGTGAGCCGGCCGCTGGCACTGCAGGAGACCGATTCGGAAGGCAATCTGTGGTTCTTCACCCAGGACCCCTCCCCCAAGGCTGACGAAATCCGCGCCAATCCGCATGTGAACGTGGCGGTGGAGGACAAGGAGGGTTACCTCTCTGTCAGCGGACTCGCTGAGATCAGCCACGACCAGGAGAAGATCCAGGAGCTCTGGAATGCCTCCGCGTCGGCATGGTTCGAGGAGGGCCGGGAAGATCCGTCGATCGCCCTGATCAAAGTCAACAGTGAGACGGCGGAGTACTGGGTGTCGGACGAGCCCAAGATCGCCACCCTGTTCAAGATCGGCAAGAGTGCCGTGACGGGCGATACCCCGAATGTCGGCAAGAACGACGTCGTGGACCTCTAGCCTGCGCGTACGCCCCGGACCCCGGAAGTTCCGGGTCCGGGGCGTTTTGGGGCTGGAGCCCAACACCCGGTAAGGTTGTTCCGTTGGTGACGTGTCCGAGCGGCCGAAGGTGCAACACTCGAAATGTTGTTTGGTGTAAAAGCCAACGTGGGTTCAAATCCCACCGTCACCGCCATTGAAAACCCCCGGGAAACCGGGGGTTTTCTGCATTCTACGAGTCTTCGTGGTGCATATTTGGTGCACGTTACCTATGTTCGTCGACACGCTGGGGTGATGCCCGTTGTTGCCTCAAACTGCCTCCGGACGGTGCCGTCTGCGCTAAGAGCGGCTGTTCAGGCTACTCTGACGGGGTGATTTCAGACTCGATTCCATGGCGCGTTGAACTTGGCCGCATCGCAGGTCGGCTCGAACGAAAATCACGCCAGGAGAGTTGGTCCGATCGCAGCACTTTTCGAACAGAGAAGGACCTGATGTTGGCTGGTTATGCGATCCGCCGTCTCAACGAGGCCCGCAAGCTGTCCGACAGCCTGGTTGCTACCCCAATAGCCGTCCTCCGGTACCCCCGTGCGGGAGCTGTTCCTGACGTGTACAACAGAGAAGAAATCGATAAGCTTTACGATTTGAATACACCAGTACGGACGCAGATATCACTCGGACACTTTTGTAATCAACTCGTCCATAGCTACATCATGATGCATAGCTTTGAGGACATTATCGAACCGGTCGAACAGGAAGACGGCACGATATTAGAGGGGCTGCGCTACTTCAATGGGGCGTTCGTAGCATCCGAACATGAGCGGCACAAACACCTCTACTTCTTCTCCTTGGAAGCGGTCATCGGCTTATGCAGGAAGATTGCGACCGAGAATGTAGTCGGTGTCGATATGCGGCGGGACAAGAATGGGCTCATGCACATCACTCGCGTCATCTCCAGTGCGGATCCAGTGCATGATGCTGATTGAGGACCGAAAGGAGACCTCTGGTGGCCGTAACCGTAAGTGAGGCTCGCCGTCACCTTGCCCGGCTCATAGAGCGAGTAAACCTCGACTGCACCGAGATCGAGATCGTCGCTAAGCGCGAATCAGCTGTCTTGATCTCAAAGGCTGAGTACGACGCATTGGTGGAGACAAGCTACCTCCTGAGCTCCCCTGCGAACGCCCGCCGCCTCATGTCGGCCCTGCAGTCCGTCCGGGAGACAGCTACCCATCGGAACGACCCTTCGTGAGCCCCGTAGCGGACTGGTTCTTCTTGTATGGCCTGATCAAGCACCGTGGTCATCTCTTGGAGCAGGTCAGGGTCTACGAGCCCCAGCGCTTTCACAGCGAATTCCCGCACCCCTAAGAGTCTTTGGAGCCGAAGCTGCGGCAGCACCTCTTTCACTTCCGGGGGAAGCTCCGCGTTCTCATGGAGAAGGTATTCGGGGTCGACACCAAATACGTTGGCGATTGCACGCAGGCAATCGTCTGAGACGACTTGGGCCTGGCCCTCTTTGAGCCGCGACCACCGAGTTCGGGACAGGTGGATGCCGAACTTTTGAACGCCGGCGCAGATCACAGAAAACTTGTACCGCTGCCCTGACGGGTCCACTCTGGCATCCAGCAGCAGATTGATCTTCCACGACAGGGCCTGAGCCCGACGCAGTACCTCTTCCTGAGCAAGTTTCCCTCGGATACCGAGGCGCGAGAATGAGGCGCCGCTGTTCTCCGCGGCCGACTCTCCCTCTGGCCACTGGCTGACCAACTCCTGGACGTCAACGGCGTCCACGTGTGCCTCGATAATCGATCCGAGGTAATCTGTGCCGGCGACGTCCAGGGTTCCCAGAATCTCCTTCAGCTTCGCACTGCGCTCCGGGTCGAGCTTGACGGTGAACGGGTGCCGGGGCCCTTTCGAAGGCCGACCCAGCTTTCTTTTCGAGTTTTCTTGCACGAAACAAGTATCGGTTGGTTTACAGCTTCAGAATTCTCCCCTTCTGCGAATCACCGGCTCCCTTGGATGGAATCTCCTCATAAACGAGAATTTCTATAGGCGAGGAAAATCACAAAACTCGTCTCCCGTCGCCTTCCTGGTGGGAGTGTCATTTGCTGGGACTTTCGGGCGGACCGTTCATGTCGGCAACTTGGTTGGAAAAGCTCGCTGCGTCGATCTTCCTCTGCATCTCCAGACCCCGGCCCTTCCACTGCTCGTAGCTGGGGCCGTTATAGCGGCCGAGGGCGTCGCTGCCGCGGCGCTGATACGCCGCGAACGACCGACGCTGGAACTCCTCGAACTTGTCCTCCAGCGTGGAGCCGTCCTTAAGTTTCATTCCCCTAAGGAACTTCGCGAGCAACTGTGGTTGTGCTCCGAGGATGTCCTGCCGCATCTCTTCGTAGGTCGGCGGTCCCGGTGTGGTGACGAGTTGCTGTTGGATTTGCGCACGTAGGGCCAACAGGTCTCGGACGGCGGCGCTATGGCGCCGTTCGGCCTCCGCAGCACGGCGCTCCGCCGCCCGGGCCGCCTCTCTAGCCTCTGCGGTTTCCTGGCGTGCAGCTGTTCGAGCAGCTTCTAACCCGTCGTCTATTGCTCTGCGCCTCAGACGGGGCAAGTCCTGTAGCTGTGCATCAAGTTGATGCCTGTCGTCTTTGATGGCCCGGGCCTCAACATCCAGCTTGGCCTTCTCCGCCCGCAGCTGCTGTCGTTCCTCCCAAAGCTTCCGACTATCCCGCTGGGCCACAGCGAGGGTGGCTCTTGTCTTGTCCGCTGTACGGGCATACTCGGCGCTGGAGGTCCGTTCGGTCGACCTGTCGCTGACCGAGCGCTGGGGGTCATACCCCGCTGCTTCGAGGGCGTCGCACAGCTCTTTGCGCTGCTTCTTGAAGTGCCCCGGCCCTCGGAAGAAATCCTTTTGTGAGAGCCTGCAATCTTCGGTGACCGGCACGACTGACAACTGCAGGTGCGGGCTGGTTTCGTCCAGGTCGAGGGATCCACCGACGATGTTCTGCTGCCCGAACTCCTGGCAAGCCCAGTCGAGCTGGGTCTGAACAAATCGGTGTGCCTCGTCGTTGAGCCCATCGGTGCGCCAGTCGGGGCAGTGCGCATCGAACCACTTCGGATCAAGCTGGAGCATGACGCCGCGCATGATTACTGCATCCTTGCGCAGCGACTTCTTCACCTGAGCCACCCTAGTGTCTCGGTAATCGGCGAATTCAGCGCTGGGAGGTCGGTCCTTACCCTTCGGATCCTTCGTCACCACCGGCTCGCGGAAACCGCCATTGCCGTCGTTGACGAAAGACTTATTCATCCCCGACCGGGCCAAGTCGATGTTGGGATTCCGATGCCCGAAATCGAACCCGGCCGCCAAGTCCGGAGCCCGTCCAAGGTGGCGATCACGGTTGACCGCATGCGAACCGGTGCGCTTGACCTTTGCCTCCGGGGAAGCGTCGTAAGTGACCGTCCAACTCACCGCAACCACCTCCGCGATGCTCCGGTGGTGCCTCCGGCGGCGCTCCCGCGGGGCTTCCGTTTCTGAAGTCCGTTGCTTCTCCGCTTATGGGACCCTGCACCCATAAACGGAGCCTCTGCACCGCCCTTCAGTAACGGAAGTGTTGCCCCATACACCTTTACGCTGCGCTCCAAGGTTCCCGGTGCCCTCCGGGGGCCGCTGCGCGGGGCATCCTCGGCGCTGCGCGCCTCGACCAACAGATCAGCCAGCGCTCCACCGGAGCCCTGAGGGATCGGCAGGTGCTGTCCGTCGTAGACGTTCATGCTGCACCTCCCCCGGTGAGCAAGCCGCCGTTCGCACGGATCCCAGCGACCTTCGCGTCCAGCTCCTCCTGCCGCTTTCGAACCCGCTTCAGGCGTTCCTCGTCAGGCAGCACCGGACAGTCAGCTCCGTGCAGCCAGGCGGAGGGTGGGAAGCCCTCACACGTGCACATCTCGCGGAGGCGCTGCATCTCTTCTGCCCGCCTCAGTTCGGCCTGCCGACGTTCGCCCTCCACGCGTTGCTGCTCTGCAACGATCTCGGCGTCGTGCCCGGCGCCCGTCTTCGCGACGGCGACGTCAGCGATCGGTTGGATCGACTGGCCGACGTCGGCGAACTCGGCGAGGATGTCATCGGCGCTGGCCTCCTCGAGGACCGGCTGCGCGATGCGGTCGTGGTGTTCCAGGATCGGGGCGACCGTCTGGGCCTCAATGTGGTGGCGTACCCGTAGCCGCTCAGCCCCGTCCTTAATTGCTTTACACCGGCGGGCAAGCAGTTCCAGATCCTGGCGCATGCGCTCGTACTTCTCGTACGACTGATACTCCCGAGTGCCGTTCAGGACTCCCAAGTTGACGTAGATTCCGAACTCTCGCTCCCCCACCGGTATGACCAACGGGAAACGCCGGTATCCCTGCCCCAGATTCTCAGCCTGATGCTTGACCCTCACGCCGCCCTGCATCGACTCGTACTCGCCAGCCAGGCCACGGAGGAAGACGTCGTAGCCCTCCGGCCCCGTAACGATGTTCACCCGGTTGAGCAGCTGGGTGTGCGCGTTCTTGATGTTGACGACTGGCTTTTCGTCGGGCTCCCGCCACGGGCCAAGGATGCGGAAGAGCATGCCACGGCTCTTGGCGGTGCGAATCATGTCGCCGACACGCATGTCTTCCCAGATCACCACCGGCTCCCCGTCATAGCCCTCCCAGCTGACGTTGTCGCCACCGACCTTGAAATAAGGTCGTTCGGCGTCAGGGGCGAGCGACCGAGCGAGTGCCTTAGCCAGCAGGTCCTTACCAGTTCCGCCTTCTCCGAACACGTAAAAGTTCATGACCGCCCCAGGCGCGTCTTGATGCGCGAGGAAATCCCCTCGAAGTTTCTGAAAGTGGGCCAAGTTGCCCTTGGCGAAGTAGATGGCCGGCTCCTGGTCGCGGACCTGTTTCAGGGTCAGGGACCCTTGACCCACAGCCTGAAACAGCTTGCTGATCTTCGCTCCGCCGCCGCCTTCCGCGACGTTGTGGCGAGTGGCCATGTGACCGTCGAGTGCTGAGCCGAAGTCAAAGTTGGAAGTTACGCGGCCCCTGCCATATTGGTACTTACCGGGATTGCCCGCCTGCGATTCGTCCACGAGGTAATGCCGATCCGGGTGATGCATGCCCACCAGACCGGAGCTCGTGCGAGTTTCGTGGACCAGATACTCGCAGAGGTCGAAGAACGCCTTTTCAGCAGCGTTACGACCCTTGTGATCCGCAATCCCTTCCTGCGCGGCAACCTCGTTCGGCACCCGCACCCGCGGGGAAGGGATCGTGAAGGCGTCGGAGACGGTGCGCACCGTGGGTCGAGAATCGCCTGCGTCTTTGACCCACAGCACAAGATGTACATGCAGACCTTTGATGCCTACACAGGCCATCTCCATGGTGCCCTCATCCACCTCCACCAGGCGGTCGCTGTCATGCCAGATATAGGCCCATCGATAGAGGCAGCCACCCAGGGAAGCAAGGCCGTCGTTCAACTGCTCCTGTGTAAAGATCACCGCGCCGGTCTGCGGATGCTCGTGGTACTGCATCACAGAGAACACCCGCGAACGCGTCCGCGCACGCTTCTTCTGTTTGGAGGTCTCGGCAGCCTTAGCATCGGCGAAGAACTGGCGTACGGCGGCAACATCCTCAGGCGTCGAAGTGACCACGTACGGAGGAACGCTGTCACTCTCATCGGCGCCCGGGATCGGCAGCTCCGACAGATCGAATAGTTGCTGCGCGTTTGCGTCCGTTTCCGTTTCGGACGCGCGCGAACCCAAGGAGTCGCGCGCGTTAGATCCCTGTGATCCCGTGGAGACCAAGGCGTCTACGGCAGCGGGTGCGTCCGTATGTCCATTTGACTCGGTTTCGTCAACGGCTTCGGGTAGCAGGCTCACCGACTGAGGGATAGCGGCCAAGCTAGACCCTTCCGGGCGGGCGGGGTCGGCTGGAGCAGATTCATCACGGCACTGGGCACTCATCGGATCACCGTTCTTCCGAGGTACTGGTGCGCTGCTGGCTCAGAAGCCAGGCATCCACGGACTCCGGCGCATAGCGGACACTGCGCCCGACCCTGATGAAGGCGGGGCCCTTTCCGGTGATGCGCCACTCATCCACCGTGCGGCGCTTGGTACCCAAGCGCTCAGCCAGAGTGTCCGGATGGATAAGGGAGTCGAGCAGGGGTGTGGTGATGACAACGGAAGGTGACGACATCAGAGAAGTCCTTGCGGAAGGAGCGACCGCTCTACTCCCGTTCGTGAAGGCGGTAGTTCCTCACGACATGGACGAAATTTCAACATCGAGCGGTAGTGCACCCAATGCTGTGGCCGGATCAGTCACCACTCCGGCCGCCTTGATCGAGGTGGAAACCAGGTGGTGAACCCGGCTGACGCCAACCTCTTGCGTTTTTCTGAGACGAGAATAACACGGTAGCCTCACAACTGCTCACTGAATGTCACACCCACAAGATCAATCCTTTCGAGCGGAAACGAGCACAATGGGCACCGTCAAGGCGTACCAGACCAAGACCCGGGGCAGGCTGTACGAGGTCTGGTACACAAAACCCGATGGCACCCGGGGGCACGACCGAGGGTTCAAGCTGAAACGCGATGCCGAGGCTCATCTAGCGACCGTGGAGGTCTCAAAACTCAAAGGATCCTATGTCAACCGCTCCGATGCCAAAGCCACCGTCTCGGAGCTCGGAGTCCAGTGGCTCGAACAACACAAGCCGAAGATCACCCCAGCGAGTTACCACTCCGTGGAAAGCGCCTGGCGGGTACATGTCCAGCCGCGGTGGGGCAAGTACGCCATCGGGGCGATCACCAGGCGCGACGTACAGGCATGGCTGAACGAATTAGGAGAGAAACGCTCTCACACGACCGTTGCCCGCGTTCGCGACCTCCTGGCCGGCATCCTTGACCATGCCGTAGAGGACAACAGAATCACAAAGAATCCGGCACGGGATCTCACGATCAAGAAGAAACCAATCCCTGATGAGGTGTTTTTGTCACACGCCCAGGTCGAGGCTCTGGCCCTCACATCACGGCACCCTGATCTGGTTCGGTTCCTTGCTTACACAGGTCTGCGCTGGGGGGAAGCCACGGCCTTGCGAGTGAGAAACGTAGACACCAAAACTCGCCGGGTGAATTTCCGCGAAGCTGTCGCCGAGGTCAATGGCAAGACTGTTCTCGGGAGCGTCAAAAGCCACGAAAAACGCACGGTGGCCTACCCAGAATTCCTTAATGCCGCAGTATTGGCTACATGCAATGGGAAGGGCCAAGAAGACCGTCTTTGGAACTCCGAGGTGGGCGGGTTCCTTCGGCCAGGCAATACGGCTTCCGGTTGGTTCGCCGGGGCGGTGAAGCGCGCTCAGGCAGCTGACGACACCTTCCGCCGGATCACGCCGCATGACCTCCGGCATACGGCTGCATCTCTAGCGATCAGCGCCGGCGCCAACGTGAAAGTGGTGCAAAGGATGCTTGGCCACAAGTCGGCCAAGGTCACTCTGGATACCTACGCTGCCCTGTTCCCCGATGACCTTGACTACGTCGTAGACGCTCTTCAACGGCACCGCCAGGAACAGCTACGAGTTGGCCGGTGACGTATCCCGACAGCACCCACTGGCTAGCCGTCGGACAGCGAAGGGACGTCAAGCTGGCGCTGCGGAAAACGTCTGGCTGGGCACGGCCCGGAGCGCGACGAGGTAGTCGTCTCCGGCCTGCGTGAGCTTCCAATAAACCGCCTTGTCACTGACGGTGCGCTTCTTGGTGCCGGTTGTAATCAGGCGAAGCGCCCGCAACTGCACAATGATCGTCCCCCAGGACTTGTCAGAGATCTCTGCCGACTGTCTTGACCATTCAGATGTCCAGTCGCCCGTCGGGGCGTTCTGAATTTCGCTCAGCATGTGCTTGTTGAAGGTATTGCGGAGAGAGGGCTCAGGGGCTTCCTCAATCATGAACGGACCGAGAGTCGCTATGACTTCTTCCCACGTGTATGTCAGGTCTCCCTGCTCTTCGATTGCGGCATAGCCGTACATGCCCTTGTGGGTCAGCGATAGCTGCACCTTTTCCGCGCCGTGAGCGAAACTGTCATCGAGCTGCACAGCAACAGCCGACCTCGTCTCGATTTCATTTTTCTCGAATTTGGCGATCTTCGCTTCGAGCTCCGCAATCTCGGCGCGCGTCTCTGGAGTCATCGCTAGGTCGCCACGGACCCATCCCGGACGAGGATTGTTCTTGATGAGGTGGAGTAAGCCACGAGTGACCTTCGATCCGAGGTCCTCTGCGTTCTTCCAGTCCTTCGTCATCTTGAGTTGGACCTTCTCACGGAACTCGTCGAGCTTCTTCGTGGCAGCCGGGTTCCTGTCCGTTTTACCGACGGGGATCGCGTCTGCGTCTGCCGGCACGAATCCCATCACTGGGATTCCGCACTCTATGGCGAAGTCGTACTCCATCTCGGTGTAGCTGATTCCTTCTTCGGACATCGATCCATAGCGTCCCCCGAGGATTACCAGATAGTAGTCACTCTGCTCGATGACACCCTTAATCAACGTCCATTGGTCTGTGTCGCCGGCAGGAAAAAGCTCCATTCCGGCAGGGAGACAATCCATTTCAAGCAGAGCCTGCATAACCTCTCGCCGTTCGTCGACGAGGTCGACAAACGTGGAACTGATAAAGACCTGATAGCGCTTCTCCATAGGTCGATGCTATCGGCACGGCCCGATATATCCGGTACGCCTTGACGCTGGACTGCTCCCTCCGATAGCTGGGGTGGGCACGACCCAACAGCAGGAACGCGCTCTTACTGAGGTGACAGCCCCCTGCTCACGGCCAACGATCGGAGAGTTGAAAGCATCCGCCATATGCACGAAACAACTTCCCACGGCACCGGGCGGGGCCAAGGTGCTGCGTTTACGGTCAATCCCCTAACTTGACCTCGGGCTGTAAGGTCACCGGGCGCCCTGGGCGATCTTGTGGCACAAACGGTCCACGGTTATCGTCGCCGTGGAGCACAATGGAACTGCCCTTTGTTAGCCGACTTCCGAATATGTCTGCATCGAAGGTGCAGCCTCGGAAATCAAGTGCACCAGGCATCAAATTGGAGGAATCCAGCAGAATTGGCGATTTAAACAGACAATCAACAAAACGGAGCTTAATTGACCTATTTGTTCCTCCAGGGAATACGAGACGGGTACCTGTAAAGGTACAATTCTGGAAGGTTACAGCCCCCTGGTAGTTGACTCCTTGGTAGGGATCATCCTCCAGAGAGACACTCATTACCCCTCCCATAAACCTGGACTCGTTCACCATCACCGATTCCCGATCAAGATTGGCTTCATGCATAACCAGTGATCCAGATTCGAGGGTTATACGATGAAGAATCCCCTCGAGGTGGTCTGTAGGCGTCATGCCGGAAATGTCGAGTGTCGCATCTTTGATGTACACATTACTGACCTGAGGAGGGGTTGCAGAGCGGAGTGGAATAACGGCATCCCAATACCGCTCTGGAGGAGTTTCAGCGGAAAGGTGCGTCAATATGGTTTCCACAACCAGTTGCCGCGTCGAATAGCGAACGGCGTTTTCGCCAGAGGTAGATACATAGGAGCATAGAAGGTTGATGCAGATTTGCCGATCATTGCCCCTCTGCAACTGGTGCCACTCGTCGGCAAGAGTTTCTAATGAGTGAACGCCGGCGACGACTAGAGCAAAGCTGTCTGCCCCAAGTTGTTCTGCAGCGCGGCTAAACCTTTCTCGCAGGTCCTTTATGTTCTGATCAGCCCTTCGATCCTTATCTAACTCATATTGTTGGGTGGCTAGAACGAGAGCATTTGATGCATTTGTCTGGGCTTGCACACCCAGCTTGAATGTCCTCTCGGCTGTTTTTTGCTTCCTATAGGAGAAGAACAACGTGATCCCCACACCGAGGGCCGCAGCAGTGGTTACAGCGTTGCGGATGAGTGCAAATAAATCGTCTTGGGTGAGACGCTCCTCTGATCTCCAAAAGCGCCAAGTTTGATGTTCATAGGCAAGCAGTACCCATAGGCAGCCACCGACGAGGAATAATGAGAATGTCAAGCCAAGCACAAAAATCAGCCATAGCTTAAATTCTTTGGGGTGGTCATTGTTATCTGACTGCACTGCTGGATAGGTCACATTGAAAGGGTACATGCGCTTGTCAGCTTCGCGCGTCACGCTCGTCATCCCGATTAATGAGCCAAACGGTAAAAGAAGCAGTGGGAATGTCTTCCCGGTCGTTGCTCTCGTAGATTGCCGTTCAGTCGAAGCAGCAGCTCTGCGCAGTCGCTCCCACGAAGATAGCGCATAACAACCAGGCGCAGGTTGCGCGGAGACCAACTTAGTAAGCTGGCCTCGGACCGTGCAGCACCCTTCGTGGTGCATTTTGGTGCAGGAGCACCTGTGACTACCTGTTTGGACTTGTGAGCGCAACGACCAAGTCAGCCTATTTTACGGGCTTACTGGTGAGCCACCCTGCCCCTTCCGAACGTCAGCAATGGGTTCAAATCCCACCGTCACCGCCAACTGAGAAGGTCCGGATTCCCGATGGGAACCCGGGCCTTTTTGTTTTCCCGCGGCTCCCCGCCGGCCCTAGGCCAGACTCTTATCAAGCGCCTCACCGATAATCCGCGCAGCTTCGGGAAACCGCCCGGGAGCAGGCCCGGAGTAGTTAAGGCGAAGGAAGCGGCCCGCCGGTTCCGCGGGGAACCAGTCGTCGCCAGCGGCGATCACCACTCCCCTTGCCTCGCATTCGCGCGCCAGTGCCGACAGGTTTGTTTCCGCCGGCAGCTGCAACCACAGGTTCAGCCCGCCGCGGGGAAGCGCTTCGAGATGCGCTTCCGGGACGTACTCGCGCAGCGACTCCGCGAGCAGGTCCCGCCGTGCGGTCAGTTGCTGGCGCAAGTTGCGGAGATGGGTTTTCCAGCCGGGGTCGGTGACGACGTCGAGCGCCACGGACTGCAGGACTCCGCTGACGTACATGGCCTGGGCCTGGCTGTCCGTCCGAATACGCTCCAGGGCCGGGCCGCGGGCGATGAGGCCCGCCACCCGCACCGCCGGAGAAACGCTTTTGGTCAGCGACCGAATGTACACCACGTGTCCGCTGTCATCGCGGGCTGCCAGCGGCAGCGACATTGCGGTGATTCCAAAATCATGCGCCCAGTCGTCCTCGATCAGAAAGGCGCCGTGGTTCCGGACAATGCCAAGGACAGATTCGCCCGGGCCAGGCAACCACTGGGCGCCGTGCGGGTTGGCAAAGTTTGGCTGGGCATAAAACGCCCGTGCGCCGGTCTGCTCAAAGGCCCTTTCGAGGTCCGCTGGATTGGGGCCGGCCGGGCCGCTCGGCACCGGCACAAGCTGAACGCCGACCTGCGCGGCGGCGACAATGGCTCCCCAGTACGTCGGCGACTCGATGAGCAGTGGTTTGCCCGCGCCAACCAGTGTGCGGAAGAGCGTGCTGAGCCCGTTCTGACTGCCGGGCAGAAGAACCACATCGCTGGCATTTGGAGCAGTGATGCCAGGTGGAGTGACCGCTGCGAGTTCCGCGGCGAACCACGACTGCAGCGCCGGCACACCGGCTGCCGGCGGGCGGCTGAGCGCAGCGTCGCTTCTCCCGGCCCGGGTGAACGCCGCCCGCACCAGGCGGTCCGGCAGCAGCTCCTTGTCCGGGTAGCCGGAGTGCAGGGCAATGACATCGTTCGACGCCGCCCGCAGCGCCGACGAGGGCAGTGCCATGCCGTGCTGGACAGGACCCAGCGCGGCCGTCTGCCAGCTGTAATCACCGGGACGGGCGGGCCGGACCGCGCGGACAAACGTGCCGACGCCGGGCCGCGCCTCGATCACTCCCTCGCCAATGAGCGTGCGCAGCGCTTTCTGCACCGTGACCGGGCTCGCTTCGAACTGGCTGACGAGACTGCGGGTGGAGGGGAGCCGGGCCCCGGCAGGCGCCGTCGCAATCCACTTCCGCACTGCCAAGACGATGCGGTCACTGCTACTGTTGGACATGAAACTAGACGATACCGCTACTCTTATTTCCGCGAAACCGTTATCGAAGAATCCCTCCGGGCTCCTGTGGGGTTTGCTAGGTGTCACCGCCTTTTCCTTCACGGTGCCCTTCACCCGCATCGCCGTAGCTGACGGGCAGCTGTCCGCCCTGTTTGTTGGATCCGGACGGGCAGTAGCAGCGGCGCTCCTGGCCGGCGCAGCCCTCTTCCTGACCCGCCAGCGGATCCCCCGCGGGAGGCAGTGGATACAGGTGGCAGTGGTCGCGGGTGGTGCGGTCGCCGGTTTCCCGCTTCTCACCTCGTTTGCCCTGGCGACAATTCCCGCGAGCCACGGCGCCGTCGTCATTGCCGCGCTGCCGGCCGCCACGGCCGTGATGGCCGTCCTCCGGACCGGCGAGCGGCCGGCCCGGACGTTCTGGATAGCGGCGGGCGCCGGAGGTGTTGCTGCGCTCGGCTTTGCCATGCTGCAGGGCGGCGGTTTCGGCTCCCTGCACTGGTCCGATCTGCTGCTCTTCGCCGCTGTTATTGTCTGCGCCGTTGGATATGCCGAGGGAGGCATCCTGTCCCGGAGCCTGGGGTCCTGGCAGACCATCTCCTGGGCGCTGGTGCTCGCCTCGCCGCTGATGATTCTGCTGACCGCACTGGCCGTAGCGCAGCAGCCTCCCACTGGAACCGCAGCCCAGTGGGGGGCCTTTGCCTACCTGTCCGTTGTCAGCATGTTCCTTGGCTTCATTGCCTGGTACCGCGGCCTGTCCATCGGTCCAATGCCGCAGGTGAGCCAGGTCCAGCTCACCCAGCCCGTGATGAGCATTTGCTGGGCAGCGCTCCTGCTGCATGAGGCCATCAGTCTGCCCACGGTTTTCGGGGGCGCCGCCGTGATTGGCTGCGCGCTGCTGGCTGTCCGGGTGCGGAACCGCGGGTCGTCCCGCCCGGAGGGCACGGGTGCCCGCCCGGAGACCGGCTCGGCCAGCCGGCAGGACTAGCCGGCGTCGTCGTCCGTTTTCTTCGGCCGGTGGCCGGCGACGGCGGCGCGGGTATCGCCGGGCTCAGCGCCCTTCTTCCCAAACGGCAGGACCTTCTTCACCAGGAACAGGATTCCCATGACCACCAGGCCCCAGGCCAGCCCGGCAACCGCAGAGCATAGGGTGTTCACGAGCCAGCCGAGGAAACCGCCCACGACCGCTATCCCGGTGAAGGGGTGCTCCAGCACGTGCACGAGGTCGTACGGGGCATGCCAGCCAAGATCCGATGCGCCGACCAGCATGATGTGGCCGCCTACCCAGAGCATGGCGATGGTTCCCACGAAGGTGATGGCAGCCAGCACGGACGGCATGCCCTTCACCAGCAGTCCTCCAACGCGCTTGGAGGCCGCGGAGTCCTTGGAGGCCAGGTGCAGGCCGATGTCGTCCATCTTCACGATCAGCCCGACGGCGCCGTAGACGAGCACCGTGATCGCGATTGCCACGACCACCAGGATCACGGCGCGGACCCAGATGGAGGCGTCGCCCACCTCGTTCATGGCGATGACCATGATCTCGCAGGAGAGGATGAAGTCGGTGGTGATGGCCCCCTTGACCACCTTGGACTCGGCCTCGGGTCCCCGTTCGACGGCGGGTTCCTTCTTCGCCTCGTGATGGCCGAAGAACTTGTGCCACACCTTTTCCGCGCCTTCGTAGCAGAGGTAGGTGCCGCCGAGCATCAGGATGAACGGAATGATCCAGGGGATGAAGGCGCTGACCAGCAGCAGTGCCGGCAGGATGATGAGCAGCTTGTTGCGCAGCGAGCCCCAGAAGATTTTCTTGATCATCGGCAGTTCGCGGGAGGGGTCCGCGCCGGAGACGTACTGCGGTGTCACCGCGGCGTCATCAATGACGACGCCGGCAGCCTTGGCTCCCGCTTTCGCGGCACCTGCTGCGATGTCATCCACCGAGGCGGCCGCGATGCGGGCCAGGGCAGCGACGTCGTCCAGCAGGGCGACGAGTCCGCCGCTCACTGTGCGGCTCCGGTGAGGAAGAGGGGATGCTGGGTGGCGCCGTTCAGACGCGGAGTTGCCATACCGGGATTATAGGTCCGTGCGCCGGTAGTCATAGTCTCTCCCCCGCCTGTGGCCTGAGCCTGGTAAGGCCCCCACCTTACGTTTACTGCCGGCAGTTCAGTCGATTTTCTCGAATGACCAAGCCCTCGGCGAGAGACCGAGTAGATTGTTGACCCAAGACGTGGCTTGCTCGAACGCCCCGACTTCGATACGGAACTTTCCGCCCTCCGCAAGTTCTGCCGCCACCTCCTCGCGGTTTGAGGAGTTCACCCCCGAAGTCAGCAAAAGCGTTCCACAATCCGAAGTACGGATAACCACCTGCGACCACGAAGCAGAGCCCCGGCCGCTGGCAGACCCTTTATCCGCCTCCGCGCCGGTCACCATGCACTCGATCGACACACGATGCTTTTCATCGTATTTTCTAGTTACCGTTGGCCCGAAACCTAGCACCAATCCCAGTATCAGGAGTCCGGCCAGCAGACTAATGGCCGTCAAGCGGCCCCTCCAAACCTTCGAAGACGTCGGGTTTTCTGCGTCCGGCGAGTTTTCTGATGGCATTCCTGTCTCATTTCTCCAGCGATCAATCTCGCCTACTGTTCGAACTTACGGTGCCCGGTGCACCCCAACTGTCGGTCCGTCTGCGCCGTTGAGGAATCCCAGCCAGAAGGACGTCGATACAGCGTCTCGTCCGCCATTATCCCCCTGCCTGCCTCCAGGACGTATGAGCTCATTGACTGCGCCTTCGACACCCCCAGCAAAATGGTTCGTTACAAGGTCGACGCCAGTGGTCCACCGCGCTACATTCGGGGCCATGGCGTGCGCGCCCGCACCCGCGGGGTACACCGGCGTGATCTTCAATCCAGACGTCACGGCATTGGAAATGCTGCTACCGGCAACTCCGAATCCAAAACCGGTTCCGAACCCGGTCGCTGCAGAACCTACGTAACCGGCAACGGTTTTTTCACCGTCGTAATTGAATTGATAGTTCCCCAAGTTCGCGGTGGCACCCGATGTACCCGCGGCAGTCGCCGCACGTCCCGTACTGCTGAACGCGAAACGCAGAGCCGACTGCGTCGCCCCTGTACCGGCCTGAGCCATGGACGGCGCGGCCTTGGACATGACCCCGGCTACGCCCCCACCGGCCAGCCCCGCCGCGGCACCGATCATCGTGTCAACGCCAACCTGACCCCAATCCACCTCCCCGTTGAAGTGCTTCTGCGAAGCGATCGAAACGCCACCACTAATCAATGCCCCGGAGGCGGCACCAATCAGGGCCACACCCACCGGCCCACCAATACCCGTAGCCATCAGTGCAACGCCGGCAACGACAGCGGCACCGGCAACCACGTACTCCCAGTTGTTGTCCCACCATTCCCCGGCAGCGGCTGCCGCATTGGCCAGGAAGCCCTTACTGGAACCGTCGTAGGCCTTCAGTTCCTCATCGGTCAGCGGTCGCAGGCCGGTGGGATCCGTGGCGTTGAGTGGGTTGTTGCCGGCGTAGGAGTAGGGATTGCCGTCCCATCCGGCGCCGAGCACAGGGGCCAGCGGATCGGTGGAGAGGAAACCACGGGCCCTGGGGTCGTAGGCGCGGGCGCCGAGCCATTCCAGGCCTGCGATTTCCAGGCCGCCGCCACCGGTCAGGCTTACCCCGGACGGCAGCGTCCCTGCCGGCCCGGACAGTCCGGACAACGCACCCGGCGCACCCATCCCGGGCACCGCACCGGGGTCCGGAACCACCGACACACCGAGGACCGCCCAGGGGTCGGTGGCGTCGGTGGGCCGGGCGGCACGCCACCCGGGCGCCAGCCATGATTCCCCGAAACCGGTGACGCCGCCGGGCAGGTTCAGCACCTGCTGGTCACTGATACCCGCCAGAGAGGGGACGGGGTTCGCGGTGTCCCACCAGACCGGGCACCCGTCCACCGAGGCGAGTTCGCCCAGGGCATCCACCCAGAGTTCATGCCCGGCAACCTTCTGCCCGTCAGGGGTGCGGTCCGTGGTTCCGCGCAGATACCCGGTCTCGCCCCAGGCGTATTCGGTCCAGGACCCGTCCGGGCCGATCAGCCGGGACCGGCGTCCCAGCCCGTCATAGACATACTCCGTCTGGGACCCGTCCGGTTCGGTCACGGACACGAGCTGCCCGGCAGCATCATAGGCAAACGACCGGGGCCCGGCCGGGGTGAACTCCCGCACCAGCCGGCCGCCGTCGTCGTACTGCCACTCCGAGACCTGTGTCCGGGCCGAGGACGCGGCACCGGATTCTCCCAACGGGGTGGTCGCCGCAGCGATCAGCTGCCCCGCGCCGTCATACCCGTACCGGGTGACTGTACCGGCTCGGGTCAGGCCCGTGATCCGGCCCTCCTCGTCCCGGCCGATCAGCGTGACATCCGCCCCCGCCTCCGGGTCCGACCCGTTAACCCAGGTGTGTTCGGCCAGGAACCCGTTCCGGTAGGCCCATTCCTGCACCAGCTCTCCGGCCGATACCGCGGTCAATCGCCCCGCACCATCGTGGGTGAACCGCGCGTCGCCCAGCCTGGCGTTGTGCACCGTCGTCACCCGGCCGGCAGCATCATGCCGATATGTGGTGGTGGTTCCGGTGGTGTCGGTGAACGCGGTCCGGTGCCCGTCCGCGTCATAGGACCAGGACAACCCCTGCCCGCCGCGGGTGCGGGAGGTCAGTTGGCCGCGCCGGTTGAACCCGAGCTCGTGCTCCACGACCAGCCCGTCCTCCCCGGTGTGGTCGGTAATGACCACCCTGCGGGCCATGGCGTCGCGGTCCACCGTCGCCTGCAGTTTCCCGTTCCAGGAGGTGCTCTTCTCCCGCCCGGCAGCGTCATAGCCCCAGGCAGTCGTGTTCCCCTCCGCATCGGTCTGGGAAAGCTGCCGCCCGGCCGGATCGTAGGTCGCGGTGGTGACCCGGCCCAGCGGGTCCGTGACCGAAGCAACCTGATCCGTCTCCGTATACGTGCGGACGGTGACCCCGCCGGTCGGGTCGGTGATCCGGACCAGCCGGCCCCGGGAGTCGTACTCGAACCGGGTCCGGCCGCCCACACCGTTAACCGTCTCGACCAGTTCCCCGGCCAGGTTGTACTTGAACCGGCGGGTCCCGTACCAGGAGTCCTGGGAGAATATCAGCCGCCCGGCCTTGTCGTACCCGTAGCGGGCCACCCCGGTCCCGGGGCTGCGGCGCAGCACCAGCCGCCCGCACGCGTCGTAGCCGAAGGTCTCGGTGTCTCCGGTCGGCAGGGTCCGGGCCACCACCTGCTGGTCGACGTCGTACACCAGTTCCGTCACCGCACCCAAAGGGTCCGTGGTTTTCCAGGGCCGGCCGCAGTCGTCGTACTCGTACCGGGTCACCGCGCCGGACGGGGACGTGACCGAGACGATCTTCGCGGCCGCGTCCCGGCCGAGGACCGTCAGTCCGCCCTCGCCGTCGAGCAGTTCCAGCGGATTCCCGGCCGAGTCGTACGTGACGAGTTCCGCCGTACCGTCCTCGGTCTCTGCCCGTACCGGCCGCCCGTACTCATCGAAACGATAGGTGGCTGCGGAGAACGCATCCCGGATCGTTGCGGTCCCGGTTTTCCGGTCCGTTGACGCGTCGATCCGCACCCCGGTGGGATCCACGACGGCGCTCAGCGCACCCACCTTGTCGTACTCCCGGATCCAGTCATGGCCGGCCGGATCCGTGATCCCGGTCAGCCGAGACAGGCTGTCATGGGTGAAGCCCCAGCGTGCGCCGTCGGGCAGGAGTGCCGCGGTGACGTTGCCGAGCTCATCGAACACCCGCTCCACCGTGCGGCCCAGCGGGTCGGTAGTGCGGACCAGTTCGCCGTTGGCGGCGTAGTCCAGCCGGGTCCGCCCGCCGTCCGGTGCGGTGACTGAGGTAACCCGGCCCGCGGCGTCGTGCTCGAAGGTCCAGGCAGCACCGTCCGGGTCCTCACGGCGGACGAGCAGACCGGCTGCGTTGTAGCTGAACCGGGTCTGCGCGCCGGAAGGACTGACGGCAGCCACCGGCCTTCCCGCGGCATCGCGGACAATCCGGGCCGTGTCCCCCGCCGCATTGCGGGTGGCCGCCAGCTCGCCGTATTCGTTGTACTCGAAGGTGACGCTCACCCCGACCGGGTCGGTGACCCGGGTCAGCAGGCCGTCCTGCCAGGTCAGTTCGGTGCGCCCGCCCAGCGGATCCAGGATTGCCGACGGGTCCCGGCTGAGATCATCGGCGTACTCGTAGCTGACAACCGAGCCGGACTCCGTGACCAGGGTGGTGATGCGGTCCTGCTCGTCCCAGCCATAGCTTAGGTCGGCGCCCTCCGGGGTCACTGTCCGGGTCCGGCGGCCGCGCGCGTCATAGGCGTGGACCGTCACCGAGCCGTCACGTTCGGTGAAAGAGACCAGGTTTCCGTGGGCGTCGTAGGCCATGGACTGGCGCTGGTCATGGGAGTCCAGGACCCCGACCAGCCGGCCCTTGTTATCGGCGATCCAGGAGTTGGAGCGGGTGCCATCCTCGTCCGAAACCACGGTGACCCGGCCCGGGAGGTACGCGAACCGGGTCCGGCGTCCGTGCTGGGTGAGCTGCAGGATGACCCTGCCCTGTTCGTCGTACGTGTTTTCAGCCTCCAGGACACCGGCAGCGGAATGAACGGCGTCGATCAGCCCCTGCTCGTTCCACCGGTAGGTCCGGGTCCCGGTCTCCGTCGTCACGGAGGTCAGCCGGCCGGCGTCGTACCCGTATTCAACCCGGCGGCCGTCCGAGGCCCGAATGACGGCCACGTACCCGTCGGCATAGTCCACGTCGAGGAAGCGGCCCCGTACGTGCGCCAAGCGGATGACCGGGGGCACGGCATCCCCGTCCTGCTGGTTTTCGGTGCTGCGGATGACCGAAATGGTGCGGCCGGGCCCCGCTCCGCTTCCAAGCCATCGGCCGGCCAGGCTGTAGGCCCACCAGGAACCCTGGTTGTCCCGGACCACCAGTACGTCGCTGCTGCCGGCGGGGAGGGATGTCAGTTCCGCCAGGAAAGGAGCGGAAACAGGTTCCCGGGTGAGCCAGAAGTTTTCGCCCACGCCCCGGGCCCAGCCGTCCCCGTCGCGCGGGAAATCGATGGCACGGCCGTCGGCCAGTACCCACCGGCAGCCGTCGTCGGAAAGCAGCAGCTGCTGGTCCAGGACGGATGCCCAGCCCGGTCCAAAGACCCCGGGTGTTTCAAGACCGGATGCCAGTGAGTTGTACATGCGCGTCAAGGCCAGGTTGGATGCAGCGCCGGCGAAGCCCAAATCGGATTCGGGCTCAATGAAGTTGCCGGTGGCCGTGTTCACCGGGTCATTGGCGTATCCCGTGCTGGGCATGGCGCCGGCCGCAGTGGGCGGATCGATGACGAGGCCCGAACGGGTGGCGCTGACTCCGGCAGCAGCCAGCGCTTCGTTCAGGGCCGCATCGGAGAGCGTCGAGACGTTGCCTTCCCCTCCGGCCGCGGCGAACGCATCTGCAATGGTGCCGGCCCAGCGGGCATCGTTCTCGTTGGCTTCCAGGTACTCACGGTAGGCGCGGATTACCCCGGCGGCTTCGATCCGTCCCCAGTAGCAGCTGGACGCGAAGGAGGACAGGTGCCCTTCAAGGGTTCCCGGTGCAGAGGCCAGTTCCTGGTCCAGGCTGCGGGAGGTGACCGAGAAGCTCCGAAGGTTAGCCGGCCGGGCGGAGGATGTTCCCCCGCCGTACCCGCCGCCGGGAGGCGGGGTGCGCCGAGCTCCGGTGGCAGCGGTTGCCGGGGCGAAAACGGGGGCGGGACCCGGATCCATGTTCGGCCGGGCGTCTTCGCCTGTCAGCCAGTCCCAGCCCTGCTCCAGCCAGTTGCGGTCGTTATGCTCCCGGACCCACTCGTTGTTCTCCCGGCGCCTCGCGTCTTCATCGCGTCCGGCATCGATCATCTGCCCCACGTAGCCTGCCACGGTACGCAGAGCGTCAGCGAGGGCGCGGGCATCACTGGCCGCCGTTGTCGCGTTCGCCTGGAACACCTCGGAGAAATGCCCTTTGAAGTCCTCTTTTGCCGCAGCTACCGCGGCATAACGTGACCCGGACTGACCGTCTAAGCGTTCCGCTGCCCGTTCGAAGCCTGATTTCACCGCCCCGGCCACGGCGTAACTGAACCGCCCTCCATGCGATGCGTCCGAAGCCGGCAATAACGGCATTTCAACGAACTCGGTCACGATCAGCGCCCCCCACTGAATAAAAGCCAAAGAAGAATGTCCACGCCGCAGTTCTGCCTCGGCAAATTCTGTACGGAGGCGCGCAGACGGCAATAACGTCCGCGCCCGCGGACCCGATTGGAAAAAAGCCTGAGCATCCCAGGCACGCCGGGATTAGTGTTCCATGCAAGCGGCCGGGCGGCTCATGCCCGTTGATCGGCGAAGCAGCCCGGCCCTTACACTCCGGAATGCGCGCTTATGCGCCGCCTCCGGCAGAGAAAATGTTCTGCGAGATCTGCTGCAGCTGCCCGCGCAGCTGCTCGAGCTCTTCCCTCGCCTTGTCGAGAGCTGCCTTGGTCTCAGGCCAGGTGGAGCCGCGGAACTGGGCTGCGAGAGGACCGTCCCACACATTCGGATCGGAGAGGATCTTTCCCTGGGCGTCCAGCGCCGCAATCTGATCCGTGAAACCGCCGTTGATGATCGACTGAACCTGGCCAATGGCAGACTTTGCCTGCTCGGTTGACAACACACGTGACATTAGAATTCCCCCTAAGAAAAGCGCTTCTCCACCGGATGGAAACCCTCCGGCGACCGGACGAAGGCACGATACCAAGATTGCTGACTAATTCCAACAGTGCGGAAAAACGGCACTCCAAACCTCGGTAAATCCCCACCGCGGACCGATTAGTCATTCACACGAACACGCCCTATGATCATCATGCTTACGGCTGCGGACGCGGGGGGACGATCATGCCAATCTTTAACAGAGCCGGAAAACTGACCACAGGACGAGTGCTGCCTGCACGGCAATTGATCGGCGCTTCTCTCATTGTTTTTGGACTGGTCGCTGCCACTTCCTGCACACCGGCACCCGAGCCGGAGCCCGTCGCCGATCCCGTCAAGATCCTGCAGAACGTTAGGGTCGGCCTGTCCCCGGCGGCCGGGATCGAGACCGTCTCGGGAACCACCATTTCCGTGTCCGCGACGGGTGAATCTTCCGCCGAGGAAACTGACTATGACGCGGCCCAGGTAGTGGGCGATCTCCCCGTACGGGTGAGCCTGCAGTACCGGGCCGGAGAGGCATCCGGATCAGACCTCGCCGAGCTGCGGGGCCACACCGGGCCGGTTGAGATCAATCTGACTCTGGAGAATCTCACGGTCAAGCCCCGGGTTGTGGAATACGACGCCGCCGGTCAGGCCCGCTCTGAAACCGCCCTCGTCGGCGCGCCGCTCACGGTAGCCGCATCGGCGAAGCTCAACGGCGTTCAGGCGAAGGACATCACGCCCGGCTCTGCGGACGGGACCACGGGAACCAACGGAGTTCTGAGCAGCACCGAAGACGGTGCCGCCGTTGTTCAGTGGGCCAGCGTGCTGGCTCCGCCGCAGTCCGGGGCGAGCACCACGCTGAGGCTCGTCGCAGATGTTGAGGACTTCCAGATTCCCTCCATCGACGTAGCAGTACAGCCTGGCCTCGCCACCGATCTGAGCGCCGACGGCGTACTGGCAGGCGCGTTCACCTCCGGCCCGGACTCGGAAATGGATCTGCAGCGCCGAACCATCACCCTGGTCTCCGAGGTCAACACTGTGCTGCTGCAGGCCGGATCCACGATTACCGAGGTCCGGCGCAATCTGCAGGAGACCTCCCAGACCCTGGGTGTCAGGACCGCAGGGGAACTCCGGGATAACTCCCAGGCCCTTGCATCGACCATGTCCGGTCTGAAGGACCAGCTGCAGGTGCTTGGCGGTGACTTGGAATCTGCCACGAAGTCCACTCAGTCCACGACCTTGTCCCAGCTGCAGCAGACAGTCTCCGCCGTTGACTCCATGCTGGGAGATACCTCATCTGCTCCGCCGCGGCCGGCGGTAGACGGCGCCGGCTGCGAAGCGGAAGTTGCGAAGCCGGAACAGGCTTCGACGGTTTACTCCAGCATTCTCACCATGGCGTCCCAGCTGGATGCCTACGCCACGGTCAGTGCGGAGTGCCGGGACACCGTAGCGGATGCGATCACGGAAACGATGGGTCCTGAGAACCCGTCCCCGGAGCAGTGTCAGGAACAGGGGTCCATGACCTGTTTCCTCTACGGTTCCGCCGTAACGGTCACCGGAGCCCTGCTGTCCCTGGTTCAGGAGGGCGACGAACTCGTGGCTGGACTTCAGCCAGAGCTGTTCGGGAACGCGATCACGGATCATGCTTCTTCCGCTGCCAGGCTGGAGGAGGCTCAGGCTGATCTGCAGAGCCTGCTTGCGGGCATGGAACCCGGCGTTGACTACACGGCAGCGTTGACGGGCCTCAATGAGGCCATCGCGTCAGCCAGGACATCCGTCGAAGGAACCCGCAGCGCCGCAGCGGCGGCGCAGAGCAGCGTGGATGGTCTCCGGCAAAAGCTGCTGGACATCCAGGACGTCGCCCAGGACTCACGGGACGAGCTGACCGGCGGCCCGCTCTGGAACCGTTCGATGACCGCACAGACGCAGGCACTGGCTGAGGAACTCTGCGAACTGAGCGGCGGAGCCATCCCCCTGGCCGGGGAGCTCTCCGCTGCCGACGTGGAACAGCTCCGGTCCTTCCTGACGGATGCCCCCTGTGATCCTCAGGACCCGGTACTCGGCGCACCCCCCGGGTTCCAGGAACCCCTGGAAGCCCGTCTGGAGGCCCAAACGGCCGCCTGGGATTCGGTCCTTTCCTCGGTGGACACCACCGCGCCCGACGAGGCAATTGCCGGTGCCTTCGCCGCTCTGGACGCTGCGGTCACAGATATCGACTCCAAACTGGATGCCGTGGACGAAGCTGTCGACACCCTCGACAGCACCGCCACGGGGAACATCAGCGGCACCCGGGGCGCACTGGGGGAGCTGGCGGAAAAACTTGCGGAAGCCATCAGCTCATCCGCGGCTGCCGGAACCACCCTTACCGCTCTCAAGGAGCAGCAGGATGAGCTGGGAGAAAACATCAGGACTTCTTTGGAAGACGTCACCGATGAGACCGCTGCGGCCGTAGAGGAGGCGCTGCAGGGCCAGGTGCGCGAGGTAGCTGAAATCGGTGCGTCAGGTTCCGAGACAGTAGTGGCCGCCTTCAACCGTTCGATCGCAGGCCTTGAATCCACTTCAGACTCCGTGCTCGACGATGCCCGGGGCACGGTGGATAAGCAGCGGAAGGAACTCCTCGGCCGAAGCGGGGCCCTGTCAGCCAGCCTGGACGAGAGCACACGGTCCTCCCTGGCGAACATCGCTGCCGGGACGTCAGGTTCAACCCGCGACGTGGAAGGTGCCGGTGCCCTTCTGTCCTCCAGCCTCAACAAGGTGATGCTCGATCTGGGTGACCGGTCCGTGAACGGATCGGGGCTGCTGGGCTCAATGGCCACCAGCGCGGCCAAGGCAGACACCGCCGATTACCAGCTGGCTTTGGCAGCGCAGAACGCGGAGGGATACAGCAATATCCGGTCCCGGGACGTAGCGGGGCTGCTGCTGCGGCAGGCGCAGTTCAAAGCTTCGCTCACGGCGGTGGACGAGCTCCCTGCCTTCCAGCTGCAGGTGCCCGGCGGTGCTGCATCCCAGACGCTGTACACACTAACGATCGGAGGCGGCGAATGAGCTACCGTGCTCGGTGGGTGACGGGGATTCTCGCCGTCCTCGCCGTGGTTGTCGCCGGTGCGGTTGCCCTCGCCGTGACGCTGAACCGTCCCGCAGAAGCACCCCGTCCTGATCCGGTCGCGGCGACCGTCCCCCTTGCCCTGACCGCGCAGAACCTGCCTGGGGACTTCACAGTCGGCGTCGTCCTGACATACGGCCAGTCCGGTGAACCCGGCTCCGAGTACAACCGGGCCGCGCAGGGTGCGGTTGTTGCCGCCCAGCGGTTCAGCCAGGGCGGTACCTCCGTCTCGCTGCGGGCCCAAAACGACGGCGGAACCCGGGAGGGTGCACGCGAGGCCGTCCGGGCACTGGCGGAACAGGGCGTCTCGGGCCTGGTGGTGGCAAGCACGGGAATGCAGGCTCAGGCCGCTGCCAAGGCAGCGGAGGAGCTGGGCCTGCCGGTTATTCTGCCCTATGCCGAACCGGCTGACCCGGCACCGTCCACCTGGACCACCAAGCCGACGGCAGCCTCCATCGGTTCCGCCGTCGAAAGCGCACTGGACGGGCGTAACCGGATCCTGCTGGTGAGTGATGGTGGCAGCCCGCCACCACTGGAACGCATTTCGCAGGAGCTCACCCTCGAGTCCTTCGACGACGTCATGGCTCTGGCTCAGGAGGCCGCAATCCTGACTGGAGACCAGCTGCGCCCCGCCGCCGGGGACGGGGCCCGGGGAACTGAAGCCTCCAGGGTTGCCGAAGCGGCGGACGCGGTGATCGTTTCAGCGGCTTCACCGCAGCGGCTTGCCCGGCTGGTGCATGCTCTGCAGTCCCGTGACGTTTCTGTGCCTCTCATGCTGCCGGAGGAAGCCGCTTCCCCGCACTTCGCGGCAGCGCTGGCCGAACTGGACGGGACCGTTTCCGGCCAGCTGATCAGTGTGGCAGCACCGGGAGGGGACAGCGCTGCACTGATGCAGGACGCTCCGGGACGCGGCATGTCTGCATTCCTCTCAGCTGTCCGGCTGGCTGCCGGAGACCCTGACGTCAGAAACCTCACCGCTGACGGCACCTTCACTGCTGATGCCTGGGCCGCGGATTCCTCAAGCCACGACGCGGTGATTGCTCTGGTGCGGGCTGCAGCCTTCGCGGAAAGCGGAGACCCGAAAAAGGTCGCAGCAGCCCTCGCAGGCATGTCCTTCGGAGCCGGCGAAGGCCTGGCTGGCCCGCCGCTCGATTTCTCCCGCACGGCAGCCATGACCTCCGAACCGGTCCCGGTCTTCGCTTCCAGCCAGGATCTTGGCCTTCGCCCTGCAGACGGGAACGCTCCGCGCCTGATTTGGATACCGGCCCCGCAAGATCCCTGACCCTCACCTGCCAGCCCTGAATGGACCGGCACCGCCCGACCCGGAAGGAACGCCCGGTGCGTGTACTGATCGATCTGGACGAGACTCGTCTTGAGTGCGACGTGGCACATGCTGCCCCCGCTACGACTCTTGCCGATTTGGTGGAGACCGCCGGCGGACAGCGTTTGGCGCCCGAGGAACAGATCTACGTCGATACAGCCGAAGTGAGGGGAGCCACGCCCGTTTCGGAGCTGCTGCTTCTGGAAGGCAGCAGGATCTCCCGCGCACCGTGGCCCGTCCCCCGGCGCGCAGCCGGCTGGACGGTCACTCTTGCAGGCGGGCAGAGCGCCGGCCAGGTTGCGGAGGTTCCGCAGGGCCGCGAAATGCTCATTGGACGCTCGCCGCACGCTGATCTCACCCTGCCGGCCGAGAGTGCCTCCTGGGATCACTGCCGCCTCCGCCGGGAGGAGGACGGTCTGCGCGTACTCGACTGCGGATCCACCAACGGCACCCTGGTCAACGGCGAACCGGTTGACGCCGACGGCGTGCTGGTCAGCGGCAACACAACAGTCATTGCCGGCGGAACGGTGCTGCTGGTGCGCAGGTCACTCGATGAGACTCCAGCCCCCCAGCCGGGCACTCTGCACAATCTGACGCCCGCGGCGACGGCGCCGTTCAACCGTCCGCCCCGCCCGGGCACGCCCGCGGCGGGAGATCCGCTGGTCCCTCCTTCGCCCAAGGATGTGCCGCCCGCCAGTAAATTCAGCTACATCACCGTTCTGGCCCCTCTGGTCATGGCCGTCGCGATGGTGATGATCCTGCGTGACCTGCGCTTCGCGATGTTCGCCATGCTGAGCCCTGTCATGGCCGTTGGAATGTGGTTCGAACAGAAACGCCGCTTCACCCGCGGACTCAAGGAAGAAGATGAGCGGTTCACCGGTGCGGTCAAAGAGTTTGAGCAGCAGATTCGCACCGCTGCCGCAGCCGAAACCGAGCGCCGTCACCGGATGATCCCCGACCCCGCGACGGTGGTGCGCCGGCCCGCCCTTCCGGCCACGTCCCTGTGGCAGCGCCGCGCAGATTCCGACGACTTCCTTGCCCTCCACGCCGGCACGGGCGACGTACCGTGGAAACCCGCGCTGGACCGGAACGCAGGACCACGACTGGATGAGAAAGTGAAGACCGCCCTGGCCAACGCCCGGTTACTCTCCGCACCGGTGCTGGTGGACCTGACCAACGCCGGAGTAGTGGGCATGGTGGGGCCCCGGGAAGACACCCTGGCACTGGCCCGGTCCCTGCTGGCCCAGGCGGCTGTCCATGTTGGTCCGGCGGACCTCACTGTAGGAGTCTTCTGCGACCCCGGACGGTCAGAGGACTGGGAATGGGCGTCCTGGCTTCCGCACACCCGCCAGGCAGGCAGCAGCACCGGCCAGCGGTGGATGTCTTCCCACCGGGAAACCAGTGTGTCCATGCTGCGCGTCCTCAAAGATACGGTCCAGGAGCTGCCCACACCGGCACTGCTTGTTGTACTGGACTCGGAGGTGCTCACCGAAGGCAGGGACGCCCCGGCGCGGGCCCTGCTGGGCATGGGCCGCGCCGCCCCCGGAAGCGCTGGCGGGACAGACCGCTCACGGGTAGCCGGCATAGTCATAGCCACCTCGGAGGAACAGCTCCCAGCCTCCTGCACCACCATCATCCGGGTAGGCGAAGACTCAGCGGCCACCGCGGAGCAGCCGGAAGACCTTAGCCGCGTGGAGGATTTCATCCTGGCGGGCCTCAGCCGGGAGGAAGCCCTGCGCTGCGCCACACGGCTGGCACACTTTGACGACCCGGAGCTGAGCGTCCCCGGCGCTTCCCTGCCCTCCCTGGTCCGCCTGCCCGGGCTCCTCGGATACGAGCGCCCGGATCCGTCCGTCATCCGCCGCATGTGGCAGTCATCCAACGGAGTTTCCACTCCAATCGGGACCGGAGAAGAAGGTCCCCTGACCCTCGATTTGGTCAAGGACGGCCCGCACGGACTGGTGGGCGGCACTACCGGATCCGGGAAGTCCGAGTTCCTCCGTTCCCTGGTGGCCGGTCTGGCCGCGCGCAACGACCCCACCCGGCTGAACTTCATCCTCATCGACTTTAAGGGCGGTGCCGCGTTCAAGGCCTGTGAGCGCCTCCCGCACACCATCGGCACTATCTCCAACCTGGATGAGCAGCTCGCCGACCGCGCCCTGCTGGCCCTGGAAGCTGAGATGGAACGGCGCCAGCGGGTCTTCGCGGCGGCAGGGGAAGGCATCGACAACCTAAACGCCTACCTGGCCACCAACCCTGCCGAGCCCATGCCCCGGCTGCTCCTGGTAATCGATGAGTTCGCCATGCTGGCGAAGGACTTCCCGGATGTCCTCAAGGCACTCGTCAGCGTAGGCGCCGTCGGCCGCACCCTGGGCGTGCATATGATCCTTGCGACGCAGCGCCCGGCGGGCGTAGTGAGTGACGACATCCTGGCGAACACCAACCTTCGGGTGGCCCTGCGTGTGCAGAGCCGGGAGGATTCAAACAACGTGATCGGCGTGCCTGCTGCTTCTGAAATCGGCAGGGCACAAATGGGCCGGGCATATGTGAAGCTCGGCCAGGATGACATCACCCCTGTCCAGACAGCCCTGGTTACCGGCCGGGCCCAGGTCGGCAGCGGACCCGATGTGGACGTCCGCGAAGTGGGGCAGTTCGGCATCCCTGTTCCACCTCCCGCCGCACCGCGCTCCGCACTGGCCGATGAGAATGACCTGGACCTCCTCATCGATGCCATTGAACGGGCTAACGCCGAGGAGGGATACGCCCCGCCACGGCAGGTCTGGCCCGAAGCGCTCGGCGAACGGGTCGAACTGGCAGGTTTCCTGGCTGAAACCGGCGACGGCGGCGCAGCGGCCTCAGCGTCCGGCGCTGACCGGCCGGAGGGCCTTGCTGCCGTGGGCGGTGTCCTCGGGTCCTCGGTGCAGGTGACTCTGAGGGATGAGCCTGAGCTTCAGCGCCAGTCCCCGTCCGGATGGGACATGTCCGCCGGGAACCTGATGCTGATGGGCGTGGCGGGCTCCGGTACAACTACCGCCCTCGCTTCCATCGCGCTGGCCCTTGCCCGGGACACCGATCCCGCGGATCTGGACCTGCTCGTCCTCGACCTGGGCTCACGCGGACTCGAGGCATTGGAACGCCTGCCGCATACCGTGGCGTACGTGGGCACCGGAGCCGGAGCCAAGGAACAGCAGGCACGCTTCCTGCGGCACCTGAATACTGAGCTGGAGCGCCGCCGGTCCGACCCCGGCAGCCACCGCCGCGCCGTGGTGCTGCTCGATGGCCTGGCCTCGCTGCGGGACGAGTTCCAGGACTACGAAGGCCAGCAGATGCTGGACATGCTCTATCGCGCCTACGCGGATGGACCTGCCCTGGGTTTGTCCTTCGCGGTGTCCACGACGCGGGCCAAGGCAGTACCGTCGGCAATGAACGAAGTGACACTGCAGCGCTGGCTTTTCCGGCTCGCAGACACTTACGACTACTCCTCGCTCGGGGTACGCGGGAAACAGATCCCGGCACCGGTCCCCGGCCGGTGCGTGGACCCGCGCAACTCCCTGCAGATGCATGTAGCCACTCCCGGCATTGGTTTGGAGGCTGCTGTTGAGCGTGTATGCCGGGACTGGGCGCACGCGCCGGCAAAGGCCGCTGCGATTAGGCGGCTGCCCACGCACCTCACCCTGGACCAGCTGGGTGTTGCACCGCAGCTAGAGGGTGAACCGTGGCTCATTCCCGTCGGCATGCACGAGGCAGACCTCTCGCCGGCCTTCCTGGAGATCTATGAAGGCGAGCACGCCCTGGTGGCCGGGCCTGCCCGGTCGGGGAAGTCCACGCTGCTCCTGGCCCTCGCAGCGGAGCTCCGTTCAGCTCCGGCACCCCGGGGCCCGGCCCAGGTATGGGGCATCTGCGACCGGCGCTCTCCGCTGGGCAGTGCCGAGCTGGACCGCGTCGCCGTCGGCGCTGATGAGGTACCGGCGCTGCTGGCGGCCCTGCGGCTCGAACGCGGCCCCGTTTTCCTCCTGATCGATGACGCCGAGCGGTTTGAAGACACTGACCAGTCCATCGCCGGGTGCGTGGCATCGGGCCAGCCGGGACTGTGCATCATCGCTGCCGGACGCTCCGCCGACCTGCGCGGGCTGTACAGCCACTGGACCAAGACCGTGCGCAAGTCCCGTCTTGGTGTCCTGCTGCAGCCGGATGTTGATTACGACGGCGAGCTGCTGGGTGCCACGCTGCCCCGCAGGGCGCCGGTTGCGCTCACTACGGGCCGCGGTTACCTGGGCGTCGGCGGACGTACCGCATTGATCCAGTCAGCGGGGATTGCAGGATGAGTCTGGCTCAGACCGGCCAGGCACTCGGTGCCTCCTACCGTTTCGGCGAACGGGTGGGGTCCGGCGCCGTCGGTGAGGTCTGGACTGTTCATTCGGCGGACGGCCGGACCCTGGCGGCCAAGGTACTGCGTCCGGAACATGCTGATGACCCGTCGCTCGTTGAGCGGTTCGTCCGCGAGCGCTCTGTTCTCCTCGCGCTGCAGGCTCCCTCCATTGTTCCGGTGCGGGACATGGTGGTTGAGGGTCCCAGGCTGGCCATTGTCATGGACTACATAGCCGGCGGTTCGCTGCGGGAGGCCGCGAACGACGCCGGTCCGCTGCGGCCCGCAGACGCGCTTACCCTTACCGCCGAGGTATTCGATGCCCTGTCTTTCGCCCATTCGCGCGGAGTGACGCACCGCGACATCAAACCGGACAACGTCCTTCTGGCCCGGCCCTGGGCCGAGTGGTCTCCCGGGGATGTGCGCGTCTCGGACTTCGGCATCTCCGACGTGGTGGGCGAGAAAATCCGGCAGACTACCGGGCTCATCGGCACGCCGCAGTACATGCCGCCGGAGCTCATCAGCAAGGGCCGGTCAGGCCCGGCCGGTGATGTGTATGCGGCCGGCATCCTGCTGTACGAGCTGCTGGCCGGACGAACCCCGTTCGCGGGCCCGGGTCCGGATTTCAGTGTGGCGTACCGGCACGTTTCCTCCCGCCCGCCCCGGATCCCGGTGGATGACGCACTCTGGGAGGTACTGGACCGCCTGCTATCCAAGGATCCGGCTCTCCGCCCGGCCGCCCCGGAGGCTGCCGCGGCGCTGCGCCGGCTGGCTTCCCGGCTTGCGGATTCCGCTGCCCTGGAGCCCAGTGGGAACCCCGACGAGTTCGACGACGTTGAGCGTCCCGCCACGGTGGTGCGCGGCGCGTTCACGGACGAGGAACTCACCGCACTCGCCGCGGCGCCGGCTGAGGAGTCTTCCGACGTACCGGATCTGGGGCACGCGGGCAGCGCTACCGTTATCCGGTCCATACCGCGGCGTGATGCGGGGCCAAAGCCGGAGCCCGGCGGACAGGAACCGGCCAAAACCGCGTTCTGGCGCACGCGCAAGGCCCTGCTGCTGGCCGGTACTGCAGTGCTGCTGCTCGTTGCGATGGTTGTGGGGTTCATCGTGCTCACTCCCGGCCAGAAGCCCGAACCCGCAGCTGCCGGCGAGCAGCTGTTTGCGCAGCTTCAAGACCAGGCACTCCCAACCGGTCTGACCATCTCGAGGCGGGCCGCCTTTGACCCGTCATCGGGTGAGACCAGGCTGACCGTCGGGTACGCGGCACAGAAAGCCCCGCTTTCCGGCGATTTCCTTGAAGTGGTTCCGGATTTGGCCGACGGCGCTGCCTGCCCCGCGCTGACCTGGGAAGGAGCGGAGGTGACCCGCAATCAGGGCTCCGTCACCGGCGTCGACGTGGAATGCGGATGGAAGCTTTCCGGCCTTGAAATTCCGCCGGGCGGATCGGTGGAAGTGACCGCCGCCGTACCGGTGGCGCCGGCCGACCAGCAGTCACTGGATGACTGGCTGCGCTCCGTCTCAGAGGCGACCGGAGCCGTAGCGCAGGATCGTTCTGTTTCGGGCACGTCCTATCCCGCCCAGCGGCTCACGGGGGTTGAGGTGCGCACACCTTCCCGGGTTGTGACACCGAGCCCGCTGATGATCACCGTGGTTCCGGTGTGGGCCGGCGGCCCGGATGAGCTGAACCCCCTGTATGTCAGCCCCGCAGCCGGCAAGCCCTCGCAAATGCTGAACGCCGTGGCCGGCGGAGAGAAGGGAGTGCGGTTCTCTGACGGATGCGGCGGGGCCCTGGCGGTGGACAGTTCAGGACTCACGGTGACTGCCCTGCAGATTTCCCCGGAGTGCACTGTCCGCGCCAGCATCGGGAATTTCACCGAGCTGCAGTCCCGGCCCTTCAGCATTACTTCCCGGGAGGCTTCCGGAGACTAGCTCCGGGCGACGCCGTTTTCGCAGTGTCTGCTGCCCTGTCCGGCGCCGCCTCGGCCTGCTAGTGTCCTGCCCTCAGCCAAACGGTTCTGCTACGGCCACAGGACGGGAGAACTCCGTGAGCGTAAGGATTCTGCGGGCAGACGGCCCGGTGGAAGAACTCGACGACGAAGAGAACGGCACACGCTACGCCTACCAGGTGGCACCCGGCGGAGTGCTGCTGGTGATGGAATGCCCCGACGACGGCAAGTGGCTGGTTCGCAAGGAAGTCTCTGCCAACCGCTGGAACGAGGTTTCCGGACGGCGGTACATCGGCGACGTGACCGGCGTCGGCGGGATTGAGGGCGGCAAGGCCGACGGGCGCCCCAAGTCGACGAAGCTTCCCCCGCCGTAGCGGGAGTCAGCCGGTCCAGAAGTCCCGCATCGCCGCAGCAGCTTCCGCGCCCTGGCGCCGTCCGGCCGCCGACGCCGGAATCCGGGTGGAACGCAGCAGCGGGTTCGCGCCGAAATCACTCAGGGCTGCTTCATCAGCCTCGATGACAAACGTACTGCTGTGCTGCTGCAGCTTCGCCAGTGCCTGCGGCAGGCTGGGTCCAAACGGGCTTACCGGCGCCTCCGGCCCGCAGGCCAGCACCAGCACCTTCCCGTATCCCTCGGCCACGTCGGCGTTGGTGGCCGAACGCATCCCTCCGTCCATATAGGGCCGGCCGAGGATGGTAACCGGCGGCCACACCGTGGGCACCGCACAGCTGGCCGCAACCGCACGGGCCAGTTCGACGTCGGACGTTGCGTCCATGACCGTGAAGGATCCGTCCTCGGCATCCACCACCGAGATCCCAAACGGTTTGTCCGGCCACTCCGGCTGCGGCAGCAGGGACCGGATGCTGGAGACCCACTCGCCCTCGGTCATCACCGCGGGCGTGGTGCGGGCCAGCTGGCCTACCCGCGCCCGTGCCGCCTTCTCATCGCCGTCACCCCGCCCCGCCGTCGCGGTAAGTTCGATGAAGGCTTCGCTGCTGAAGCCGCTGGGATCCTGGTACGGCACATCGGTTCCCTGCGCTGCCAGCGCCTCCCCGGCGTCGTCGAGCTGTGCCTTCAGGACCTGGAGCAGCAGGCCGGAGCGCAGTGCGGCCCCCACCATGGATCCGGCGGAGGTTCCCACCACCAGGTCCGCCGCGTTGAGGTCAATCCCCTCCTCCAGAAGCGCCGCCAGCACGCCCATCTCCCATGCGATCCCCGCTACTCCCCCGCCGCCGAGGACAACCGCCCGTGTCTGGCTCATTCTGTGCACTCCGTTCGTTTACGGCCCAATGCCCGGGAGTCTAGACCTGCGGGCCGCCCGGCGGCAGCCGCGCCGTGCGTTTCTGACCCGGCCGCGGCCGGTATTGAATAGAGTCATGGCATTACGCGTTCTGATGGTCGGCCGAAAGCACGAGGACTGGGTAGTTGACGGGATCCGCCGCTATGAAAAGCGGCTGAAAAAGCCCTTCGACCTGACCTGGGTGTCAATTCCGCACTCCGCCCGGGAAAACGACGCCGCCCGCAAGGAGGAATCCGAGCGGCTCCTGGCCAAGCTCGGCAGCGACTACGTGATCCTGCTTGATGAGCGCGGCAAGGCCATCACCTCCCCGCAGCTGGCCCGGACACTGCAGAAGCCACTGGATAATTCGCGCAACGTCACGCTGATCATCGGCGGCGCCTACGGCGTGGACCAGAGTGTGCATGACCGCGCGGACTTCGTCTGGTCACTGTCCCCGCTTGTTTTCCCGCACCAGTTGGTGCGGCTGATCCTCGCGGAGCAGGTCTACCGGGCCCAGGAGATCGCAGCCGGCCGCCCGTACCACCACGAATAGCGCTCCGACCGTAACAATTCGGTGTGCTTTACGGCAGCACCGCGGTGCGGTTTGACCACGTCAGGCCGCAGGTTCAGGGTGAACCCATGAGAACCAAGGCTTCTGCTTCCCCATCCCTCCTCGTTGCCGGGCTGGTCGCCGCCGGTCTGGCCCTGACGGCCTGCAGCGGCGGCAACAATGCAGAGGAATCCCCGAGTCCTTCGGCCAGCTCGACGGTGGGCGCTACGGCCAGTGCCTCAGCATCCGGCTCCGCTTCAGCTTCCGGCAGCGCGACGGCGGCGCCCGAAACGTCCGCTTCTGGACCTGCGGACGGCGTTGCGCTGTGCACGGCGGACAAGCTCGCCGCGGAGATCGAAGACACCCCGGGCGGCGGTGCTGCGGGCAGTGTCTACCGCGATTTGGTGCTGACGAACACCTCCGGGGAACCCTGCACAACCTTCGGATACCCGGGCGTCTCCTACCTCGGGATATCAGGGACGCAGGTCGGTGCTCCGGCTACCCGTTCCGGCGGAACTGACGCCGTGGCCGTGCTCCTGGAGCCGGGGCAGTCCGCCGTCGCTGCCCTGCGCGAAACCCGCCCGGAGAACTATGGCGAGGAGTGCTCGATGGTGCCTGTTTCCGGACTCCGTGTATTCCCTCCGGACGATACCGCCTACGTCAATATTGCCCGTGCCGGATACGGCTGCAGCAGCGAAGAAGTCGAGCTTTTGGAGGTTGGTCCGCTGGCTGGTCCGCGCTAGCACGGCGCCCTGCGACACCCAAGTCCCGCAGCTTGCAAATTCGCCGTGAGCTAAATCGCTTGGCATACTAATGGGCACTTGTGGCCTGCGACACCGTTCCAATCCGTGTGTGCAGGCCATTCTGACCCTGACCAACGTGATACGGAACTGACCGGAACGGCTACATGACTGACGAAACGTACAAGCTGATTGCCCTGATTATCTATATGGCTGCCATGCTGGGCATCGGGTGGTGGGCCTACCGCCGCACCTCGAACCTGGATGACTACATGCTGGCCGGGCGGGGGCTCAAGCCAGGCGTCGCAGCACTCAGCGCCGGCGCCTCGGACATGTCCGGCTGGCTGCTGATGGGCCTGCCGGGCGCCATCTACCTCGCCGGACTCACCGAGGCCTGGATCGCCGTCGGGCTCACCATTGGTGCCTGGCTGAACTGGAAGTTCGTGGCTCCGAGGCTGCGCTCCTACACCCTGGTGGCCAACAACTCGATCACCGTGCCGAGCTTCCTGGAGAACCGCCTCAAGGACCGCAGCCGGATGCTGCGCGTGCTCTCCGGCATCATCATCCTGGTCTTCTTCACCTTCTACGTCTCCTCCGGCATGGTGGCCGGCGGCGTCTTCTTCGAGAGCTCCTTCGGATCCAGCTACACCACCGGCATGCTGATTGTGGGCGGCGTGACCATCGCGTACACCCTCTTCGGCGGATTCCTGGGTGCCAGCTACACCGACGTAGTGCAGGGCCTGATGATGCTGCTCGCCCTCATCGCCGTTCCCGTTGTGGGTATCTTCCTGGTGGGCGGCCCTTCCGGCATGGCCGAATCACTGCGCGAAATCGATCCCGACATGCTCAACCCGATTGCTGGTACGACGGCGCTGGCCGTGATCTCGGCCCTCGCCTGGGGCCTGGGCTACTTCGGGCAGCCGCACATCATCGTCCGCTTTATGGCCCTGCGCTCTCCCGCCGACGCCGTTGCCGGCCGCCGCATCGGCGTGGGCTGGATGGTGCTGAGCGTAGTCGGTGCCGTGTTCACCGCCCTGGTTGGCGCGGCGTACTTCCAGCAGAACGATCTGACCCTCAGCGATCCCGAGGCCGTGTTCCTGAGCATGGCGCAGGCCCTGTTCCACCCGCTGGTTGCCGGTTTTGTGCTGGCCGCCGTCCTGGCCGCGATCATGAGCACCATCTCTTCCCAGCTGATCGTCACGTCCTCCGCCCTGGTGGAGGACCTGTACAAGATTGTGGTCAAGAAGGACGCGTCCCAGCGGATGCTCGTGATGCTCGGCCGCGGCGCAGTGCTGGTGGTCTCCGTCGTCTCCATTCTCCTGGCGCTGGACCGCAGCAACTCCATCCTGGATCTGGTCGGCTTCGCCTGGGCAGGATTCGGAGCCGCCTTCGGCCCCACCATCCTGCTCTGCCTGTTCTGGCGCCGCCTCACCACCGCGGGCGCGCTGGCCGGCATGGCTGCAGGCGCCGTCACCGCCTTCGCGTGGGGCAGCTCGGAGCTTTCCGCCACCCTCTACGAGATCATCCCCGGCTTTGCCGTTAACCTGATGCTCGCCGTCGTCGTCAGCCTGCTCACCCGGGCTCCGGCCGGACTGGACAGCGACTTCGATGAGGCACGGGACCTGGCCCGGCGCGGTGCAGAAGAGCCGGAAACCGTTCCGGCCCGCTGACCTGCCGAGCCGTTCTCCCCATCGAGATGCCAGTTAGGGCTCTTTAGAGCGCTCTAACCAGCCCTAACTGTCATCTCGATGTGTCCTCGGAGTCCTCGTAGGTGCCTTCGTCGTCATCCTGCTCGTGTTCCGCGGCCGGGATCTCGGTGAGGAGCATGGCCCCTCCCCGGTAGGCAACCCGCCATTCAAAACGCTGCTTCCACCTCCCGCGGGAGACGAGCCGTTCCCGTCCGGCACCGCTGTACGGCGCGTACCATTCCAGCTGCCAGCCCGCCCGCACCCTGGCCAGGGCAGCTTCCACATCCCCAAACGCCTTGTGCTGCGCGGCCTCGCGCCGCCGGCGCAAGTATGATTCCGGGATCCACAGCAGGAACCCGAGCGCCAGGCAGCCCACCAAAAGCCAGGCCACGGCGTCGCCGGCCCGCGGGGGAAGCATCTCCGCGAAGGGCAGCAGGAGCAGCAGCGGCAGCAGCAGGCCCCAGCTGGTTAGCATGAGCCACTGCACGGCTGCACAGCGCCGCCGCACCCGGGCCAGCCGGGCGACGGCGGGACTGGTTACCTCGATCGAACGAAGGGCGACCTCAGCCATGCCGGCCGCCGAGGGTGGTCTCGCGCAGGATCAGGCGCGTGGACAGATTGCCCGCTTCCGCCGGCTGTCCGGACATCACCCGGGAGGTCAGCTGCTCCACAGCCTGTGCGGCTATCAGCTCGGGATCCAGGTCAATGGCGGTGATAGCCGGTGTGGCAGACCGGGTCTGCTCTGAGTCGGCTCCGGCAACCAGCTGGACTTCCTCCGGCACCTTGATGCCCCGGGCTGTCAGCTCATCCAGCATTCCGCGTGCGTGGCGTCCGGTGAGGCAGTAGACCGCATCCGGAAGCTCACCGTGCTCCAGCAGTTCCGCGACGGCGTCCCGCCCGCCTTCGGTCCCGTCCGCCTCGGGCCGCGAAACCACCCTGACCGGCATTCCGTGCCCCGCTGCCCATGTCCGGTAGGCCGCGGTGGAATCCAGGTTCCACGCGTTGCGGTCGCAGCCGGTCACCAGTGCTATCCGGGCCGCACCCTTCTGCCGGAGCATACGCAGGATCATTTCAGTCTCTTCCTCGTCCCGGGAACCCACCCAGTCGGTGAACGCCGGCCGGTCCGGAACGCGGCCAATGGTCACGAACGGCAGCGATGCCTGCTGGAGCAGGTCTATGACCGGATCCGCATCCAGCGGGTCGGCAATAATATAGCCGTCCAGAGCCAGGGCAAGCGGCTGCCGCGGCAGCTTCGACAGGTCCCGCAGCAGCATCAGGCTCAGGTTCCGTTCCAGGCACTCCACTGCCACCGCACCGATCAGCCGGGTGAAATAGTCGACGCCGGTGGGCCGGTAGGTCCCAAGTGCGTCCAGCGGCCGGAGCATCAGCCCCACCACGCCGAGCGGGCTGCTGCGCAGGCCTCGGGCCAGCGGATCGGGCTGGTACCCCAGCCGGTCCGCAATCTCCATAATCCGCTGGCGGGTGGCGGCCGAGAGCGTGCCCTTGCCGTTCAAGGCATGGGAGACAGCCGTGATGGAGACCCCGGCGGCCTTGGCTACGTCACGGATCGTGGTTTTTGACTGCAATATTTCTCCGTTCGTTCAGCTCCCGGTAACGGTTACGTAACGGTAGAGCCTGATCGGCATATAAAACGTTTTATACACCTATATCTGGAAAGGAGCGGGCGCGAATCGCCCGGCTAGGTCCTCTTTTTGGAAGGGTGCGTATGAAAAAGGCTGTACTCCCCACAGCGTTGGCAGTGTCAGCACTGCTGGCCATCACCTCCTGCAGCAGCGGTTCGGCCAGCGGTGAATCCGCGGCAGACAGCCAGGACCGCCTGGCGGAACTTGCCGTAACCACCGACGCAGCAACCGGCGAGCTGGAATCGGCAAGCTGGAACCTCCCGTTCGGCGAACCGGCGTCCCTGGATCCCATCCTGGCGTTCAACTACCCGGAGAACACGGTGGTCGCGAACATCTGTGAAGGCCTCATGATGATCCAGCCGGACTTCACCGTGACCCCCAACCTGGCCGAGTCCTTTGAGACCGAAGACGGCCAGACCTACGTCTACAAGCTGCGCGAGGGCGTGACCTTCTGGGACGGCAGCCCCATGACTGCCCAGGACGTGGCCTACAGCCTCAACCGCCACCTGGATCCTGAAGAGGGCAGCTACTGGGCCTCCGACGCCGTGAGCGGCAACGTCGAAACCATCGAGGCCACCTCAGAGTCCGAGGTCACCGTCACGCTCAAGAACCCGGACTGGACTTACAACTCCTACATGGCCACCCCGATGGGCGTCGTGGTGAGCGAAGAACACCGCAAGGCTGCCGGCGAGGCCTACGGCACCCCGCAGGGCGGCGTTATGTGCACCGGGCCGTTCTCCGTCGAGGAATGGCAGAGCGGCCAGAGCATCACGCTGGCTAAGAACGAGAACTACTGGAACACCGAGCGCACCCCCAAGGTGGACAGCCTGGAAATCCAGTTCATCGTGGACCCCGCCGCCATCACCAACGCCCTGGTCTCCGGCGCGATTGACGGCTCCTACGACGTTCCGCTGAGCGCCGTTTCCCAGCTTGAAGCAGCTGGCAACGGCGAACTCATCCTGGGCAAGTCCCTGCAGATGCTCGCCATCATCGCCACCGGCGACGGCCCGCTGGCCGATCCGGCCGTCCGCAAGGCCCTCTGGACCGCCACCGACCAGGAAGCCCTTGCCGCCACCGTCTACGAAGGCACCGCCCGTCCCTCCGTCTCGCTGATTCCCGACGGCGGCTGGTCCTTCGCGGACGATGTCTTCTCCTCCGCGCGGGCCGAGCTGCCCGGCGCTGAGGCGGATGTGGAGAAGGCCGAGGAAATCCTGGCCGACGCAACGGCTGACCTGTCCGAGCCGATCACCATCGTCTACCCCACCGAGCGGTCCTTCTACGCGGACATGATCTCCGAGCTCAGCCGTGCCGGCAAGGAAATCGGCCTGGACGTGCAGCCGGCCGGTGTTCCGAGCGCCCAGTTCGGTGCGTTCTTCTCCGACCCGGAGGCCCGCGCCGGCCACGGCGCCTTCGTGACCACCAACTACATGGACGTTCCGGACCCGCTGGTCTTTATGCGCACGATCGTCCAGGAGGGCGGCTCGCAGAACTTCTCCGGCTACTCCAACCCGGAAATCGAAGAGCTGATCACCAAGGCTGAGGCCACCTCCTCGGAGACCGAGCGCGCAGAACTGACCGCTGAAATCGAGGCGCTGGCCATGGCGGACATGCCGTGGCTGCCGGTCCTGGACCCGTCCGTGCGGCTGTTCATGAGCGACCGCGTCACCGGTGTTCCGGCGTCGTTCGCCTACCTCTACTACCCGTGGGCAGCTGACCTCGGCGCGGCAGGATAAGCAGGCACCATGAAATACATCGCCAAACGGCTTCTTGCCTTGGCCGGCATCCTGCTGGCTTCGAGCTTCGCAGTCTTTGGCGGCCTGTACCTTGCACCAGGAAGCCCCGAACAGTTCCTGGTGCAGGGACGGACCGTCAGCGCCGAAGTGCTTGCGTCCATCCGCGAGCAATACAACCTCGACGATCCGTTCCTTACGCGGTACGTGTCCTGGGTGGGCAGCGCACTGCAGGGTGACTTCGGACAGTCGCTGGCCAACCGGCAGGAAGTTGCCGACCTGCTGGCCGGCCGGCTGCCCACCACCCTGTGGCTGACCGGCCTGGCCGCAGTCCTGATCATCGTCCTGGGCGTCGGCCTGGGCACGGTGGCCGGACTGCGGCCGGGCGCCCTGGACAACATCATCCTGTTCGCCTCGAACCTCGGCTTTGCCGTCCCCACGTTCTTCGCGGGCCTGCTGCTGATGAGCCTGTTCAGCGTCCAGCTGGGCTGGTTCCCGGTCTTCGGATCCGGCAGCGGTGAAGGCATAGCCTCCAGGCTCACGCACCTCACGCTTCCGGCGCTGGCACTGGCACTGCCGTCCATCGCCGTCGTTGCCCGCATCACCCGCACCGCGGTGCGCGAGGAGCGCCAGTCCGAGCACGCGCAGACCGCCCGCTCCCGCGGCGTTCCCGAGCGCGTGCTCATTCCCCGCCACGTCATCCGCAACGCACTGCTGCCGGTGACCACCGTCTCCGGCGTGCATATCGCCGGCCTGCTGGCCGGCGCGTTCGTGGTCGAATCGGTGTTCACCCTGGACGGCATCGGTGCACTGCTGGTGACCTCCATCCAACAGAAGGACTTTGCCGTGGTGCAGGCCGTAGCCCTGATCATGGTGGTGGCGTTCGGCGTCATCAACCTCTTGGTCGACCTGCTCTACGCCGTCATTGACCCCCGCGTCCGGGTAGGAGGTGCCGCATGAGCGCACCAATGCTGAAACCTGCACGACGGCGGCGCACCGGAGGTGTGTTCAGCGGACCGCTGGCGAAGATCTGCCTCGGCTGGCTGGCCTTTGTCCTGCTGCTCGCCGTTCTCGGCCCGCTGATCAGCCCGTTCGACGCCACCGAGGGCAACATCGTTGACCGCTACCTCTCCCCCGGCGCCGAGCACTGGCTCGGCACAGACCAGGCCGGACGGGACCTCTTCACCCGCCTCGCCGTGGGTGCCCGGTCAACCATCCTGGCGGCGCTGGCCGTGGCGGGCCTGACCGTCCTCATCGGCGGCACCCTGGCCCTGGTGGCTGTCTGGTTCGGCGGCCGGGTGGACGGCGCGATCACCCGGTTCCTGGACTTCCTCTTCGCTTTCCCCAACCTGCTGCTCGCCGTGCTGGCGGTGGCCGTGTTCGGGGCGGGGGTGGAAACCGCCATCGTGGCACTGGCCATCGGATTCTCCCCGTACACCGCCCGGGTTATCCGGTCCGTGGCGCTGCGCGAACGGAACCTGCCCTACGTGAAATCCGCGGAACTGCAGGGCATTTCCGGGCTGGTCATCACCTTCCGGCATCTGCTGCCGAACGTGAAGCAGCAGATCCTCACCGGTGCCAGCATCAACTTCGGCTACGCGATGATCGACCTCGCGGCCCTGTCCTACCTCGGCTTCGGCGTCCAGCCGCCGGACGCCGACTGGGGACTGATGATCTCCTCCGGGCAGGCATCGCTGCTGGCGGGCTACCCGCAGGAAAGCATCTACGCCGGCGTCTGTATTGTCCTGACCGTCGCCGCCCTGGGCTACCTGGGCGAGCAGCTCGGCGGCCGCCGCGCCGCAGGGAGGGCATAATGCTCACACTCGAAAACGTCGGCCTGGCCATCGGCTCCGGGCCGGACGCCAAAACCCTGCTGGAGGACATCAACCTTCAGGTGAACCCCGGCGAGTCGCTGGGCCTGGTGGGCGAATCCGGCTCCGGCAAGTCCATGACCCTGCGCAGCATCCTGCGCACCCTGCCCGAGGGAAGCACCTCCAGCGGAACCGTCCGCTACCGGGACCGGGACATTGCCGCGCTCTCCCGCGAGGACCTGCGCCGCTTCCGGGCGGCGGAGGTGTCCATGATTTCGCAGAATCCCATGGCTGCCCTGAATCCGGTGCTGCGCGTGGAACGGTTCCTCATTGAGGGCATCCAGGCCGCCAAACCGCGGACGTCCACCGCCGAGGCGCGGAAAACCGCGCTCTCCCTGCTTGCCGACGTCGGCATCCACGATCCGGAGCGCTGCCTGCGGTCCTATCCGCACCAGCTCTCCGGCGGCATGCTCCAGCGTGTGGTTATCGCCGGGTCCGTTGCCCGCGGCAGTTCCCTGCTGCTGGCAGATGAACCCACGACGGCGCTGGACGTCACCACCCAGTCCGACGTCGTCGCGATCCTCAACGAGGCCCGCGCCGAGGCCGGAATGGCGATGATCTTCGTGACCCATGACCTCGACCTCGCGGCTGCTGCCTGCCAGCGGATCGCGGTGATGCAGAAAGGACGCATTGTGGAAGCCGGTCCGGCCGAAACCGTGCTGGGGTCCCCGCAGCACGAGTACACGCAGATGCTGGTGGCTTCCAAGCCCAGCCTCACCCGCCGCGCCTCTGCGCCTGTGCCCGGGGAGGACACCGAATGAGCACCATGGTCACCGCAGAGAACCTGAACCGCATCTTCACCACCGGGTCCGGGCGCTCAAAGCGCTCGGTCCAGGCCGTGAAGGACGTCAGCTTTCGTATTGAGCGCGGTACCTGCCTCGCCGTCGTCGGTGAATCCGGCTCGGGAAAGACCACCGTCGCGCGGATGCTCGTGGGCCTGGAATCCGCCGACAGCGGCAGCATCACGGTGGACGGCCGGGAAGTCACGGCAGGCTCGAGCCGCCGCATCCGCCGACAGCGCTCCAGGGACATCCAGATGGTGTTCCAGGACCCGCAGGGCAGCCTGAACCGCCGGCTGCCCGTCTCCACGGCCATCACCGAGATCCTGCAGGCGCACACCACGCTCGACGCCGCCGCCCGCCGGAAGCGCTGTCTGGAACTCTTTGCCGAGGTGGGGCTGGAAGCAGCGCACGCGGCGTCGTACCCTGACCAGCTCTCCGGCGGACAGAAGCAGCGTGTGGCGATTGCCCGCGCGCTGGCAGCCGAACCCGCCGTCATTGTCCTGGACGAGGCAGTCTCCGCCCTGGATGTCACCGTCCAGGCACAGATCCTGGCCCTGCTGGAGCGGCTGCGCGTTGAAAAGCAGCTGACCTACCTCTTCATTACCCATGACCTGGCCGTGGCCCGGCAGGTCGCAGATACGGTCATGGTGATGCAGCGGGGCTCCGTCGTCGAACACGGAACCGCCGATGAGGTGCTTGATGCACCCCGGCACCCCTACACCCGCCAACTGATGGAAAGCGCGCCCCGTCCCGGGTGGGTACCGCGCCGCCGCGACACCACCGGAGCTGCCCAATGACCGTCTTTTCCCACCCCGCCCCGGCCCTGGTCCGGATTGCGGCTGAATCCGCGACCGAGCGCGGTGTCCAGCGCGGGCAGGCGTCCCGGCAGGCCCTGGCGTCCGCCTGGCAGATCTACGCCGATCTCTTTGCCGCCGGCGGCATTGAAGCCGAGCGCGTCGAGGCCGAGGCATTGTCCTCCCTCGCCGCCGTCGAGTCCTGGCAGCCGGAGCTGGCCGCTGAAATCCGCGGCACCGCGGCCGGATCGGAGCTTCAGACGTGGCAGGTGGCCGCGCTGAATGCCCGCACCGAGATCCTGTCCCTGTCCCGTAAAGCTCTTCCGGGCGAGTGCTCGACGGTGGTCAGCACCATCCCCGGACGCGTTTTTTCCGCCCAGACCTGGGACTGGCATGAGGAGCTGGCCGGTGCCTGGCACCTGCAGTCGGTGACCCATCCGCGCGGGTCCTTTGTGGGCATGACGGAGTACGGGATCCTGGGCAAGGTGGGCGTCAACAGCTCCGGGGTGGGTGTGCACCTGAACGTCCTGGGCCATCGCGACGATGCCCCCGGTGCAGTGCCCGTCCACGTGGCGGCAGCTGCGGTGCTGTACTCCGCTGCCACGCTGGAAGAGGCGGTGGACCTGCTCACCGGCGCTCCGGTCACCACATCCAGCTGTATCACCGTGGTGGCTCCCGACGGCGCGCGCATGGTGGAGCTTAGTCCGGCCGGAGCGCAGGTCATCGCCCCCGGCAACGGACCCCTCCTGCACACCAACCACTTCCTGGCCGACGTCCCTGCGGCCGGCGAGCGGACCGAGCTGTACCAGCCCGATTCCGGACAGCGGCTGGACCTGCTGCAGCGGCGGACCGCGGAACATTTCGATCCGGCGTCCCCCGCGGACTTGGTGCCCTATCTCTGCTCCACCCCGGCCGACGGCGCGGACCTGTGCTGCTTCCCTGCCGACGGCGCCCAGTTCGGCGACCGCTGGCGGACCCTGGCAACTCTGGCCATCGACCCGGCGGCGGCGCAGCTGAAGGTTTCGGCAGGAGCACCTACCGAAGCGGAGTCCTGGCAGGTCCTTTCCCCCCACAGCTGACTTGCCCGGCTCCCCGGAGGCCGCCGTCGTTCGCGACGGCGGCCTCCGGCGTTTAGCCAGCAGCCGAACCATTCGGCGGCGGGCCGGGAATGTCAGTGTGGTGGTGAACAATGGGTGCATGACGTCGGCAGCCACGGTGCTCCAGAAGTTCACCCCCGCCACCCGGGACTGGTTCACGGGTGCGTTCACGGAGCCGACTGCTGCCCAGATCGGTGCCTGGGACGCCATCTCCGAGGGGTCGAACGCGCTGGTCATTGCGCCCACCGGGTCCGGCAAGACACTCGCCGCCTTCCTCTGGTCCCTTGACCGGTTTATTGCCGACGCCGCTGCCTCCGCCGGCACGGCTGCCTCGTCTTCGGGGGCAGTTTCAGGGGCAGCGCCGGTGCCCGCATCGGGAGCCGCTTCAGCGGCAGCGCCTGCGTCGGGCCGCGGGCGCGCGCGGGTGCCCAAGCGCAAAACGAAGGTCCTCTACATTTCGCCGCTGAAGGCACTGGGCGTGGATGTGGAGCGGAACCTGCGGGCTCCGCTGATCGGCATCACACAGACGGCCAAGCGGCTCGGTCTTCCCGCGCCGTCGATCACCGTGGGCGTACGGTCCGGGGACACTCCGCAGAATGAACGCCGGGCACTGCTGACCCGGCCGCCGGACATCCTGATCACCACGCCTGAATCGCTGTTCCTTATGCTGACCTCCCAGGCCCGGGAAACCCTGTCCGAGGTGGACACCGTCATTGTGGATGAGGTCCATGCCGTGGCCGGCACCAAGCGCGGCGCGCACCTGGCCGTCTCCCTGGCCCGGCTGGATGCCATGCTGGACAAGCCGGTGCAGCGCATCGGCCTCTCTGCCACGGTTGAGCCGCAGGAGACGGTGGCCCGGTTCCTGGGCGGGAACGCGCCGGTGCGGATTGTCTCTCCCAAGTCGCGGAAGAACTGGAACCTAACCGTCACCGTCCCTGTGGAGGACATGACGGACCTCGGTCAGGCACCGGCCGAGGACACTGTGGAGGGAGGGTTCGCTCCACAGGCCAGTATCTGGCCGCATGTGGAGGAGAAGATCGCGGACCTGATCGAAGCCAACCGCTCCACCATCGTTTTTGCCAACTCGCGGCGCCTCGCCGAACGGCTGACCGCACGGCTCAATGAGATCCACGCCTACCGGGTCGAAGCAGCGCAGGCTGCCGCGGATGCTGCCGCCACGGGCACGGACGGGTCGGCCGGGAACGATGGACCGTCCGGGACTGGTGGACCGGCCGGGACTGGCGGGCCGGCGCCGGCAGTGCCCACCGGGCGTGCCCCGGCGCAGCTGATGGCGCAGGCTGGAGTCTCCATCCGCGCCCGGCAGGAGGACATCGCCGTTGACGACGACGCCCCCGTCCTGGCGCGCGCCCACCACGGATCCGTGTCCAAGGACCAGCGGGCCATGATCGAAGATGACCTGAAGTCCGGGCGGCTGCGGTGCGTGGTGGCGACGAGCTCCCTGGAACTGGGCATCGATATGGGTGCCGTGGATCTGGTGGTACAGGTGGAATCGCCGCCGTCCGTGGCCAGCGGCCTGCAGCGGGTAGGGCGCGCGGGGCACCAGGTCGGGGAAATCTCCCAGGGCGTGATGTTCCCCAAACACCGCGGAGACCTGCTGAACTCCGCCGTCACCGTGGAACGAATGCTCGCCGGGCAGATCGAACCGCTGTTCATACCGGCGAATCCGCTGGACATCCTGGCGCAGCAGACCGTCGCGGCCGCCGCCCTGGGGAGCATCGATGTGGAGGAATGGTTCGACGTCGTGCGCAGTTCCGCGCCGTTCGCCGGGCTGCCCCGTTCCGCGTTTGATGCCACCCTGGATTTGCTGTCCGGCCGCTACCCCTCCGATGAGTTTGCCGAGCTGCGCCCGCGCATCATCTGGGACCGCACCGAGAACACCATTACCGGACGTCCCGGAGCGCAGCGCCTGGCCGTGACTTCCGGCGGCACCATTCCCGACCGCGGCCTGTTCGGCGTCTACCTGGTGGGCGATTCGGAGGGCAAGAACAGCCGCCGGGTGGGTGAACTCGATGAGGAGATGGTTTACGAATCCCGCGTCGGGGACGTCTTCGCCTTGGGTGCCACCAGCTGGCGGATCGAGGACATCACCCACGACCGGGTGCTGGTCTCCCCTGCCTTCGGCCAGCCCGGCAAACTCCCCTTCTGGCGCGGTGATTCCCAGGGCCGGCCGGTTGAACTGGGCCGGGCACTCGGCAAATTCGTGCGGGAGATGGCCGGCACCGGGGAAACGGAAGCACAGGAACGGCTCGCCGCCGTCGGGCTCGATGAGTGGGCCGCCGGAAACCTGATGGCCTACCTCCGCGAGCAGCAGCAGGCCACCGAGGTGGTACCCAGCGACCGGACCCTGGTCATCGAACGGTTCCACGACGAACTGGGCGACTGGCGAGTAGTCCTCCACAGCCCGTTCGGCATGCCGGTCCACGCTCCATGGGCGCTGGCGGTGGGTGCCCGGCTGCAGCAGCGCTACGGTCTGGACGGCTCCGCCATGGCCTCCGACGACGGCATTGTGCTGCGGGTACCGCTGATGGAGGACGAGCCGCCCGGAGCCGAACTGTTCCTCTTCGAACCCGATGAACTCGAGGCCATTGTCACCGCAGAAGTAGGCGGTTCGGCACTGTTCGCCTCGCGGTTTCGCGAGTGTGCCGCCCGGGCACTGCTGCTGCCGCGGCAGAATCCCGCCAAGCGCACCCCGCTGTGGCAGCAGCGCCAGCGTTCGGCCCAGCTTCTGGACGTGGCCCGCAAGTTCCCCACATTCCCGATCGTGCTGGAAACCGTGCGTGAATGCCTGCAGGACGTGTACGACCTTCCGGCGCTGAAAGACCTCGCAGCCGCCGTCGAACGCCGTGAAATCCGGCTGGTGGAAACCACCACCCCGCAGCCGTCGCCGTTCGCCCGGTCCCTGCTCTTTGGCTACGTTGGGGCCTTCCTTTACGAGGGTGACTCGCCGCTGGCCGAGCGCCGTGCCGCAGCCCTGTCCCTGGATCCCACCCTGCTGAACGAGCTGCTGGGCCGGGCTGAACTGCGCGAACTCCTGGACGCGCGGATCATCGCGCAGACGGAGGCCGAGCTGCAGCGCCTCGCCCCTGACCGGCGGGCCCGCGGGCTGGAGGGTGTCGCTGATTTGTTGCGCCTGCTGGGACCGCTCACTGCCGCCGAGGTTGCTGCCCGGCTGGAGCCGGTTGCTCCACTGGCTGGCACCGAGCCGGATTCTGATGCCGCTGCGGACCACGCAACGGAAGGCGACGCTGAGCAGCTGCTGCGCGAACTCGTCCGGGCGAACCGTGCCCTGCAGGCCGGAATTGCCGGAACGCAGCGGTATGCCGCGATCGAGGATGCTGCCCGGCTGCGCGATGCCCTCGGCGTTCCGCTGCCCATGGGTGTTCCGCTGGCGTTCATCGAGCCGGTACCTGATCCGCTGGGCGACCTGGTGGGACGCTATGCCCGCACCCACGGTCCCTTCACGGCAGCTGAGGCGGCCGCCCGGCTGGGACTCGGCGTCGCCGTCGTCACCACCACCCTGCAGCGGCTGGCCGGTGAGGGGCGAGTCGCCGAGGGCGAGTTCCGGCCCACCGAGGCGCAGGTTCTGGACGCTGCGTCGGGTGTGGACCAGTTCCCTCCCGCAGTGATCACGATGCCCGGTGTTCCGGCCGGTTCGGAGTGGTGCGATGCTGAGGTGCTGCGCAGGCTGCGGCGCCGGTCTCTGGCTGCGCTGCGCTCCGACGTCGAACCTGTGGACCCGCCCACCTACGGGCGGTTCCTGCCGGCGTGGCAGAACGTAGGGTCCTCGCTGCGGGGGCTCGATGGCGTCGCCACGGTGATCGACCAGCTTTCCGGAGTGCCGATTCCGGCGTCCGCGTGGGAGCCGCTGATCCTCGGATCGCGGGTGCGCGACTACGCACCCGCGATGCTCGACGAGCTGACCGCGACCGGTGAGGTGATCTGGTCAGGGACCGGGTCGCTGCCCGGAAATGACGGCTGGATTTCGCTGCATCTGGCCGAAAATGCCGCGCTGACGCTGAATCCCGATCCGGACTTTGCGCCGTCTGAGCTTCAGTCCCGGCTGCTGGACCTGCTCTCCGGTTCCGGTGCGTATTTCTTCCGGCAGCTTGCCGAGGCGGTGAACAGTGCGCCGCTGCAGGACGGCAGTGCACTGCTTCCCGACTCGGAGATTATTACGGCGCTCTGGGAGCTGGTCTGGGCAGGCAGGATCTCGAATGACACGTTTACTCCGGTGCGGTCGCTGCTTTCCGGCGGAAAGACGGCGCACAAGCAGCGTGCTGCGACGCCCCGTGCGCGTACTGCCCGACTGGGGCGGATGGGCCGGGGTTCGCTGAGCAGTTCGTCGCTGCGTCTGGCCGGCGCTGGCGGGGACGTCCCGGCGCGCGGTCCGCAGCCTCTGGTTGCCGGTCGCTGGAGCCTGTTGCCGGCGGTGGAAACGGACACCACGGTCCATGCCCATGCCACGGCCGAGCTGCTGATGGACCGGTACGGCATCGTCACCCGCGGTTCGGTTGCAAGCGAGGGTGTTCCCGGTGGCTTCGGCCTGCTTTACAAGGTGCTGGCACGGCTGGAGGAGATGGGACGCTGCCGGCGCGGGTATTTCATTGAGCAGCTGGGTGCGGCGCAGTTTGCCGTACCAGCGACCGTGGATCGGTTGCGGTCCTTCTCCAGGGAGAACCAGCTGGCCGTTCCCGAACCTGAGGCGGTGGCGCTGGCAGCAACGGATCCCGCAAATCCGTATGGTGCGGCTCTGCCCTGGCCGGCGTCCGACGGTGGCCACCGGCCCGGGCGGAAAGCGGGGGCTTTGGTGGTGATGGTCGACGGCGAACTGGTGCTGTATGTGGAACGCGGCGGCAAGACGCTGCTGACGTACACGGACGATGCCGAGATCCTCCTGCTGGCCGGTGCTGCGCTGGTGGGGATCATCCGGCGTGGTGCGGCCGAGAAGATGGCTGTGGAGAAGGCCAACGGTGTGGATGTACTGGATACTCCTGTGGCGACAGCGTTGCTGGCTGCAGGGTTTTATTCGACGCCGAAGGGGCTTCGGTACCGTGTCTGAGGTTTGGGGTTTGTCGGTGGTTTTGGCGGCGGGGGCAGGTCCGCGGGAAGCCAGTCCGCGGCGCCGCGCCGTGCCGGAGGTCCGCGGGGTGTCGGCCGTCCGCGGGGTGCCGGAGTTCCGCGCCGTGCCGGAGTTCCGCGCCGTGCCGGAGTTCCGCGCCGTGCCGGAGTTCCGCGCCGTGCCGGAGTTCCGCGCCGTGCCGGAGTTCCGCGCTGTGCCGGCGGTCCGCGCTGTCCCTAAGGGCTTGGAGATGTGCGGTGCCTGAGGGCGATACCGTCTGGCGCGCTGCGCGTGGACTTCACGCTGCACTTGCCGGTGCCGAACTGACACGGACCGATTTTCGGGTGCCCCGGTTTGCCACTACCGATCTCAGCGGGAGAATGGTTGAAGAGGTGGCTTCCCGCGGCAAGCACCTGCTGATCCGGGTTGCTCCTGGTCCCGGGGAGACCGAGGGTTGGAGCATCCAGTCACACTTGAAGATGGAAGGGCTGTGGCATGTCTACGGCCGCGGCGAGCGCTGGCGCCGTCCGGCGTTCAAGGCGCGTGCTGTACTGGAAACCGCGGAAAAGCAGGCTGTGGGGTTCGAGCTTGGCATCCTGCGGATATTTCCCCGCAGCGGCGAAGAGGAAGCCGTAGGGTATCTCGGTCCGGACCTGCTGGGGCCGGACTGGGATGCTGAGGAGGCACTTCGCCGCCTGGCTTCCGTACCTGAGCGTCCTGTGGGACTGGCCCTGCTCGATCAGCGGAACCTGGCCGGGATCGGCAACGTCTACCGGTGCGAACTGTGTTTCCTTGTCGGTGTTCACCCGCTTACTCATGTACAGGACGTTCCCGACCTGAAACGGGTTGTGGATCTGTCGAAGCGGCTTCTGGAGGCAAACAAGACCCGTTCCCGGCGCATCACTACCGGTCTGGCAGGACGGGACCTGCTCTGGGTCTATAACCGGGAGAAGCGCGGCTGCCTCAGGTGCGGAACGAAGGTTGTTCATGAGCTTGTCGGGGACACCGAGTTGGAGCTGCGGGACCTGTATTACTGTCCGCATTGCCAACCGCCTATGCGCTGACTCGGCACTCGTGCTGCTGGGCTGTTCCGGTCGTTCCCTCCCGGCCCGTTCCTCCCTCCTGCGCCCGGACAGTTACTCCCCCTCTGCGCTCGGACCGTTCCTCCGTCTGTTCCCTCCCAGACCGTTCCTCCCCAGAGACTGAGAGGCTCACCCACCGCCGGTGTTTTCCACATTTGGGCCTCTCCCGCTTCGTTGCCGGTCGTTCCCGCGGTGGGGAGACTGAACACGGAAAACCTGGGCAGCCTCTGCCCCAAACACCATCGGCTCAAGACCATGGGGCTCTGGAAAGCGCAGCAGCCCGAGCCGGGAAAGCTCGAATGGATGTCCCCCTTCGGGCATCGATACAGCACAGACGCCCAGCTGGACTACGCGAATTCGCAAAGATGGTTGGACTCGGTCTCGGCGGCCACCGGCACCGGGCGCCGAACAAAGCCGCTCGTGTTCCCCACCCCCAACGAAGACCCTGAGCCACCGCCGTTCTGACTCATCACCGCAGTCATCCGGCCACACACCCAAGGCGGCTCCGGCTCCTCACAGGTCCAGTGAGATCGCCGTCTTGGCCTCATGCGGTCCACCACAACGAGCCGAACCGCCGACTCGTTTCCGGCTGAGTCCGGCCTCCTGATCCACCAGGACCTCGCCAAAGGGTAGTCGACCGGAGCAGCCACACCCGCGGATTCTGTAATCCATACCCCCGGTACCCTTGAAGGGTGATGCAATCCCCTCTTCCGGTCCGCAACGGCGTGAACGCCACTCGGCTGCGGCTTCCCCACGAGGGCCCCTGGAGTACAGCCTTCGAGTACGTCCTTGAACGGTTCGGACATGTCAATCCGGACGGCATCGCAGACAGGTTTGACCGCGGCGAAGTCGTAGGCATCGGCGGTGTCCCCCTGGACCGCACAACTCCGCTGACTGAGCACACCTTCATCTGGTACTACCGCGAGCTGCCGCCCGAAGAGCGCCTTCCCGTGGAAATCAACATCCTGCACCAGGACGAAAACCTGCTTGTCGTGGACAAGCCTCATTTCCTTCCGACGACACCGGGGGGAATGTACGTCGCGGAGTCCGCTCTGGTGCGGCTGCGGGTCGCGCTGGGCATCCCGGACCTCATTCCGATGCACCGGCTGGACCGGATGACCGCCGGAGTGCTCCTGTTCTCGACCAATCCGGAGACCCGAGGAAAGTACCAGGTCCTCTTCGAAAAGAGACGCATCGCAAAGGAATACGAGGCCATCGCCCCGGTCCGCCCGGATCTGGAGCTTCCCGCCGTCGTCCGCAGCCGGATGATCAAATCCCGCACCTATCTGCTGGCCCAGGAAATCCCGGGTGAACCCAACGCAGAAACACGGGTCGAGCTGCTGGAAGAGGCGGCAGGACTTGGCCGTTATCGCCTTCTCCCCCACACCGGGAAAACACATCAGCTCCGCGTCCACATGGCTTCCCTGGGAATCGGGATCCTGAATGATCCGTTCTACCCGGTCCTGCAGGAGCAGGGACCGGACGACTACAGTAAGCCGCTGCAGCTGCTTGCCCGTTCGGTAGAGTTCACTGATCCGCTGACCAGACAGCCCGTCCAGTACCGCAGCGAACTGTCCTTGGATGCCTTCCCGGCCCAGGCTATGAGCCGCTGACCTGCAAATTCCTCTTCCACAGCCGCGCCAGTGCCGTTACGCTTTGGTGGATCCGCTCCCGGGTTAGGCACCCGAAGGAACCCATGAGGCAAAGGAAACAGGCATGCTCCCCTATCCCGCACGCCCAGTTGCGCCGAGTGAGCAGACTCCTTCAGCCAAGCGTGGCAGTGGTGCCCGCGCCGCGGCAAGCACCGGCATTCAGGGTTTCATTCCCCCGCTGGCACCCTCACCGCCACCCAAAACCCCGCCCACAGTTCACTCCCGGGTGACGGCGGGAACCGGCTCTGCGCAGACCGTTTCCGCTCACCCTGTGGAACCCAATACCGCAGAGCTTCAGCCTGGATCCTTCAGCAGCATTCTTCGCGGCGAAACCCTCCGGGACTCCTCCGGTCGGGCCTACCATCTCCGGGGGACGTTCAACCCGGTGCAGGCTGCCCGGAGGCTGCTTTCCAGCCGACCCGCCCAGGCAGCCGTGCCGCGGGAGGATGAGCAGGAGGAAGTTGCGTACTCGGGAGAGGAACACCCGGAGACTAAGCGGCGGGCAGACGAGAACCTGGAAACTGCGCACTCGAAAGACGAGCGCGGGGACGAGACCCCGAAAGACCAGCCCGGCGAAGCCCGGCCGAACGACGGCGGGTACCCACAGCAGGAGGCGCACCCGAACGACGCACAGCCCGCACAATCTGACACCATCCGCCGCATCGCAGTCACCGTTGTCACGGCCGCCGCCCTTGGAGCGGCCTACGGGCTGACCCGTACCGCTTCGGGCTCGCCGCAGATCAACCATGCGCCCGGAAGCGTTCTTGACCCGGCAGGTTCCCTTCTCGGGACCTACGCATGGATCTGGCTGGCATGGATTCCTGTTCTGGCCGGCGCAGCAGGGTACGCGGCCTGGCAGTGGCTTCCGTCGCAGCGGGACAACCCGCGCCATGTGTGGACAGGTCCGATCAGCGCGGGATCCTCAGCCGTGGCAGCCTTGTGGCTCTGGGCTGCGCAATCCGGAAACTCAGCTGCGGCCTTCTGGCTGGCTGCCCTGGGAGTTGGAATCGGCCTGGCTGCCATTCATCTGTCGAATACCTGGGCTCCCGAACCGCTCGGCGAGACGGCGGCAGCAGATCTGCCTGCGGCTGTTTTTCTCGGCGTGTCTTCCGTCGCTCTTCTCGCCGGCCTGGGCAGCTGGCTGACCGAGCTGGAAGCGAATGTCGCAGGCTGGGGCCCTGAACCGTGGGCTCTGATAGCCCTCTTTGCTGTGGTTATCGGGGCCACCACGGTTTCCATGACAGACAGGGGCCATCTCGCGGCAGCACTCACCATTGTTGCCGGCCTAACCGGGATCGGATTTGCACGGCTGCTCACGCAGGAAGCATCAGCACCGGCCGCCGCCGGAGCCTTTTTCGGTGCCTTCCTGATCCTGGTTTCAGCGGGTTCCAGGCGCCACCAGGTAGATCATGCCCAGCGGCGCCGGCAGCGGGAGTGGCTCAAAGCGGAAGCCAGCGTCCCCGCTGCCGGCGAAGCACCCGAAGCTGTTCGCACCTAGCAACCTGCTCCACCGCATGCCGCATGTTCATGGCAGCACGCCGGGCCTGGGAGTTCTCCACTCCGTATTCGTTGGCAGGCACCATAAACCGCAGCGTGATGCGCGGAACCCCGGAAACAATGTCCAGCTGGTTCGCTTCAACGTGATGGCTGGCTTCCAACGCCTCGACGGCGGCATCCATCACCGCCTCCGGAGGGTTGCCGGGACGCAGCCCCAGAATGTTGAGCTGGACGCGAAAGGAAGGCACCCTCCACGCTAACCCCGGCGGGGTCCCTGCGGAAAACCGCCTTAGAGCGGTTCGTCGTCCGGGTTGAAGGTTGAAAGCGGATCGCCGCCGGCATGGGCGGGGTCGTCGCTGCCATCCTCGAACGGGTCGCCGGTCGGGTCTCCGAAGTCGACGTCGCGGGCTGCCTCACCGATCGTGGGTTCCTCAGGCGGAATCTGTGAATCTCCCTCTTCGTAGCGCTCTTCTGCCGTTTCGTCCCGAAGGGTCTGGTCTGATTCCGCACCGGGCTGACCGGCCAGCGGCTCCTCGTTGATCAGCGGGTCTTCCTGCCAGGCATCCGGGTTGTCCTCAGCTGCGCCCGGGTAGGAAAGGTCCTCCGCATCCGTGAGCTCATCCTCATCCAGGAGCTCCTCCCCCGAGACGATGGTGAGCTCGTCCGGCGTCACGACTTCGGCGAGGTCGTCCGCAAGGGCAGGGTTGTCGCTGTGGTCCGGATTCTGTTCGGTCATCGGTGTCGCCTTTCACTGGAAAAACCTGATTCAACAATACTAAGCATACTGAGAAGTCAACGTGAACCAGGCGGGATTCCCGCGCGCGACGCGTCATTGTGCCCCATGAACCCCCAGGGAAGCGCACTTGTGGCAATTAAGTCACAATTGTTTGACGTAAATAGCAAAGTTAGGCAAGGCTTACCTCCGTTATCCACTTGAGACCTTCAGGAGGGGCCAGTGAGCCTTTTAGAGAAGCCTGCCCAGACACACGAATTCGTGCCGGCGCCCCGACCGGGCGCCGCAGACTCACCCGCATCAGGAACGGTCACCGTCGACCCGTTCGACGCCGGCGGCAGGCCCATCGCACCCGGCGCCCTGCTGGCCGGAACCAGCATCGAAGAGTTCCTGCACCAGAGCCTGGCTGCCGCGAGGACTGCTTCCTCGGCCATTGCACGGGCAGCGGGACCCTGGACCAGTCCCTCGCCTGCCACTCTCGCCGAACAGATCGATGCGGTTGACCTGGACAGCCCGCTGCAGAGCACAGATGCCGCCTTGCAGGAACTCGCACCGCTCTACCTCGACGACGCCGTCTATTTCCACCACCCCCGCTACGCGGCACACCTAAACTGCCCCGTAGCAATCCCGGCAGTTGTCGCAGAAACCCTCCTTGCCGCAGTCAATTCCTCCATGGACACCTGGGACCAAAGCGCGGGAGCCACCCTGATCGAACGCAGGCTGCTCCGCTGGACGGCAGACCGGCTTGGCCTCGGTTCCGAAGCCGCAGGTGTCTTCACCTCGGGAGGAACCACCTCCAACCTCCAGGCGCTGCTGACTGCCCGCAACCACGCCGTAGCCGGGCTGTCCGCCGGAAGCGCAGGCGGAGGCGCAGGCGGAGACAGGCTCCCGGCCCTGCTCGAACCGCTGCGCATTCTCGCCTCCGAGGACAGCCACTTCAGCGTCCGGAAGTCTGCCTCCCTGCTGGGGATGGGGGACGACGCCGTCGTCACAGTTCCGTGCGACGGCGACCGGAGGCTCATCCCGGCAGCCCTGCGCGAAGCTCTCGAGGCCAGCCGGAACCGTCAGGAGATTCCGATGGCAATTGTCGCCACCGCAGGCACTACTGACTTCGGCGCTATCGACCCGCTTTCCGAATGCGCGGACCTGGCGGCCGAGTTCGGTGCGTGGCTTCACGTAGACGCGGCCTACGGCGGCGGCCTGATCACTTCCCTCAAACACCGCAGCCGGCTGCTGGGAATCGAGCGGGCAGATTCGGTGACCGTGGACTATCACAAGACCTTCTTCCAGCCTGTCTCAGCCAGCGCCGTCCTCGTCCGGAATGCGCAGACACTTCGCCATATCCGCCATCACGCGGACTACCTCAACCCACAGCACACCGCTCAGAACGGCGTCCCCAACCAGGTGGACCACAGCATCCAGACCACGCGGAGATTCGATGCCCTCAAGCTCTGGCTAACCCTGCGGGTCACCGGAGCAGACGGAATCGGCAGCATGCTGGACAGCGCCGTCGACCTCGCCGCGGACACCGGCCGCCTGCTCGCCGGCGCCTCGGACTTTGAGCTGGCCGCGCCGGTGCAGCTCAGCACTGCGGTGTTCCGGTACCGCCCGCAGGGGATTGACGAGGACGCCTGCGACGCCATGAACCTCTGGATCCGCACGGCACTGGCTGAGTCCGGGGAAGCCGTGGTCGCCGGAACCACCCATGCAGGCAGGCACTACCTGAAATTCACGCTCCTTAACCCGGCCGCCACCCTCGAAGACACCGCGCACATCCTCGGCCTCATCCGTGCCCACGGACAGTCGTGGCTAAGCCGGCAGAGCACCCCGAGCACCGCCGGAGCAGCAGCATGAACCCCGCCAGCGGCAACGCAGACAGCAGCCGGAACTCACCGGAAGCGGCGGACAGCCCTGCGCCGGAGCGCGTGTATGACGTCATCGGCATCGGCACCGGACCCTTCAACCTGGGTCTCGCCGCCCTCGCAGAACCGATTACCGGACTGGAAACCCTCTTCCTGGATGAGAGCCCCCGGTTCGACTGGCACCCGGGCATGATGCTGGAGTCAGCACACCTGCAGGTGCCTTTTATGGCAGATCTGGTCTCGCTCGCCGATCCCACCTCGCGCTATTCGTTCCTGAACTATCTCAAGGCCACCGGACGGATCTACCGCTTCTACATCCGTGAAGACTTCTACCCGCTGCGCGCCGAATTCAATGACTACTGCCGCTGGGTGGCAGCGCAGCTGCCCAACGTCCGGTTTGGCCGCCGGGTCACGGACGTCGAATACGTCCAAACCGCGCACGACGGCGGCAGGTACCTGGTGCGCTCAGAGGGCGAGGGCGGAACACAGGTTCACACCAGCCGCCGAATTGTCCTCGGGACCGGCACCCAGCCCGTCGTCCCGCCGTCGTGCGCCGGAATCCTGGAGGGCCCCGGAACAGCACTTCACAACAGCGGATACGCACAACAGCGCAGCAGGCTAAGCCAGGCGAAGTCCATCACGGTCGTTGGCAGCGGCCAAAGCTCCGCCGAGGTTTTCCTCGACTTGCTGCAGGACATCGGGCCCCGGGGATACGAGCTGAACTGGATCACCAGATCGAGCCGGTTCTTCCCGCTGGAGTACACCAAACTGACCCTGGAAATGACGTCTCCGGACTACGTGGACTACTTCCATGCCCTGCCCGAGACAACCCGTGATGTGCTTACCGCGTCGCAGCAGAACCTCTACAAGGGGATCGACTCGGCACTGATCAATGAAATCTATGACACGCTTTACGCCAAGAATCTCTCCGGCAAGCTTCCGGTCCGGCTGCTGACCGGCAGCGAAGTACGCTCTGCCCGCTGGGATCCGGACGCCGGACAGCACGTGCTCGAACTGTTCCACGCCGAGCAGGGCAGCAGCGCTGAGCTGGCCTCTGAAGCCGTGGTCCTGGCCACCGGCTATGCGTACCGGGAACCCTCGTTCCTGGCCGGCATCGAAGAACGGATTCAACGGGACAGCCAGGGCCGGTTCGCGGTGGACCGCAGCTACGGCATAGGCGTCCAGCCGGGCGAACTGTTTGTCCAGAATGCCGAACTGCACACCCATGGCTTCACTTCTCCGGACCTGGGCATGGGGGCTTACCGCAATTCACGCATCCTGCGGGAAATCCTGGGCTTTGAGTACTACCCGGTTGAGGATTCCATTGCCTTCCAGGACTTCGGCCTGCCCATCCCGGACGCGGACGGGAACGGACCACGGATAAGCCCGCATCACAACGAAGGAGCCATGGCATGAACTTCAGCTTCCGTCCGGTCGATCCGGCAGCCGACGCCGCCCTGCTGCACAGCTGGATGCGCCGGGACTACGCCCGCTTCTGGGGCATGACACACGCTTCAGCGTCGGAGGTACAGGCTGAATACACCGGGATCGCTGTCAATCCGCACCACCAGGCCTGGCTGGCACAGGAGGAAGGAGTGCCGGCCTTCCTAGCCGAGAGCTACGATCCGGCGCATTCACCACTGGCCGGCACCTATCCGATCCAGCCCGGGGACCTGGGGATGCATGTGCTTATGGGGCCCCCGGACCGTCCCCGCAGCGGATACACCACCGCCGCGCTTGAGGCACTGCTGGACTTCCTCTTCGAGAATCCTGCGGTGGAGCGGATCGTCGTCGAGCCTGATGTCAGGAACACCAAAATCCACGTCCTGAACGCGCGGATGGGCTTTGAACCGCAATCCCGCATTGAGCTGCCGGACAAAACGGCCCTCCTCTCCTTCTGCACCCGGGCACAGTTCCGGGCCGCCCGCCGCACCACCCCTGCAGATTCTCAGCCCAAAGGAGCCAGCGCATGAGCACCCTCGCAGACCCTACGTCCGTAACGGACCCCGCCCTTCAAACCACTGCGCACCTGCAGCCCGGGCTGTGGGCAGCTGCCAACCGGCATCTGGTCCGCAAGGCAATCGCCGAGTTCTCCCATGAGCGGATCCTGACTCCGGCCGCCCTCACACCGGGCTGCTACGAACTGGTGTCCGACGACGGCAGCACCTCCTACCGCTTCCAGGCCCAGGTGCTGGCCCTTGAACACTGGTCCATCCCCGCTGGAAGCATCCACTGCGTTCGCCACGAATCACCGGCTGATCTGGATGCCCTGCGCTTTATTACTGAGTTCGCCGGTTCCCTGGGCATCGGGGAGGAGATGCTTCCCGTCTACCTTGAGGAAATCTCCAGCACTCTGGCGTCGCATGCCTACAAACACAGCGGCCACCCGCTCTCCGCCGAAGAACTCGCCCACGGGATAACGGCGGGAGCAGACCCGGTAGCGGACTTCCAGGCAGTGGAGCGGTCCATGAGCGAGGGCCATCCCTGCTTCGTGGCCAACAACGGAAGGCTGGGATTCGGCTCCTCCGATTATCTGGCCTACGCACCGGAGACCGGAGCCGCCGTCTATCTGCACTGGATTGCGGCATCCCGGGACCACACCCGTTTCGACGCCGTCGCCGGGCTGGACTACGCGGCGCTGCTGGCAGCGGAACTGGATCCGCCGGTGCACGCTGCGTTCGAAGGGCAGCTGCGAAGCCGCGGCATGGATCCCGAGGACTATCTGCTGATGCCGGTTCATCCCTGGCAGTGGGAGCACAAGCTCAGCGTCACGTTCGCGGCGGACATCGCGGCCCAGCGTCTGGTCCATTTGGGCCCCGGCCCGGACAGGTATCAGGCGCAGCAGTCCATCCGTACCTTCTTCAACCGGGACTCACCCCGCCGGTGCTACGTCAAGACGGCGCTGTCGGTTGTGAATATGGGGTTTATGAGGGGGCTGTCCGCCGACTACATGAAAGCTACCCCGGCCATCAACGAGTGGGTGGACGGCCTGGTCCGGGCGGACAGCACCCTGGCGGATCACGGGTTCTCGATCCTGCGGGAGTGCGCAGCCATGGGGTACACGAATCCCTACTATCAGGCTGCCTCACCCAAGGGATCCCCGTACCGCAAGATGCTGGCCGCCCTGTGGCGGGAAAGTCCGCTCGAGCAGCTGGAGGACGGTGCGCAGCTGGCAACCATGGCCTCACTGCTGCACACCGATGCGGCGGGAACACCCCTGGTCTCTGCCCTGATCCGGAAGTCGGGCGTCGACGCCCGGACCTGGCTGGACCGTTACCTCCGCGCATACCTGGTTCCGGTGCTGCACTGCTTCTATAAGTACCGGCTGGCCTTTATGCCGCACGGTGAAAACCTGATCCTCGTCCTGCAGAACGGCTTGCCGTCCAGGGTGCTGATGAAGGACATCGGCGAGGAAGTGATCGTCATGGAAGACAAGGTGGACCTCCCGGGCGACGTCTCCCGGATCCGGGTCCAGGTCCCGGCAGAGGAACAGGTGCTGTCCATCTTCACGGACGTCTTCGACTGCTTCCTGCGGTTCCTGGCCGCGCTGCTGCACGAAGACGGACAGCTGGATCAGGACGTCTTCTGGTCCACGGCCGCCCAGGTGGTGGCGGACTACCAGCACCGGCATCCGGAACTGTCAGCGGACTTTGCCGCCCATGACCTCTTCGCTCCGGATTTTGCCCGATCCTGCCTGAACCGCCTCCAGCTGCGCAACAACCAGCAGATGCTGGACATCTCCGATCCCTCCGGCGGGCTCCAGTTCTCCGGCAGGCTGGTCAATCCGCTGGCTGGGCGAAACGCAGAACGCACACCGTAAGCGGGTGCTGCGCGGGTTCCAGGAACCCGCGCAGCACGCCACGCTCTCAGCGCAGCGCCGACACTCCGGTGATCTCCCGCCCGGCAATCAGGGAATTGATCTCATACGTGCCCTCATATGTATAGATCGCTTCGGCGTCAGCGAAGATCTTTGCCATCCGGTAGTCGGTGACGATGCCGTTGCCGCCCAGCAGCCCCCGCCCCAGGGACACGGTTTCCCGCATCAGCGCACTGGCATAGGACTTCGCGAGCGCCGCACGGGCCATGTCGCCGCGGGCAGCGCCGTCATCGGACACCGCACCGTAACCGCCCTGCTCCAGCTCGCTGACCCGGGCCAGCATGGCAGTGGATGCCACGGTGTTGCCCTGCATCCGCACCAGCTGCTGCTGCACCAGCTGGAAGGACGCCAGCGGCTTCCCGAACTGCCGGCGCTCGACGGCGTAGGCGCGGGCGACGTCGAACGCCGCCAGCTGCTGCCCCACCGCCTGCCAGCCCACCATGATCCGGGACCCGCGCAGCAGGTGCTTGGTGTCTTCGAAACTTTCAATGCCGGCCAGCCGGTCAGCCTCGGAAACCCGCACATCGGTGAGTTCGATGTCAGCGTTCTGCACCGTACGCAGCGCTGTTTTGTTCTCGATCCGGGTCCGCTTGATGCCCGGCAGTGAGGCGTCCAGCAGGAACCCGCGGACCTTGCCCGTAGCCGGTTCGCGGGCCCAGAACAGCATCCAATCGCAGAAGGTGCCGTTGCCGATCCAGCGCTTGGTGCCGTTCAGGACCCAGCTGCCGCCGTCACGCACCGCCGTGGTGGCCATACCGCCGGCAACGTCGGACCCGTGGTCCGGCTCGGTCAGGGCGAACGCACCGGTGATCTTCAGCGACTGGGCGTCCTCGAGCAGCCGGGCCTTCTGTTCCTCGGATCCGAAGGCGTGCAGGCCCTCCACAAAAAGGTCATGGTGGACCATAAAGAACGTGGCGACTGAGGTGTCCGCCCGGGTCATCTCGGCGATGACCAGGCCCGCGAAGAGCGGACTGTAGCCGCGCTGCACGGGAGTTGAGAGTCCCAGGGAGGCCAGCCCGGGCAGCAGTTCCACCGGAAAGCGGGCTTCGTCCCACCACCGGGTGGCATGCGGCAGGACCTCGGCGGCCAGGAAGGACCGCAGTTCAGCCAGCTTCGCCGTCTCCTCCGGGCTCAGCAGGTGTTCGAAGTGGAAGAAGTCGGCGTCGGGGAGCATCGGCACGCCCTACTTCGGCCCCATCCGAATCGCTCCGTCAAGCCGGATGGTTTCCCCGTTCAGCATCGGGTTGGCGATGATGTGGTCCACCAGGGACGCATACTCATCGGGGCGGCCCAGCCTGGAGGGGTGCGGGATCTGCGCCGCGAGCGAGTCCTGGGCGTCCTGCGGCAGCCCGGCCACCATGGGGGTCTCGAAGATCCCGGGGGCAATGGTCATGACGCGGATCAGGTGGCGGGACAGCTCCCGCGCCAGCGGAAGGGTCATGGCCGCCACGCCGCCCTTCGACGCCGAATAAGCCGGCTGGCCGATTTGCCCGTCAAAGGCCGCCACCGATGCGGTGTTGATGATGACGCCGCGCTCCGAGGTTCCGCCGCCGTCCACCGCCGGATCAGTCTCCGCCATGGCTGCAGCCGCCAGCCGGGTCACATTGAACGTGCCCACCAGATTCACCTGGATGACCCGGTTGAAGTCCTCCAGCGGCAGGACACCGTTGCGGCCCAGCACCTTTCCCGGCGTTCCGATTCCGGCGCAGTTCACCGCCACCCGCAGCGGGGCCGCGGCCATTGCAGCTTCCACGGCACCCTGCATCTGTTCCGGGTCCGTGACGTCTCCGGGCACGAAGTGCGCGTTATCGCCCAGCTCACCCGCGTAGGCCAGCCCGCCCGAGGACGGCAGATCCACCAGGACCACTTCTGCTCCCGCGTCAATGAGCCGGCGGGCGGTTGCCCGTCCCAGCCCCGAAGCGGCTCCCGTGACGATGGCCGAAGCGCCGGATAACTGCATGTGTGTCCTCCTGGGTCAGGGGTCAAGGGGTGCGCCGAGGCGCGTGCGGTCCCACGAGCCTACTGTGACTCGGGGCACACCGCATCCTCCGAAAGCCGGTTCCGCGGGGCGGAGACGGTGACGGTGCGCGGCGCCCGGGACTATGGTGGGCAGCATGCCCGCAGCACAGACCGTTCGCCACGCCGAACTGCGCGCCGACTCCGCCGCCCACACGGTGACGACCGCCTTTGGCGGCACGTTCCTGGGCCTGCCGGGTACTCATCTGGGTGCGGTCCGCGCACCCCAGCGCCTGCCCCGCGGCGTCGGGCCGTGGCACTACTGGTGGCAGGCGCACTACGTGGATGTCCTGGTGGACACCGGGCTGCGAAGCCGGGCGCCGGTGTCCGGCGAAGATCCGATTATGCTGGCCGAACAGGTGGTTCGGACCATCCGGCTCCGCAACGGCGGCCGGTTTACCAACTCCTATTTTGATGACATGGCATGGCTGGCCCTGGCTGCGCTGCGCCTGGACTCCCTGCCCGGCCCGCCGCGGGGGAACAAACAGCGCCTCTCGGGCCTGCGCGAGTCGCTGGGACGCGCGCTGCGGTCAGGACACACAACTGATCTGGGGGGCGGTGTCTGGTGGAACCGGGCGCGGAACTTCAAGAACACCCCTGCCACTGCGCCCGCTGCCCTGTATTTCGCCCGGACGGGCGAACGCGAGCGCGCGCAGGAGCTGGTGGACTGGCTGGACGCGTCGCTGCTCGATCCCGCCACCGGACTCTATTACGACGGCGTGCGGCAGACCGCTGCCGGGCCGGTACTGGAGCGGGCACATTTCACCTACAACCAGGGGCCGGTGCTGGGAGCACTGCTGGAACTGGGCGGCACCGGCAACCTGGAGCGCGCTGCAGGGCTGATCCTCGCCACTTCCCGGCACCTGGTACAGGGCGGGGGCACGGGCCTGCTGCTGCGCACCCACGGCAGCGGCGACGGCGGACTGTTCACAGGGATCCTGTGCCGCTATCTCGCTGAGGCGGCCGCTGCACCAACACTGGACCCGGGTTCGCGCCAGACAGCCGGGACCCTGGTCACCGAGCTGGCAGACCGGCTGTGGAAGGGCCGCGCAGTCCGCAACAACCTGGCGGTGTTCCCGTCCGATCCGCGCAGCACGGCCGATGAAGACTATCCCCCCGGCACCGCCGTCGAGCTCTCCACCCAGCTTCAGGCGTGGATGGTCCTGGAGGCAGCCCTGCGGGTAGTGCGGCTCGAGGCCGATCCGCAGGACACCTGACGGGAAAGCCGGCATTCCTCCGCTCAGGTCCCGGCGGCCTTGAGCGGGTGCTGCGAAGCCGCGGTATGCGGATCCAGGTCAGCCAGGGTAAGCAGATGCTGGGGGTGCTGGGGAAGCGGGAAGGTCCGCTCCGCGTTCAGGTTCCGGTCCACCCGGAGGATCTCGCCGGAGTCCATCATCCGCCAGTTCGGGTTCTCATCCATCCGCTCAGTGGCGATGAGCACTGCAGGGGTCCGGTCCTGCTCCATCTCATCGCTCTTCATGCTGATCCGGGCCGTGTGCTTGCCGTGGTGCGGGTCGTCGGCACTTTCCTGCAGGACGTAGAGCGGGTGCGTGTCAGGGTAGCGCACCGCCCAGAGCTCGGATGCCGTGGTGATCACCAGGTTCACTGCGTACAGCCGCAGGTTCTCAGCGATCCAGGTGACCGCCGCCGGAATGGCGGCACCCAGATCCCCGCCGTTGTGCCGGGCGAGCCCGGTGATGAGTGCAAGCACCCGTTCGCTGTCCGTCTGCCCCTCCACCAAATGCATTACTTCCAGGGAGCGCAGCCGGTCATCCAGCACATCCAGGTCTTCCACCACGCCGTTGTGCGCCAGCAGCCGGTCATCCTGGAGGAACGGATGGGTGTTTTCCATGGTGTTTCCCCCGGTGCTGGCATACCGGACGTGGGCTACGAACGTGCTGCCCTCCAGCGTCCGGGCCGCCGAGGCGTAGGCCCGGTCCTCGTACGCCGGCATAGGCGCCTTGTCCACCACGGGTTTGCCGCCGGAATTGAAGACGCCGATGCCGAAGCCGTCCGCCATCCTGCGGCTCTGCTCGGCCAGGCTGTCCGGCGCAGTGAGCAGCCAGAATGTGGCATGGACGGGATCTGGACCTGCATGCATTCCGAAAAGCCGGCACATGTGGACTCCTAATCGGGGAACCGCTTCTGTGGATAAAAGGTCTCTCGGCGGCTGAGCATATCCACAAATCGGGTGATGTTCCGTTCCCGGGCCGCTTCCGTCTTCAGGTGGCCCAGCCGGTAAGCCAGGGCAAAGCGGTTCTGTGAGCTGAGCACGTCAAACATGGCCTGGGCGCTCTCATTGGCCGCTATGGCATCCAGCAGGTCCTGCGGCACCTCTGCCGTGGCGGGGCCGGCGTAGGCCGCATCCCAGCGCCCGTCCGCCTTGGCCGATTCCACCGCGTCGCGCCCGGAGGGGTGCAGCCGGCCCGCGGCTTCCAGCCGGGCGATGTGCCCCACATTGCGCAGCGACCAGGCGCTTCTGGGACCGCGGCGGGTGTAACGCTGCAGATAGGTCTCGTCGTCCCGGCGCGCTGCCTGGCCGTCGATCCAGCCGAAGCACAGGGCCTCGTCCAGGGCCGCCTGCCGGGTCAGCGCCGTCGTGCTTCCACCCTGTTTGCCGATCACCAGCCAGACCCCTGCGGAGCGAAGATGATGTTCCTGGAGCCAGGCCCGCCATGCCGCCCCGTCCGGCAGCAGCAGCTCCGAGAGCTCGGTCTTCATGCGCTCAATCGTAGGCTCCGGGCACGGGGGCCGGAAGGTCCTGCGGCAGTTCAGCCCTTGGCCGAAGCCGAGCGCGCCGTATGACTCGGCTGCCGGCTATGGGGTAGAACACTGCTATGAACGTACGTACTCCTGACCCGTATCCCGGCTGGCTTTCGGAGGAGGACCTGCATGAAGCACGGCAGCGGCTTCCCATGGTCTATGTGGAAGCCGTTCCGGTGCGGTGCGATCCGCTGGGCTACGTAACTGAAGTCGGCCTGCTGCTGCAGGCCACCCCTGAAGGCAAGATGGTCCGCACGTTTGTGTCCGGCCGGGTGATGTACCGCGAGACCATCCGCGCGGCCCTGCTGCGGCATCTTGAAAAGGACCTCGGGCCCATGGCGCTGCCGCAGCTCCCGCCCAGCCTGGCCCCTTTCGCCGTCGCCGAGTATTTCCCGTCCCCGTCCCAGACCGGACTCACCGATGAACGCCAGCACGCCGTCGCGCTGGCGTACCTGATTCCTGTGACGGGCGAATGCGATCCGCGGCAGGATGCACTTGAACTGTCCTGGCTCACGCCCGAAGAGGCGCTCAGCCCTGCCATCTACTCGGAGTTCTCCGGCGGCCGCGGCGATCTGCTGCGCCAGGCGCTGGCGTCCGCCGGCTGGGGCCGGTAACCGTTACCCTACGTTTATATACTAGGGCCGAGCTTCGAGCGCTAAGGAACAGCCATGTCGATGAGTGTGCCGGATAAGTATGCCTTCCGGGTCAATGCCGAACTGCTTGTACCAGGGCAGAAACTTGTCTTGGACGAGCTGACGCTGGCACCGCTGGCAGCTGTCCGCGTCGAGGAAGACGACCTCGGGAACCCGGCCCTGGTGATTGCCGATCTGGAAGACGGGGAAACCCTGCGCATTGCCTACGGCGCGGCTGTCCGGGTGGCTGCCCCGGCACCGGAGAAGAACGCTGCCGAAGCCGTCCGCAGCATCCCAACCGAAGAAGAAACCTATGCCGCTGTCCTGGCGGCCGCTGCTGCCGCCCACCCCGATGACCGGGCGGTCAAGGAACTGACCTCCCGGCTTAGCCGCGGACTGAACGTCAAGGCCGGCAGCAACCTGCAGGATGTGCGGGACCTCGCCCACACCCTGTACGTGGATCTGGGCGACTCCGAGAATGCCTTGGCGGTCTGCTCCCTGATCACCGGCCTGGGGTTCGACGGCAACTACGGCCGCTGGAACTGGATCCAGGGAGCTTTGGCCCTGGCGGCCCACATCACCCATGAGTCGGGCGAGCTGGAGACCTCGGCAGCGTTTGCCCAGGCTGTCCGGGCCGGGGACAACGCCGAGTCAGATCCGCTGAAGGCCAAGCTCTCCGCGGAGCTGCTGCAGCGCCAGCTGAACGAGCCGAACCTGTATGACCGTGAAATCCAGCGTGCAGCGGAGGCCGGGGATGAGCACAGCGAACGCGACTGGCGGATCCTTCGCCTGAACACCCTGCTGTACCTGCGCGCGCACGGCGGCTCACAGACCTATTCCGACGCCGAGCTCCAGCGCCGTATCCGCACCGAACTCAGTGCGGTGCGCGGCCTGAACCTGGCTCTCTAAGCGGGGATACCCGCCGGCCCGCCGGCACTGGCCCGGCTGGCCCGCAGCTGCAGCAGCAGCACCAGTGCCATGCCCACCAGTGCGCCGGTCACGGTTTCGACCGCCCGGTCCCGGATGAGCACGGCGGGGTCGCTGGAGGAGGACAGCTCGGTGCTGAGCAGCGCCAGCGGTGTGATGACCAGCTGGGCCAGCGCGTAGTTCCGGGCGATGAAGAGCTCCGCACCGCACTGCAGCAGGGCGATGACAAGAACCAGCTGCCAGGGCGCCAGGCCGGCGAACAGAATCAGCGCAGTAATCCCCAGCCCTCCGAACGTTCCGAGCATGCGGTTCACGCCGCGGTGGATGCGGTGGCGGAAGGTGGCGCCCACCAGGGGAACGGTGGCCGCGACCATCGCCCAGTAGTTGTGGCCTATCCCCAGCAGCGTGGCGATGCTGCCGGCGGCCGCGGCAGCAACGGCGTACAGCGCGCCGTCGGCCCAGACGGCCCTGCGCTGTGCGGGGGTGAATCCCGGCCGCAGGGGCTTGTCCCACGCGGTCCGGTAGCGCGGCAGGAGCATTCCGGACATACCCAGCAGGATGGCGAACGTGATGGTGGCTCCGGCCGCGAGCACGCCCTGCTCCAGCGGAGGATGCGCGGGTACGGAAGCGATGGCCGCGTAGGCAAAGATGTGGAACAGCGATCCCGCCGGGCGCAGGCGCCAGTAGCCGGTAACCACCGTCGCCAGTCCGGCCACGGCGGTGGTGCCGATCACGATTCCCCAAGCATCCAGCCCCAGCCGGGAGGACAGCCCACCAGCCAGGATCACGGCGAACATCAGCGCCCCGGCACGTGCCTGGTGCCCCAGCCGCTGGCGGTGCGGTTCGTTGCGTCCGTAGATGCTGGTGAAGGCACCAAAGGCCACGAAGATTGCCAGGTCGATTCTGCCGATTGCCAGCAGGACTGCGAGTGGGACGCCTATGCCGATACCGCAGCGGATGCCCACCCGGTGGTCATTGTGGGCAGGGGCAATGGTGAACATTTCGCGCAGGTGGTTCAAGGGGACTTCGGGGGCCTTTCAGTCGCTCAGGGGCGGCAGCGCTTCGCACGGGGCCGGAGAGTCCGCCTTCTTCACCATACGCTCGGCGGGCGCGGCGGCTTCAGTTATGTGCGCTGGCTCTCCCGCCTGCGGGCGCGGAGCGGGGCGCGCACCGGATGTAGGGCAAAATGGAGTGGTGTCCAGCTCCGGTTTTTCCTTTGCCCTCGGTAAGCGCCTGCGTGAAACCGCCCCTGACTCCGCGTCCCGCACCAAGGAGAACGGCGGTGAGTTCCAGGGCCGCACCGGTGTAATCAGCACCCCGCACGGCGAGATCCAGACGCCGGCGTTCATCGCCGTCGGCACCAAGGCCACCGTGAAGGCCGTACTGCCCGAATCCGTGGCGCAGCTCGGCGCGCAGGCCGTGCTGGCCAATGCCTACCACCTGTACCTGCAGCCCGGCGCGGACATCCTCGACGAGGCAGGCGGGCTGGGCAAATTCATGAACTGGCCCGGCCCCACCTTCACCGATTCGGGCGGATTCCAGGTCATGAGCCTGGGCGCCGGTTTCAAGAAGGTCATCAACATGAACGCCGACGGCACCACCCACGCCACCGGAGCGGACGACGACGTCGCTCCCGGCAAGGAGCGCCTGGCCCACATCGATGACGACGGCGTCTGGTTCAAGTCCCACCTCAACGGGGACAAGCACCGCTTCACCCCGGAAATCTCCATGCAGGTGCAGCACCAGCTCGGCGCGGACATCATGTTCGCCTTTGATGAGCTCACCACCCTGCTCAACTCCCGCGGCTACCAGGAACGCTCCCTGGAACGCACGCGGCTGTGGGCCGAACGCTGCCTCGTGGAGCACCGCCGGCTCACCGAGGAGCGCTCACACCGCCCCTACCAGGCGCTCTTCGGCGTCCTCCAGGGCGCACAGTATGAGGACCTCCGCCGCAAGGCATCCCAGGATCTGGGTGCCATGGACTTCGACGGTTTCGGCATCGGCGGCGCCCTGGAGAAGGAAAACCTCGGCAAGATTGTGCGCTGGTGCACCGAGGAACTTCCCGAAGACAAGCCGCGGCACCTGCTGGGCATCTCCGAACCGGATGACATCTTCACCGCCATCGAGAACGGGGCGGACACCTTCGACTGCGTCTCCCCCACCCGGGTGGCCCGGAACTCCGCGTTCTACACCCCGTACGGCCGGAAGAACCTCTCCAATGCCAAGTTCAAGCGCGACTTCGGTCCGCTGGTGGACGGCTGCGACTGCTACGCCTGCACCAACTATTCCCGGGCGTACATCCAGCACCTGTTCAAGGCCAATGAGATGGTCAGCCACACGCTGATCTCCATCCACAACGAGCGCTTCACCGTGAAGCTGGTCGACGACGCCCGCCTGGCCATCGAGGACGGCACCTTCTTCGAGTTCAAGGACGAGGTCCTGGGCAAGTACTACAGCTAGCCGCACACGTCCCCGGAGGGCCTAGACCTCTTCGGGGACCGCGCGTCCGTAGGTCGGCTCGCGCTTCTTGATCGCCTTGATCACCGTTGAGGTGACCGGCACAAAGAGGAACTCGACGGCGGTCTTGTAGACGAAGCCGAAGATCACGTAGTTCACGAATTGCCCGGCGTCGGTAATCCCGATCACCGGGGCGGCAATGGCGCAGAAGATCAGGGTGTCCGCGAACTCGCCGACTCCGGTGGAGGCCATCAGCCGGCCCACCAGTGCACGCTCCTTGAACCGTGCCTTCATCCGGGTGAGCACCATGGCGTTGAGCAGCTGCCCGGCCAGGAAACCAAGCAGCGACGCCGCGACGATCTGCCACACCGGACCCAGGGCGGCCTCAAGCGCCGCCTGCTTCTCCAGCCCGTACGCGTCGTCGAATCCGGGCAGGGCGATGATCACCGCAAAGGACAGCACCGCGAAGGCCGCCATGGCAAAGCCCATGTAGATTGCACGCCGGGCTGCCTTGAAGCCGTAGACCTCGCTGATCACGTCGCCCAGGATGTACGCCAGCGGAAAGAGGAAGAACCCGCCGTCGGTGATGATGCTGAAGTCGCCGAACACCGGACCCAGCACCACGCCCTTGGACGCCCCGATGTTGGAAATGATGATCACCACGCACATGAGGGTGAGGATCAGGTCGTAATGCGAGCTGCCCCGGGAAGCGTAGCTGGGGATCTGGCGTGCCTGGCGGGCAGCGGCCGGGGTTGGTGAAGACATGGATTTCCCGTTTCGGTTTAGTGGTTCGCCTGGGCGTCCGCCCGGCTGTATTAGCACTTGCCCGCTGTCCCGGGCGGCCCTGAAGGACCAGCGTCAATTCTGCCACGTTTTTTCCGCCGTCACATTTTTGAACGCGTTCAAAAATGTGCTCTAATGTCCTCCGTACATAACTTGGAACAGGGGATCGATGGCCGCGGGGTCAAAAAGTGAAGCCACCCGGAGGCGGCTGGTGGAGGCTGCAACAGAGCAGTTCCGCGACCAGGGCTTTGAGCGCACCACCATGCGCGGCATCGCCGCGGCAGCCGGCGTGTCCGTGGGCAATGCCTACTACTACTTCTCCTCCAAGGACGCGATCGTCGCCGAGCTGTACCGCTCGCTGCAGAACCAGCACCGCTCCGCCGCCCTTCCCCAGCTGCGCGAGGGACACAACCTCGGAGAGCACCTGCGGGTTATCCTGCAGACCAACCTGGACGTCCTGGCCCCCTATCACTCGCTGGGACACCAGTTCCTGAAGACCGCGGCCCTGCCGGTCCCGCCGGGAACCCGCAAGTCCTCCGCACCTGCTGACGCCGAACAGGTTGGGCGCGGAAAGTCGATTGCCGTCTACCGCCAGGCGGTGCAGGCCGCCAGGCCCCAGCCTCCGCTGGCCGTCCGCGATGACCTGCCCGAACTCCTGTGGCTGGTCCAGATGGGCGTCACCCTCTTCTGGGTCTACGATTCATCGCCCGGGCAGATCCGCTCCCGCCGTCTGGTTACCAATACGGCTCCCCTGGTGGCCAAACTCGTGATCCTCTCCCGGCTACCCGTTGTGCGCAATATCGTGGAAGATGTGGTGAAGCTGCTGCGAGGAGCACGAGCGCATGACTGAAAACGCGGACGACGACGGCGTCGTTCCGGCGGGCGCCGCCGGTCCTGCTTCCGGCGCGGGCGCACCTCTTCTCCTGGCTCCCCGCGTCACCTTTGGTCCCACCGCCTTTGTCACCGGCTACGCCGTCGCCTGCCTGCTGGTTGCCACGATCGCCACAGTGGCCATCGGCTGGGGCACGTCCCGGGACTTCTGGGGTTACCTCTGGATCATTGTCATTGCGGCTTTTTATGCAGCCGGCATCGGACTACTGACGGCGGCACCCGTGGGTCTGGCCCTGGGCCTGCTGCTGCGGGACGTCCCCAACCAGTGGCTGCACGTCCTCGCGTTTTTCCTGGTGCCCACGCTGCTGGCCTGGCTGGTCATCGGGCTCATCGCCGGATCCATTGGGGTACCCCTGCTGATGGCCCTGGCAATCGGCGTCTCAGCCGCTGCCGGACGCCTCGCCGTGTGGCGGCTGATGGACGTGCGTTACTAGCGCAGGACACGGGAGTGGAACCGGGTGGCGGGGCGCCCCGCGTTGGGTAGAAGATGGACCCATGTCTTCAACTACACATCCTCCCGTCACGCTCACCATCGCCGGTTCCGAAGCCACCGGCGGAGCGGGCGCCCAGGCAGACCTCAAGACCTTCCAGGAACTGGGGACCTACGGCATTGCAGCCCTGACCTGCATCGTTTCCTTTGACCCCAAAGACAACTGGAACCACCGCTTTGTTCCGGTTGACCCGCAGGTTATCGCGGACCAGCTGGAGGCTATCCAGACCGCCTATGACCTGGGCACGGTGAAAATCGGCATGCTGGGCACTCCGGCCACCATCGACACCGTTGCCAAGGCGCTGCAGAGCCAGGACTGGACCAACATCGTGCTGGACCCGGTGCTGATCTGCAAGGGACAGGAGCCGGGAGCAGCGCTGGACACGGACCAGGCACTGAAGGCACAGATCCTGCCGCTGGCCACCTTCGTCACGCCGAACCACTTCGAGTCGATGTCCCTGGCCGGCATGGACTCAATCGAGTCCGTGGAGGACCTCAAGGAGGCAGCGAAGCGCATCCACGAAGCCTCCGGTGCCGTTGTGCTGGCCAAAGGCGGCGTGCGGCTCGAAGGTGATGACGCCGTCGACGTCTTTTATGACGGTGAGACCCTGGAGGTGCTGCGCGCTCCCAAGGTGGGCGACGTCGCCGTCAGCGGCGCCGGGTGCACGCTGGCTGCCGCCATCACCGCCGAGCTGGCCAAGGGAGCCACCCCGCTCGAAGCGGCCCGCACCGCCAAGGCATTCGTAACCGAAGGCATCCGCAACCGGGTCTCCTCCAACACCCCGTTCGATGCCCTGTGGCAGGGCGGCGCAGCCAGCGGCCCGGCCCTCTGACACCAGCGCCCCGGAACAGCAGAAAGCGGCCTATCCGTTCGGTCATAGGCCGCTTTCTGCACGTCTGCTATCCACCGAACGAATAGCAACTATCCCAATGTGTCGCTTCCCCAAATAATCCGGTCCCATCACAGTGGTCATAACAACGTGATCTGAATCACGTTATTCACCCTTTGACTGTCGATGGAGACCTGATGAGAAGCTTATCGCCGAGAACCAAGGCCCGGGGCGCCCTTAGCGCCTTGTTTATCGCCAGCCTCGCGCTGGCTTCCTGCGGCTCAACGCCCGCTGCGGACGCACCCAGCCCGGAACCGACGATGTCTGTAAGCGCCTCGGCATCAGACGGATCCGAAGTTCTCGCCCTTGCCTACGAGGGCATCGTCGGGACCCCGCCCACCGAGGCTGTTCCCGTTCCCGAAGGCCTGTCTGCATGGATCGTCTCCTGCGGACAGTCCCAGACGACGTGCTCCACACCCGCCCAGGCCGCCGCGGATGCTGCCGCCGCCATCGGCTGGGAGCAGAACATCTGCGACGGCCAGCTCAATCCCAACGGCTGGGCCAGCTGCATCCGCCAGGGCGTGGCAGCCAATGCCGACGTCATCCTGGTGATGGGCCAGGACTGCTCCAGCTTCCAGGGTCCGCTCGAAGAAGCCCGCACAGCAGGAATCACCACTGTGGGCGTCGGAGCCAATGACTGCGATATCGATGGCGGTGAGCCGCTGTACAGCGGAATAACCAAAAAACTGGACAACCTGGACAACGAGCAGTGGTGGAACAAGGTCGGTGAAATGCAGGCCAACTGGCTGATGGGCCAGACCGGCGGAGAGGTCAAACTGCTGGAAGTGACCTTTGCGGACGCCCGCTTTGGACCGTGGATCAGCGACGGCCTTAACACTGCTCTCGAGGACTGCGAGACCTGTGAGATAGTCGGGACCCTGCAGCTGGGCAACCAGGACGCCGCGAGCGGCGCCATGGGACAGAAGCTCTCCACGGCCCTGCTGCAGGCTCCGGAAGCCAACGCCATCTCCGTTCCGCTGGACGGATGGTTTATGGCCGGTCTTTCGCAGGCGATCGTCTCCTCCCAGCGCTCCGATGACTTGGCCGTCATCGGCACCTTTGGCCAGCGCAGCAACCTGGACCTGATTGCAGACGGCCAGGGCCAGGACGCCTCCGTGGCCTTCAGCCTCGAGTGGGACGGATGGTCCGGCGTGGACACCGCGCTGCGGCTGCTGGCCGGGCAGGAAATCCTGGCCTCCGGCGTCGGGCAGCAGGTGGTTGATGCGGAAAAGAACATGCCTGCAGACGGCGAATCCTTTGCCTACAGCCCGGAGATCGATTTCAAGAAGGCGTACCTGGAGGCGTGGGGCAAGTAGTGGCTGCTCACGACAACACCCGCCGTTCCCTGTGCGCCGCGCCCCCGGGCCCCGGCACGCCCGGGGCACAGACAACTGCCGGTGGCCGCGGCGCCCCCCCGCCGGGGTGGTGGATAGCCGCGGGCCCCCCGGGCGGCCGG
>NZ_JBSHIT010000004.1:205383-341522 GCF_053619115.1 Arthrobacter sp. NPDC055585
GCTCTCCTTCGCCGCGTCAGCCCGGGAGCGGGGGGCGGGCGGGGGGCTGGGTCTGGGGGTGGGGGGGGGGGGGGGCTTTTTTTGGGGCGCCACCCCACCCCCCCCGGGGTGGGGGGGGGCCGCCCCCCGCCCCCCCCCCACGTCCGGGTACTCAGACATCTGCCGTTGCCCTCGGCGCCCACGGGCTGGTGAAGTCCTTCGCCGGGGCCCCTGCTCTCTCCGGGGTGGATCTGACCGTTGAGGCAGGAACCATCCACGCGTTGCTGGGCGGCAACGGTTCAGGGAAATCAACACTGATCAAGTGCCTCGCCGGGGTCTACCAGGCCGAAGCCGGCACCGTGACTGTGCACGGGGAGCAGATCCCGGTGCGCCAGCTGACGCCGCGGAAGGCCCGCGAGGCTGGTTTGAGGTTCGTTCACCAGGACCTTGGGCTTTTTGACGGCCTGACCGTTGCCGAGAATTTCGCCCTGGATTCGGGATTTCCAACCAATACCCTCAGGGGAATCCGCTGGAATGTCCTGCACCGCCGTGTGGATGCACTGCTTGCCTCCTATGGAATTGCTGCGCGTGCCGGTGATCCGCTCGGCTCCCTGCGGCCCAGCCAGAAGACCATGGTGGCAGTGGCACGTGCCCTTGCTGATCAGCAGGACAGTGAATTCACCCTCCTGCTGGATGAACCAACCGCGTCGCTGCCGGAGGACGAGTCCCGGGAGCTGATGGCAGCCCTGCGCGCCCGGGCGAACCGCGGACAGACGATTGTGCTGGTGACACACCGCTTCCGCGAAATCGCAGACGTGGCTGACCACGTCACCGTGTTCCGGGACGGAATAGTTGCCGGCCGCGGCCCGGTCTCCGAGATGTCCACGCCCACCATCGTGGAGATGATGTCCGGGGCACGCCCGGCAGCACAAGACGGCCACCCGGGCCAGCCCGGACCTGAGGGGCAGCCGGAGACACCGGCCCCGGACACGACCGGAGAGTCTCCTCTATTTGAGGCCGCGAACCTGACCCGGCACCCCCTGAAGGGCGTGAACCTGACAGTCTCACCCGGGGAGATCCTGGGCCTGGCCGGGCTGGCCGGTTCGGGCCGTTCCACCGTGCTGCGCAGCATCTTCGGCGACGTTCTTCCAGCAGACGGCAGCATGAGCCTGAACGGAACCCCGCACCGGCCTTCCTCACCGGCAGACGCCGTTCGGGCCGGAATTGCGCTTGTGCCGGAGAACCGGCACCGCGATGCCGCTTTCCTGGATCTGGCGGTCCGGGAGAACTTCTCCGCCACGGTCATTGGCCGCTACTGGCGCAGGTTCGTGATGAACCGGCGAATGGAGCAGACAGAAACAGCACATCTTGTCAGGGAACACTCCGTGCGCACCGACGGTACCGAGATTCCGATCAGCCGGCTGTCCGGCGGCAACCAGCAGAAAGTGGTCCTGGCGCGCTGGCTGCGCCGGAACCCGCGGCTGCTCCTGCTTGACGAGCCCACACAGGGTGTGGACGTCATGTCCCGGCAGGACATCTACACATCCCTTCGGGCCAGTGCAGCGCAGGGGTGCGGGGTTGTGGTGGCTTCAAGCGACCTCGATGAACTCGCCGAGCTGTGCGACCGGGTCCTTGTCCTTGTGGCGGGCCAGATCGCCGCTGAGCTCACTCCCCGGGAATCCGGGCGGGACGCGCTGGCCGCAGCCGTTCTCTCCGCAGGTTCCGACCAGTCTCCAGACGAAGGATTCTAAGACCATGGATGCCATCCACACGCCCCCGGCCGAATCCCGCGAGATCCGGCAGCCCGCAGTTTCCGGCGCCGCAGGTGCTCAGGAATCCCGTCTCCGCACCGGCCTTCGGCCGAAGTTCCTGGGCCACCAGCTGGAGCGGTTCGCGCTGCCCCTGCTCCTGGTGCTCATCATCATCTTCTTTGGGCTCTTTCCTGCCAGCTCTTCAGTCTTCCTCAGCGGGGCGAATGTCTCCGTTGTCCTGGCCAACCAGTCAGTGATCACGCTGGTCGCCGTCGCACTGGTTTTCCCGCTCGTGGCGGGGCACTTCGATTTCTCCGTGGGAGGAGTCGCAGTTCTGAGCAGCGTAGTGACGGCTGCAGCCATGGCCCATTTCGCGCTTCCGCTTTGGCTGTCCTGCCTGCTCGGCGTTGGTGCAGCCGCCGTCGTTGGAGCAACGAACGGGCTGCTCGTGGCGCGCTTCGGAATGAACGCTTTTGTGTCTACTCTCGGCATGGCCACACTGCTGGGCGGCCTCATCCAGTGGTACACCGGCGGTTTGGCCATTATCGGGGTGGATCCAGCCTTCACCGCGTTCGGCAGCAGCAGCTGGCTGGGACTGCCCCGGGTCGTCTTTGTGGTGGCGATAATCGCCTTCCTCGCCTGGTATCTGCTGACGCACACACCCTTCGGCCGCTCCCTATACGCCATTGGTTCCAACAACCGTGCGGCTGTGCTGGTAGGCCTGCCGCTGCGGCGCTACACGCAGACCGCGTTCCTCCTTTCCGGTACCCTCGCCGGACTCGCGGGAGTCATTCTGGCCGCCCGCACCGGAGGGGCCAACGCAGATAACGGAACCTACCTTCTGTTCCCCGCCCTGGCAGCCGTTTTCCTGGGCGCAACAGCGATTCTCCCGGGCAGATTCAATGTGGTCGGTACGGTCTTCGGGGTCCTTTTCGTGGCTGTCAGCGTCAGCGGGCTGACCTTGAGCGGCGCGGCGAACTGGGTTGACCAGGTGTTCAACGGCGTCGCACTGCTCATCGCCGTGGGCCTGTCGAGTTACCTGGGCCGGCGGCGCTCCGGCCAAGGGACGTAGCCGCAGCAATATGACAGCGACTGGAGGTCCAACAAACTTCGGGAGAGCCGCTGCGGCCGGTCCGCCTAAGCTGACACCCATGAAGTCCATCGACCTAAACCTGCTGCCGACGCTTCAGATCCTGCTCCGGCTCCGCAACGTGTCACGAACAGCCGAGCACCTTCAGCTGAGCCAGCCGGCAACCAGCGCTGCCCTTTCCCGGCTGCGCCGGTATTTTGATGATGAGCTGCTGGTCCGCGCAGGCCGGCATTACGCGCTCACTCCGCTGGCCCAGGATCTAGTGCCGCTGGTCGACGACGCGCTGCAGAGCCTGGACCGGGTCACTGGTATCCGGACCCGCTTCGACCCCTTCACCAGCGACCGGGAGTTCGCCATTGCGGCATCTGATTACGCCGCCACCATGGTTGTGGAACCGCTGCGGCGCATCCTGCAGGTGGAGGCACCAGGGGTCAGCGTGAATGTTGTCCCCACCAGCGTGATGATGCTGCATCAAGCCGACTTCACCCGCTGTGACCTCATTGTGGGACCGGCAGGGTATTCACTTCCAGGTCAAAGCAAACCCGTCTTCCGGGACAGCTTCGTGGCGGTAATGGACGCGAACAATCCCCTACTGGAGACGGAGGCACTGCGCGCGGAGGATCTGGGAAGCCTTCCGCATGCCGTTGGGTATTTCGGCGAGTCGATCAAGACTCCAGCTGACCTGTTCCTGGAATCGCTGGGCGTGCAGCGCAGGACGGCAGCCCATGTGTCCGGTTTCCTGGCGCTTCCGCTGCTCGTGGAAGGAACAGACCTGGTGGCGCTGGTCCCCAAAATGCTGGCCCTCAAGAGCCAGCGCGGAGCAAACATAGCCATCATCGAGTTCCCGGTCGAATTCGAGCCGGTGCTGATCGAGGCTATGTTCTGGCACTCCAGCCGGACGGAGGACCCAGCCAACCTCTGGCTGCGCTCGGTGGTCCAGCGGGCCTGCGCGCAGCTCCACGAGAACCTCGAGATCGACGCGAGAACCCGCCTGGCTGCCGTCCGCGGGCGGGTCCGCCAGGACCAGGAAACCCCGTCCCCCGTCAGGGAGACGAGGTAGCTCCCGTCAGAGGGACGGGGCAGCACCCGCTTCGTAGCTGCGGCGGAGCCGTTGCCTCGGACGTGCCCGGACCAGGGTTTCTGCCTCGCGGCGTTGGCCAATGGTGTTGGCAATGGTGCCGATGCCTTCGACTGTCATGGCCACGGTGTCCCCTGGCTGCAGGGGCGGCGGAGTCTGCCCGCCGTGGCGCCCCCACAGCTCGGCGAGGCAGCCGCTGCCGCAGGTTCCGGAGCCCAGCACGTCTCCCGGAACCACAAGCGAATCCTGCGATGCATAGGCCACCAGCTCCGCGAAGGGCCATCCCATATTGGAGAGCAGGTCTTTGCCTATGTGGACACCATTGACTTCCACGCTCATTTCCAAGCCGAGGAACCCGTCGGCGTCGTGCTTCTCTTCAAACTCGTCAGCCGTGACAATCCAGGGGCCAAGAGTGCCGGCGAAGTCCTTGCCCTTGCAGGGGCCGAGGCTGACCTTCATCTCGCGGCGCTGCAGGTCACGGGCGGACCAGTCATTGAAAATCGTGTATCCGAAGATGTGGCTGTGCGCTTCCTCCGGAGTGAGGTTGCTGCCGGCACGGCCCGGCACCCGGCCGATGACGGCGGCTACTTCGGTTTCGAAATCGAGCTGGCTGCACCCGGCCGGAATAGGAATCTCTTCCCCCGTTGCCCGGATGGTATGCGGATTGGTGAAGTAAAACGTAGGTGCCTGGTACCACTCCTCCATCACGCCGGGAGCGCCCTCAATACTGATCCGCATCCCTTCGACATGTTCCTCGAACGCGACGAAGTCCCGGACCGCGGCCGGCACAAGCGGTGCCAGAAGTACAACCTCGGAGAGGTCTGTCCAGTCCGCATTCGGCTCCGGGGACCCCGCGGCGCCGGGGCCGCCTCCAACCGTCTGCCCGGCAATCCGCAGGGTTTCCTCCAAGCCCGCGGCCAGGAGGTCGCTGGTGGTCAGTCCTGCGGGAAGCGGGTACACACGCCCTTCCCGGACAAAGCCTGAGCGGACGTCGCCGTTGTGGTTCCAGCGTGCAATCTTAACCATCGTGCTGCTTTCCTTCCGTGCCGGTGGCACTCATTGCGCGGGCGTTGGCAGGTCCGGGCCGGATGCCAAGATCTGCGGCGTTGCCGGCGAGGATCATCAGCTCGCCGGGGCCGGTGAGGCCGGCGGCGCGGACTTCGCCCACCGGGTCCTCCGTGCCCATGTCGAACGGATAGTCGGAGCCGAGCAGGATCCGGTCCGTTCCGGCGATCCGGACCAGGGCCTCGAGTTCGGCGGGACTGTGGGTGAGCGAATCGAACCACATCCGTTTCATATAGGACGACGGCGGCGCCGCACATCCGCGCGCTTCCGGCCGAACCTTCCAGGCACGGTCGGAACGGCCCAGCGTTGTGGGAAGGTACCCGCCGGCATGGGCTGCAACCAGCTTGAGCCGCGGATACCGGTCCAGCACGCCCGCGAAAATCAGGTGGGACAAGGCGACTGCGTTCTCTGTCGGCTGGGAGACGGTATTGGCCAGATAGAACCGGTCCAGCCGTTCATCCAGGGAGCACCCGAAGGGGTGCAGGAAGATGATTGCGCCCAGTTCCTCAGCACGGGCCCAAAAAGGCTCCAGCCGCGCGTCGGAAAGCTCTACCGTGCCGGCATTCTGCCGCTGTTCAGACGCCGTGCCGGGCCCGGGGGCATACGAACCGATTTCGACGCCCAGCAGGCCGCAGTCCTGCACCGCGTGTTCCAGGGCGGCCACCATCAGGCCGGGGTGCTGCAGCGGCACCAGTCCCAGCCCGGCCAGCCGGTTTGGGGCGGACTCAACCAGCTCCATCATTGCGGTGTTGGCCCGGCGCGCGATCTCGGCTCCTACACCGGGGTCAGCGAAGTAGTAGTAATGCGACGGCGACGGCGAGACCAGCTGCACGTCGATGCCGGCGGCGGCCATGTCCGCCAGCCGCCGGGAGAGATCCACCAGCTGGGGCCAGCGCTCCCTGATCATGATGCCTGAGTTCTCGAGTGATTCGGGTCCCTGCCGCCGGGCATCCAGCTCCTGCGCAGCTGCAAACTCTGCCGGAGCGGCCTCAATGACAAACTGCTGCAGCGCGGGCAGAACAACGTGGGCATGGACATCTACGACGGCGGCGGCCAGGTCAGGCATCGTCATGCCGGTGAGCTCACGGTCTTCGCCACAGAGGCAATCAGGCCCGGAACGTCAGCGTTCCGGATCTCCCCGTCCAGCATCCACTTGCCCAGCTGGACGGACCCCCGGACCACGATCCGGGCACGCTCAAGCCTGCGCTCCATAAAGTCGGCCCAGAGTGAATCGTTCAGCTCTTCACGGCTGGCGAGGAGCTCGGCCAGCACTGCAGCATCTTCAACTGCCATCGCCGCTCCCTGCGCAATGGTGGGAGGGCAGCTGTGGGCTGCGTCGCCTATGATCACGGCACGGCCCCGGTTCCACGGCCCGTCCACCAGATGCGAGGTGAAGCGGGTGTAATTAACCCGCGCGCTGTGGTCCAGGTTCGAACGGATTTCCTTCCATGGTCCGCCGTAGGCAGCAGCGAGTCCGGCCATGATGCCGGGGCCCTCTTCAACACTGCGTTCCTGCGCATCTTCGACCAGGTAGGCGTACATGCTGTCCTGGCCCGTAGGACAGTAGCCGGCGATGTAGCAGGGACCGCCGTATGTCAGGTCAGTGCGGACCACCTCTGCCGGGCGCTCCACGAAGGCCCGCCAAATCCCCATTCCCGTGGGTTCGGGGGCAACGTCAATGCCGATCGCTGCACGAACCACCGAGTGCAGCCCGTCGGCGCCAATCAGGAGGTCGTAGCTGAGCCGTTCGCCGTCGTCCGTAATGACCGTGGCCGAATCCCCGTCCTGTTCCACACCTTTGACCGGCTTGCCGTAACTGATCCGGGCGCCGGCTTCCTGTGCACGCCGCCGGAGGGTGTCGGCAAGATCCGGCCGGTACATTCCCAGTGTGGCGGGCAGGTCTGCTCCCCCGGTCCGGGCGTCATCGGTCACGGACAAAAGCGTTCCCGCCGGATCCGGAGCCCGGAACCCCAGCTCGCTGAAGGCGAATCCCTTCGCCGCGATTTCGTCCCAGATCCCGAGCTGCCGGAATACCCGCAGAGCGTTGCCCTGCAGGGTGATTCCGGAGCCCAGCGGGGACGGACCGCCGGCCTTTTCCAGGATTTCCACGTCAATTCCGGCGTCAGCCAGCAGCGACGCCGCGGTCAGGCCTGCCGCTCCCGAACCGACTATGCCTACCGTATTCACAGCTGCCATGGTGCAAACTCCTTTGTTTTCAGTCCGGCGGGTTATTTGACGGCGAGGGGGTTAACCGGCGATCCGACTGCGCCGGTTATTGGAAGCGGTGCGGCGGTCAGCAGGAAGTCGTATTGCCCGTCCGAGGCGCAAGACGCCGCGAGTTCCTCCGGGTTCCACATTTCCCCGAGGTACAGCCCCAGGTTCGGAATGGCGATTTGGTGCAGGGGCTGGAACGCAACATCAAACTCATTCGGCCGAACCTCGAATCCCCAGGTGTCCGTGGCGATTCCGGCGATTTCGCTGCGGTGCAGCCAGGGCGCAGCGGAGAAGGAGAGCCCGGGAGCGGGTCCTCCCGCATAGTCGCCCCACCCGTCCCGGAGGGTGCGCGCATACTGGCCGGTCCGCAGCACGATCACATCGCCGCGGCGGACGGCGGAGCTCGGTCCCTGCTTCTCGATGGTTGCCTCGAGGTGTTCGGCGGTGATCGCAAATCCGTCCGGCAGTTCGCCGTCGGTGCCCAGTTCAGGTCCCAGCGCACGTCCGACGTCGAGCAGCACTCCGCGGGTGACGATGCGTGCCGCCGCGGTTTGGATGCCCGTGACCTGGTCGCCGTCGCTGGTCACCACCTGGCCGGCACGGCGGCCGTTCCAGGCCTTGCCGCGGTCGAAAATGTGCCCCAGCCCGTCCCATTGGGTGGAGCACTGCAGCGGCATGGCGATGAAGTCATCAGCACCGCCGATCCCGTGCGGGAAACCCTGGTCGCCAAACTCCGCGTCCGTACCGGTATCTGTCATGGTGTGCACGGGGTTGGTGCGGCGGCGCCACCCCTTCTGCGGACCGTTGGTGTCGAAGGGCTGTGCCAGGGAGAACGTGTGGCCTGTGCGGACAAGCCGGGCTGCCTCGATGCGCTTGGCTTCGTCAATGAAATTCAACGTGCCCAGGACATCGTCCGGGCCCCAGCGGCCCCAGTTGTTGTGGGCTGCAGCCATGGCCTCGATGCTGGCGAGCGTGTCCTCCCGGATGATGGCGGCTTCACCGGCCTGGTTGAGTTCGGTCATGATGCCGCCTCGTCCCGGCAGTGGATCAGCTGTGTGCCGAGCCCGGTGACCTGGCCTTCCATCACGTCACCGCCGCGGAGCATCCGCCCCCAGTGGGCGCCGTTTCCCGAGGGACTTCCGGTCAGGATCAGATCTCCTGGCAGCAGCGGCATCTGCATGGATGCGTGGGAGACCAGCTGCGCCACGGTGAAAATCATGTCCGCAGTTGATTCCTTCTGCATGACCTCCCCGTTGAGCCGCAGCGTAACCATCAGGTCCTGCGGGTCCTCCACGAACTTTGCCGGCCGCACCACGGGCCCGGTTGGCAGGAAACCCGGAGCGTTCTTGGAGCGGAACCAGTCGCTGCCGATCGCAGGCATGTCCTTGCGGAAGACAAGTTCCCTGGTGGTGATGTCATTGACCATCGTGTAGCCGAAGACGTACTCGAGGGCCTCCTCCGGGGTAACGCGGAAGGCCCGGCGGCCTATCACGGCAGCCACTTCCAGTTCCCAGTCGTGGGTCTGGCTGTAGGCAGGCAGAATCAGGTCATCCGTGGCAGAGGCCATCGCCGTGGGCAACCCGATGAAGAAATACGGGGTGCCCTCGGCTGCGCGCTTATCCATGACGGCGGCGGCAGATTTGCGGATCTCTTCGTCTGTCCCTCCACCATCGCGGTGTGCCACCGCCAGGTCGATGACGTGTTTGCGGTAGTTGGCGCCTGCCTGCAGAATCTGCCGCGGACGCAGAGGCGCGAGCACCGTGAGGCTGGCTTCGTCCAGCCAGCCGGGTGAGTCGTCCCCGGCTGTCGCAGCGAGCTGATCAAGCTGTGCTTCGGCTTCCTCCCAGTGTTCAATGATGGCTTCCATGCTCACCGGCATCCCCGCCGGCAGCGCCAGGTTCTGGCTTGTCAGCGGCAGGACGCGGCCTGCCCTTTCCAGTGCGGCCTGCGCCGAACCGGTGTCCGGGTCTTCATAGGTCAGCAGCGAATAGGCCATCGGCTCAGCCCTGGCCATGCTCGGCGTAGGGGTTGAGCAGCGCTCTCTTCATTTCCTCCGAGGCGCCTTCTTCCGTGGCCGTGAATCCCTCCGCGAGGGGGAAGGACTCCGTCATGGAATGCGGCATGGCTCCGTTGCGGTAGAAGTTGTTCGATCCGAGGGACGGCTTCCACGTCCGGGGCTCCCAGTCGGGTACGTAGTTGCGGTATCCACCGGAGTTCAGCTCCACCCGCAGGGCGCTGGGCTCGCGGAAGTACAGGAAGTTCTGCTCCCCGATGCCGTGAATGGAGGGACCGTATTCCATCGGTGTGCCGTTTTCCATCAGGACGTCCGCTGTCCGCAGCAGGTCCTCATGGGTGTCTACCCAGAACGCGATGTGGTTCACGCGTCCGGCGCGGGCCGAAGTATCCATAACGACGCCGAGGTCGTGGGACTTTTCGTTGGTGGTCAGCACCGAGAAGACCGTGATCGGCGCCTCATCAAGCGTGGTGAATGCCATGACGCGGAAGCCGAGGGTGCGGCTGTACCATTCCGCGAAACCACGGACATCGCTGGCTGCAATGGTGACGTGGTCCAGGAACCGGGGTGCGGCGGCATGGCTGCTGCGGCGTTCAGGGCGGTCGGGGTAGGCGGACTCAAAACCCGGTTCCGCGGTGAACTTCTCCACTTCGTAGAACAGCTTCATGGGGTGCCCGTAAGGACCGGTGAACTGGTAGGCCTTGCCGTGCGCATGTCCGCCGTCAACCCATTCGCCCTGTATGCCTGCGGCTTCAACGTTGGCGGCTGCCATGGTCAGCGCCTCTTCTGAAGCCGTGCGCCACGCCATGTTTGCCAATGCCGGCTCGCTCCCGGGCCGCACCACAAGGCTGTAACGGTAGTAGTCACCCCAGCAGCGCAGGTAGGAAGCCCCGTCAATCGAGTCGACGAGGCGCATCCCGAACTTCTCCACGTAGAAACGGGTTGAGGCGTCCACATCGGGACTGGTTATTTCCAGATGAGCCAGGTGGGAGAGGAGTCGTTCCACGTGCGTTCTCACATTCACTAGTTGCTGAGCGGTTCAGCCTCAACTGTGACGGCAGTCATATATTCGGGGAAGACGTGATTTTCTATGTCAGGTATTTGCTCAACGGATATCAGCCACGAGTCCGGCTTGTGTGCCGCCGCACCGCCGCCGCCGGCACCCGGGAAGGCCCCGCCGTCATCGGTTGTCCCCGCTGCACCGCCTGCGCGAAGCACCACTATCAGGCGTACAACAATTAGGTATCCAAAGATCAGAAATGTACCGCTTACCGGTTTTTAGTGATATGGAAGAGTTTTGCCCGCGGGTCCGGCACGAAACCGGCACATTATGCCCAGCGGCCGATTCGCCGGCTCCTGCCCGGGGCCATAAGTCCTTGAAAAACGGACCCTATCGATCCATGCCAGCGGCGGTTTTACGCTACTTGCATACGCACTCGGAAAATCACTTGGAAAACAATTCTCCAATAGCGTCCACTACCAGATTTGCCGGGGACGTAAAGGCCCCGGAGGTGCAATTTAAAAGAATCGAACCGCACTGTTGACATAAGCAACGGCAGCAACAAGGGTACAGGGAGCACCGCGGTGGATACTGACCTAAATCGCGGAACTAGCCAAGCTCCGCTTAGCTCGATACCCCTATGCCTGGTCTAGGTCGGGGGGACGCAAACCACAAGTTTGCTGTTCCGGACTGCGGCACCTCTTTCACTAAGGAGAAGAATGAACAGTCCAAACCACCGGAGATCGACGAGGGCGGTGCTGGCATCCATTGCCGGCGTCGCTTTGGTCTCCAGCATGTGGACCCCGGCTTCGGCCGTTGAGGGGAACACCCAGGATGATCCGACGGCGCAGGGCCTGGCCCAGGTAACGCCGGATCTTAAAGTCTCATCCGACCTTAAGAACAAGCAGGGGCCGGTATCGGTCTTCGTCCAGTTCACCGGCAAGGGAGCCTTTGAACAGACTCAGCCCCGCGAAGTCCGTGAAGGACTGGCGGCGCCGCTGAACAAGGCACCCGAGGTGCAGCAGATCCGTTCGGCCATCGAGTCCCAGGCGGCGGAAGTTGCCGCCCAGGCGTCGTCGAACATCATCTACACAACCACCAATACCGTCCCCGGTGTCGCCATTAATGGTGATGCCGATGCAATCCGGGCACTCGCCTCACGCGGGGACGTTGCCAAGATCACCGGCATCGTGCCCAAGACATACGACAACAAGGGCGGGGACATTGATGTCCGTGCCCTTGATTCGTGGGTAGAGCGGGACCAGACCGGCGAAGGCGTGACCATCGCTGTCCTGGATACCGGCCTCGATTACACGCACTCCAACTTCGGCGGCCCCGGAACCCTTGAGGCCTTCGCCGAAGCGCAGGCCATGGATGAAATGCCGGCAGCCGATTCAGGGCTGTGGGATCCGGAGAAGTTCGCCGGCGGCTGGGACCTCGTGGGAGATGAGTACAACGCTGATCCCTCGAATCCGGAGCTGTACAGCCCCATCCCCAAGCCAGACGCAAATCCGCTGGACTGCCAGAGCCACGGCTCCCACGTTGCAGGCACCGCGGCCGGCTACGGAACCAACGCAGACGGCAGCACGTTCGACGGCGACTACGGTTCCCTGACGGCAGAAGACGTCACCAAGATGGGCATCGGCCCGGGCACCGCTCCCGAAGCCAAGATCGTTGCTCTTCGGGTCTTCGGCTGTGACGGTTCGTCCGAAGTTGTGGGCCAGGCACTGGACTACGTCCTTGACCCCAACGGCGACGGCGACTTCTCCGACCGCGCCCAGGTGGTCAACATGTCCCTGGGCTCCAGCTTCCCCGCCTACGACGATCCGGAAAATGACATCGTCAACGCACTCACCGCGCAGGGAATCCTCTCGGTGGTGTCCTCCGGCAACAGCGGCGACATCTACGACATCGGTGGTTCCCCCGGCAGCGCGGAGACCGCACTGACCGTGGCGAACAGCGTCGGATCGCTGACCACCCTCGACGGCGGCGAAATCGTTGCACCTGAGGCAGGAGTTGCAGCAGGCCAGTACACGGCGTCCTTCAACTACGCCACGGCAGCTCCGGAAGCGCTGGCCGGCACGGTAGTGATGGGTCCGGATGGCCGCAACGCAGACGGTTGTGAGGCGATGGAGCCCGCCGGTGACAACGCCGGCAAGTGGGTCTGGCTGTCCTGGAACGAGAACGGCGCAGAGCGCCGCTGCGGCTCCGGCATGCGCTGGAACCACGCAGCAGACGCCGGCTACGGCGGTGTTGTCATTGACTCCACGCTGAACTCCTTCGAAGCCGGCATCGCCGGCAACGCTGCCATCCCGGGCATGCAGTTCACGGCGGACACCTCCGAGGCACTGCGTCCGGCCGCCGAGGCGGGAACCCTCGAGATCCGTCTGGCACCTGAGCTGGTTGGCAGCGTGACCAGTCCTTCCGGAGCCCTGGACACCCTGAACTCCAGTTCCTCCCGCGGTGTTCACGGTTCCAACGGCGTCGTAAAGCCCGACGTCGCTGCTCCCGGTACGCAGATCAAGTCCGCCCAGGTAGGCACCGGCACCGGCGCCTCCATCAAGAGCGGAACGTCAATGGCAGCCCCGAACGTGGCAGGCATTGCAGCACTGGTGGTCGCACAGACCGACTACAACCCGTATGAGGTCAAGTCAATCATCATGAACACGGCCACACACGACCTGCTGACCGGTGACGGGGTGGCATATGCCCCCAACCGCGTCGGTTCAGGCCGTGTGGATGCTCTTGATGCGCTGAACACCAAGGTCTTCGCTTACGCGACCGACCAGCCGGGCCTGACCTCGGTCAACTTCGGTGTCCTGGAAATCGGCGGACCGACGGAACTCTCCCGGTCGGTAACCATCGAGAACAAGGGTGATTCCCCGAAGACCTACACGGCTGAGTACCTCGCAGCCACCACGGTTCCCGGAGTTTCCATCACTGTGGACGAAGGACCGGTTACGGTTCCTGCCAACGGCAAGGCCACGGTCAACGTGAACTTCAGCGTGACGGACCCGACCGCACTGGCCAAGACCATCGATCCGGCCGCTGAAAAGCAGCAGCTCGGAGCCGACCGCCAGTACATCGCAGAGGCATCCGGCCGTCTGCAGCTGACGAGTGAAGACTCTGTGCTGCGGGTACCGGTTTACTCCGCACCGAAGCCGGTCTCCGACATCAAGGCTGATTCAAAGATCACCTTCGCCAACGCCTCCGAGCTGGGCGCCGTAGCTACGCTCAGCGGTCGCGCACTGAACCAGGGCGAGGGAAGCGAAGCCTACCGGTCGCTGACCACGCCGCTGGTCCTGGGCGCTGAGAGCCCCCGCCGTGAAAGCCTGGCGCTGGACTCCCTGTACTCGCTGGATCTGCGGACAGTCGGTGCGTCGTCGACCGCGCCGGCTCTCGCCGCTGCCGGTAAGGACCCGGCCAGTGGTTACCTGACCATCGGCCTCAGCACCTGGCAGAACTGGGCCACGCTGAACAGCAACAGCCAGATCCGGATCGATCTGGACCTTAACGCAGACGGGCAGGCCGAACTCGCTGCCCTGAGCACCCGGGCGGACGGTCTGGACCAGACCGTCTTCGAGCTGGTTGTTATTGAAAACGGTGAAATCGTCGGATCCCTCGAAGAGATGGGCCTAGCCAACGGTCAGTTCGGCGATGTGGACACCAACGCCTTCGACACCAACGTCGTGACGCTGCCTATTCCGCTTTCAGCACTTGGACTGGACCTGAGCGCCCCGGCACCCATCCAGTACCGGGTTTCCACCGTCAACGTGATGAGCGTTGACGAGTCCGGCACCCTGGTTCCCGTGGACTCCACGGACTGGATCGGCTTCGATGCCGCCCAGCCCGCCATGTGGTTCAACGGAGCACCGGGCAGCGAAGGCACCGGCACCTTCTTGGCAGAGGACCAGGCAACGCTGGGCGTGAACCGTCAGGAAGGCGTCAACGGCGGCAAGGCACTGTTCCTGCACCACCACAACGCCGACGGCGTCAAGGACCAGGTAACTCCGGTAGAGGTGGGCGCCCTGCGCTTCGCCGATGCCGCAGGCACCAAGTTCGAGAAGGAAATCAACTGGATGGCAGACCGCGGCCTGACCACGGGTTACTCGGACGGCACCTACCGCCCGTACGGCTCCATCAACCGCGACGCCATGGCGGCATTCCTTTACCGCCTGGCCGGATCACCGTCGTACAACGCGCCGGTGACCAGCCCGTTCGCGGACGTAGCTCCGACAGATCAGTTCTACAAGGAGATCTCCTGGCTCGCAGAGTCCGGCATTTCCACGGGCTACTCTGACGGCACGTTCCGTCCGGTAACTCCGGTCAAGCGTGACGCGATGGCTGCGTTTATGCACCGGTTCGCCGGCGAGCGGTGCTCCGTTGAAGGTGCCGACCGCTTCGAGGCACCGGAATCCGCCTCCTTCACCGATGTTGCAACCAACAACGAATTCCACAAGGAAATCTCGTGGATGAAGGACTCGGGCGTCTCCACCGGATGGCCGGACAGCACGTTCCGTCCGCTGGAAAACGTTTCCCGTGAAGCCATGGCGGCTTTCATCAACCGCCTGGATACCTACACCACGGATAACGGCGGCACCTGCAAGTAAGCACTAAATAAGCTGCAGAACAGCGGGCCCGGGAGAAATCCCGGGCCCGCTGTTCTTGGCTGTGGTTCCAGCCCGCTAAACCCAGGCAACGGCCCGAACGGGCGCTCCGTCCGCCGAAGCAAGATTGAGGGGAAAGAACCCCACCCGGCAGCGGGAAGGCAGGTCCGAAGCACCGCGGACGTTCTCAACGATCAGCCCGTCGGACCCGAGAAGCAGCTCATGGACCGGCAGCCGGAACTCCTGCCCGGGCTGAAGTGTCCGGTCCGGATTCAGGGTGTCCACTGCCAGCACCCGCATTCCCCGGCTCCACAGCTCTTCCGCCGCGGATGGGGATAGAACGGGGTGACTTAGGTATTCCCCGGTACCAAAGCAGCGGTCCCATCCGGTGGCCAGCAGGACTATCCTGGGCACCTCTTTCGGAACCTGCTCGGCAAGGTGGTCCCAGACAATCTCCGCATCCGCTTCCAGACGCGGAAGATGCAGCACCAGCGCTTCCCCGGTCAGTTCCTCCAACCGAACCTCCGAGGTGCTGCGGCCGCCCTCAATGCTGTGGCAGGGAGCATCGAGATGTGTCCCCGTGTGGCTGCCCAGCTGCAGGCGCGCAACCCGTGCTCCGTCCGCGCTGATGCTCAGCGCAGCGGCAATCTCCACCTCCGGGTCGCCCGGAAAGACCTGCATTCCGGTGGACACCTCGTGGGTTAGGTCGACGATGGTCAATGCGGGCTCACTCCGCTGCTGCCGGGGCGCGGGACGGCTGTCCGTCCCCTCCGGCGGGCTGCAGCCCCGGACCGTGCGCGGTCCGCGCACGTTTCCCAGCCGAGACGGCGAGGTAAAGCACGAAGGTCAGGACGAAGGCCGGGATGGTGGCACCCACCGGGCTGGGCCAGACGTAGGTCAGCACGTAGGAAGCAGCCGCGCCCACTGTCCACACCACAATCGCCGCCCAGTTGACGCCGGCGGTGTACCAGTATGCCCCGCCGCTTGGCCGAAGGATATCCCTGCTGTAGCGGCCGCGTTTGATGATGTAGTAGTCCACGATCATGATCGCGAAGACCGGAACAAAGAAGGCCCCGATCATCACCAGGAAGCCGGTGAACTGGTCCAGGAGGGCCATCCAGGTGGAACCGGCAATGGCTACGGCGCCGACCGCAAGGGAGGTCGGCAGGAAACGGGCTTTCCACCGCACCTGTGCGTGCACCACGGAAGTGACCATGCCGTAAACCACCATGGTGTTGGTGGCCATGACGGACATGAAGATCACAATCGCCAGCGGAGTGCCGAAGGCGCTGACAATCACGGTGGGATCGAAGGACGCAGCTGCGTCCCCGGAGAGAATAACGTAGCCGATCGCCGTCGCGCCCAGGACCATGGCCAGCGTCGTGGAGACTGTGTAGCCGATGCCGGATCCGATGATCCCGGCACGGCTGGACCTGGCCAGCCGGTTGAAGTCTGCTGAGAGCACCGTCCAGGAAATCGCGGTGGCGATCACGATGTCCAGGACCATAAAATTCGTGTAGCCCAGCGACTCGTCCACCTCGATCCCACCGAACTCGGCGGGGGTGAAGGTGGTGAAGGCGCTGACAAAGACGTAGACCATGATGCCCAGAATGACGACGGCCAGCCATGGCTCCACTTTGGCAATGCCGCCGTGGCCCAGGATGGCCAGAAACACCACCAGGGTTTGGCAGAGCACCGCGAAGAGCACAGGGCTGGAGAATCCGGTGAACTGCTCAACCGCATAGTTGACGGTGACGCCGGCCAGCATTGCCTGAACCCAACTCCAGCCCATCAGGATCACCACGTTCGCCACTACCGGCACCAGGCTTCCCCGGACACCAAAAGCCCCTCGCGTGATGGCCATTGTAGGAAGGCCGGTACGCGTCCCAATGTTGCCTATCAGGGTCAGGACAACGGCTCCGATGAGAGTGCCGAGGATGATCATCCATACCGCGGCGCCGAAGCTGACGCCAGGAACAATGAGGGTGCCCGTGAGCAGCGTTGTCACCACAAAGTTGGCTGCCAGCCAGATCATGCCGATGCGCGGCGCGGACAGGGTGCCGCGAACGGGGCCGGAGGCTTCATTGCTCTGCTGCAGATGCCGGTCAAGACGGCGGTAGAGGTTCATCGGTGTCCTAGGGATGCGGGGCCTGGAGGGTCCAGTGATTTCTTATAAGCAACACGTGTTGTCTATAAGTTACATTAGGCCTGGGTGTTGGGCGTCACATTCGCCTCTATGTGTTCCCGGCTCATCACGGTGCCGCACGGCCGGATCACTTCAGCAGCCGGGACATCCTCCGGTCAGCGAGCAGCTTGCCGCCGGTCTGGCAGGTGGGGCAGTACTGCAGGGACGAATCCGCGAAGGACACTTCACGCACGGTGTCGCCGCACACCGGACAGGGTTCTCCGGTGCGGGCGTGGACCCGCAGCGCCCGGCGCTTTGAATCCTTCAGCTCCGCCGCAGGCCGGCCCGAGGCGTTGTCGATCGCGGATTCGAGCACGGCCCGCATGGATTCGTAGAGCCGTTCGACTTCCTCCGGCTTGAGCTTGGACGCGTTTGCAAACGGGGACAGATGCGCTGCATGCAGGATCTCGTCGCTGTACGCATTTCCGATGCCGGCAATCACGGACTGGTCCCGCAGCAGGCCCTTGATCTGCCCCCGGTGCCCAGCGACCAGCGCAGCGAACGTCTCGGCATCGACGTCGAACGCTTCCGGACCCAGCCGGGCAATGCCCGGCACTTCCCCCGGGTCCCGGACCAGATAGACAGCCAGGGACTTCTTGGTACCCGCTTCGGTGAGGTCGAAGCCGGGCTCATCGCCGCCGGGCTCTGCGGGAACGAACCGGACCCGCAGCGCCATGCGACCCTTTCCCGGACGCAGTTTTCCGGGCTTCAGCGAGTCCGACCAGCGTAGCCACCCGGCCTTGGCCAGATGCATCACCAGATAGACTCCACCGGCCGTAATGATCAGGTACTTGCCGCGGCGCTGCACGGAGGTCACGGGGCCTGCCTGCAGCGCATCGAGGGGCACGTCGGCCGTTTTCAGGACGGCGAAGGAGAGAACCTCAACGTCGCAAATCTGCGCGGGCGGTCCGTCGTCGGGCAGCAGCTTGGTCCGCAGGAAATCGGCGAGTCCCTGCACTTCGGGCATCTCGGGCATGCCTACACCCTAGACGGTCTGCCAGAATGCAGAACAGACGCCAATTTCTCCTGCCCCCGAAAGGCACCACATGATCGAGATCCTGAACGCAGCTGAGGTGGCGAAGGCCCGGGTTACCGGCCGGCTCGTTGCAGACATCCTGCAGGCCATGAAATCCCGGGCAACCGTCGGTACTAACCTGTTGGAAATCGACCAGTGGACCGGCCAGATGATCAAGGAAGCGGGAGCTGAGTCCTGCTACATCGACTACGCACCGTCCTTTGGACGCGGCCCCTTCGGCCACTACATCTGCACCGGCGTGAACGACGCCGTGCTGCACGGCCTGCCGCACGACTACGAACTGCAGGACGGGGACCTGCTCAGCCTGGACCTGGCTGTGTCCAAGGCCGGAATCGCTGCTGACTCGGCGATCAGCTTCATTGTCGGGGACAGCAAACCGGCTGAAAGCATCAAGCTGATCGATGCGACCGAGCGGGCGCTGGCAGCCGGGATTGCCGCTGCCGGTCCGGGGGCACGCATCGGGGATCTGTCCTACGCGATCGGCACGGTCCTCAGCGATGCCGGGTATCCGGTAAACACTGAGTTCGGCGGCCACGGGATCGGCTCCACGATGCACCAGGACCCGCATATCCCCAATACGGGCCGCCCCGGCCGCGGTTATGTACTTACGCCCGGGCTGATGCTTGCCCTGGAACCGTGGGTCATGGCGGACACCGACCAGCTCACCTTCGACGCCGATGGCTGGACGCTTCGCAGCGAGACCGGAGCGCTGAGCGCGCACAGCGAACACACCATCATCATCACGGACAGCGGAGCGGAGATCCTCACCCTGCCCACGCCGTCGTAATCCCTGGGCCCTTCCCCCGGAGCCCACGCCGCACCGCTAACCGCCGAGAGGCCAGTTACGGCTCTTTTCAAGCCCGAAACGAGCCGTAACTGGCCTCTCGATGGGTGTGGCGGGAGGGGTGAACGTCAGTCCCCGGCGTGCGCCTGCAGGAAGCTGTAGACCTCGGTCTCGTCCACACCCGGGAACGCACCCGGCGGCAGGGCCGCAAGCAGATGTGAGTGGGCCCGGGCACTGGGCCAGGCCATGCCGGACCATTCCGAGGCCAGCTCCGACGGAGGCGTGCGGCAGCAGTCCGGATCCGGGCAGCGGGACTTGGACCGCTCGGTGGTGTCCCGGCCGCGGAACCACTTCACGTGGGCGTAAGGAACGCCGATGCTCAGCGAGAACAGGCCGCCGGAACTGCGTTCGGTTCGCGCGGTGCACCAGTAGGTTCCGGCAGGAGTGTCCGTGTACTGGTTGTAGGCGCTGAACTTATCCGGCACCGAGAACACTTCCCGGGAGGTCCAGTACCGGCAGATCGGCTGGCCTTCGATCGCGCCGGTGTGGTCGGCCGGGAACGTCACGCCGTCGTTCTCATAGGCCTTGTAGACAATCCCGCTTTCATGCACCTTCTGGAAGTGCGTGCGGATGCCCAGGTGCTCCGTGGCCAGGTTGGTGAAGCGGTGCGCCGCGGTTTCGTAGGAGACCGCGAAGGCGTCACGGATGTCCTCGACGGCGATTTCCTTGGCAGTCTTGGCCCGCTGCAGGAACTCCACGGTGGCCTTCTCCGGCAGCAGCAGCGCCGCCGCGAAGTAGTTGGTGGCCACCCGCTGGCTGAGGAACTCCCCGTAGCTGCGCGGAGTCTGGTGGTCCAGCACGTAGTGCCCCAGCGCCTGCAGCAGCACCGAACGCGGATCATGCTCCGAACGCTGGGACTGGGTGAGGTAAATCCGCTTGTTCTTCAGGTCCGTCACCGAACGGGTGGAGTGCGGCAGGTCCGAAACGTGGTGCAGGCTGAACCCCAGGTGCGCGGCAATGTCCGCAATGACGTGCTGGGACAGCGGGCCGTTGGTGTGCCCCACGGAATCCAGCACCTTCTGAGCAGCCTGTTCGTACTCCGGGAAATAGTTGTTCCGCTCGCGCATCATGGCCCGCAGCTCGCCGTTGGCCCGGCGTGCTTCCTCCGGGGTGGCCACCTGCTCGTTCAGCCGGCGCTCCAGTTCACCCTGCAAACCCACCAGGGATTCGAGCACATCCAGGGGCAAACGCGAAGAAATGCGAACCTTCGGCAGACCCAGGGACTGGTACAGCGGGCCGCGCTGGGCGCGTTCCAGCTCGATTTCCAGCGCCGCCCGGCGGCTGGGCGGCTCGGATCCAAGCAGCTGGTCGATGCTGACGTCCAGGGCCTTCGCCAGGGACTGCAGCAGCCCCAGTTTCGGCTCGCGCTTGCCGTTTTCGATCAGGGAAAGCTGCGAGGCAACCGTCCCGACGGCGGCGCCCAGGTCATCGAGTGTCATGCCTTTGGCTTTGCGCAGGTGGCGCACCCTGCGGCCCAGGGAGATGACGTCGAGAGCGGAGTCTGCAGCGCCGTCGTCGTTCGATTTGCCGGTTGAAACGGGCCGGTTCCATGTTGCACTGGTCACAAATTCACAATAAGCGAAGAACTGCATTTCTTTCCAGAGAAAACCTCTAGAAAGGAGGTTGTTTTTGCCCGAGTGTTGATTCCACAGCAAGGAAACGCCGGATTCACGCAACGCCGGCTCGCACCGCAACCGAGGAGATGTTGGGCAATGACGCAGGAACAGAGCGCGGGACAGACAGCACGCACCGCAGAGCAGCTCACCCAGGAATGGGCCACCGATCCCCGCTGGGAAGGTATTGAGCGCGACTACACTGCCGAAGACGTCGTCAAGCTCCGCGGCCGTGTCCAGGAAGAGCACACGCTGGCCCGCCGCGGCGCCGAGAAGCTGTGGGACCAGGTCCGCAACGCCGGCGACGAGGGTTACACCAACGCACTCGGCGCCCTCACCGGCAACCAGGCCGTGCAGCAGGTCAAGGCAGGCCTCAAGGCCATCTACCTCTCCGGCTGGCAGGTCGCAGCAGACGCCAACAACTCCGGCCACACGTACCCGGACCAGTCGCTCTACCCGGCCAACTCGGTTCCCACCGTTGTCCGCCGCATCAACAACGCCCTGCTCCGTGCAGACCAGATCGAGTTCGCCGAAGGCATCCAGTCCGTGGATGACTACCTGGTGCCGATCGTGGCCGACGCCGAGGCCGGCTTCGGCGGTCCGCTGAACGCCTACGAGCTGATGAAGTCCATGATCCAGGCCGGCGCCTCGGGCGTTCACTGGGAGGACCAGCTCGCCTCGGAGAAGAAGTGCGGCCACCTCGGCGGCAAGGTTCTGATCCCCACCAGCCAGCACATCCGCACCCTGAACGCCGCCCGCCTGGCAGCCGACGTCGCCGGCACGCCCACCGTGGTGATCGCACGGACCGACGCCGAGGCCGCCACGCTTATCACGTCCGACGTCGATGAGCGGGACCAGGAATTCATCACCGGCGAGCGCACCCCGGAAGGCTTCTACAAGGTCCGCAACGGCATTGAGCCCTGCATCGCCCGGGCCAAGGCCTACGCACCGTACTCCGACCTCATCTGGATGGAGACCGGCACCCCGGACCTGGAAATGGCCCGCAAGTTCTCCGAAGCCGTCCGTTCGGAGTTCCCGGACCAGATGCTGGCCTACAACTGCTCGCCGTCCTTCAACTGGAAGAAGCACCTGGACGATGACACCATCGCCAAGTTCCAGCGCGAACTCGGCGCCATGGGCTTCAAGTTCCAGTTCATCACCCTCGCCGGGTTCCACGCCCTGAACTACTCCATGTTCGACCTCGCCCACGGCTACGCCCGGTCCGGCATGAGCGCCTACGTGGAACTGCAGGAGCGCGAGTTCGGCGCCGAAGACCGCGGCTACACCGCCACCCGTCACCAGCGCGAAGTCGGCACCGGCTACTTCGACGCTATTGCCACCGCCCTGAACCCCGAGGGCAGCACCCTGGCACTGGCCGGCTCCACCGAAACCGCCCAGTTCCACTAACCAGCACCACCCCCGTCTGTCTCTCCCTTCCCGCCGAGAGGCCAGTTACGGCTCGTTTCAGCCCTGAAAACAGCCGCAACTGCCCTCTCGGCGGGGAGGGAGGGCGGGCGGGAACCCAAACTTTTTGAAACACGCCAAGGAGCACGCCATGAACGATCCCATCACCCTGAACGGTATTTCCCTTACCGCTTCGCCGGTCCGCCGGCAGGAGGAAATCCTCACCCCGCAGGCCCTGGACTTCGTCAAGGCGCTGCACCAGGCGACCCACACCCGCCGCCAGGAACTGCTGCAGCAGCGTCAGGCCCGCCGGCAGAAGATCTCCAACGGGGCAGACCCGTCATTCCTGGCCGAGACCCGGCACATCCGTGAGGACAGCTCCTGGCGCGTGGCTCCCACGGCACCCGGCCTGGAAGACCGCCGCGTGGAAATCACCGGCCCGGTGGACCGCAAGATGACCATCAACGCGCTGAACTCCGGTGCCAAGGTGTGGCTGGCGGACATGGAGGACTCCTCCACGCCGTCGTGGTCCAACGTGATCAACGGGCAGCTGAACCTGCGCGATGCCCTGGACAACCGGCTGGGCTTCACCTCCCCCGAGGGCAAGGAATACAAGGTCACCGGCTCCCGCCTGACGGACCTGCCCACGATCGTGGTGCGGCCCCGCGGCTGGCACCTGCCGGAAAAGCACATGCTGGTGAACAACACCCCGATCGCCGGCGGAATCGTGGACTTTGGCCTCTACTTCTTCCACAACGCCCACCGACTGATCGCCGAAGGCCGCGGCCCGTACTTCTACCTGCCGAAGATCGAGAACCACCTCGAAGCCCGCCTGTGGAATGACATCTTCATCCTGGCCCAGGACCTGCTCGGCATCCCGCAGGGCACCATCCGCGCCACCGTGCTGATCGAAACCATCACCGCGGCTTTCGAGATGGAAGAGATCCTCTACGAACTGCGGGACCACGCTGCCGGGCTGAACGCCGGCCGCTGGGACTACATCTTCTCGGTGATCAAGAACTTCCGCACCCGCGGCCCGCGCTTCATCCTCCCGGACCGTTCCATGGTGACCATGACCGCTCCGTTCATGCGCTCCTACACCGAGCAGCTGGTGCGGGCCTGCCACCGCCGCGGCGCCCACGCAATCGGCGGCATGGCAGCCTTCATCCCCAACCGCCGGGACAAGGCAGCAAACGACGTCGCCATGGAGCGGGTGCGCGCTGACAAGACCCGCGAAGCGAACGACGGCTTTGACGGCTCCTGGGTGGCCCACCCGGATCTGGTGCCGGTGGCCATGGAGGTGTTCGACGGCGTACTGGGCGAGCGTCCGAACCAGCTGGACCGCTCCCGCGAGGACGTCATCCCGAATGACAAGGAACTGCTGAACATCGCAGCGACCCCGGGTGTGATCACCGAGGCCGGCATCCGCTCCAACATCGAGGTGGGCATCCGCTACATCGAGTCCTGGCTGCGGGGCAACGGCGCTGCTGCCATCAACAACCTGATGGAAGACGCCGCCACCGCAGAGATCTCCCGGTCCCAGGTCTGGCAGTGGATCCACTCCTCGGCCGTGACCGACGAGGGCGAGATCGTGACCCCGCACTGGGTCCAGGAACTGATGGAAGAAGAGTTCACCAAGCTGGAGCGCTTCGACGGCGACCGCTTCAACGACGCCCTGGAGCTGTTCGAGGAAGTCGCCTGCGGCGAACAGTTCCCCACCTTCCTGACCGTTCCGGCCTACGCACGGTTCCTGCACGAATCCCGGGAACCCGCAGCAGCCTAATACCGCCGCATTGAGCGGGGGCTGGACGCGAAAACGTCCGGCCCCCGCTTTTGCGTTCCCGCGTGCAGCAGCTGTGGGCGCCGCCACTCCCCGACGCCGGTGCCGCCCGGGAGGCGTAGCATGGATGGGCTGCTGTCTGCGGCTTTCCCCCATTTCAAGGTGATTTCTGCATGTCTTCCTTCGGCCAGGCCCTGGCCCGCGGACTGAATGTCCGGCACATCCGCTTTATGGCCCTCGGCTCCGCAATCGGCACGGGACTGTTCTATGGCTCCGCCGCAGCCATCCAGGCTGCCGGCCCGGCTGTCCTGCTCGCCTACATCATCGGCGGCGCAGCGGTCTTCCTGGTGATGCGGGCGCTGGGTGAGATGGCCGTCCGCCATCCGGTCTCCGGATCCTTCGGCCAGTACGCCAGCCGCTACCTCGGCCCGTTCGCCGGATTCATCACCGGCTGGACGTTCGCCTTTGAAATGGCGATCGTGGCAATCGCGGACGTCACGGCCTTCGGCATCTACATGGGCTTCTGGTTCCCGGACGTGCCGCGCTGGATCTGGATCCTCGCCGTCGTGCTGCTGATCGCAGCGCTGAACCTGATGCGGGTCAAGGTCTTCGGGGAGACCGAGTTCTGGCTCTCCATCATCAAGGTGGCAGCCATCATTGCGATGATCGCCGGCGGCGCAGCCATCATCGTGTTCGGCTTTGGCCTCGAAGACGCAGCGAATCCCGGCCTGGACACCCTGCTGGGCTCCGGCGGCTTCTTCGCCAACGGGTTCTGGGGCCTGCTGGCCTCCTTCGCCGTGGTGATGTTTGCCTTCGGCGGCATTGAAACCATCGGCATCACGGCCGGCGAAGCCGAGAACCCGAAGAAGGCCATCCCTGCCGCGGTGAACACCGTGCCGGTGCGCATCCTGCTCTTCTACGTCGGCGCCCTGGCCGTGCTCATGATGATCTTCCCGTGGGAGCAGATCGACGGCGAGACCAGCCCGTTCGTGCAGATCTTCGACTCCCTGGGCATTCCCGCTGCAGCGCACATCCTGAACGCCGTCGTGATTACGGCCGCGCTCTCGGCGATCAACTCAGACACATTCGGCGCCGGCCGCATGATGTTCGCCCTCGCGCAGCAGGGCCAGGCGCCGGCAGGATTCGCCCGGATTTCCCGCCGCGGCGTGCCGTGGATGACCGTGGCCGTTATGGCCGGCGTGCTCCTCGTCGGAGTGGTGCTCAACGCAGTGCTGCCTGAGTCCCTGTTCCTGCTCATCGCCTCGATCGCCACGTTCGCCACTGTGTGGGTGTGGCTGATGATCCTGCTCTCCCACATCGCCATGAAACGCGAGATCAAGCGCAAGGGCCTGGCGGCGTCGGAGTTCGGCGTGCCGTTCTGGCCGCTGGCCTCCTACGCAGCGCTGGCCTTTATGGTCTTCATTGTGGTGCTGCTGGGCATCATGCCGGATACCCGCGTCGCACTGATCGTGGGCGTGGTCTGGATCGGGTTCCTCTTCGTGGCCTACCGAATCTGGGTCCGCGGTGCGGGCCGGGAGCGCGCGGTGCTGGCGGATGAAACCGGCGCCCCTGAAAGCACTCCCGGAAGCACGACGGCGGACGCCGGCGTGCGCAGCTAGCCTTCGCCCCAGCACAGGCAGAACGGATGCCCGGCCGGATCCGCGTAGACCTGGAATCCGTCTGGCGCCGAGGTGTCAGCGGCGGGCTGCAGCAGCTCGGCGCCCAGCGACAGGACTTCGGCATGCGCGGACGCCAGATCTTCGACGTGGAGGTCCAGGTGCATCTGCTGCGGCTCGCCGTCGGGCCACTGCGGCCGGACGTGGTCAGGAGCCAGCTGGATGGCGAGCACCTTTTCCCCGTCGACCTGAATGCTGTGCCAGTCATCGTCCTGTTCAACGGCAGTTCCCCCGAGCAGTGACGCCCAGAACGTGCTTTCAACATTGAGGTCGGGTGCATCGATGACGAGTGTCTGTCGAGTGATTTTCATGCCGTGGATCATGTCACAGGAACCGGCGGGGCGGAACGGTCCACCGGCGCCCGGCGGGGAATAGAAATCCCGGCGGGGGAAGTTGTAAGAGAATGTGTTGGTAGAAATCTGGTCCGATATCGGATGCCCCTGGTGTTTCATTGGCAAGCGGCGCTTTGAAGCTGCCCTGTCCCGTTTTGAGCATGCCCCGGAGGTGGAGGTCCGCTGGCGCAGCTACCAGCTGGATCCGAGCCTGCCCGAACGGTTCGAAGGCTCCGAGGTTGAGTACCTCAGCAAGGTCAAGGGAATGGATCCCGCCCAGGTCTCCGGGATGCTTGAACACGTCACGTCCCAGGCCGCGGGCGTGGGTCTGAACTACCGCTTCGATGACCTGGTTGTAGCCAACACCTTCACCGCGCACCGCCTGATCCATCTGGCCCGTGACCTGGGCGGCGCCGAAACAGCAGCCGCCGTGAAGGAAGCACTACTCGCAGCCCACTTCGAGCAGGGCCAGGACATTTCGAGCCACGACGTACTGGCCAAGATCGGTGCCGACGCCGGTCTGGATCCGGAGACGGTTCGGGAAGCCCTCGCAGGCGCCAAGTACACCGACTCAGTTAATGCAGATATTGCCGAAGCCCGCGCCCTGGGCCTGAGCGGCGTGCCGTTCTTCGTGCTGGACCGCAAGTATGGAATCTCCGGCGCGCAGCCGGAAGAAGTGTTCACCCAGGCGCTGAACCAGGCCTGGGCCGAAGGGCAGCGTCCGCTCCAGCCGGTGGTGCCGGAAGGCGGAGCCTGCGCCGTGGACGGCAGCGGCTGCTAGCTAGCTTCCGGCCTCCGGTTCCGGCGCGTTGCTCTTCCACGGGCAGCTGATCGGCCCGGGTGCAGCGGCCTCGGCTTTCTCCACGGGAACCAGGGTGCTGTAGCCGGAGCCGATCACCACATCCACGGAGGCATCATCCCGGTCATCCTGGATGTACTGGGTGTCCGGGATCTGCTGCTGCAGCGTAAACGCGCCCGACTCGCCGTCGGGCCCGGAAAGGATGATCGCCGTCATCCCTTCCCGGTTCACGGTGCTGTTGCCCACGACTCCGATGGAGAACCCGCGGGACTTGAGCGCTTCGGCCACTTCACCGGCCAGTCCGGGAGTCGCCGTCGTGTTGTAGACGTTGACGGTCACGGTTTCCGGGGACTGGTACAGATATGGCCCGGCCGGGCAGCCTGTTTCAACTGCCGGACGCGCTTCCGGACGGGGAAGATTGATCCAGCCTGCACTGATGCCCTGCGCAACAACGGCTGCCAGCACCAGCAGCCCCGCCAGCACTCCCAGCACCACGCCGTGCAGGGTCCTTTTGCGTTTGGCCCGCAGCTCGGCGGCTGCCTCGTCGCCCTCGCCGTCAAAGACGGCACCCAGGTCCTGTTCCGTCACGATCCGGTGGCCGTGCCACTCGGTGGGGTCGCCCTTTTGCTCGGCTCCCCTGCGCTGCCCTCGAGGGGGCTCGTTAGTCATCGATCACCAGCACGCGCGCGTGCAGGATGGTCCGCTGGTGCAAAGCTGTCCTGACTGCCCGGTGCAGTCCGTCTTCCAGGTACATGGTGCCCCTCCATTGCACTACGTGCGGAAAAAGGTCTCCAAAGAAGGTCGAGTCCTCGGCCAGCAAAGCACCGAGATCCAGGGTGGCCTTGGTGGTCACCAGCTCGTCCAGCCGGACCTGCCGGGGAGGTACCGCTGCCCAGTCCTTGGGGGTTACGTATCCATGGTCGGGGTAGGGGCGCACATCGCCAACAGCTTTGAAGATCACTAATCCAGAGTAGAGAAGTTCGGCACCCAAGGAAACAGGACGCCCCGGCAGCACCCGCAGGATTACGCGGATCCGGGCCCATGTGCGGTGTCCGGGCAGGTCACGGGATACTAAAGGCATGACTTCTGCACGTTTTGGCCTCCTGCTCGACGTCGACGGCCCGGTGGCGTCCCCGCTGACCCGCACCGTCTCCCCCGCCGTCATCGGGCACCTTGTTGCCCTGGCCGGTGCGGGCTGGCCCGTGGTCTTTAACACCGGGCGGTCCGATGAATTCATCCGCACGCAGGTCATGGAGCCGATGATCGCCGCCGGGCTGCCGGCGGACGTGACGCTGCATGCCATCTGTGAAAAGGGCGGCGTCTGGTTCTCCTTCAACGGCTCCGGCCCGGGCAGCATCAGTGTGGATGAGGAGCTGGCCCTGCCGGCACAGTACGCGTCCGCGGTTCGGGACCTGGTGGCGGAGAAGTACACCGGGCACATGTTCTTCGACGAGACCAAGCGTTCAATGGTCTCCGTGGAGCAGAACGTGGACGTGGCCAACGCGGACTACCTGACCGAACAGAAAGAGTTCGACGCCGATGCGCTGGCGCTGATGTCCACGTTCGACATGGGCGTGTGCCGGCTGGACCACCATGCGCCGGACTCCGACGACTCGATTGACTACCGCATCGACCCAACCATCATCTCCACGGATATCGAAGCGCTCGGCGTGGGCAAGGACCTCGGGGCCCGGCGCGCACTGGCCCTGCTTGAGGACGCCGGAACTCCCGTGCCCCGGACCTGGCGGACGGTTGGTGATTCCCGGACCGACTACGCCATGGCAGACGAGCTGCATGCCCTGGGCTTCGACGTCGCGCACGTGGACGTGCGTCCGGCCGACGGCGTGCCGCAGAAGCCGTACCCGATCCTTACCGCCGGGGATTTGATCCATGACGACGCCGGTGAAGCGTTCCTGCGCCGCTGGACTGAGATGGCGGCCGGGAAGGCCGGGGACGACTCGGCCGTGGTGTAGGCCGGGGCTTTCCCTCCGGTTCCGTCCAGCAGCCCCCTCAAACGGCCTTTTATTACGCCACACCACACCAGCACCACGCTAAAACCGCAGGTCAGAGCCGAATGACGCTATGTTGCGTAACATTTGGTTCCCAGTTGACAGGCCCCGGTGCTACGTTTCCGGAATGAGCGATAACCCCACATCGATTCCTGTTCTGGACCTCAGCACGGCCCGCAATGCGGACGGCACCTTCAACCCTGAATTCATCGACAAGCTGCGTGAAGCGACCCACAAGATCGGGTTCTTCCAGCTGGTTGGCTACGGGGCTGGCGAAGAACGCGTCAAGGACCTCTTCGATGTCACCAAGCGCTTCTTCGACCTGCCGCTCGAAGACCGCCTGGAACTGGATAACCGCAAGTCCCCGCATTTCCGCGGCTACACCCGGCTGGGCACCGAACTGACCCAGGGCCGCCCCGATGCCCGCGAGCAGGTCGACTTCGGCCCGGAGCGCGAGCCCGTCACGGACTACCCCGCAGACCAGCCCTACTGGCTGGTGCAGGGCCCCAACCTCTTCCCGGACACCGTGCTGCCGGAACTGCGCAAGACGTCCATGGAGTGGGCTGAGCTGATGAGCGAGGTGGGCGCCGAACTGCTTTCCGCCATCTCCGTCTCCCTGGAACTGCCGGAAGACCACTTCACCGAACCGTTCGAGGGCACCCCGGCGTGGATGGCCAAGCTCATCCACTACGTAGGCGGCGTCGTGAAGGAAGCCGGCACCCAGGGTGTTGGCTCCCACGCCGACTACGGTTTTGTCACCCTCCTGCTGCAGGACGAGGTGGGCGGCCTGGAGGTCAAGCCGCACGAGTCCGATGAATGGCTGCCTGTTGAGCCGATCCCCGGCGCGCTGGTTGTGAACCTGGGCGAGATGCTTGAAGTCGCCACCCAGGGCTACCTCTCTGCAACCATCCACCGGGTCCAGGCTCCGCCGCCCGGCGTGGACCGCTACGCCATTCCGTTCTTCTGGTCCCCGCGCCTGGATTCGGTCATTGATCCCGTGCAGCTGCCGCCGGCTCTGGCGGACCAGTCCCGCGGCATCTCCGATGACCCGCAGAACCCGATGCTGGCTTCCTACGGTGCCAACGTTCTGAAGGGCTGGCTCCGTGCCCACCCGCAGGTCGCAGCGATCCACCACCCGGAACTGGTTCCGGCAAAGAAGTAGCAAACGTACGACGGCGGCCCGGCTGCAGGTGCTTACGGCACCTGGCCGGGCCGGTGGCGTTTAAGCCTCCGGCGGCACGCGGCACCACCGTTCCTCTCCCTCCGGGAAACCGATAGGGTGGCAGGGCCGGCAGCGATACCGGCCCTGAACAGGAGAACACGCATGGCGACAGTCCCGGGCCCGCTCGATCACACCTTTACTGCGCCGATCGGGGTGAAGGTAAAGGGCGATGTTTGGTCCTGTGTGGAAATGCCCGGATCGGCAGAGTTCTTCGGCACGGGAAAAACCGTCAAAGTGGCAGCGACCGTGGATGAGGAACCGATCCGCGGCGGCCTGATGCCCACCGGCCAGGGTGGCCACATGCTCTCCATCAGCGCCAAGCTGCGCAAGAAGCTGGGCAAGGACATCGGGGACACCGTCACCGTCCGCCTCACCGAACGGCTTAGCTGAGCCGCAGGACCGTACTCCCGGCTAGGAGAGCCAGCTACCCCTGCACATCACCCGAACGGGAACCAGCGCCTCATTCAGCACCAGAAGGTCAGCAGCCGCACCTGGGATCAGCGACCCCAGGTCCTGGCCGCGGCCGAGCACACCGGCCGGGACGCCAGCGGCCGCACGCACCGCAGCGGGCAGGCTGACTCCGGCCTGCACCGCGTTCCGGACCAGGTCCGCCATGGCTGCCGTACCTCCGGCAATCGAGCCGGTCGCGGCAAGCCGAGCTACCCCGTCCTGCACCAGCACCTCGGCCGGCCCCAGCCGGTACTGGCCATCAGCCAGCCCCGCGGCGGCCATTGAATCGGTCACCAGCGCAATGTTCCCGGCACCGAGCAGGTCGAACATCGCCGCCACCAGGTAGGGGTCCAGATGGGTCCCGTCCGCAATCAGCTCCACCGCCGCATTGCCTGCCTTCGCAGCACGCAGGCAGGCAGTCACGGCTCCCGGCGCCCGGTGGTGGATCGGATCCATGCCGTTGAAAAGATGGGTGACCGTTGGCCGGACGGCGTCCCCGCCGGGCGCCGCGAGGAGCCGGGCCGCCAGCTTCAGGGATTCATCCGCCTGTTCAGCGGTGCAGGCAGTGTGCCCCAGCGACGGCGTGACACCGTTCGCTGCGAGAAGTTCCACCAGACCGCCGGCTCCGGGAAGCTCCGGTGCGTAGGTCATCGTCCGCAGCCAGCCCCGGCCGGCGAGGACCAGTTCCCGGGCCAGCTCCAGGTCCGGTGCCAGCAGCCAGCGGGGGTCCTGCGCTCCGCACCGTGCTTCGGACAGGAACGGGCCTTCCAGATGGATTCCTGTGACCACACCGTCCTCAGCGAGGTCCGCGAGCAGCGCCAGCTGACGGAGCAGCGATTCCGGTTCGTCCGTGACCAGGCTGGCTGTGACCGTGGTGGTCCCGGCGCGGTGCAGTCTGCCAACAGCTTCGCGAATCGCGCCGGCATCCGCACGGGAGAAGTCGACGCCGTAGGCTCCGTGGCAGTGCAGGTCCACCAGGCCGGGGACCAATACCTCGCCTGCCGCCAGCTCAATGACGTCGTCTTCCGGCCGGACATCGAGTCCGCTCTGCGGCCCCGCGTAGGCGATGACGCCGCCGTCGACGGCCACCGCAGCGTCCTCCAGCAGCGGACCGGTTACCGCAGGCCCCCTCAGCACCAGTCGCGGGCGGCCGGCGGACTGAGCCGGAACAGGATTCATGGCCGTCATGTAAATGGTCCTTTGACTAGAGAAGGGAGGCGGCTGCGGCGTCGGCCAGAACGGTGACCCGGCCGTGCAGCTGCAGGACAGAGGCCGGGCACTCCGGGCTGACCGGGCCTTTCAGCGCGGCGCGGAGGGCGGGGGCCTTGCCTTCTCCGCGGGCAATGAGCAGCAGCTGTCCGGCTTCGAGAATAGTTCCCAGGCCCTGGGTCAGGCAGTGTGTGGGAACGCCGTCCAGTGAGTCGAAGAACCGCTGGTTGGCCCGGCGGGTGTCCTCGGTGAGAACTTCGACCCGGGTCCGTGAGTCCAGCGGCCCGCCCGGTTCGTTGAAAGCGAGGTGGCCGTTGCGTCCGATGCCCAGGATCTGCAGGTCGATGCCTCCTGCAGCTGTGATCCGGCGTTCGTAGTCCGTGCAGGCGGCCTGCAGATCATCCCGGTGCGGGTCCGGGAGATGCACCGAATGCGGATCCAGGCCCAGCGGCTCGATGATCTCCCGGCGCAGCACTTCGGCGTAGCTTTCCGGATGTCCTTTCGGCAGGCCGACGTACTCATCGAGGGCAAACCACGTGGCCCGGCTGAAATCTGTGTGCCCGGCTGCGAGGGCGTCATACAGGGGGGACGGGGATGAACCGGTGGCGACGCCGATCACCGGGTCCCGGCGGCCGTTCAGCGCAGCGAGCACCAGTTCCGCGGCCGCAGGTCCAATATCTTCCGGCGCCAGGCTGCGGACCAGCGGGGCGGCAGGGCGGTTCATCGTTTCGGTCCTCACGCGTCACGCAGTTTCGCCAGCTGGGCCCGGATACCGTCGAAGTGCCGGCGGAGCCGTTCGGAGGCCAGCTCCTTGTCACCGGCCTTTACCGCCTCCAGAATCCCGCGGTGGACCGCGGCATTCTCCCTGAGGTTGACCAGCGGGTCGCCTCCCAGCTCCAGGTGGATCTTACGGTAGACCTTCCAGAAGACGGACATCAGATTGGACAGCAGCTCATTGCCCAGCGGTTCGAAGAGCTGGTAATGGAACCGCTCATCGACCTCCGTGAAGTTGTTTCCGCTCTCCGCAGCGGCTTCCATCTCCTGCACCGTCGCCTCTATCTCAGCCAGATGCTCGGGGGTCCACAGGTCCATGGCCTCACCGATCAGGCCGGCTTCCAGTGCCTGCCGGACGTCGACCAGCTGCAGGGCTTCCTTTCCCTCGTGCCGGAGGGAGAGCCGGCCGCGGAAGGTCAGCCCGTCCGCCAGCGCATCGAAGTTTGCCGGCGCCACGAACATGCCAAAGCCGTGCCGGATCTCCACCACACCCAGGGCCTGGAGCACCTTGAGGGCTTCACGCAGCGTGTTCCGTCCGATGCCCAGGGCGGCCACCAGCTCTGCTTCGGTGGGAAGGGCATCGCCTGCCCGGAGGTCCCGTTCCAGAATGAGCTCCATGATTTCAGCCTGCAGCGCCCGTGAACGGTTTTGGGCGCTGAACCGCGCCGGCGGCAGTGAAGCATGGGGCAGGCTCATAGGTCCTCCTGGGACACAGATCAAAAAGGGTCTCGATTAAAACTTAGCCGATAGCACCACAGGTTATAGGATGTCCTATCTTTAGAACAGAGTTGCAAAAGAGTCTGATGTTATCCCTTGACGTTCCCGTGTGAGGAACCTTACAGTTCTCGAGACAAGCATCGGACATCCTACGTCCGATAAGTGACATGGATGGCGAGGCAACAGATGAACAATTTTCTTGAAACCAGCGGCCTGCTGAACGATTCAAGCCGCCGCAACTTCCTCAAGCTGGCCGGCGTCATGGGTGCCGCCGCCGCTTTCGCAGGTTCAATCTCCGCCTGCAGCCCCGGGGGAAGCCCCGCTCCGGCCGGCACCGGTTCCGCAGCCGCAGGCACCGGTTCCATTGAGGCCGGAATCTCCTACCAGCTCTCCACCGGCTTTGACCCGATGATCTCCACCGGTGCAACACCGCAGGCAGCCAACCTGCACATCTTTGAAGGCCTCACCGAGCTGCACCCCGCCACGCGCGAACCGTACCTCGCCCTGGCTGCGGCAGAGCCAGTGAAGATTGATGACACCACCTGGGAAGTGAAGCTCCGCGACGGCGCGAAGTTCCACAACGGTGATCCGGTCACCACCGAAGACGTGGTGTTCTCCTATGAGCGTGTGCTGGATCCTGCCAATCAGTCCCTGTTCGCCGGGTTCATCCCCTTCATTGACTCGGTCAGCGCCAAGGACGATTCAACGGTCGAGTTCAAGCTGAAGTACCCCTTCCCCGGCTTTAGCCCGCGTATCTCGGTCATCAAGATCGTGCCGAAGGCCGTGGTCACTGCGGACCCCGAAGGCTTCGACCTCAAGCCGGTGGGATCCGGCCCGTACAGCCTGGTGTCCGCCATGAAGGAAGACCGGATCGTCTTCAAGAAGTTCGACGATTACAACGGCAAGTACCCGGCGCGGGTCGCGGACATGACCTGGCTGCTCCTCGCGGACCCCGCAGCCCGCGTCGCCTCGGTACCCTCCCGCACACAGGCCATCGAAGACGTCCCCTACCTGGACGTGGATCAGCTCGCCACCAAGGTGGACGTTGAATCCGTCCAGTCCTTCGGTCTGCTGTTCCTGATGTTCAACTGCGAGAAGTTTTCCGACAAGCGTGTGCGTCAGGCCCTGCACTACGCGATCGACACCGACGCCGTCATCACCAAGGCGCTGCTGGGCAACGCCACGGCGGCGACGTCGTACTTCCAGCAGGGCCACCCGTCCTACAGTGAGGCTGCCGGGGTCTACGGCTACGACGCCGCGAAGGCCAAGTCGCTGCTGCAGGAAGCCGGCGTCCAGGACCTGACCATCACCCTGACCTCCACTGACACCGGCTGGGTCACCCGGGTCGTGCCCCTGATCAAGGAGTACTGGGACGCGATCGGCGTCAGCACCACCCTCGAAATCCTGCAGTCAGCTGCCGTCTACGCGCCGGAAAAAGTGGGCGGCAAGAACTTCGACGTACTCTGCGCCCCCGGCGATCCGTCGGTCTTCGGCAACGACGGCGACATCCTGCTCAGCTGGTTCTACCGCGGGGCCACCTGGATGGAGAACCGTGCCGGCTGGAACACCACCCCGGAATACGCGGACGTCCAGGCCAAGCTGGATGAAGCCGTGAAGCTCAGCGAAGACGAAGCCAAGGCCATCCACGCGAAGGTGGTGGACATCGTCTCCGAAGAAGCTCCGCTGTACCCGCTTTTCCACCGCAAGCTGCCCACCGCCTGGGATTCAAACGCATTGGACGGCTTCCAGCCGCTGCCCACCACCGGCGTCTCCTTCGTCGGTGTCGGGCGCAAGTAACAGCTGGAAACAGCCGCACACTCGGCGGGGTGCTCCCCCGGGCATCCCGCCGGTTTTACCCCGCACATTGGAGTTCCTGCGTGACAATGTTTATCCGCCTGCTTGGGCGCCGGCTCGCTGTCCTGCCGCTCATGCTGCTGGGCGTGACCGTGATGGTCTTCCTGGTCCTTTCCGTGATCCCTGCCGACCGCGCCACCGCCGTCCTGGGCGAGAACGCCAGCGAAGACGCCAAGGAAGCCTGGCGTGAGGAACGCGGGCTAAACGACTCTCTGCTGATCCAGTTCTTCCGCTACCTCGGCGGTGTCCTCCGGCTGGACTTCGGCGTCACCAACCCGCCCGAAGAATCGGTAGCCACCAAAATCGCCGCGGCCTTCCCGGTCACCCTGCAGCTGACCTTCCTGGGCATCCTGCTCGCCGTGGTGCTGGCGCTGACGCTCGGCATTACCGCTGCCCTGTACCGCGACCGCTGGCCGGACCAGGCAATCCGCATCTTCTCTATTGCGGCGATCGCCACGCCCTCTTTCTGGCTGGCCATCCTGCTGATCCAGTGGCTCGCCCTGCGGGAAGGTTCCCTGTTCCCCACCGGCGGCCTGGACTGGGCGGAGCAATACGGCTTTGTTGGCTGGCTCTATGCCATGACTCTGCCCGCCCTGGCCCTGGGCATTCCGGTCTCCGCGTCCCTCATCCGCGTGGTGCGCACCTCCATGGTGGAGGAGCTGGACCGCGACTACGTGCGAACCGCCATCGGCAACGGCGTCCCCTACCGGACCGTGGTTGCGCGGAACGTGCTGCGCAACGCCCTCGTCACCCCCGTCACCGTGCTGGGACTGCGTGTGGGCTACCTGCTCGGCGGCGCCGTCGTGATCGAAAAGATCTTCAGCCTCAACGGCATGGGTGACCTGATTGTGGTGGGCCTGACGACGTCGGACACCAACCTCGTGCAGGGCGCGGTCCTCACCATCGCCGTCACGTTTGTCCTGGTCAACATCGTCGTTGACCTGCTGTACCTGCTCATCAACCCCCGAATCCGGACGGTGTAACCATGCGCAACTCACTGGCCGAACGGCTCAGCAGCACCGGAGCCCGCTTCACTGCACTGACCCTCAGCTCAAAGCTCGCCCTGGGATTCCTGGCGTTCATTGTCCTGGTCGCAATCATTGGTCCGTTCTTCGCTCCCTTCGGCGAGAACGAGTCCAGTGCCCCCGTGCTCGCTCCGGGCGGGGAACACCTCTTTGGCACGGACGGCTCCAGCTATGACGTGTTTTCCCGCATGCTCTACGGCGCCCGCGTTTCTATCGCGATCGGCTTGGGCGCCGTTGCCCTGGCCCTGATCTTCGGTTCAATCCTGGGCGCGATCGCTGCGACGTCCCGCAAGGCCGTCAGCGAGACGGTCATGCGCATCCTCGACATCCTGATGGCCTTCCCCGGCATCGCCCTGGCAGCTGCCCTGCTGTTCGCGCTGCGGGAGCACTCGCTGAACCTTTTCGGCTCCACGGTCCCCGTGCTGATCCTCGCGATCGCCATTGTCTACACCCCGCAGCTGGCCCGGGTGGTCCGCGCCAACGTGCTGGCCCAGTACGGCGAAGACTACGTCCGCGCCGAACGCGTGATCGGCGCCGGCCGCACGTACATCCTGCTCAAGCACATTGCCCGCAACTGCGCCGCCCCGGTTCTGGTCTTCGCCACCGTGATGGTCGCCGACGCCATCATCCTGGAAGCCTCCCTGTCCTTCCTGGGCGCCGGCGTGCAGCAGCCCGCTGCCTCCTGGGGCAACGTCATGGCGGACGGGCGCAACGTGGTCTTCAGCGGCGCCTGGTGGCCCACCACTTTTGGCGGCATCACCATCCTGCTTACCGTCCTGGCCCTGAACATCCTGGCCGAAGGGCTGACCGATGCCATGGTCAACCCGCGGATCCGCACACCCCGCAAGCAGCAGGCTCCCGCCGCCGTCAACGCCGTTGCCACCGCTGCCCAGCCTTCCGCGCTGGACGCCGCCGGCACCTCGCTGACCGAGCACGACGGCGATGCCCTAGAGGTTGCCGACGCGCCTTCCGTGGGTGCGAACGTGCACAAACCCGGCTCGCTGGAAGCCCTGGCAGTGGAACTGAACCGGCTTGCCGCCGTCGAGGCCTCCCGCACGGACCGGCTGCCGGCCGTCGCTGACGACGCCCCCGTGATCCTGGAAGTGAAGGACCTGTCCATCCGCTTCCCGGAGCGCTACGGCGACACCGCCATTGTGGACCGGGTCAGCTTCACCGTCCGCGAAGGCGAGACCATGGGCCTGGTGGGCGAATCCGGCTGCGGCAAGTCCATTACGTCCCTGGCCATCATGGGCCTGCTGCCCCGCACCGCGCAGCTGACCGGTTCCATCCGGTTCAACGGCAAGGAACTGCTCACCAACGATCCCAAGGACCGCGACCGGCTCTACAAGGGCTTGCGCGGCGAACAGATCGCCATGGTCTACCAGGACGCGCTCAGCTCGCTGAACCCGTCCATGCTGATCAAGGACCAGATGCTGCAGCTCACCCGCCGCGGCGGCCGTAAGAGCCCGCGCGAACTGCTGGAACTGGTGAAGCTGGATCCGGACCGCACGCTCAGGAGCTATCCGCATGAGCTCTCCGGCGGCCAGCGCCAGCGGGTGCTCATTGCCATGGCACTCTCCCGCTCACCGAAGATCGTGGTGGCGGATGAACCGACGACGGCGCTGGACGTGACCGTGCAGAAGCAGGTTGTGGACCTGCTGAACGAACTGCGTGAGCAGCTCGGCTTCGCTATGGTGTTCGTCAGCCACGATCTGGCCCTGGTGGCATCCCTGGCCCACCGTGTCACGGTGATGTATGCCGGACAGGTGGTCGAATCCGGCGACGTATCGGACCTGCTGCAGGACCCCCGGCACGAATACACCCGCGGTCTGCTCGGCGCGGTGCTCTCCATCGAGGCTGGTGCCGAACGCCTGCACCAGATCCAGGGCACGGTTCCCTCGCCCCGGGATTTCGCTTCCGGCGACCGGTTCGCCGAGCGTTCCCTGCGGCCCGACGCCGATCCGAACCAGGTCCTGGAGTTCGTCCAGGTTGGGGACAGCACGCATTACTGGGCCAGCCACGAAACCGCGCCCGCAGACCTCGTTGAATCCGGCACAAGCACAAGGCAGGAAGCATGAGCACGGAAAACAGCACCGCACCCGTCCTGGAACTGAAGGGCATCAAGGTTCACCACCGGGCGCGCACCGGTTCCCTGTTCCGCCCGAACATCGTCAAGGCCGTGGACGGCGTGGACTTCACCGTCCGCCGCGGCGAAACCGTGGGCATCGTGGGCGAATCCGGCTGCGGCAAGTCGACGCTGGCCTCCGTGCTGGTGGGCCTGCAGGAACCCACGGCCGGGGAGGTGCTGTTCAACGGGCAGAAGGTCAACACGCGGACCTCATCGAAGAAGACCTTCGGCCGCGCCGTCGGCGTGGTGTTCCAGGACCCGGCCACCGCACTGAACCCGCGCATGACCATCCAGGACATCCTCACCGATCCCCTGCAGGTCCACGGCATCGGCACCCAGGCTTCCCGCACGGCCCGGGTGAAGGAACTGCTTGGCCTGGTGGGGCTGCCGCAGTCCGCCGCGGAGGTCACTCCGCATCAGGTCTCCGGCGGGCAGCGCCAGCGCGTGGCCATCGCCCGGGCCCTGGCGCTGGATCCCTCGATCATCGTGGCTGACGAGCCGACGTCGGCCCTGGACGTTTCGGTGCGTGCGCAGGTCCTGAACCTGCTCTCGGATCTGAAGCGGGAACTGAACCTGGGCATGGTCTTCATCTCCCATGACATCCAGACCGTCCGCTACGTCTCCGACCGGATCTGCGTCATGTACTACGGGCGGATCGTCGAAGAAGGACCGGCCGCGGAGGTCTTTGACCGGCCCACCAACGATTACACCAAGAGCCTGCTCGGAGCAGCGCCCAGCCTTTTGCACGTCTAGAACTAGAACCAAGCACTGGAGAACTACTTGTCACACGCATCCAACCCCAGCTTCCACGGCGTTATCCCGCCGGTCGTCACGCCCCGCACGGCGGACGGCGCCGTCGACACCGCGTCGCTGGAAAAGCTGACCAAATACCTGCTCGACGGCGGCGTCTCCGGGCTGTTCATCCTCGGCTCCTCCGGCGAGGTTCCCTACCTGACCAATGCCGAACGGGACACCGTGATCCGCACCGTCGCCGGGGTCAACGCCGGTGAAGTGCCCGTGATCGCCGGCGCCTGCGAACAGACCACCGCCCGCACCATCGAAGAAGGACGCCGGCTGGTGGGCCTGGGCGCGGACGCCATCGTGGCGACGTCGCAGTTCTACGCCATCTCCGACATCGCCGAAACCGATACGCATTTCCGGTCCCTGCATGCCGCCCTGGACGTGCCGCTGTTCGCGTACGACGTGCCCGTCCGCACCCACTTCAAGCTGCCGCTGCCGCTGCTGGTCCAGCTGGCGCAGGACGGCGTGCTCGCCGGCGTCAAGGACTCCTCCGGTGACGACGTCTCCTTCCGCCAGCTGCTGCTCGCCACCCGCGGGCTGCCGGACTTCGCCGTCTTCACCGGCCACGAAGTAGTGGTCGACGGCGCGCTGCTGGGCGGCGCCGCCGGCGTCGTTCCCGGACTCGGCAACGTGGATCCCGCGGGCTACGCCGCACTGTACGCGGCAGCGAAGGCGGGCAACTACGCCGAGGCCGCGCGGGTCCAGGACCGGCTCGCCGGGCTCTTCGACATTGTCTACACGCCCACGCCCGGCCGGGTCTCCCCCGGCGCCGCGGGCCTGGGCGCGTTCAAGACCGCGCTGATGCTGCTGGGCGTCATTGAAACCAATGTGATGTCCACGCCGATGACTGCCCTGAACGACGCCGAGACCGCTGCCATCCGCGGCATCCTCGAACGCAGCGGACTGCTCTGATCCCCATGCGGCATGTTCTCGGGATCGATCTGGGCGGCACCAAGACTGCCGGCGGGATTGTCGACGCCGGCGGGAACGTGGTGGTCTCCGCCGAGGTACCGACGCCGTCGCGGGCCGGTGCCGGCGCGGTCCTGCAGGCAGCCGCGGGCCTGGTCCGTTCCCTGCTGGCCGAGGCCGAAAGCCGGGGCCTGCAGGTGGACGCCCTGGGCATCGGCTCGGCCGGCGTGATCGACTCAGCCCGCGGCGTCGTGCTCTCCGCAACGGACTCAATCCGCGGCTGGGCCGGAACGGCACTGGCGGCGGAACTGGCTGCGCGCACGGGCCTGCCCACCACAGCCCTGAATGACGTCCACGCGCATGCCCTGGGCGAGAGCTGGCTCGGGGCCGGCGCCGGGGTTCCCAGCGTCCTGTTCATGGGCATGGGAACGGGTGTGGGCGGCAGCTACGTGCTGGACGGCCGGCCTCTGGAAGGCGCGTCCTTCGCTGCCGGGCACACCGGTCACCTGGCCTCACCATTCGCCGTTGACGCCGGAGAGCCGCTGCCCTGCAGCTGCGGCGGTGCCGGGCATGTGGAGGCCGTCGCCTCCGGGCCAGGCATCTTCGCGCTCTACACCCGCCTGGGCGGCAGCACTGCCGCAGACACCCGCGGCGTCTACGCCCTGGCTGCCGGCGGTGATGATCCGGCCGCTGCCGAGGCCCTGCGCCGCGGCGCTGCCGCTGCCGGCTCTGCAATCGGCGGACTGGCCAACGTCCTTGATCCGCACATCGTGGTGGTGGGCGGCGGGCTGGCCTTCGCTGGTCCGCTCTGGTGGGAGGAAACGGAAGCCCAGGCACGCGCCGAGCTGCTCCCGCCGCTGGCCGGACTGAGAATCGTTCCCGCGCAGCTCGGTGCGACCGCAGCCATCCGCGGCGCCGCCCGCCGTGCCCTGACGCTGATCCCCGCTACCGAAGGCTCCCATGCTTAATCTCGAAACCCTGCGCTCATCCCTGATCGTCTCCTGCCAGGCCTACCCCGGCGAACCGATGCGGGATCCGCGCACCACTGCCCAGGTGGCCCAGTCCGCAGTGATCGGCGGCGCGGCCGCTGTTCGGGTACAGGGGCTCAGCGACATCCAGGCGGTGCGTGCCGCCGTCGAAGTTCCGGTGATCGGGCTTTGGAAAGACGGGCACGACGGCGTTTTCATCACGCCCACGCTGCATCACGCCCTGGCCTGTGCCAGCGCCGGTGCGCACATCGTGGCACTGGACGGCACCCGCCGCGAACGCCCGGACGGGCTGTCCCTGGCGCAGACCATCACCGGTGTCCATGACGGCTCCCCCGCGCTGGTCATGGCCGACTGCGGTTCCGCGGCCGACGCCGTCGCTGCCGCCGAGGCCGGTGCGGACATTCTTGGCACCACCCTCGCCGGGTACACCGGGGAGCGGCCAAAAACCGATGGACCGGATCTGGAGCTGATTTCTGAAATCGCTGCCCTGGACCTCGGACTGCCCCTAATCGCCGAAGGCCGCATCCATACCCCCGCCCAGGGCCGGGCCGCGCTGGACGCGGGAGCCTTCGCCGTCGTTGTGGGCACTGCCATCACCCATCCGGCGACCATCACCGGCTGGTTCGCGGAGGCGCTGGTTCCGTGAAGGCGTTCCGGGCCGTGAAGTCTTTCCGGGAGCGCGTGGATCCGGAGCTGCTGCCCGGGCTGGCGTACTCAGAGGCTTTCCCGCCTCCGGTGACGCGGGCGCAGCTGACGGAGTTCCGGGCACGCACGGCGGCGCCGGCTGCCGTCGGAGTTCCCGGGGTGCAGGTGCAGGACCATTCTTCCCGGGGCCTGGTCCTTAGGGTTTTTACCCCGTCCGGCGCTGGACCGCACCCGGCAATTTACTGGCTGCACGGCGGCGGCATGATCGCCGGCAGCGTGGAGCTGGACTCGGCGTACTGTGCGTCTCTGTGCGCGCGGACCGGTGCCGTGGTGGCGGCTGTGGATTACCGGCTGGCGCCGGAGCATCCGTTCCCCGCGCCGCTGGATGACGCGCTGGCCGGGCTGCAGTGGCTCTTCGCGTCGGCCGGGGACCTCGGGGTTGATCCGGAGCGGGTGGCTGTTGCAGGGTCCAGCGCCGGCGGCGGGCTGGCGGCCGGGCTCTCCCTGCTGAACCGGGACCAGGACCGGCTGCCCCTGGCGTTCCTTTACCTGATGTACCCGATGCTGGACCCGTCGCACAGCTCCGGGTCCGCCCGGGAGTTCACCGGCATCCCCTCCTGGAACCGGGCCCACAGTGAGTTCGCCTGGAGCTGTTACCTGGGCGGCGGGGCCGCCTCTCCATACGCGGCGCCCGCGCTGGCCGAGGATCTGGCAGGCTTGCCGCCGGTGCTGCTCCAGACCGGTGAACTGGACCTGTTCCGCGATGAGGACATTTCCTTTGGAATGCGGCTGCTGCAGGCCGGCGTTCGCACGGAACTGCACGTCTATCCCGGGGCCTATCACGGCTTCGAACTGAACTGCCCGGACTCCTTTGTGGGCGCCCGGTGCCTGCAGGACCGGGACCGCGCCCTCATCCGGGCGCTGCACGGCACGTCCACCATTTTTCCGATGCTCAACGCTGTGAAAGGCACATCCTCATGAGGCTTGAAGGCTGGCACATTGTCATCATCGTCGTCCTGGCGATTCTTCTCTTCGGTGCTCCGAAGCTGCCCGGGCTGGCGCGCAGCGTCGGCCAGTCGCTGCGGATCTTCAAGTCCGAGGTCCGCCAGCTCAAGGACGAGGACGCTCCGGCCAAGCCGGCCACGGACCCGGTGACCGGTGCCGTGATTCCTCCGGTTCGCCCGGCGCCCGCTCCCGCGGCCTACTCCCCCACCCCCAACCGTCGAGATAGCAGTTACGGCTCTTATGAGGCTCCAAAAGAGCCGTAACTGTAATCTCGGCGGGCTGGCATCGGGACCACCGATCGTCGCGAGGGTCTTCCGGCACCTGCCGGGCAGACCCGCGTCGCTCACCCGCCCGGCCCCCGGCAACCTTCGGGGAGACAACGTCCTTTAGCCCGGTGCCGCTGCAACCTTCGGGGAGACAACGTCCTTTCGAACTGCCGAAAGCAGCGTTATCTCACCGAGGGTTTCAACGGTTTCGCTCAAACCAGCGTTATCTCCCCGAAGGATGGGTTAGTCCCAGGACCCGCCTCGGAGCCCAGGCACGCTGAACGGTTAGCGGCGGCCCAGCACGGCAACCAGGAAGTCCGACTCGACATCGAACGGACGCAGGTCCCAGGTGGAGAACTTCTGCTGAACCGTCAGGCCCACGGCTGAGGCATCTTCAAGGAACGTGCCGAAGTCGTACCCGCGGCCGGCACCGAAGCCGACGACGATCCGCCCACCCGGTGCCAGATGGCCGGCCATGCGGGTCAGGGCATCCTGCGCGGTGCCCGGGGCGAGGAACGCCATCACATTTCCGGCGCTGACAATCAGGTCGAACGGCTCGGTCATGCCTTCGGCAGGCAGGTCCAGTTCGGTCAGGTCCATGGTGAACCACGGAACGTCCGGGAAGTCCTTCTGCGCGGCGGCAATCAGTTCCGGATCAACGTCAACGCCGACGACGCTGTGTCCGCGCCGGGCGAGCTCGCCGCCGACGCGTCCGGGGCCGCATCCGGCGTCGAGGATCCGGGCCCCGCGCGGAAGCATGGCATCCACGAGCCGGGCTTCCCCGTGCAGGTCTGCTCCCTCTTCCCGCATCTGCTCAAAGCGCTGGATGTACCAGGCTGAGTGCTCGGGATTCTGGCGTTTCTTTACTTCCCACAGGGTTTCTTTGCGCACCCTTCCAGCGTACGCGGCTGGCAGCATGAGAACCGCCCCCGGCCTCGGCCAAGCCAAGGCCGTGCCGGCCCAGAGCGCACAGTTCCCCACCCTTCGTGACGCATGTTGCCGGATGGGACCACACCAGTCACATGGGCAACGAAGGATGGGAAAGACGGAAGGCCCTTTCAACGGGCGGGCATCGGCCCCGGCTCAGCCTGCGGATTCCTTCGATTCCGAGCGCTGCGAGCCCCCGGCTTAGACCGCGGATTCCCTGGAATCCGAACGCTGCGACTCCTCGCGGCCGGATCCCTCGCGCCGCGCTCCCGCAGCCTGGGTTCCTCCGGTGGCTGGCAGGTGTGCCGAAGCGAGCAGCGCCAGCTTGCCGGCGTCGTCGGTCCCCTGTTCCGGGTGGAAGACCACCAGCGTGATTCCGTCCGCCCCGCCGATCTCCAGGCGTTCACGGTTCAGCGTCAGTTCGCCGACCTGCGGATGGTTCAGCCGGATGGATCCGCCCATCCTGCCCTTGACGTCATGTTTGGCCCAGAGCTGCACGAACCGCGGGCTGGCCAGCGACAGCTCCCCGGTGAGTTCGATGAACCGCGGATCGTCGATGTCCTTGCCCACGGCCTGTCGCAGGCTCCCCACCAGGCACTCGGTGACGTTTTCCCAGTCCGGGTAGAGATCCTGTTCGGCAGGGTCCAGGAACATGTCCCGCAGCTGGTTTCCGCCCACGGACAGCCGCGGAGACAGCGCGGTGGCCAGCGGATTGGCCGCCAGGATGTCGAAGTAGCGTCCCTCAAGAAACGCCGGCTGGGTCATGGAGTTCAGCAGGTTGAGCGCGCTGGGCGGCGGCACCTCGGCACGGGCCTTCCGCCGGCGCGGCCGGGGCGCCTCGCACACCAGTGCGGTGAGGTGCGCCAGATGGTCCTGGTCCAGGCGCAGCACCCGGGCCAGCGACTCCACCACCTGCAGGGACGGGTTGCGGTCGCGGCCGCGTTCCAGCCGCAGATAATAGTCGGCACTGATTCCGGCCAGCATGGCCACTTCTTCGCGCCGCAACCCGGGCACCCGCCGTACCCCGCCGTCGGGAATTCCTGCTTCCTGCGGAGTCACAAGCGCACGGCGGGCCCGCAGGTAGGCGCCCAGCGCGTTGGTGGTCTCAGTCATGGGATTACAGTACGACGCCGCGGGGCATTTTGAGGGGGCCCTGTCACACCCCCGGCTGAAGGGGGCACTGGTTCGTCCCGGGCACGGCTCCTAGCGTCGATGCAGGGCCCGATCCGGGGCCGCCCAGTCGAAACAGAGGATTCCCATGACCGTCACACTGATCACCGGCGCCAACCGCGGCATCGGTTTTGAAACTGCCCGGCAGCTGCTCGCGCTGGGCCACACCGTCTACATCGGCGCCCGGGATGCCGAGCGCGGCGAAAAGGCAGCTGCAGAGCTCGGTGCCCGCTTTGTACAGTTGGACGTCACCGACGACGCTTCGGTCAATCAGGCGATGGAAACCATCGGCCTCACCGAGGGGGCCCTGGACGTGCTGATCAACAACGCCGGCGTGATGGCCACCGGTGTTCCGGATGGCCCGTCGGCACTGCGCTCCTTCGATACCAACGCCGTCGGCATTGTCCGGGTTACCGAGGCCGCGCTGCCGTGGCTGCGCCGCTCGGCTAATCCGGTGGTCGTGAACATCACCAGCAGCATGGGCTCCTTCTGGGCAGCCACCAACCCGGAACGGCCGGAATTCCACATCACCAACGGGCCGCTCTACGCCGCATCCAAGTCCGCCGCGACCATGCTCACCGTGCAGTATGCCAAGGCCCATCCGGACATCAAGTTCAACGCCCTGGAGCCGGGCTACACGGCCACGGACATGACCGCGGATATGGAAGGCGGGCGTCCGGTGGAGGAAAGTGCCGCCGTCGTCGTGCGCCTGGCCACGCTGGATGTGGACGGGCCCACCGGCACCTACACCGATGAGAACGGCGTGCTGCCCTGGTAGCTAGACGCCGTTGATGCGGATCTGGTTGCCGGCCGGGTCGCGGAAGGCGCAGTCGCGGATGCCGTAGGGCTGGTCGGTTGGCTCCTGGATCACTTCCGCGCCGGAGGCCTGCACGGCGTCGAACGCGGCGTCCACGTCCGGCGAGGAGAGGACCAGGGTAGCGAACGTGCCCTTGGCCATCATCTCCGCGATCATGCGGGTCTCTTCCTCCGTAATGGAGGGGTCCGCCGACGGCGGATACAGCACCACGGAGACTTCCGGCTGGCCCGCTGGGCCTACGGTGATCCAGCGCATTCCCTCGTAGCCGACGTCGTTCCTCACCTCGAATCCGAGGGCGTCACGGTAGAAGGCGAGGGACTCGTCCGGGTCCGTCTGGGGCAGGAAACTGTTGGATATGTTCAGGTTCATGCGGGCAACGCTAGTTACCGGGATGCCGGCTCCGCTTCTTGATTCCTGACCGGTTTGGAGACGTTCTTCGCGATGCAGGACGGAATGCCCTTTGTCTCCTCCGCGTTCTCGCGCCGGTAAGTGCTCGGCGGCACACCAACCAGTTCGGTAAAGCGGGTGCTGAAGGTACCAAGCGAGGAGCAGCCGACGGCGAAGCACACCTCGGTCACGGAGAGGTCGCCGCGGCGCAGGAGCGCCATGGCCCGTTCGATGCGGCGGGTCATCAGATAGGAGTAGGGCGCTTCGCCGAAAGCCCTCTTGAACTCCCGGCTGAGGTGTCCGGCGGACATGTGCGCGTCGCGGGCGAGCGCCTCAACGTTCAGCGGCTGGGGGTACTCCCGGTCGATCCGGTCGCGCACCCGGCGGAGCACCACAAGGTCCCGCAGCCGCTGGTCCCGGGCTGTACTGCTGGACATGGGGATACCGTAGCCCCGCAGCACGGGGCAGGCTAGAGAGCTGCGCCGCGCGGGTGATTTCCCCGCCGACGGTCAATGGATTTCAGGACCCACCTCAGAAGGGCCTTCCCGGCCAGGGTTCCTCCGGCCGGCATCTTCACGGCGTACGCGGCCCCACTGGTACAGGCCGAAAATACACAGGCCAACCATCACGGCCGCTCCCAGTACCCGCCACCAGGCAAACGGCCCGCCCGCCGCGATCAGCACAGCCGACAACAGGAAGGAAAGGCTCATCAAAGGATGGGGGACCCGGTCCGGATTGGGCGTCCTTCGGATCCTTCGCTCGGCGCCCATGGCCAGTCCCCCTTAGGTTTCCTGCCGGGAAGCCTGCTGCACTGCCCGGCGCTTTGCGGATGTGTTCGAGTCACCCTACGCCACTGCCCGAAACCTCGTTCCGCTGCTGCGGGCAGCGCTTCAGGAGCCTAGCGTGGGAAGCAAGCAGCAGAACTCACTGCGCTTTGCCCAATCGTAAGGAGCTGCAATGAAAGCCGCCCGCTACTACGACCGCGGTGACATCCGTGTGGACGAACTGCCGGAGCCGGAGCTCAAACCGGGAACCGTAGGGATCGACGTCGCCTGGTGCGGCATCTGCGGTACTGACCTCCATGAGTACCTCGAGGGACCCATTTTCGCCCCGGCCCACGGGCAGACCCATCCCATCTCCGGGGAAGGGCTCCCAGTCACGCTGGGGCATGAGTTCTCCGGCGTGGTTTATGCCGTAGGCGAGGGGGTGGAAGACCTGGAAGTCGGCCAGCACGTTGTTGTTGAGCCCTACATCATCCGGGACGACGTCGACACCGGTCCGGAAAGCCGGGACTATCACCTCTCCCCCGACATGAACTTCATCGGCCTCGCCGGCCGCGGCGGTGGACTGGGTGAAAAGGTGGTGGTGCAGAGGCGCTGGGTGCACCCCATCGACAACTCGGTTCCGCTGGACCAGGCAGCCCTGATCGAACCGCTGTCCGTGGGGTATCACGCCGTCGAGCGTTCCGGAGCGAAAACAGGAGACGTGGCGTTGGTTGGCGGTGCCGGACCGATTGGTTTGCTGACCGCGGCTGTCCTTAAAGCCCAGGGCGTCACCGTGGCCATCTCCGAGCTCAGCCCGCTGCGCCGCGAGAAGGCCCTGGAGGCCGGCGTCGCAGACTACGCCCTGGATCCATCCCAGGTGGACGTAGCCGAAGAGGTGCGGAAGATAACGGACGGCAAGGGCGCGGACGTCGCGTTTGAGTGCAGCAGTGTCCAGGCAGTGCTGGACACGCTGATGGATGCCCTTCGTCCCACCGGGGTGCTGGTGGTGGTGTCTATCTGGGGCAAACGCTCGGACTTTGATATCCACAAACTGGTGATGAAGGAAATCGACATGCGCGGCACCATCGCCTACGTGAATTCCCACCCCGCCACAATCGAACTGGTGGAGTCCGGCAAGATCGATCTCTCGCCCTTCATCACCGGGAAAATCGGATTGGAGGGACTCGTGGACGAAGGCTTCGACACCCTGATCAACCGCAACGAAACAGCGGTAAAAATCCTGGTCTCGCCCTCAGGCGAAGGCATCTGACGGTTGGGCGGTGCCGGTGCGCGGAAACGGATCCAGCGCACCGGCACCGCCCTACCAACCAGTTCTACGCGTCGCCGGATACCCGGATCAGGACCTTGCCGGTCACACCGCTTTCAACCGCGTCGTGCGCGGCAGCGGTCTCTTCCAGGCTGAACCAGGTCAGCGGCAGGCCCGCGGCTTCACCCACCGGCAGGGCGCCGTCGCGCAGTGCTTCGGTAATGTCCTTCACGGCGGACTGATGCGCTGCTTCGCCCTCGGTGTAGACGAGCACACCCTGCCAGCGGACATTCTTCGCGAAGCTCGCGACAATCGGAGCGGTGAACTCCTCGCCGTTGTTGTTCGCGTAGTAGGCGATGCTGCCGTGGTTCGCGATCACGTCGACGTCGAGTGCAGCGTTCTGTGCCGGGGACACTTCCACGATCTGGTCGACGCCGTCGGGCGCGATTTCGCGGATCCGGTCGGCTTCGGCGGGGTCGGGGTACCGCACAATGTGGTGCGCGCCGGCGGCACGGGCCAGGTCTGCCTTCCCGTCGCTGCTGACCGTGGCGATCACGGTGGCGCCTGCCCACACGGCGAGCTGGATCGCGGCATGGCCCACTGCCCCGGCTCCGCCCTGGACCAGGACGATGCGGCCTTCCAGGGAACCGGGCGCCAGCCGAGCCGGGCCGAACTCGTGCACCGTGAGGGCACGGTGCGCGGTCATGGCCGGAACGCCCAGGCTGGCGGCGACGTCGAACCCGATGCCGTCGGGCAGGGGAACCGCGCGGTCCGCTGGAAGGACGGTGTATTCCTGGGCCGTGCCGGTGGGGCGGCCGTGCGCTGCGAGGTAGATCCACACCCGGTCACCCACGGCCAGGCCGGAGACGTCCTCGCCGACGGCGTCGATGATGCCGGCACCGTCCTGGTTGGGCACCACCTCCTCGAACGCGATCCCGGCACCGGCGCGGGCCTTCCAGTCGGTGGGGTTGACCCCGGAAACGGTGACGCGGACCCGTACTTCACCCGGCCCGGGGTCGGAGATGCTGCGTTCGGCGAGGGACAGGACTGAGGAATCTCCAGTGTCGGAGTAGACGATGGATTTCATGTGCAGGGACAAGGACAGACGGGGCTGATCTATTCCCCGGTCAGGCAGATCCCCGGCTTCCGAGGCCGTTTTGGCGGGTCACTCTGGTGTGAACTTCCCCGCTGAAGAAGGGGTAACGATCAGATTAACGGCGGTTGAACGGGTATCGTAACGGTACTAGTCTTCTAATGCCCCGGCGACGGGCAGTTTGTCAAGAGCGTCCCGCCTAAAGCGGCAGCCCAGAAAATCCAGGAGTTCCCATGTCTGACCGGTTTCGTCACGTGACCCGCCGCGGCGGCGTCGTCGTGGGGCATGCCCTGGTCTACCTCCTGATCTGGGCAGGACTCACCATGGCGGCTTCCGCCGGCGTCATCCATTATTACTGGGGCCGGATTTCCGTAGCCCAGCTGCTGATGAACCTCGTCTCGGTGGAGACCGACGGCGGCGGCGGCAGCATTGTCACCACCAGCATCCTGGCCATCGGTGTTGCTCCCATCCTGATCACCGCCGCGATCATTGTGCTGCACCAGCGCCGCCGGCGGAACCATCGGCTGCGCGCCCATACGCCCTCGCCCCGGGCGAAGTGGATCGTACGCAGCATCGCCACCGCGCTGGTGGGTACTCTCGTCATTGGCGGAACCACCGCGTTCGCGACCAAGGTCAGCATGGCCGAATACATCGCGGCCGCCACTTCTCCGTACGACGTCGGCGAGTACTACAAGCTGCCCATCGTTACCGGCAGCGAGAACAAGCGCAACCTCGTGATGATTTACCTCGAGTCCGGCGAGCAGACCCTCGCGGACGACCAGCTGTTCGAGAAGGACGCGTTCCTTCCCCTGAAGGACGCCACCCAGGCGGCGGACGGCTGGCAGAGCGTGGAGAACTACCAGCAGTACAAGGGCGGCGGCTGGACGATGTCCGGCCTGGTGTCCACCCAGTGCGGCATCCCGCTGAAGGGCTCGGCGTTCGGCGGCAGCAGCTCCGGCGGCGGCAACGCGGACGACGCCGGTTCCGACACCTACCTGGGCGGTGCCACCTGCCTGGGCGACGTCCTCGCAGAGCAGGGCTACACCAGTGTATTCCTCGGCGGCGCGAACTCCTCCTTCGCAGCCAAGGACGATTTCCTGAGCACACACGGGTACTCCGAGATCAAGGGCCTGGCGGACTGGCGTGCCGCCGGCGAAGAGGAGAAGAGCTTCCGCAGCGACTGGGGCCTGAGCGATGAGCGGCTGATGGCCAACGCCCGGGAGAAGGTTGACGAGCTGCACACCCAGTTCCGGGCCACCGGGCAGCCGTTCAACCTGACCATGCTCACGCTCGACACCCACGAACCGGTGCACATCTACGACTACTGCAACGTAGACACCGAGAACGTGGTCACCTCAGCGTTCGACTGCTCCATGACCCAGGTCGCCGCCTTCGTGAACCACATGAAGGAGCAGGGTTATCTGGAGGACACCGCCGTGGTGATCATGGGCGACCACCTCAAGCACATGAGCGCCGGCGACGCCTTCCACGAGCAGCTGGACCACCACCCGAACCGCACCATCTTCAACCGCATCTGGATCCCCGGCGGCAGCGACGAACAGCTGCGTCCCGGCGTAGACCAGCTGAGCATGTATCCCACGCTGCTCGAGGTGGCGGGCCTGACCGTGAAGGACCGCGAAGCGGGTCTGGGCGTCTCGGCCTTTGCACAGGAGCTCCCGCAGGACTCGGCGCAGGCCGTTGATCCGGACACCTATGCCGGGCTCCTGGAATCACTCTCCCCGCACTTCTACGCGGAGGCCTGGGCGAGCCAGCCGCTCGCGCGCTAGGAGCATAAGTACGACGGCGGGTCCTGGGACCGCGCCTGGAGGCCCCGCGGGCAGGGTTCAGGTTATCTGCTGCCCAGTCGCCCAGCTGCTGCAGCACCGGGAGCAGGCGAAGCGGCCCACTCGTCTGCCAGCAGTGCATAACCGTAAGCGTCCAGCCAGCCGCGTGTACGGTGCAGCGACGCCTTTCGTGTCACGGCCTCACGGCGCATCCCAATTTTTTCCATGACCCGCCAGGACGCCGCGTTGTCCGCCAGGCACTCCGCGGTCACCCGGCGGAGGCCCAGGTCCTCGAAGCAGATCCGCAGCAGTTCGGCGGCGGCTCGCTGGCGAATCCCCGGCCAGCGAACTCAGGGGCAATCACGTAACCAATGTCCGCCGCCGTTCCGCGCGCGTCGTCGCGCACTTCCTTCTGCGCCCACGGGTCTGTGATGCCCAGGTAAACGTCACCGACGTGGATCCCGGCGTGTTCCACAACAAAAATGCGGCCCAGCAGCCCGGGCTCGCTGACCCGTTCAACGAACTCCTCCAGATCAGTGGGCCGGGAGCCCAGCCATTCAGCCACCTCCGGTGACCGGTAGTAGCCAAAGATGCGCTCCAGATCGCTGACCGCAGCAGGACGGATCGCCAGCCGCTGCGTCACGGCCGGCCAGGACAAATCAGCAGGTGTCAGTGTCATGGCACCTATCATGCCCCGCTGGCCGCAATCCCGGCGCACCGTTACCGGCTGCGGCAGCGCCGCTGCACCGCTGACTTGATGCCAGTTCGCCGGTTTTCCGGCACACTGGTGCGCGTGAGCTCAATCCCCTGGGTGCTGCACGTGGATCTCGACCAGTTCATCGCGGCGGTCGAGGTGCTCCGGCGCCCGGAACTGGCCGGACTTCCGGTCATTGTGGGCGGCCGGGGTGACCCGACCGAGCGTGCCGTGGTGTCCACGGCGTCCTACGAGGCACGGGCCTTCGGCGTCGGCTCCGGGATGCCGCTGCGCGTCGCGGCCCGTAAGGTTCCCGACGCCGTCTTCCTCCCTGTAGATGCCGAGGCCTACCTGGCCGCCTCGGATGCGGTGATGGGCACCCTTCGCGCCCAGCCCGGTGCCGTCGTACAGGTCCTAGGCTGGGATGAAGCGTTCGTCGGCATCGAGGCGGAGGACCCGGAAGCGTACGCACGGGACCTGCAGGCCGCGGTCCTGGAGCAGACGCAGCTGCACTGCAGCGTTGGAATCGGGGACACCCTGATCCGCGCCAAGAACGCCACCGACTTCGGCAAGCCGGCCGGCACGTTCCGGCTCACCGCGGAGAACTGGCTGGACGTCATGGGTGGAAAACCCACCAAGGAACTGTGGGGCATCGGCAACAAGATTTCCGCCCGGCTGGCCAAGCTGGGCATTAGTACCGTCGCGGAGCTGGCTGCGGCCGATCCGCAGGCCCTGGTGCCGGAGTTCGGTCCGAAAATGGGTCCCTGGTACGCCACCCTGGGGCGCGGCGACGGTTCCGCCGTCGTGGATGACACCCCCTGGGTGGCGCGCGGGCACAGCCGGGAGACAACGTTCCAGACCAACCTCACCGACCCGGCCCAGGTGCGCGACGCCGTCACGCAGCTGACCGCCGACGTCCTGGCGGATGTGGCGGCGGAGGGGCGGCCGGTGATCGGATTGACGCTGAAGGTGCGGTACGCCCCGTTCACTACCAAGACCCACGCCCGGAAGATCCCGGAGACCTTTGACCGGGAGGAGGTGCTGGCCCGGGCGCTGGACCTTGCCGGCACCATCGAGGACGGCCGCCCCATTCGCCTGCTGGGTCTGCGCGCAGAAATGACCATGCCGGATGACGCACGGAAGGGGCACACCCCCACCCGCGGCGGTTGGTAAACCCGCAGCCGGAAAGGGGTGGCACTGCACGCCCGGACGGGTGCACGATGGGATGACCGGCCGGGGCTGGCGGATCCCGCTCCCCGGATCCTCAAAGGAAGGTGCATCCCCATGGCAGATCTCGGTGGAATGGCAGACAAGGCGAAAGACGCAGCCCAGGACAACCCGGAGAAGGTTGACCAGGCCAAGGACAAGATCAAGGACGCCGTCGACGGAAATAAGGACGACGACCAGAAGTAACGCACAAACAGGAAAAGCCGGGCAGCCTGGAAACGGGCGGCCCGGCTTTGTCGTAGGTCTTCAGGGACGTCCGGCCGGGTCGGCACCTGAAGTTTCCATGCCCCTGTTCCAGGCACGTGCGTAGATTCCCAGCACCGCCTCCTCCCGAAGGGAAAACCCCATTCGGTTGCACAGGAGCATGCTTTCAGTCAGCACCATTTGCTGTGCACTGCGGCTGATGCGTTTCTTGTCCGCCCGGAACAGGTACATGTCGACGGCCCGCACCCATCGTTTCCGCCACACATCAACCGAGGGTTCCGCCAGCAGGGCAGCCATCCTCCGGTGAGCGGGAACAATTCGCGGGCCGGACTGGTCCCGGAGTGTCCTCCGCATCTGTTCGGCACGAGCGCCGAAGGACGAGGTGCAGGTGTTCAGATGAGTGTCCCAGTAGTAGTCCCAGCTGACGATCCTGCGATCACGCCACCGGGCTGACCGAGGTCCCCACATCATGCTGTGGCAGGCGTCGAAAAGAAGCAGGGCAGCCAGTGACTCCCGCGTCTTTCCAGTGGGAAACCGGTTAACGGACCAGATGGCCAGGTCAGAGGCCAGTTCGGACACTTCCGCCACCAACTGCATTCCCTCCATCCCGCCGTACTGGGCGAAGACGGCTTCCATCGCTTCCGGCATCGGCTGCCCGGGCTTCGGCGGATAGATCAGGCTTTGCAGCTCGGTAAGTGCGACGGCGCCCAGCTGCGCTTCGCATTCCTCCGCCAGCGCGTGCGCGAATTTCCATACTCTGTCCACAACCCCGGCGTGCGCGCGCAGATGGAATCTCACCTGCGGCTTTTCTGAATCGAAGTTGCGGGCGAAGCCAAACCGGTAGCTTCCCCAGGCACGTGCCTGCGCGCTCAGCGGTGCGACCAGATGGCGGACCATTTCATCGCCTGCTCCTTTTCGCTCCGCTTCTATTGTCAATGTCCACCACAGAATGTCTCCATGGGAGGTTCCGGCAGGCCCTTGAGGCGGTTTCGGTATCGCGGAGTGGCTCATGTTCCCTCGCTTGAATGGGGGATCGGATGTCAGATGGTACCAACACCTTCAGCGGGAAAATAAGGGAAATGATTTTCCCCGGATCATCCCCGCCGCTGCGGCCTACGGCGGACCGAGTCCAGTTCGCGGATAAGCGTTTCGGGATCGGCGACGTCAAAGAAGCCCACCTGGGCGGACCCCGCAGTGAAAAAGTCCATACCTGTGTTCTGGTAGGCATTCGGCCTCTTCCCCTGTCCAAAGAGGATGGTTACGTGCCTGCCGTCCCGGGAGCGCTTGACCTGCGTCGGAGTGCCGTCCAGGGGGATGTCCTGAGATGATCTCGTCCCCTTGGCGACTATCGCCCGGGAATCGGTGAGGCCGTACACGGTGCTGCGTTTGTCCCGCCGCTTGAAAAGAAAACGTCCAAAAACGAAGTAAAGTCCCACGAGCACAAACACGGCCCCGAACACCATAAAGAAGATTGGGGCACCGCGGTTGATGACCATCGCCAGCCAGAACACCGCGAAACCGCACCAGAGAAGGCTGAAGGGGATCATAAACACATCCACCGCGGCGAGATTCACTGCGGGATCGGGGCGCCCCGTCCAGCGAAGCCGTTCCCCGGATCGAAGCAGTGGTTCGAGGCGCTGCCAGTCATCATTCATGGGCGGAGTGTTGCATTAGGAAATGAATCGGGCAACGAGTGGTATCAGCCTTGTTCTGAGCCGTTCCCGCCGGCCGTCAGATAACGGTTCCGCTCTTCGATAAGTTTTCGGAGATATCCAGCGAGCACCAGCTTTTCAACTGCGCGCCCCAGAACACCGAAAGGCGCCTCAAACTCGATGCGGTCAATCATCACAGTTCCGGCCGCATCTTCGCTGAATTCATGGACATGCCGAAACCTGCGGAAAGGTCCTTTGACCTGTTCATCGACGAAGCAGCGGGGTATGTCCATTTCGGTGATCCTGCTGGTCATGCGAAGTGGAAGCCCGAAGTGCCGCGCCCGCCAGGTCACTTCCTCGCCGAGTGAGATGAGGCCTGACGTTACTCCCGCGACAGCTTCCTCCCGGGAAGCTGCCATTGAGGCTTTGTGGGCATCGATGCTGCGTGAACGGTCAAAGAGCTCGCGCAGCGGAATGGCGGCGTGAGTAGTGCATTCGAAGCGGACGGTCATGTCGCAGCCAGCTGGCCTCCGCGCACCTGGGGCAGTTCCTCGAACGCCGGCCGCGCGAACCAGTAGCCCTGGAACAGCCGGATCCCGGCCTCCTGCAGCACCAGGAATTCCTCTTCACTTTCGATGCCTTCCGCCAGCACCGTAATCTCCAGTTCCCCGGCGATCGCGAGAATGCCGTCGACGACTGCCCGGCGGGCCGGACTGGTGTCGATTCCCCGAATGAGCTTCATGTCGATCTTGATCAGGTCCGGCTGGAAATCTGCCAGCAGGCCCAGCCCTGCGTAGCCGGCACCGAAATCATCGAGGGCCGTGGTGAACCCGTGCCTGCGGTACTCGGTGATGATGTTGGTGAGATGGCCGGTGTCCCGCACTTCCTCGTTCTCGGTGAACTCGAACATGATCGAGGACATCGGGAACCGGAACTCCCGCGCGGCGCGCAGCGTTGCCCGCAGGCAGGCGGCAGGTTCGTACACGGCCTTGGGCAGAAAGTTGATGGACAGCTTCAGCTCCTCCCCCGCAGGAAAAAGCCGGGCGGCCAGTTCAATGGCCTTGGTGCGGCAGTCCTGGTCAAAGCGGTAGAGCTGTTCCGGCGAGACCTTGGACAGGACCTCGTATGCACCCTCGCCGTTTGTCCCGCGGACCAGCGCTTCGTAGCCCCAGACCCGGCGTTCAACGGCGTCGTAAATCGGCTGGAACGCCATGCTGAAATCGAAGTCGAGCTGCGCAGCCGTGCTGCAGCCATCACATGGCATGGGTCCCCCGTTTGTTGTTGGTTCCCGAATGCTATCTTCCGGAGCCGCACATCCCCCGGATGCGTGCCTTGGGATCTTTCTGCGGCTAGGGTGTGGGACGACCGTCCACACATTCGGGGGAACCATGAAGAAAGCCGTCTCTGTCTCTGCCCTTGCCCTGCTGCTCCTGACCGGTTGCACGGCGGCGGAGGCCCAGCCGGAAGGTTCCGTCCCGCCGTCGCCCGCCGGCCCGGCCGCCGCGTCCGCCACGTCCGCCGCGGCACAGCCTCCGGCTCAGCAGACAGAGGAACAGTCCTGCGCCAAGCTCACGGGCAGCGGCGGCTCCGGTCCGCTGTACAAAAGCATCCAGCTGGTGCGCATCAGCGACGGCACGTTCAGTTTCCAGCCTTCCACTCCGGAGAACACGGAGCAGCTGCATACGACGGTGCTGGCAGCTGCGGACACTGCCCCGGAGGACATCGGTGTGCTGTTGACGGAGCTCTCAGCCGGCACGGAAAACGCCCTGCAGGTCGCCGGCGGCAAAGGATCCCAGTCCGTGAACTTTGATCCCTTTGCTTGGAGCGATGCAGCCGGTCAGCTGCTCACCCGCTGCGCACCGTATGAAGCCGCGTCCGCAGGTGTTCCGGCGGCTCCGGACCTCGGAACCCCGGAAGCCGTCGGAGTCAGGTTCCCGGGGTATCCGCTGGTGGTGGACGCCGCGTCCGTGGATTACCGTGCGGGTGCGTGGCTGGACGGCAAACTGATCGACGGCCGTGTGGTGGCGCTGGCACCGGGCCTTTACACCCCGTATGACCCGGCAGTGCCGGATCTGGGCGCCTACTACGCGTCGTCCGACGGCGTCTCCGGGGACACGGCAATGAAGCAGACAGTCTTCCCCGGTTCAGGTGCTGCCGGTGCGTTTGCCGGGGTAACCGCCGGGTCGCAGGAACCGTAACGGTCTCACGAAGGAGGCTCTGTGGATCCACGGAATCACCCGACGGTACGCCGCGGGACAAGGTGGTGGCGGTGCCAATCGGTGAGCGGATCAGTCGTCCTGCTGGGTCTGGCCGTGCTGCTGTTGCGGGAACCGGTGCTGATGAACGTCCTGGGCGCACTGGCCTGTGTCCTCGCCACCGGCCTGTTTGTCTATTTCAGCGAGAAGCAAATCAAGGTGCTGCGCCGTGAGTACCGGTATGAGGACGAAGACACGCCTCGCAGCTAGCTGCACCCGGGGTTCACGGCTTCCATGATTGCCATGGCCCGGTACCGGTGCAATATTGGGGCGCATGGGATGGGGACGGCGCCTGGCAGGAACGACGGCGGCAGCGGCTGCAATTGCCGCAGCGGTACTGGCTTTGCGGCGCGTATCGCTGCGCTGGGGGGCCTCCGAGGAAGAGCTGCGCATGACCCTGCCCGGCGATGAGCTGGTTCCAGTGCCTGACCTCGCAGCGACCCGCGCCATCACCGTGGCTGCGCCTCCGGCCGCCGTCTGGCCCTGGCTCACGCAGCTGGGCCAAAACCGCGGCGGTTTCTACAGCTACGACTGGCTCGAGAACCTCATGGGTCTGGGCATCCACAGCGCGAATGCGATCCGGCCCGAGCTGCAGGTTCAGGCGGTCGGCGACGAGGTGAACCTTGCGCCCGGCGGCGGGCTTTTGGTGGTTCGGCTGGATCCGGACAGCGCACTGGTCCTTGGCGGCGGCGTCGGTCCCGGAAGTGCGGCCTCCGGCTCCGACGACGGCGGCGCCCCCTTCGATTTCACCTGGTCCTTTGTGCTGCTGCCCCAGGCGGACGGTTCAACGCGGCTCGTGGTCCGCGAGCGCTATGCCTACCGCACGGTCTGGGCGGGACTCATGGTCGAACCTGTGGAAATGGTCAGTTTCCTCATGACAGAGCGGATGCTGCGCGGCATCCGGGACCGGGCGGAGCGGAATCAAGCGGAGCGGACCTAAAGCACCGTCGTCAGCACGCCGCCGTCGACCCGCACCGCTGCACCGTTCGTTGCGGAGGCACGCGGGCTCGCCAGGAACACCGTCATGGCGGCAATCTCGGCGGGTTCGATGAACCGTTCCAGGAGCGTGGTCTGGTTCGCCGCAATGATCGCGGCCTTCATCTCCCCGGCAGCCAGCCCGGTCTGGGCGGCGAGTGATTCGACAGTCCCGGCAACGCCGTCGGAATAGGTGGGCCCGCCCAGGACCGAGTTCACCGTGACGCCGGTGCCCCGGGTGAGTTTTGCCAGTCCGTTTCCAACGGCCATCATCGCGGCCTTGGAGGCGCCGTAGTGGATCATGTCCGCCGGAACACTGACGCCGGATTCGCTGCTGATAAACACGATCCGGCCCCATCCCCGCTCCAGCATGCCTGGCAGCAGCCGGCGGGCAAGCTGCGCTCCGCTGAGGGTGTTGACCTCGAAATACCGCCGCCATTCATCTGCGGGAATCTCCGTGAACGGCTGAAGGTCGAACAGGCCTACGTTGTTGACCAGAATGTCGACGTCGGGCAGTTCCGCGCACAGCCGCTCAACCTGGTCCGGGTTGGAGAAGTCCGCAGCAATGCCGTCCACCGAGGCGCCCGGCACTTCCTGGCGGAGCGTTTCGACGGCGCCTGCGAGTTTCCCGGCTTCTCGGCCGTTGAGTGTCACCTGAACGCCCTCCCCTGCGAGTGCCTTCGCGATGGCGTAGCCGATTCCCTGCGTGGAGCCGCTGATGAACGAGGTTTTCCCGGTGAGCTGCAAATCCATGGTGTTCCTTTCCTGCCGCCTGTGCGGCTGTTTCTGGAACGAGGTTCCCACTGCTGGATCAGCGCCCGATCAGCCGGCGGCACGCGAACTAGAATCAGCTGGTGAGCAAGCTACGACTCCGCGTCCTCGGTCCGGTCAGCGCGGAGATCGGCGGCAGCCCGCTCCGGCTGTCCAAGGCGCGGCAGCGTGAGGTCCTGGCGATCCTGGCCGCAGCCCGCGGACGGGCCGTCCCCGCGGAGAGCCTGATCGACGACTTGTGGGACGACGCCCCGGCCGGCGCCCTCGGCGCCGTGCGCACCTTCGTCGGAGAACTCCGCCGCATCCTGGAACCCGCCCGCCAGGCCCGCACTCCCCCGGCAATCCTCGTGACCGTCCCCGGCGGTTACGCGCTCAGGCTCGGGACGGACGACGTCGACCTGTGGCGGGCGGATCAGGCGGTCCAGTCCGCTGCCGGGCTGGGTCTGGCTGCCCGGGAAGCACAGCTGGCAGCAGCACTTGGCGAATGGCGCGGAACCGCATTCGAGGAGTTCGGGGCCCGGCCCTGGGCCAGGGCAGAACGGGCAAGGGTCGCTGAGCTGCGGGCGTCGGCGGTGGAGCAGCTGGCGGAAACCCGGCTGGAACTCGGCCGGCCGAAGGATGTAATTGGCCTCCTCGATGCGCACGTGGCCGAGTACCCGTGGCGGGAGGAAGGCTGGCGGCTGCTCGCGCTTGCCCTGTACCGCGGCGCCCGGCAGGCCGATGCCCTGGCTTTGCTGTCCAAGGCCCGTTCGACTTTGCGCCACGATCTCGGCCTGGACCCCGGGCAGGCGCTGAGGGACCTGGAGCAGCACATCCTGCGCCACGATCCGTCCCTGAGCCCTGAGGACGACGGCGGGACGCTCCTGCGGCGCACCGCCACCGCCGCTGCCCAGACCGGTCAGCGCACCCAGCTGGAAAGCGTGGCTCGGCTGCTGCCCGTGCTTGCGGTGTCAGGGTCCGTCCAGCTGGCAGCCGAGCAGCGCACAGCAGTCATCGCGGCCGCGGAGCAGTTCGGAGATCCGGAACTGGCGGCACGGGTCATCGGCGGGTTCGAGGTGCCCGGAAGCTGGACCCGGTCAGATGATCCAGCCCAAGCTGCGGCGGTGGTCGAGGCTGCCCTGCGTACGCTCGCTGTACTTCCGTCCGGAACCTCGGCCCGGGTCCGTGCCAGGCTGCTGGCCACTGCTGCCATGGAATCGCGCGGCACCGCGGACAGGCTGGCCGAAGCCGCCGAGGCCGAGCGGATCGCACGGCAGCTAAATGATCCGGCCCTGCTGTGTTTCGCGCTCAGCGCCCGGTACCAGCAGAGCTTTGAGACGGCCGGGCTGGCAGCGGCACGAGAAGCGCTGGGTGCTGAGATCACCGCCGTCGCGGTGGAGGCTGAGCTGCCGACTTTCGAGATCCAGGGACGCCTGATCCGGATGCAGGCACTCTGCGCACTCGACCGCATTGAGGCGGCGTCGATGGAAGCCAACCGGATCGACGCCTTGGCCGTCCGGTTCGACCGGGCGCTGGCCATGGTGTTCACTGCCTGGTTCCGGCACACCTTCCTGCAGGGCCCCACACCGCCGGACGGTGCGGAGATGCCCGGATTCCAGACGGGCCTGCCGGCCCTGGCCGAGCTCACCGGTGCTGTCCGGAAGGGTGCGGACCTGCCCGACGGGAACTTCGGACCGTACGAGCCGTGGGCGCGGCCATTGCTGCTGGTACGGGCCGGACGCAGCGATGAAGCACGCTCGGCGCTCGGGTGTCTTCCCGATCCTCCCCGCGATCTAATGCTCGAAGCGTCCTGGTTCCTCGCCGCTCTTGCCGCGCTTGAAACCGGGAACCGGGAGGCGGGTCTGCGTGCGTACCGCGCCCTGCTGCCGGCGGCGGGTGAACGTGCCGCCGGCAGCGGAGCCGTGGATCCGGGTCCGGTCCGGCCGCTGCTCAATGCCCTCCGGGATCTCGCAGAGCCGGACACAGCTCACCCGTTGTAGGGGACCTCGACGTCGATCACCCAGGTGACACCGAAACGGTCGGTAAGCATCCCAAATCCGGGACTCCACGCTGACGCGGCAAGGGGTTCAATGATGTCGCCGCCGTCGGCCAGTCCTTCCCAGAGTTGTGTGACCTCCTTCAGGCTCTGTCCGCGCAGGGACTGAAAGAAGGTGCGGTCCGTGACGGTGGTGCCGTTCTCACGGCGGGTGGTGCCCGCGGTTCCGGCGATGTCGGTGCTGTCCTGGCCGGGAATGTCGTAGGCCATCAGCCGGAAACCGTCAGCCGTCTCAACCTGCCCGAACACGATCTTCTCCGCTCCCGGAGCCTCCTTCGGCATGCCAAAGTCGCCGTAGGTTGCTGACGTCAGGGTGCCTCCAAAGACCTGCTGGTAGAACTCCAGGGCCTGCCCGGCCGTGCCGCGGAAGTTCAGGTGGGTAGTGGTGGTGATGCTCATGGGATCTGCCCCTTCGGTTCGTTGCGGCCACGGTTTGCGGCCCTGAAAACAGCCTGAACCTCGTAGCGGACAGGATGTGTCCTCTTCTTCCGCCATACTCAATGCATGCCCGGAACTTCTTCGCGGATGCTCGCCCTGCTCTCGCTGCTGCAGTCCCGCCGGGACTGGCCCGGACAGGTCCTGGCCGAGCGCCTGAACGTGACATCGCGGACGGTCCGCCGCGACGTCGACCGGCTCCGGGAGCTGGGCTACTCCATCACGGCCGTCAAGGGGCCCGACGGCGGTTACCGGCTGGCTGCCGGTTCGGAACTCCCGCCGCTGCTGTTCGACGATGAGCAGGCCGTGGCCATCGCCGTCGCGCTTCAAAGCGCGCCCTCCAGCGGGGTGGACCTGGACGAGGCCGCGGCGCGGGCGCTGACAACGGTGAAGCAGGTGATGCCGTCCCGGCTGCGGCACCGCGTGGAGGGAATCCAGTTCACCGACACCGGCACTCCGGCCCGGGTGGACCCGGCGGTTCTCGAAGCGGCCAGCACCGCCACCCGGGAGCACCGGATCCTGCGGTTCGAGTACGGCGGGGACTGGTCAGTGCCGCCCAAACGGGTGGAGCCGCATGCGGTGATCGCCCGCCGGGGCCGCTGGTATCTGGTTGCCTGGGATTTGGACAAGGCCGGCTGGCGGATCTACCGGCTGGACCGGATGACGCCGAAGTCCCCGGCGGGCGCAGTCTTTTCGCCGCGGCCGGTTCCCTCCGGTGATGCCGGCAGCTACCTCACCTCCCGCTTGAAGGGATCCGACGACGGCGATACGTGGCCCTGCTACGGCGAACTGCTGATCGAGCTCCCTGCCGCAGCGATTGCGCCGTGGCTCGGGGACGGCGAATTGGAACAGGTCTCGGCGGCCGCCTGCCGGGTGCGCGCCGGGTCGTGGTCCTGGGCGGGCCTGCTGTCCTGGGTCCTGCGCTTCGATGCCCCGTTCACCGTTCTGGGGCCGGATGCGTTTATCGATTCACTGTCCGGGTTTGCCGGCCGGATCGCGGCTGCGCACCCTGACAAGCCGCACAGCTGAACCTAGCTGTCCCCGTGGGATGCATCAGGGTCCGCGGGAGCTTCCTCGCGGCGCTCCTTGAGCAGTTCTTTGGTCCGGACCAGGCGCAGGGCCGTGACCAGCACCAGCCCGCCCACCATGTTGAAGAACAGTGTGTAGCCAAACCATGTGAGCCACTCCAGGTAGGTAATGCCGGCACCGGACTGAATGGCCCCGAAGATCAGCAGTGAATCCAGGATTGAGTGGAACATCTGAAGCCCGGCAAGCAGGAACCCGCCAATCACCGTGGCAACGATCTTGGCCGGATCCGAAGACGTTCCCTGCTGCATACGGCTCATCAAGGTGATGGTGCTGCCGCCCAGGACGGCGAGCGCAACCGTCTGCAGGGAAAACGGTGCGTCAGTGAAGTGCCTGGCCGATTCGGCAATGGTGTCCTCCCACTGCGGGAACGCCTGCATGACGATCCACATGATGACCCAGCCGCCCACAAGGTTGCCCAGCAGCGTGACTCCCCAGAGTTTCACCAGTTGCCGCACCCTGGCCTCCTTGGCCACCACGGCTGCGACAGGCATCAGGAAATTCTCGGTAAACAGTTCGCTGTGGGCGAGGAACAGCGCGATCAGACCCACGCTGAACGCAATTCCGGCCAGCAGGTGATCCCCGGTTTGGTACATCACGGCCAGGTAGGCCATGACTCCCAGCCCCACCTCCAGTCCGCCGAACACTCCGGTCACCAGGACGGCGCGGAACGTGCGGTGCAGCCGCTCCGCTCCTTCGGTGATGGTGTTGTCGAAGGACTCCTGCAGCTCGTCCTCGACTGGAGCGTCGGATTCCCCGATTTCCCTGCGGCGTTGCTCGCTCATGCCGTTCCTTTCGCTGCCTCCGGGGACTGCTGTCGGGTCAGCAGCCTAGTCCGCCGGGCCTGCATATGGGCGGGCAGAGCGTTATGTGGCCAGGAGGGATACGGGCGCCGAGGGAACAAACGGGTGCAGCTCCTGCTCGCCGCCGCGTACGACGACGCACGTGGCTTCCGGCACTTCCTGCCACGCGCCGTGCAGGTCTCCCAGCGGTTCGGAGACGATTAGCCGGGAGTCGTCCGAGAGTTTATTCAGCAGCACGTTCTCGGGGTACAGGGCCTGGAGTGGTGAAATGTCCCTGCTGGTGAAGAGGGAGCGCGACTTGCCTTCGCTGGAGTAGCGGAACGCCCAGGTGGTGTCGCCGTCGGTGGTTGCAACCGTCATCTGGACGGGGTGCTCCACACCGTGGCGCCGTCCCGCATCCTCAATGAATCCCACCGCTTCGGCGACTGCCGCGCGGGGGTCCTGCTCCAGTCCGAAGGTCAGCGCGAGGTAGAAGAACACCTCGGAGTCCGTTGATCCTTCGATCTCCGGATACAGGTTGGGGTTGACCGCCAGCGCCATGTCGCGCTTCACCTTGGGGAAGTCTGCGAGCGCCCCGTTGTGCATCCAGAGCCATTTGCCGTGGCGGAACGGATGGCAGTTCGTCTGCTGAATGGCCGTGCCGGTCGTGGCGCGGATGTGCGCGAAGACGCGGCTGGCGGAGGCCTGCCGGCCGAACTCGCGCAGGTTGCGGTCGTGCCAGGCGGGCTCCGTGCTGTGGAACAGGCCAGGGATTGGTTCGGTGCCGTACCAGCCGATGCCAAAGCCGTCCCCGTTGGTGGTCTCCGCTCCCATGCGCGCGTGTTTGCTCTGCATAACGAGGGAGTTCACGGGTTTGTAGAGAAGGTCATCCAGGCGGACGGGGGAACCTGAATACGCTAGCCAACGACACATTGCCGTCTCCTTCGGATCGGGCCGGATTTATGAACCGGCGGTCCGAGGGGGTGGGCTTAGCGAACGTCGTTACGCTCGGGCCGCACTTCAGTCGACCACAGAACGCGGGGAAGTTCTACGGGCTCCCGGGGACGCGACCGCTGCCGTGCACCGTGCTCACTTTGTCTGCGTGCGCAGGGGGCCAGACAACCGTGAACCGTTCGAAAACGATCTCGTCAGTTTCAGACCACTCACGCCCCTGGGCTGCTGATACCCGTGTCCAGTAGCGGCGGTGTTCACGCTGCCAGCTCGCCAGGCTCAGATCGTCTTCGCCTTCGTCCCGTGCAAAGGCCTCGTCCGCCGTGCCGAAGGGCCCCAGCCGCAGCTCGATGCTGCGCAGGATGAGCCGCGGCGTCCCCGTCCCGTCGCACGCTATCCAGTGGGAACCGATCTGGGGGACCGCGTCTCCACTGGCCAGGAAATCAGCGGCGAGTTCCGACGTCGCGCGTTTCCGTCCGCTGAGCACATGGGTGAGGAGTTCGTCCGCCAGCCGCCGTGTATCCCCAAAGTGTTCAACGGTGTACTCCGGGGACACGGCTACTGCTTCCGGGTGCGCGGCGCTGTATGCCTGCCACATTCGGATTGCTGCGTCCTGGTCAATCGGGCTTACCGGGTCAGATTCCACCAAGCCATGATGTCAGGCCTGCAGCACGTATCCGGGCTACCAGTAGGGTGGGCCGATGAACAGAACTCAGAAGTACCGCAAAGCCGTGTTCATTGCTGGCGTGGGACTGTTTGGTGCGATAGCCGTCGTGCTGATACCAGGGCTGTTTGCTGAATTCAGAACCGGCCGGCTTATCGCGGTTTTGGTTTTGCTGGCAGGCGTCGTCGTTTTTGCTGTCGCCGCCAATTTGCCCCGGTGGCCGGGAAACGCCGTCGATCCCTAAAGTGCCGCTGATAGCCCGCCCTGTTCACGCCGTCTGCCTCCGTCTAATGTCTAACTAGCTGACCAACGGGGGATAAAAGCACATGCGGAAACGAATTGCGGGCGCCGCGGCGGCGCTGCTGCTAGGCGCTCTGCTCGCAGGCTGCGGACCGACGGACGCGGAAGTCAACGAGGCGCAGGCGATAGCTGAAGTGAAAGCCGACCCAGCGCCAACCCCGTGGGAGCCCCGACCGTGTCTCGGCGGTGAGATCCTGCAGTCGGACCCCAGTGGAACCATGCAGACCATCAAGCCGGATTGCATGGACCAGGCCCTGCTCGAAGCTACGCAGGAATTCCCGGAGCCGCTGCCGCCAGGCGTTGAATGGAAGTTCGAGTCCGTGGATTACTCCAACCCGGAAGAGAACCCGTCACTGGAAATGCCTGCAATCATGGACGGCAACCAGGACACGATGGTGGCTCACTACTGGCTCTGCGCATGGGCGGATTCCTATCTCCAGTCCGTGGAGAACAATGACTTCCAGGGTCAGGAACAGGGGATGGGCTACCTGGCCAAATACACACAGCTCCCGGCGGTCCAGGCGTGGCATGTGGACCCGGAAGTCTTTGAGGCCAACGTGATCACACCGGCTCAGGCCGGAGATCCGGCCGCGTTGCAGAACTGGGCGCGGTCCTGCCCCCTCTGATTCCGCCCTGCCGTAACCGGAACGAACCATAGACAAGGCCCTGCCGGGTGTGTAGCCATGGGAAACATCCATTCCTGCACGAACACCCGGGGGCATCATGAAACTCCTGCTGACGTCCGGCGGCGTGACAAACCCCAGCATTGAATCCGCGCTGGTCAGCCTACTCGGCAAGTCCATCGCCGAGTCCCACGCCCTGGTGATACCGACGGCGCAGTGGGGCCACCCGGCGTGCGGGCCGGCGTCAGTGGGCAGGCTGGTTGCCGCCGGCCCGGGCTCCCCTCACCTGACAGGTCTGGGATGGGCGTCACTCGGTGTCCTCGAGCTCACCGCCCTGCCATCCATCGGCGTCGAGCGCTGGGTCCCCTGGGTCCGGGAGACTGATGTGCTGCTGGTCGACGGCGGCGACGCCACCTACCTGAACCATTGGATGCACGCGTCCGGACTTGCAGACCTGCTGCCCTCCCTGCCCGATACCGTGTGGGTTGGAGTCAGCGCGGGAAGCATGGTCCTGACGCCGCGCATCGGGGATTATTTCGTGGAGTGGCCAGCCGCGGCGGACGACCGCACGCTGGGCGTGGTGGACTTTTCGATCTTCCCGCACCTCAACGCTTTTCCGACCAATACCCCGGCCGACGCCGAGCGGTGGGCCGCTGACCTGGGCGTTCCGTCCTATGCGATCGACGAACAGACGGCCATCCAGGTGCTCGACGGCACCGTCGAAGTAGTTTCCGAAGGGCTCTGGAAGAAGTTTGAAAGCGGATAAGAACAGCCGGCTCCGGCAGATATGTCCGGCGCTTAGTCCTTTTCCCAAATCAGAATGTCCCCCGGCTGGCATTCGAGCACCCGGCAGATCGCGTCCAGCGTGGAGAACCGAACTGCTCTTGCCCGCCCGTTTTTAAGGACAGCCACATTGGCGGGAGTGATGCCAACCCGGTCCGCGAATTCCCCAACGGATAATCCACGTTCGTCCAGCAGCCGGTCGATTGCCACTCGAATGGGCATCAGACGACCTCGTCCAGCTCTACCCGCATAAATGCCGCCCTGTGCAGGAGTGCTCGGAGCACCAGCAGGACCAGCGTGATCGTTGCAGCTACCAGCGCGCAGCCCAGAATCAGCAGGCCGAGGGCGGGCGGTCCCGGAATGAAGAAAAGGGTGCCCAGAATCAGAAGCGTGGCAGTCACCAGCACCCCGGCCGTGACGTCCACCAGCCGAAGAGCCTGAGGCCCGAAGATGCGGCCGTCCCGGGTATGTCCGGCGAGGATGCCGGTGATGACCAGAACCGTCTGCACATCCCAAAAGCGATGGCAGCGGTGACCAGCGGACCCTGCAGATCGGCGAACTCGGGATAGCTGTCCACCACCGCCTGGGCACTGAAGACTGCAGCGACCTGCCCGCCGATCACTGCAAGAAAGAGCAAGCCCAGGGCTGCACGCGTCAGGGAAATGACGGCTGAACCGGCATGCGGCGTCGAAGTGGTCATGCCCGGATAATCGATTATCAATCGATCGCAAGTCAATAGGTACGATCGGGACTTCCTACGCTGCGAATGGCGCTGTGCGTGTGCCCTTTCCCGGGTTCAGGGCGCACCACAATTTCCCGGAGCGCCGTGACGACCTGCTGAACCGCAGCCCGGTGGAGCGCCTCGGGCCGGCAGAGCACGTCGACGTGCCGGGCCAGCGGAAGGCCGCGGATCGGCTTGAGGACCAGGCCACTGCCCTCCGGCGGGGACGCAGTGCGCCGCGGCATCAGCGCGACGGCGGAACCCGCGGCGACAATTTCGGCAGCGATAAAGAATTCATTTATTTGATGCGTGATATTCAGAGGCTGTCCCGCGTGAACGGCGATGGCCTGCAGAGCCGGCATCAGCGGGAAACCGTCCTGGACTGACACCCATTCTTCGTCCGCGAGGTCGTCCACACTGACGTCGGGCTGCCGGGCGAGGCGGTGCCTCCCGGACATAGCGACGTCCAGCGGCTCCCGGATCAGCGGACGAACGCTGATCGATTCGGGCCAGGGTTTGCTGTGCTCCAGGCGGTGCGCGATCACCAGGTCATAGTCGGCAGCGAGCGCCGGGAAGGCTTCCTGCCCCACATCCCGGTCAGAGCAGACCAGCTTGGGGTTTCCCTCGCCCGTCATTGCCTGCAGCAGCGGACGGAACCAGGCGAGGCCCGCGCTGCTGAATGCGGCAATGCTTACTGTCGCACGGGGGTCCTGCAGGTACCGGCTCACGGCCTGCTCCGCGGAACTCATGGCAACGCTGATGTCCACGGCGGCCCGGGCCAGGGCCTGCCCGGCCTCCGTCAGGACGAGGTTCCGTCCCCGGCGTTCGGTCAGCGGAACCTCCACACGACGCTGCAGTGCGGTCAGCTGCTGGGAGACCGCCGACGCCGAGATGTGGGATGCGCGGGCGACGGCGGCGAGGCTTCCCCGCTCGCCAAGCTCCCGCAGCAGCCGCAGCTGATGAAGATCCATAAGCACAGGCTAAACCGTTACTTCAGGATTTGGCCTCTGGTCTTACGAATTCGTCCTCATCAGACTCAAGGAGTGCCCTCCCCGATACTGACTCCAGCCCCGCCCGAGCCCCGCGAACGGCGCCGCCGGCTTGCCGCGCTTCTCACTGCACGCAGAGTGGATCTGCTGCTTCTCCTCGTCGCAATGGTCTGGGGCAGCAGCTATCTAGCGGCGAAAACCCTCACCGCTACGGTCGGCGTGACGGTCATCCTGTCCCTGCGGTTCCTCATCACCGCCCTGGCATTGGCAGCGATCTGGCTGATTTGGAACCGCCGCCGGACAACCCGCCGCGAAGCCGCGACCGGCGTCGTTCTGGGCTTTACCCAGGCAGCGGTGCTGATCCTGGAAACCCACGGCATCGCGGGCACGAGCGCTACCAACGCCGGACTGATCATCAGCCTCGTCGTGGTGTTCACCCCCGTGACCGAGAGCATCGCCTTCCGGGTGAAGCTGCCGCGTACGGTTTTCGTTGCCGGCGTCATTGCCGTCGTGGGTGTTTGCCTGCTCGTTTCAGCAGACGGATTTGCTGCCCCCGGGCCGGGGGACCTGCTCGTGCTTGCCGCAGCTGCGGTGCGCGCCATCCATGTCACAGCGGTCTCTGCGCTCACGCGGGGACGCGGGTTCAGTGCGCTCAATCTGACCCTGGTCCAGGGCGTGGTCTGCGCGCTGCTCTATACCGCCGCCGATTACCAGGGTGTGCTCCGGGCGGTGCAGGGCTTCGGCCCGGGTGAATGGATGGGTGTGCTCTACCTGGGACTGGTGTGCAGTGTCTTCGCGTTCCTGGTCCAGACCTGGGCCATCCAGCAGACGTCGGGTTCCCGGGCGAGCCTGCTGATGGGAACCGAACCCATCTGGGCTGTCCTTATCGGAATCTCCATCGGGCAGGAACCGCTTGCGCTCCTGGGCTTCGCCGGGGCGGCTCTCATCGTTGGCGGCACGTACCTCGGGTTGAGGGCTGAATCCCGGCACTGGCTGGCCCTCGCAGCGCCCCGGACCGCGGCCGTAGACTCCTGAGATGACCACCGCCGAAGGGCAGCCTCGACTGAGAATCCGGCTGTTTCCGGACTACGCCGGAACCGTGCTCTGGCTGGATGAGCCCGTCTCATTTGAGGTGTCCGGGCTGAGCCCGGAACTCGTCCACTCGCTGCAGGCGTGGGAAGAGTCCTACTATCGTTCACTTACCCCGGACTTCGAATGGGTGTCCGACGGCGCTGCCCGCCTGTTCACCGCTGAAGGCAACCGACTGGCGCAGCGCCTGGCCGACGAACTCGGCGACGGGTACGAAGTGTCTTTCAAGTCCTATGAGGACGGTGTTCCCCGCCGTATCTTCCGCTCGTCCGGCGCGGCGCCCAACGCCGCCGCGGTAGCCGCGTTCAACAAGCTGAACGGCGCGCGGCCGGCTGAAGCGGGCCGGCCTGGATCAGGGCCGCGTCCCACGGGGAACGACGCCGGATGGTATGCCTGGGCTCCGCTGTCGGACACAGCTTTCAAGCCGCCGCCGGTCGACGGTGAGTGAGCGATCAGCGAAGGGTGTGCCCCGCCGCTGCCAGCAATTCGCAGGCCTGCCCATACTGCGGGGACGGGACCATCAGCACGTCTCCATCGAAGGTTGAGGTGACAAACACCGGGCAGCCGGCGGCGGAGAGCGGCGCGACCAGCGACGCCACAACCCCCGTCAGCCCGAAAGGCATCGGTCCCGCGGCATAGAGAGCCTTCCACGGTCCGTCGACTTCCATGCCTTCCGGAGCAAGTGGGGCAGGACAGACGATCGAGAGCTCCTGCGGAGTGCGGGTCACGGACACGAAACCACCCGTATCTGCCGGTGACAGCAGGTCAGCGGGCACCCGCGATGACGCGGCAAGCCGAGCAATGATGTAGTCGCCGGGAAGGCTGTGGAGTACCACCGAAGGATTGGGCATAGCCGGTCCTGATTCGCTCTGTGCGGAAGGCCGCCGGTTGAGGCGGCCGCGCGGATCGCACGCTTTCATCCTGCCAGAGCAGACCATTTGCCAGCGCCGGCAGGGCTCCTCCTCCCGGTTCAGGCCCGATGAGCAATGGGCCTGCCCCGCAGCTGAAACCTGGGATGAGCGGTGCACAGAGCATCCAGACTGTGCCACCTTGGCATTGTCTGTCCGCACACCCCTTCCCCCGAAGGAGCGACCAACATGCCAAACTCCAATCCACAGATCGTCGTCGGCGTTGTCAGCGGTACGGCCGCCGCAGTGGTTGAGGCCGCAGCGGGACTCGCTGAGCACATTGGCGCTGAACTGGTCTGCGCCAATGTGGACGCCTCCAGCGAAAAGGTCGAGGAAAAGCCGGACGGGACAGTAGTCTCACGGCCCATCGACCCGGACGTGCCATTCGAGGAGAACGAGGAGTTCGACGCCGGTCTGCGCGCAGAGATCGCCGCAGTTCTGGACCCGCTGCAGGTGCATTGGTCGGTGCGGGCGCTGGCCGGGGGTCCGGCGCAGGAACTGGCAGGGCTGGCCGAGAGGCTGGACGCAGCGCTGATCGTTGTCGGCACCCGGGAATCAGGGTTTCGTGGTTCCGTCGAGGAGTTCCTCAACGGGTCGGTGGACATTCGGCTTGCGCACCGCCAGCACCGTCCGGTGGTCATGATCCCGCTGCACCCGGTCCTCGATGACGCCGACCTCCCCTGGAAGACAGCCCAGTAAGGACTCGATGGTGTTCCGACGACCGGAGCTATAATCGTAAGGTTACTTACAGTCGAAGATTGAGGAGCACATCGTGGCTGACACGCATGCGAATGATCCCAAGGGCGAACCGTCGAACCCGATCGAGAAAGCAGCTGACAACCTCATGCAGAATCTCGGTGAAGAGGTTCCGGACGGCAGCGGCAGCCAGGACAAATCCGATCCCCGTACCAAGGTCCACTCGAACCTAGCGGAGGGGCTGAACGCCGACGACGAGAATTTCAAGGCTGAGCACAAGGACCGTTAGCCCCGGTTCACCGCGGGGACCTGGAGAACGCACGGTGGGTGACCGCCAGCAGCGCGCGACTAGTTGGACTCACGGTCAGGATTGGGCCGGGAGTTCTCTTCATCGTCCAGCTCGGAGATGGTGTAGGCCGGTCCGCTGGAAGGTTCAATCGGTGAGCTTCCCGGCGTGAAACCGAACATTCTTGACTGGACGGAAGCGGAACCGGCAAGCGGGCCTGCAATTTGCGAACGCCAGGATCCCGCGCGGGTCAGCAGGCGAATAAGGACCAGAACGGCGAGCGCAGAGAGCATTAACGTGCTCCACTGACTGAGATCCGCCGCAGACAATCCGTCCACAATCAGGACCGCCAGCAGCGCCACCAGGAGAATGACCGTGGTTGCTGTGAGGAGACGCGAGAGCCGGGCTGCCATTCGCCCACCCTAGCCAGAACCACCGGCGGCAGCCAGAGGGCAGCCGCACCCCCGGGGACCTGTCCCTTCCCCACCCCCTTCATGAGCCGCCTGCGGCAGCCCCGAAGGTGGAAAGTTCTCTTGCGCTGAGGCGGCAGAGGATTTCCAATGGCCCAATGACAAAAGATGCGGACAAAGCCGCCGCGAAACCGCAGACCGGGCTGAAGCGGGCAATCGGCACGCCGCTGCTGTACGCATTCATCGCGGGAGACACCCTCGGGGCCGGCATCTACACCCTGGTGGGCACCATGGCTTCCGATGTCGGCGGCGTGATTTGGCTGCCCCTGCTGATAGCGCTGGTCGTCGCGATGCTCACTGCCGCTACCTATGCCGAGCTGATCACCAAATACCCGCACGCCGGCGGAGCTGCACGCTACGTTGACCGGGCCTTTGGCATCCCCTACCTGTCCTTCATCATCGGCTTCCTGATGATGGCCTCCGGCATTACCACAGCCGCTGCCCTGGCGAACGCGTTCGCGGGCGACTACCTGACCGCCATCGTCGATGTGCCCGCAGCCCCGGCTGCAGTCGCGTTCATCATCCTGCTGACCCTGATCAACCTGCGCGGCGTCCGCGAGTCCCTCACCGCAAACCTGGTTGCGTCCGTCATCGAGGTCAGCGGTCTCGTCATCGTCATCTTCGTCGCCGGCGTCGTCCTCACCTCCGGCAACGGGGAGCCGTCCCGGCTCCTTGAATTCGCTCCGGACGTACCGCCGCTCGAGGGAGCCTTGGCCGCGTCCATCGTGGCGTTCTTTTCCTTCCTTGGTTTCGAGGCAGCGGCGAACATGGCTGAGGAGGTGCGCAAACCGTCCAAGTCCTACCCCCGCGCCCTGTTCGGTGCCATTGGCACCGCAGGGTTCGTGTATCTGCTGATTGCCCTCGGGGCAGTGATCGTGCTGCCTCCGGCGGAGCTGGCCGAGTCCAGCGGACCGCTGCTCGACGTCGTTGCGGCCAGCGGCGTCGGCGTCCCGCCCTGGCTCTTCAGCCTCATCGCCCTGGTTGCGATTTCGAACGGAGCGCTGCTTTTCATGGTGATGGCCAGCAGAGTCGGCTACGGACTGGCGGAGGCCGAACTGCTCCCCCGGGCCTTCAGCCGTGTGCTGCCGGGACGCCGCACGCCGTGGGTCTCGATCGTGGTCATCGCCGGGCTGACAATCATCCTGGCCCTGACCGGGAGTGTCGCTTCACTGGCCGAAACCACCGTGCTGCTCCTGCTGCTGGTGTTCCTTTCCGCCAACGTCAGCGTCCTTGTGCTCAAAAAGGACAAAGTCGACCACGATCACTTCTCTGCCCCGCGTTTTGTGCCGGTCCTGGCGATCATCGCGAGCGTCGCCCTCCTGACCCAGCAAACCGGGCCGATCTGGCTCGGCACCGCGGCGTATATAGCCGTGGGCTCCCTGCTGTTCCTCGCGGCCCGGGCACGGCGCAAGCACGAGGAACGGCGCCTGCGCCCGGGCGCGGCGCAGGCCTGAGCCGGCACCACCGCTGAACAGGGCAGCCAGGCTTAGAGCAGCTGGCGGACGTTCGCCCTGGCCAGGTCGATGAGCTCGCGGCCGTTGCCCGCCAGAACGGTGCGCAGCGCGTAGAGCGTAAAGCCCGTCGCCTGCTTGGCCTCGATCTTCGGCGGCATGGAGAGCTCCTGCCGTTCCACTGCCACGGAGACGAGCGCGGGACCGTCATATGCGAAGGCACGGCGCAGCGCACCCTCAAGATCCTCCGGACGGGTTACGCTCTCGCCGTGCATCCCCACTGCCTGAGCGACCGCGCCGAAGTCGGGGTTCTCGAGCCCGGTGCCGAAGTTAACGATGCCCGCCGCCTTCATTTCCACCTCGACGAAGCTGAGTGCGGCGTTGTTGAACACCACAATCTTGATCGGCAGCTTGTGCTGCACGGCCGTCAGCAGTTCACCGAGCATCATCGCGAGCCCGCCGTCGCCAGCAAGGATGACAACCTGCCGGTTCCGGTCCACGGCCTGCGCACCCAGACCCAGCGGGGTCGCCGCCGCCATGGTGCCGTGCCAGAAAGAGCCGATCAGCCGGCGTCGGGGGCCAATGTGCAGGTGCCGGGATGCCCAGATGACGGGCGTGCCGACGTCGGGAAGGAACACCGCGTCGTCGTCGGCGAGTTCGTCGATCAGGTGGGTGAGGTGCTGCGGATGGATCGCGCCCGGTCCCTGCTTTTCCAGGTCGTCGAGCTGGCGCCGGGTGCGCCGGTAGTGGTCCAGGGATTTCTCGAGGTGGGAACGTTCCTGCTTCCGTTCGAGCAGGGGCAGCAGTGCCGCCGCTGTCTCGCGCACCCCGCCGACCATGCCCTGGGTAAGCGGTACCCGGCGGCCGAGCTGTTCGCCCCGGATGTCGATCTGAAGGATCTTCGCCTTCTCCGGATAGAACTGCTGGTACGGGAAGTCGGTGCCGAGCATCAGCAGCGCATCGCAGTCCTCCATGGCACGGTAACCGGAGGCGAACCCGAGCAGCCCGGTCATGCCGACGTCGAACGGGTTGTCCCACTCGATATGTTCCTTGCCGCGCAGGGCGTGAACGATCGGCGCGCCCAGCGCGTCGGCGAGGGCGAGGACCTCCTCGCGGGCACCTTCGACGCCACCGCCGGCGAGGATCGTCACGTTGCCGCAGGAGTTCAGCGTATCCGCCGCTTCCTGCAGCTCCGCCGGAGAAGGCACGGTCACCGGGTCGGTGCGGCGGACCGTAAAGACCCGCTCGTCCGCGGCGTCGTCCAGTGCCGTGTCGCCGGTCATGATGAGGACGGCGACTCCCCGCTTTTCGATGGCGGTCCGCATGGCGATCTCCAGCAGCCTCGGCATCTGCTCGGGGCTCATCACCATTTCGCAGAAGACCGTGCAGTCCCGGAACAGCTCCGTGGGACGGGTCTCCTGGAAGTACTGGCTGCCGATCTCCTCGGTCGGGATGTGCGCGGCGATCGCCAGCACCGGAACCCGGCTGCGGTGCGCGTCGTAGAGCCCGTTGATGAGGTGCATGTTTCCGGGGCCGCAGCTGCCGGCGCAGACCGCGAGTTCGCCCGTCAGCGCTGCCTCCCCCGCAGCGGCGAAAGCGGCTTCCTCCTCGTGCCGGGCGAGCATCCACTCGATGTCCTTCTCCCGGCGGATGGCTTCGGTCACCGCGTTCAGGGAATCCCCCGGCACGCCCCAGATCCGCCGAATTCCATTGGCTGCAAGATTGCGGACGACGGTCTCGGCGATGGTGGCCATGATGCTCCTCAGTTAGGCGGGCTAAGTTCGGGGTTCAGGCGGCCCAGTCTAGGGGCCGGGAGCTGGGCAGTGCCACCGTGCGGCTCGCGGCGCGGGGATCCACTGGCACCTCTATCCGCCCGCCGGTTTAAGGAGAATAGTGTCCCGGCCGCATGTGAGTTCCAGGCCGGCTGCCCCGGAACCGAGCGCGCAGTTCCCCTCAGTGACCGCCTCCATGTCTGTCAGCACCTGCCCCTTGAAGCGTTGGTACAGCGGCCCGGCATAAGGCGTCCAGATTTCGACGCCGTAGGACTGCACCCGGACCAGCGCACGGTGGCCTTCCCCGTCCGAAAAGGAGGAATAGCTCCAGGTCCCTGCAATGAAGAACAGGACGAGGGAAAAAAGCGCCCAGACTCCGAGCAGGGCCAGATACGTCATTGCCAGCAAGCCTTTCAGGCACCACCGCAGCCACCGCAGCCGGATTCTGCGCAGCAGCGGCGGAAACAGACGGGGAAGCGCCGCTGCCAGACAGATGCCGCCGAGAACGTAAAGTAAGCAGTTCCACTGGCTTTCGTCCATCACCAGGTAGAAGAGGAGCGGCTGCCCGCTTCCGCCGTGGAGCGAGATCCCTTCCAGGAGGGCGTGGCCGCCAAACAACAGCAGCCCCGCGGCTCCGAGGGCGATGCCCCAGGCCACAGTCACGCGATCCCCAGCCGCCGGGCGCGCCAGCGCTGTGCCCTCGGCCGGCACAGCATTTGAATCCTCCGGTTCCGCTGCACCCATGTGCCCCCCCCTGCGCGTTGTCAGACTGCAGGATACGGGCAGCAGCGCATGATCGCGTTTATGCCGCTCGCGCCGCCGTCGGGCAAGCCGGCCGGACAGGGCAACTAGGCTGGGGGCATGGCGACAGTAATCCTCGTGCGGCATGGCCGCACCACAGCGAATGCCTCCGGCCTGCTGGCCGGCCGCACCCCCGGCGTCAGCCTCGACGACACCGGCCGGGAACAGGCGGCAGCGGCTGGTGACCGCCTTGCCGTCGTGCCCCTGGTGGGCGTGGTGTCCAGCCCACTCGAACGCTGCCGGCAGACCGCGCAGTTCATCCTGGACCGCCAGAAAGCCGCTCCGCACGCGCCGGTCGACGACGATCTCACCGAGTGTGATTACGGCCAGTGGCAGGGGCAGACCCTGACGGACCTGGCGAAGGAGGACCTGTGGAAGGTGGTGCAGTCGCAGCCGTCGGCCGTCACGTTCCCGGGCGGTGAGTCCATGGCCGCGATGCAGGCCCGTTCGGTTGCCGCGGTCCGTCGCCACGATGCGGCGTTCGAGGCCGAGCACGGACCTGGCGCAGTCTGGGCTGCGGTGAGCCACGGGGACATCATCAAGTCGGTCCTGGCCGACGCGCTCGGCATGCATCTGGACATGTTCCAGCGGATCGACGTCGGGCCGGCGTCGCTGTCGATCGTGCGCTACGGCCCGGGGCGCCCTACCGTGCATGCCACCAATACCGATGCCGGGGACCTGTCCTGGCTTGCTGCCGTCCACGCCCCGGATGATGCTCCGGTGGGCGGCGGCGCGGGACACGCAGCGCCGCCCGCGCAAGGAGCCTAGAGTAGTCCTATGCCTACAACCGTTCATGATTTCGACTGGCCGGACCGCGTAGTAGTCGGCACCGTCGGCGTCCCCGGTCAGCGCACGTTCTACCTGCAGGCGCGGGCAGGCAAGCAGCTCATCAGCATCGCGATGGAAAAGCTGCAGGCGGACCAGCTGGCGGAAAAGATCGATGAGATCCTCGACCAGCTGATGACCATCGACGGCAACCCCTTCCACGTTCCCGCGAACACTCCCCTGGAACTCGTGGACAACGACGATCTGGACACTGTGGAGGAACAGTTCCGCGCCGGGGTCATGAGCCTGGGCTGGGACCCCACCACCGCTCAGGTGGTCATCGAGGCCTACCCCATCGAGGAAGTCGATGAGAACGACGACGGCCTCCTCGAGGAAGGTGACGACGACGATGCCGACGCCGCCGAGGTGCTGCGGGTGCGGATGCCGGTGGGCACTGCCCGGGCCTTCGCGAAGCGCACGCGGGAAGTGGTGGGCGCCGGGCGTCCGATCTGCGTGATCTGCGGCCAGCCAATCGACGACGACGGCCACACCTGCGCCCTCCCCGAAAACTAATGCCGGAGCCTGACCTGCTCACCGATGAGCTGACACTCACCGGGCGGATTACGACGGCGTCGAACGCCACGTTCCTGGGCAGCATCGGCGACGCGGCGGTTGTGTATAAACCCATTGCGGGAGAGAAGCCGCTGTGGGATTTCCCCGACGGCTGCCTGGCCCACCGCGAAGTCGCCGCGTATCTGGTGTCCGAAGCCTTGGGTTGGAACGTTGTGCCGCGCACCTGGCTGCGGGACGGGCCGCTCGGCGAAGGCATGGTCCAGCTCTGGCAGGACGCCGATCCGGAGCAGGACGCGGTGGATCTGGTGCCTCTTGATGAGGTGCCGGAGTCCGGGTTCAAGCTCGTGCTCGAGGGCGAGGACCAGAAAGGGCAGATCGTCGCCCTCCTTCACGAGGACACTGCGGCGCTGCGGCGGATGGCGGTGTTCGACGTCGTCGTCAACAATGCGGACCGCAAAGGCAATCACGTCCTGGCCATGCCCGGCGGGCACCGGTACGGGGTGGACCACGGGGTTACCCTCCACGCCGAGCACAAGCTGCGGACCGTGCTCTGGGGATGGATCGGCGAGAAGCTGACCGACGAGGAACTTGAAGGAATTGACCGGGTTCTCACTGCTTTGGAGGGTGAGCTTGGCGAGAAGCTGGCTGAGCTGCTGACCGCCGAGGAGATCGAGGCGCTTGCCGCGCGCTGTGTGCGGCTGCGCATGACGGCGGTGTTCCCCGGCCCGAGCGGCGGGATGCCTGCCGTTCCCTGGCCGCTTTTCTAAGCGCACCGCGGACAATCAACTTTCGGCAATAGCCGAGTGCCTAGGCCCTGATGGCGCAGACTGCCCGACGTCAGCCCGCACCGAGGGGATATCTATCCGCCCGGAGTTGGGCCTTGAGCTGAGTCCATGACGAGGAACCTGTTCCGGGTTTCTATGAGGTTCCGCAGGTAGCGGGCCAGCACCAGTTTCTCGACCAGTTGGCCGAGCGGCCCGAAGGGTGCCTCGAACTCGACGCGGTCTACCATGACGGTGCCCGACGGTTCCTCGCTGAACTCATGGACATGGCGGAACCGCTTGAACGGTTCTTTGACCTGCTCATCGACGAAGAAGTCGGGGGCTTCCATGCCGGTGATGCGGCTCGTCATCCTGAGCGGGAAGCCAAAGTGCCAGGCCTGCCAGGTGACCTCCTCGCCCAGGGAAATAAGGCTCGTAGTCACACCTGCGACCGCCTCTTCGCGGGACCGTGCCATCGAGTCCTTATGGGCATCTATGCTCCGTGCACGATCGAACAGCTCGGTCTTGGGCATAGTGGTCCGTGTAGTGCAAGCGAAGGAAACGGTCATCTGTGGAGTATTGCAGCTAGCCGGCGGGCCCGCGGCACGGTTCCGTTGCGCACACTGTTCCGCCGCTGCGTCTTCGTGTTTTATCCAGCTGCATGGACCCGAGGAATCATCCAACTGTGCGGCGTGGAACCCGCTGGTGGCGGCGCCAATCCTGGGCGCTGGCAATACTCCTCACTGGTATTGGGATCCTGCTGCTGCGCGCCCCCACAGGGTGGAGCATCACCGGCGCCGTTGCATGCGCTGCCGGGGCCGGGCTTTCCATCTACGTCGGAGAGCTTTTCGTGAAGCGCCTCCGGCACGAGTACCGGTACAAGGTTGACGAGCCGCTCCCCTAAACGACACCGACACCTCCCGAAACGGATTGGCCGGGGGGGGGGAAGCACCGTTTGAGGTCCGCCCGTCCGGCGTCTAGGGTGGCCGGACAGCCGCCACCGGTCAGGAGAAAACAACGATGCATAACAAATCGAGCTGGGTCTTCATCAGTTTGCTGCTCGCGATGTCGCTGGCAGCCGCAGCCCTCGTCCTGAGCGTTCCGGCGCTTTTCGGGTCACCCGGACCAGGGCAGCTCTGGCTCGCCGCAGTGCTGGGTATCCTCACTGCTGTGCTGGGAACGGCTGTTATGCTCCTTCGCCCGCAGCGCCGGGGCACCCGCTCCTAGCCGGCACGAGGCAGGATCCTGGAATTATTCGACCGGCCAGCAGATCTGGGTCCGGGCGTGGTCGGGGCTTTGCTCGGTTCCCGGATCGGCCACGTAGTTCTCCCACATGACAACGCTGGGTTTGAGCTTGTTTTCGGAGAAGAAGCTCTCAATATCCGCGTAGGTGTTTGCCAGCGTGTCGAAGGACCCAACGTGCGTCGCTTCGACGATCCTGCCGGCCGGGAGGTTCCCCGGTACCACCTTCCCGGCAGGCTCGATGACACCGGCGACGGGAAAGCCCGCTTCGACGTCGACCACGGATCCGGGCTACCCGTAGTACTTGCCGAACGGCGGGCCCACCGGCTGCACGCCCTGTGACTCCAGGACCGCCATGATGTCCGTGAATGCGTGTGAGAAGAAGTCTGCCAGTTCGGCCATCGGCACCTGTGCGCGGACGGCCGCCGTCGCCTGCTCGGGATGTTCGGTGATCTTGATGTCCGTCATGCTTTCCACGCTAACCGTCCCCCGCGGCCCAGGACAGGGAACGGGCTAACCGCCCACCCCGGCGGGCAGAACGGCGGAGACCCGCAGGCCGCCGTCGGGCCGTGCCGAGACGGTGAGGGTTCCGTCGTGGGCCTGGACGATGCTCCGAACGATGGCCAGTCCCAGGCCGGCGCCTGCGTGATCCGAGCGCACCCGGTCCGTGCCGCGCTGGAACGGTTCGGTAAGCGTTGGGACCAGTTCCGGCACCAGTTTCTCGCCGGTGTTCTCCACGATGAGCTCGACGCTCCCGGGGACCGCTTCGGTCCTCGCCCACACCAGACCGTCCTCGGGCAGGTTGTGGATGATCGCGTTGTGCAGGAGGTTGGTTGTCAGCTGGAGCAGGAGTGCTCGGGAGCCCACGACGCCGGCCACACCGCCGTAGGTGCGAACACTGACCCGGCGTTTTTCCGCGAGGGGCAGCAGAGTTTCAGCTGCTTCGTCCAGGAGCAGGGACAGGTCCACCGGTTCGCTGGTGAAGGACTTCTGGTCCGCGCGGCTGAGCATCAGCAAAGCCTCAGTGAGGTCGATGGCGCGGACGTTGACGGAGTGGAGCCGGTCCAGGAGATCGTCCACGTTCCGGTCCGGGTCATTCCGGCCGACTTCCAGGAGGGTCTGCGAAATGGCCAGCGGTGTGCGCAGCTCGTGCGAGGCGTTGGCCGCGAAGCGCCGCTGTTCGGCCACGTGAGCCTCCAGCCGTTCCAGCATCTCGTCGAAGCTGTCCGCGAGGTCACGAAACTCGTCCCGCCGTCCCTTCAGTGCGACGCGGTGGGACAGCGTGCCGTCCATGGCGGTGTGCGTGGCTGCCTGGATCTTTCTGAGCGGGGTCAGCATCCGGCCGGCGAGGAGCCATCCGCCAGCCAGGCCGAGGATCAGCAGGACCCCCAGCGCCTGAGCTGCCCGGGGCGCGAAGGCTTCCCAGAGATCGTTTTGCCCGGGTATCCAGGTCGGATACAGGTTCCTCTCCCCGTCGTAATAGGGCTCGTAGGGAACAAAGATCCCTTCCGCAGGCACATAGCGCAGCAGGAAAACCCACACCACGGCGAGGAGCAGAGCGCCGGTCAGCATGATGACGGCGGCATAGCTGAGCGTGAGCTTCATCCGGACGCTCAGTCCACGTCTCCTATGCATGCGCACCCGTCCCGTCGGCGTCCGCCACCGCAGCAATCCGATAGCCGACGCCGGGAACGGTCTCGATAATGACGGGCTCACCCAGCCGCTTGCGCAGCGCGGAAATCGTGATGCGCACGGCGTTGGTGAAGGGGTCCGCGTTCTCATCCCAGGCCTTCGCCAGCAGTTCCTCGGCGCTGACCACTCCCCCGTTGGCCGCCACCAGGATTTCCAGCACGGCGAACTGCTTCCGGGTGAGTGCCACGTAGCGGCCGTCGCGGAAGACTTCCCGGCGGAAAGGGTCCAGCCGGAGTCCGGCGATCTCGCTGACCGGAGGCCGCGTATGGGCCCGACGGCGGTACAGGGCCCGGAGGCGCAGCACGAGTTCGCGGAATTCGAAGGGTTTGGTGAGGTAATCATCGGCGCCGAGTTCGAAGCCGGCGGCCTTGTCGTCGATCCGGTCGGCTGCGGTGAGCATCAGGATCGGGAGGCCGCTGCCGGAGCCGACTATCCGGTTGGCGATCTCGTCCCCGTTCGGACCGGGAATGTCGCGGTCCAGGATCGCCACGTCATAGGAATTGACGCTGAGAAGCCCCAGAGCGGTGTGCCCGTCGCCTGCAATGTCCGCCGCGATGGCTTCAAGCCGCAGCCCGTCACGCACCGCTTCCGCCAGCAGGGGTTCGTCCTCGACAATCAGCACATGCATAGGCCCGATCCTACGAGACGGCACATATCCTCCGCGTATCAAAAACCCCATACGCCCCTGCAACATCTCGCCGGCTTGAGTGGACGGCATGGCCCTCTCACTCTCACTCGACACTCGGGAACGCCGCACCCAGCATCTTCAGAGCGTTGCAGTCTTGGCTCTCATCACGGCGCTCATCAGCGCGTACCTGCTCACCTTCGGCCCTCCCCCGGGGTTCACGGCCCGGCCCGGTGAGCTGCCGCTCGGGCACCACGCAGCCAGCGGCACCCTGGGCGGCCCTGCGAACGACGGCGTCATCTCGGGATACGTCTCAGCCTCCGACAACACGCATTCTGCGGTGACCAAACTCGACACGGCGCTGCTCGGAGCGCTCCGCACCGCGGCGGCGGACGCCGAGGCCGCCGGCATCGCCGTCGTTATCACCAGCGGCTGGCGGTCCGTGGAGTATCAGGACCGGCTGCTGCAGGATGCGGTCGCCCAGCACGGGTCGGAGGCCGAGGCTGCCCGCTGGGTGGCCACCGCCGAAACATCTGCCCATGTGAACGGGGCCGCCGTCGACGTCGGGCCGGAGGCCGCGATTGAGTGGCTGTCCTTCAACGGTGCCTGGTACGGGCTCTGCCAGACGTATGCCAACGAACCCTGGCATTTCGAATACCTTCCCGACGCCGCCACGTACGGCTGTCCGGAGATGTATCCGGACCCGACCTGGGACCCGCGGCTGAACCCCTCTTGATGTGCTAGTAGCTAGGTGGAGAGATGGCCCACAAAACTGTTGCTGGCCGGCCGACAGCTTCTACCAGCCTGTGGGTCTGGCGACTTGAATAGGGCAGCGAGTCAAGGGGACCCAGCTGGTGAGTAACATCTCCAATTGTCACCTCTACCTCGCCATTTATTACCAGCAAAAGCTCTTCCGAGTCGCCATGCGAATACGGCTCGACACCCGTTGACCCATTCGGCTCGAATAACCCGATAAAAACCTCGAGATGGTCGAATGATTTTGGTGTGAGCCGAGCCTTCCGCGCATCGATTCCGAACGAAAATCCACGAGCGTCCACGAACCGAGTCACCCCGGGAGTCTCATCCCATGCAACATCGAAAAGTTCCCCAACAGTGAGGCCCAGGACCTTGCAGATCTTTTGCAGGGTCCGCACGCTCCCTGAGTGAACACCCCGTTCAAGCTGAGACAGGAAGCCCTCCGCCAAGCCGGCTTCTTCGGCTACCTGACGTAAAGTCATGCGCTTGGCCTTGCGGCGGCGTCGCAAGCGGGCACCGATCGCTTCACTCGTCTCACCGTAGGGTTCACCTGCCATGCGTGCTACCGGCTCTCTTCCTGATGGATACTGCTATTACGTGGTCGGGTCTGCCAGCCAGAGAGATCCAAAGACCCCGCCCGACGATCCAGCCGGGCGGGGACTTATCAGACTCTTCCAGAAACTCTGTTCGCGAACGCCGCCACGACGGATGTCTTAGGTCCGCCCCGGCGCCTCTCAATGACATCAGCCGTCTGATAGAGCTTCTGAACAGCATGGGAACCGATCCACCGCAAGGGCTCGGGTTCCCATTTCCGGGGACGATCACGCACCCAAACGCTCCTGGTCAGCTCCGTGTCTGCTCCCGAGACTAGGTCGGCGATGGTCTTCCCGGCGACATACGCCGCAGTTACGCCTTGTCCGGCGTAACCACCCGCTTCTATAACCCCCGAGGAATTATCCCTTGATATGAAAGGAGACCAGTCTCGGGTGACGCCAAGTACACCACACCAGGCATGCTCGAATTCGAAAGAGACAGCTGGGAAGAGGTTACCCAGAATCTCCATCAGCTGCGTCTGGGTCCGCACATTCAACCGGCCGTCATCATCCATGGCCGAACCCCACCGGTAAGGTTTGCCTCGTCCGCCGATAGCAATTCGACCGTCCTCAGTGCGCTGGGAATAAAAGTAGACGTGGTCGGCCCCGCTCATGCATACGTAGTCGTCCCAGCCGATCTTCTCCCATTCACTTTCAGCCAGCGGTCGTGTGACCACCATTGAAGAAAGCATTGGCAGGATATCCCGGCGACGTTCCGGGAAGCGGCAGGTAAAACCCTCCGTCGCCAGAACGACGGTTTCCGCTGTAATGACCCCCCGCGAAGTGTTAACTGAGTTTCTGCTGACGATTTCCGCAGCCGTATCCTCATAGATCTTGACACCCATATCCTCACATATACGAGCGAGTCCAAAGGCGAGGCGTGCGGGGTTAATGCGAGCAGAATACGGGCTGAACAGGGAACCAACCAGACCGGGCGCGTTCACCTTGTTCACAGTTTCCCGGGCGTCCAGCAGACGAACATCGTCCTGTGTCAAGCCAGCTGCGTAGTCAGCTTCCGCATGGTGGGCCAGCCGGGCCATCTCGCTTTCAGTCCGTGCGATCTGCATCCACCCCCCTCTTCGCAGACCCGAATCGATGTCTTCCTTTTCAATGAAATCGGCGATATCACCTACTGCTTGATGACAGGCCCGTTCCATAAAGAGGACATCTTCAGCGCTGCCGTACTTGCCGAGATTTTTTCTAAGCCCAACTGTTTTTCCGCTAATCCAGCCTCCGTTACGGCCAGATGCCCCGTAGCCAACTTTGTTCTTATCAATGACTAGGACCGAGAGAGCGGGATTTTGTTTTTTGATCCAATACGCGGCCCAAAGGCCGGTGTATCCGGCACCAACTATGGCCACAGAAGATGTTTCGTCTCCGTTGAGGCTGGGGCGCGGAGAACGTGGGTCAGGGGTCGAAGCCAGCCAGAAGGACCCGTTGCCAGTGTGCATGCTCATGTTCCGTTCAGTCAGGGGAGAAGAATGCGACCGTCGTCAGTCGCCCAAGAGAGGGTCACGGTTTCGCCGGGATGAAAGCTTGGACCGGCACCAACGGGCTGGCGCACTACTCCGCCACCCGCACCGGGCACATCCACCTTGTAGCGCACTGCGTGCCCGATATATGTTGCGTCTTGTACGACTGCCTCCACCGATGTGCGGCCGGAGCCGGAGGTTGCAGCTGCCGGCGGCCGTCCAGCCGTCGCCGAGATCTGTTCCGGGCGCACCATAAGTTCCGCAGCGCCGGCATCCGGCGGACATGCATAGGGCAGCTCAGCACCCTGAAGATACAGCCGGCCATCTGAGCCGTCAGTTTTAAGGCGAAGAGACTCTCCGAGGAATCCTGCGACGAAAGAGTTCGCCGGGTTTGCGTAAAGGTCTTGGGGACTGCCCACCTGCTGGATGGCTCCGTCATTGAAGACGACGACCTGATCAGACAGCGCCAGGGCCTCGTCCTGGTCGTGTGTCACGTAAACAACCGTGGTGCCCAGGTTTCGGTGTATCGCTTTAATCTCCTGCTGGAGATGCTCCCTTAGCGCCTTGTCCAGCGCACTCAATGGTTCGTCCATGAGAAGGACGGGGGGTTCGTATGCGACAGCTCGTGCCAGCGCGACTCGCTGTCGCTGGCCGCCCGAAAGCTGGGCTGGCATCCGGTTGCTGAAAGAGGACAAACCTACCAGGTCCAGGACCTCAGCGACTCGTTCTTTGGTCTTCTCCTTTGAGCACTTCCGCCTCTTCAGTGGATACGCGATATTGTCCCCGACGGTCATGTGCGGAAACAGTGCATAGCCTTGGAAGACCATCCCGATTTTGCGCTTACTAACCGGAACGTCGTTAAGCGGCCGCCCATCCAGAGTTATATCCCCACTTGTGGGGGTCTCAAAGCCTGCGATCATGTTGAGTGTTGTTGTTTTCCCACTGCCACTTGGCCCCAGAAGCGTAACGAATTCCCCGGCAGGTATCGTTACGGTTGCATTATCAACAGCCGTGAATTCGCCGAATTTCTTTGTCACTCGATCTAAACGGACTTCCGCATTTGGTTTGTTATCAGGCATTGCTCTTCTTTCGACTTGAGGCCGATATGCCAAGTGCTGCTGCAATCGTTGTGATGACCATGATCACGGTCGCTGCCGCGGCTATTGTTGGATCCACTTCTCGTTGCAGACTGCTGAACATCCGAACGGGCAGAGTCTGAAGGAAGGGATTGGAGATGAAAAGTGACACGATGACTTCATCGAACGAGGTAATGAAGGCGAATAGGAATCCAGAAAGAACACCGGACTTTATCGACGGGAGCGTGACAGTAAGAAACGCGCCCATTTTACTCGCCCCGCAGACCCATGCGGCTCTTTCAAGCTGAGGATCATAACTCGCCAGGGACGCCGTCACATTGATAACCACGAACGGAAGAGCAAGCGCAGTATGCGCGAGCAGGAAACCCCAGAATGTACCCACCAGATTGACCTGAAGGAACAACGCATAGAGGCCGACGGCGAAGATGACATTGGGCACCAGCATGGGCACAAGGATTAGGTTGCGCGCGGCCATCTTACGGAAGCCTGCAGTCTTGGATAGTGCATAGGCTGCGGCTGTCCCCAGTACAGTGGCAACCACGGCCACAACCAGTCCAATCTGAAGGCTGTTGAGGAGCCCGCCCAACCATCCGGAGCTGGTGAAGAAGTTCTCATACCAGCGGAGGGAAAAACCTTTCGGAGGGAAGGCCAGAGAACGCTGTTCGGTGAACGACAGCGGGATGACAACCAGCGTGGGCGCTACCAGCCATACTGCGACAAGGGCCGTGACGGCGTATAGAGGAATACGAGTTTTCCACTTCATAGTTTCGCTCCGCCCAAGTCTGCAACTTTGACCTTGAAACCCCGGCCCAGCGCGGCTACGCACAACAGAATGCCTGCGACGATGACGAGCAGCGCTACTGCCAGCGCCCCGCCCTGTCCCCAGTTCAGCAGTTCAAGAATCTGGGTATAGAGGGCGTTCGGAAGCAGCTGGTCACGCGGCGAACCGAGAATAGCCGGCGTGACGTAAAAACCGAGGGACAGGATGAATACCATCAGTCCCCCCGCCAGCACCCCGGGAAGAGAAAGTGGGAAGTATACAGTCCAGAAACCTCGCGCAGGGGATGCTCCCATGACCTGCGCGGCCAGCGGCAGCTTCTGATCAATGGACTGCATCGTAGATGCCATCGGTAGCACCATGAACGGCATGAGCACCTGACACATTCCGATCAGCACAGCCCATGTTGTTCCCAAAAGACTCTGGCCAGGCAGGCCAACGACCCCCAATAGTGAATTGAGTAAACCGTTATCTTGCAGGATGATCACCCACGCAAAGGTCCGCACCATCATGGACGTCCAAAATGGCAGGATAACTAAAGCAGTCAGGATCCCGCGCATACGCGGCCCAGACATGCTCATCACATAGGCGTATGGGTAACCGAGAAGCGCACAAATAAACGTCGCTGCCAGTGCCACTCCCAAGGTCCGAAGAATGACCTCCAGATTGCGCCCTGTACTAAACAGCCACTGATAGTTCTGAAGCCCCAGTGAAGGATCAGAAAAGCTCTGCGCTACCACATAGCAGACGGGGGTAACGAAAACGATGAGAACCAATGCAACAGCTGGGAGCATCAGTCCGCTGTTCCGGACAGCCACCTTAGGGCGCCTCGATGTTCGCCTGCCCTTGGGCGCAGCATCCGACGGCGTTTCCAAGAGGACTGTCATGAGTTAAGCCACGCTTCCCAAGCAGAGACGATGGGGTCCAGGTTTTCCCCCCAATACGCCGGGTTCTGGGGGATAGTGACATCTAGAACCTCCGGACTCGTTACGTTGAAGTCCTGTGCCTCGGATGAAAACTGAGGTTCCGCATCAATGTTGGCGGGAGAGTAGCTGGTCAACTCGGCCATCGTGGCTTGCTGTTGGGCGCCGAGAGCGTAGTTGATGAAGCTGTGAGCCGCTACGGGATTCTTAGTTCCCTTCACGATCGAAAAGCTGTCGCTGGTAATAAATGACTGATTCCAGACCGGCACAAAGTTGGTACCGTTCTGATTCGCTTCGAACAGCCGTCCGCTCCAGCCAAAGACCATGTCCGCACTACCTGCTTGGGCCATTTGGGTTTGCTGGGCCCCGGACGTCCAATATGCCAGGGAATCCTTGATTGTGCTCCACTTCGTGAGTGCTCTGTCGATGTCCAGCGGGTACAACTCGTCCTCAGCAACACCGTCCGCCAACAAGGCAGCTTCCAAAGTCCCTGCCGTCGGCACAGCCCGGCCGTCAACAGCACGTGTACCGGGGAATCGTTCAGTATCGAAGAAGTCTTCCCAGGAAGTCGGAGGATTGTCGCCGTACTTTTCCGCGTTGTAGAAGAATCCGTACACGTACGCCAGGGATGGAAGGAAGCATTCGCCCTGTGCCATGCCGTCCGGGATAAGAGACGTATCAATCAAGGAGAGGTCCAGAGGTTCATATAGCTCGTCACAGTAGGCCGTTCCATATGTTGGATTCCCGTTGACGACATCCCAAGAAACGTTTCCTGACTCCACTTGGGCCCGGAGTTTTGCTGTATCCGTGGGTCCGTCATAGAGAATTTCAGCCCCTGATTCCTCGCCGAAAGGATCGCCGAACGCCTGCTGCTGGCCGTTCTGAAAATCTCCGCCCCAAGATACAAACGTCATCTTTGTCCCGGCGAGCGAATCCGCAGGGACGGTGCCCGCCTCCGGATTCTCGAAAGCCGCTTTATCGATTTCCTCCATTGCCTGGCTACCACCAGACATACATGCAGTCAGGAGCAGCACAGAGAGCGCGGCTCCGGTAACGAGGTGCTTTGATTTCATCGTTCTCCCCTTCCGGGCATGTCCGAATCGTGGCGGCACTGAGAATAGTTCAGCCTTTGTCTATGTTGGATTCTCTTTCGAGTAACAGCTGGACAAAAGGAATCTCCGTGACTTGCCACCGGGATTAAGTTGATAACCCCTTTGCTTTTCTCGAACGTACCCGAAAGTCACCACCGGCAAAAGGGTTCTTCTGTAAGATCTCAGAAAACTTTGGTAACGATTCAGTCACCTAACCCGTGGCCTAAGACTCCGGACATGTGAGGCAACGCGGGACCAGCCCCTGTCGTCTGCAGCGGCTGACCGACCCCGTGCGCGGCGCCCTCGCCAATTCGGCATCCTCCACTCAGCTAAAATCAGACAGGCCCGTTTTACCCCTTCGTTCCGGGCGGAAAGCGCAGCATGTCCTTCACAGAAAACGCCGTAGCCCGCTGGGCGGAGCTGCAGCGGCTACAGGCCTCGCCCGGCTGGAAACTCACCAACGCGAACCCCTGGGTCCTTGCCCTGTTCCGCGAGGCCTTCACACGCACCCGCCCGCGCATCCCCCTGGACGAATTCCACAGCCTCACCGACGCGTTCCTGCAGCAGCTCAAGCTCAACGGACAGAGCCTGCGCGAAGACTGGACCGGCAAGAACTACGCCGATGACTGGGTGGCACGCCGCTTCCTGGCCCGCCCCCGCGCCGACGGACGCTTCGTCTACGAACTCACCGAACCCGCCGTCCGGTTCCTCTCCTACCTGGACGGCTTCACCGGCGACACCACCAGCCTGAACTCCTCCCGGTTGAACACCCTACTCTCCAGCGTGGAAACCCTGGCGCACGAATCCAACCCGGACCCCGAAGCACGCATCGCCGTTCTCGAAGAAGAGATCGCCCGCCGCGAAGACCTCATCCGGTCCCTGCGCGCCGGCGACGCTCCCCCTCCCCTGGACGATGACACCGCCGTCGAAGCCGCCCGCGACATCCTGGACCTCGCCGCCGCCCTGCCCGCCGACTTCAAGCGCATGCGCGACGGCCTCGAAAAGATGCTGCACACCCTGCGCCAGGAAATGGTCGAATCTCAGGCTTCCAAGGGCCTGACCATGGGCGAAATCCTTGAAGCGGACAAACGGCTGCGCAGCACCAGCGAAGGCCGCACCTATGAGGGCTTCACCGCGTTCCTGAACGACGCCGACCAACAGGGCCGCTTCCGGCACGCCATCGCGCAGGTCCTGGAACGCGACTTCGCCGACGCCATGACACCCGGCGACCGGCAGGCGCTGTACCGGATGATCAGCGACATGCGCGAGCAGGCCGCCGAAATCCAGCGAATCTACGGCCGGCTCTCCGAATCCCTGCACACCTACGTCCAGAGCGACGAGTACCGGGAATCGGTCCAGCTGCGCAAACTCATCCGCGCCGCCGAAACCGCCATCCACAAGGCACCGCGCGGACGCCGCCGCGCCGCCGTCGTGCCGGCACCCAGGCTCTACGCGTCCGCGTTCGAATCGCTCAGCATGGTCCGCAGCTACGACCCCGCCGAGCACGCCGCACCGCGGAAGCTGCCCGAACCGCCGTCGTTCACTGAAGCGGACATCCACCGCGCCGCCCGCACACCCAAGGCCGACCGCCGCGTGCTGCGTGACGCGATCACCCGGGCCGGCAGCCGCCGCGGCCGCGCCACCGTCGCGGAAATCTTCGCCGAGCTGCCCGCCGAACACCGCCACCTCAACAGCATCCGCGCGCTCCTAGCCTCCGCCGACCCCACCCAGGGCACGGAAACAACGACGGCGGCTAGCGAGTCCATCCCCTTCCTCCAGATCGACGGCAGTTCCCGCACCGCAGTGCTGCCCGTCCTCACCGTCGCCGAAAGCCAGTCATGACCGAAAACCCCACCGCCGAATCCGCAGAGTACGACGAGCTGGACGAGGGCTACCCCTTCGATGAAGCCACACAGCCCGCCCGCGACGTCCTGATCGACGGCCCGGAACTGTTCCCCGGCGACACCGGCACCCTGCCGCTGAAGCTGCGCCAGGCCCTCATCCGGCTGCTGCGCGGCCCGTATCTGGACGCCAACTCTTCCGACAACGTGTACAACACCGTGGTGGATAACCAGGAACAGCTGCGCGTACGCCTGAGCGAACTGTTCCTGGAACTGGTCGTGGACGAGGACCACAAGGTCGCCCTGCTGCGCCCGGTGGAGATGGCCGAACCGCACACCACCGCCCTGCAGCGCCAGCGCGAAATGACCCGCGAGGAAACCCTGCTGCTGCTGCGCATGCGCCTGGTCCTGGACCGCCACTCGGGCACCGGCAACGAGGCCACGATTGCCCGGCAGGACATTATTGACGTGCTCGAGCAGTACGTGGATCCGCAGGCGCACGACGCCAAGGGCGTGGAAGACCTGGCCGACGCCGCCATCCGCAAGCTCGTCACCGAACGCCGCCTGCTGCTGCCCACCGAACTGGACGACGTCTGGGTCATCTCCAACGCACTGCCGCTGGCCCTGCCGTACGAGCACATCGGCGACATCATCACCTACATGAACTCGCTGACCGAGGCCCCGGCGGAACCGGACACGGCTGACGAAGCGCCCGCCGAAGACGCGGTCACTGAAACAGAGCACGACGGCGAGGAGCCGGCATGAGCATCGAAACCACCCTTCCCATGGGGGACCTGATCAACCCCGGCCAGAACCGGCTCTCCCGGATCCAGATCGTGAACTGGGGAACCTTCGACGGCGCGCACACCATCCACGTGGACCGTGCCGGCACACTGCTCACCGGTGACTCCGGCGTCGGCAAGTCAACCATTTTCGACGCGATCCTGCAGGTCATGGACGCCCGGCCCAAGATGAACGAAGCCGCGCAGAACAACGGCGGCACTGCCGCCGAGGAAAAGCGCACCGCGTTCTCCTACATGCGCGGCCGGCTCGGCACCCAGGGCATGGACGCCGGCGACGGCACCGCCTACCAGCGGCCCGGCGCCACCTGGTCCGCCGTCTGCCTCACCTTCGACAACGGCCTGGGACAGATCACCAGCCTCTCCGTACTCATGGACCTGCCGGCGACCGGCACCGAACACCACGTTGGCCGGTTCTACGCCGTGCACAACCGTCCACTGGACATCACCGCCCTGGAAACCGGCATGCGCGGCCGGTTCACCAAGGGTGCCCTTGAATCCCTGCTCCCGGGCGCGCAGATCTTCGATTCGCACAAACTCTTCGCCGAGCGGTACCGCACCGCCCTGGGTGTGGAGGACGAGAAGGCGTTCGGCCTGCTGCGCATCCTGCAGACCGGCAAGGGCCTGGGCGGGACGGTCAACGACTTCTTCCGCAACCACGTCCTGGACACCCCCAAGACCCTCACCGCCGCCGACGAGGCTGTGGAGGACTTCAGCCACCTGCGCAGCATCCGCCGCCAGCTCGAACGCGCCCGCCAGCAGCGCGACCACCTGGCCAACGTCCCGGACCAGCACCGCCTGTTCCTCACCACGAAGGCCGAACTGGACCGGGTCCGCGCCCTGAGCACTGACGGCCTGCCCGCCTACCGCCGCCGTCTGGCGCTGGCCAGCCACGAACGCGACGTCGACCGCCTCACCTCCGCCGCCGGCACCGGCCGCGAGGCACTGAAGGCCGCGGAGAAGCAGCGCACCAAGCTGAAGAAGCAGGTCGCCGAGCTCACCGCCCGCTACACGCAGGAGGGCGGCGGCGCGATCGCCACCCTGGAACGCGAAGTCGCCGCCGCGCAGGCACAGCTGGTTTCCCGTGAAACCGTGGAGAACGCGTTCCGCGCCGACCTGCGCGCCGCCGGCATCGACACAGACCTCTCCCTCGCCGGGCTGGTCACCGCCCGCAGCCGCGCCCATGAACTGATCAAGACGCTGAACGCCGACGTCGACGCCGCCCGGGAGCGCAGCTCCGACGCCCACGGCGAGGCCTGGGCCCTGAAGGGTTCCATCGCGAAGCTTGAAACCGAGATCGCGTCCTTCCGCCGCCGGCGCAGCAACATCCGCCCGGAAAGCCTGGAACAGCGCGCCCGAATCTGCGAAGCCACCGGCATCGACGAAGCGGAGATGCCCTTCGCCGGCGAACTGATCGACGTCCCGGCCGAACACGCCCAATGGCGTGCCGCCGCCGAACGCGTGCTGCGCCCGCTCTCCACCGCCCTGCTGGTTCCCGGCGAGCACATGGCCGCCGTCACCCGCTACCTCAGCGAAACCAACCTCCGCGGCTTCCTGCGCTGCATCGACGTGAGCATTCCCGTGGACGGCCCGTCCGAACCGGGACCGCGGGACCTGATCACCAAGCTCAGCACCTACGACTCCGCCATGGGCGACTGGGTGGCCCGCAAGATCACCGCGCACTACGACTTCGAGTGCGTCGAGAACCCGGACGAGCTCGCCAGGGTTTCCCGCGGCGTCAGTCGAGGCGGTGCCGTGAAGCGCAACTCCTCCACCACGGAGAAGGACGACCGGCACACCAAGGCCTCGGACAACGTCCTGGGCTTCGACAACAAGGACAAGATCGCCGCCCTCGCCGGTGAGCTGCTGGCCCTGCGCGCCAGCTTCGAAGAGGCCGACGTCGTCTCCCGCAAGCACGCCTCCGAGCAGGACGACCTGATCCGCCGGCTCGCCGCCGTCCGCAAGGTCGCCGCAGACACCCGCGAATTCGAGGACATCAGCGCCGAGGAGCACCGCGCCGCTCTGACTGCCGCCGTCGAGCGCCTTGAATCCGCGCGCGACGCCAACGCGGACCTGGAACAGATCCGCTTCGAACTGGACACTGCCGAGCTGGACCTCACCGCCGCGACCGAGAAGATCGGCGTGCTCAAGGGCGACCTGGCCCGGCTCGAGGCCGAGCTGGCCGCTGCCACCGAACGCCGCGATGCCCTGGCATCCCGCGGCCCGGATGCCCTCGCCGAGGACCTGCGTGCGCAGCTCGATGAGCTGTTCGCCCCCTTCGGTGAGATCACCGACGTCGTGCACCTGAACGACGCCGCCGGGCAGGTGGAGCGGAACCTGCTCACCGAGGCTGCGCGGCTGGATAAGACGCTGCTGGAGACCCGCACCCGGCTGGAGCGCACGTTCGAGACCTACAGCGAGAAGTGGGGTTCGGATTTCGGCACGGGCGTGGACTCGGCCGAGGAGTACGTGCGCCGGTACGAGGACATTGTCACCGAGGGCCTGCCGCAGCACGAGGCGGAGTTCCGCGAATACTTCAACAACCGCACCTACGAGCGTTTCAGCGACCTGCTGCAGCTGCTCGACGAGGAACGCCGCAGCATCTCCGCGCGCCTGCTGCCGCTGAACTCCGTGCTGCGGCGCGTGCCGTACCACGTGGACAGCCACCTGGAGATCGAGGTCAAGACCACCGTTCCGGACGACGCGCACAAGTTCCGCACCGAACTGAAGAACGCGCTGCCGATGATGGGCGTGCGGCAGGACAAGGCGGACATGGACGCCCGGTACGCCGCGCTCGAGGGCCTGGTGGAGAAGCTGAAGGACCCGCAGGAGCGCCGCTGGCGGGCCGAGGTCCTGGACGTCCGCGCGCACGTGACCATCACCTGCACCAACAAGCTCGCGAACGGGCAGTCGTTCACCAACCTGCAGGCGTCGCTGATGTCCGGCGGTGAAGGGCAGCGCTTTACCGCGTTCATCATGGCGTCGGCGCTGGCGTACCAGCTGGGCATTGTGTCCCAGGGCTTCAGCACCTACGGCACCGTGATGATGGATGAGGCCTTCGTGAAGTCGTCCCTCTCCTTCGCCGAAGCGTCCATCAACGCGCTGCACGAGTTCGGCTTCCAGCTGCTGCTCGCCGCCCCGGAGGACAAGGTGGACCTGTCCCGGTTCCTGGGTTCGGTCACCGAGATCCTGCGCGACGACGCCGCCAACCGGTCGGGCACGCTGGAGCGGGTTCCGGTGGGGTCTGGTGGCTCGCGGGCTGTGGATATTCTGCTGCGGTAGCGGGGCTTGGCTTTGCGCGCGGTCAGAGCGCCTCGTAGCTCTGTCCGTGCGGTCCAGTGAAGGCCTGTGGCTTGCCGTTCAGGGACAGGACCAGCCGGCCTTCGGCGCTGCGGGGAAGCTGTTCCTGGACGCTCGGCAGGGCGGCTTCACCCTCGTTGCTGACCCAGGTGACGCTCAGGTCCTGGACTCGATCGATGAACCGCTGCCGGTGTGCGGGTTCCAGATAGGGCAGCACCGCACTGTGGAAGACGACGACGGTCGCGCCCTTTGGCGCCTTCTGCACCAGCTGCGGAAGCTCTTCGACGATGTCGCCCTGGATCAGGTTCGGCGGGTCTGCGGCTGCAATGCCGGCGACCGCGCCCAGGCGGTCCCGGCGTTCCTGGTGCTCGGGCCAGACGAGGGTCTGCAGCCACGCCATGTCCTCAGGATCCTGCACGCTGAGCGGGTTCAGGTCGATCCCGGCCCGCCACACGACGTCGGGCAGACGCGTTGGGACCTCCCCTCCGGTCAGCGCACAGGTCAGCTGAACCGGGCTGGGACCGGACGCCGGATGCAGAACCGTCTCGCCGCCGTCGTGCTGGTACCGGTAGCTGTAACGGTCCGGATAGAGGCAGAAACCCGCTGCCGCGCCGGCTTCGATAAGCGCCACCGGCCCCTCGATCTGCGCAAGCAGCGGCAGCAGGACTGCGCAGCGGGCGGCCTCGTTGGTCTGCGTCATCCGCGCCTGAATGACGGGTTCGACGGCGGCCCAGTGCTCCAGCAGCCACTCGCGGAACTGTGGATATTCTCCCAGCGGGGCACCGGCCAGCCGGGCTGCGGCAAACACCAGGTTGGGCTGCCGCTTGGGCCGCGGAAGTCCGTCGATCAGGGCCAGCACGTCCGGGTCATCTGCGACGCCGGCTGCCCATTCCTCATAGAGCGGTGACACACCACGGGCCTCGAGGGCGGCGAACCGTTCGTATCTTGCTGCTGTCTGCGAAGGCATGGCCCCACCCTAAGGGGAACGCAACTCTGGCGCGGCCCGCGGAACCGCCGTGCGTCGGGCCCTTGTGCCACCCTCAGGCTCTCATGCACTCCGCTTTGGGCAAATGCTCCGCTTTGTGCGGATCGCTCCGCCGCGCCGCGGCCGAATTCCCCCAAACCGGAGCGATTCGCCGCCGAGACGCCATGACCGCCCGGCATACCCACCCCGGCGGCGCCCCACCCTGACACCTCCCAGCCGGCAGGACCATACTGGGTAGATGGGCAAGCTCCTCGATTCCTGGCGCCGGCAGCTGGTCGGCACCTTCAGCAACAACGCAGAGACCATTCCGGAATGGGAACTGGAACTCGCCAACGGCAATGACCCGGGCTATTACGGCCCGGACTCCGCAGTGTGGGCCGTCCACGGGTCCATGACGACGATCGTGGCAGGCATCCGCGCCCTGCTGCTGCAGGCATTGCACCCCGGCGCGATGGCCGGCGTCCGCGACTACTCCAACTACAAGGAAGATCCGCTCGGCCGGCTGGCCGGAACCATCCGCTGGATTTTCACCGTCACCTACGGGGATACGACGGCGGCACGCGGGGCCTCGAACTGGGTGCTGCGGCTGCATGAACGGGTGAAGGGCACCTACGAGGACGCCGCCGGCATCGAGCGGCCCTACTCGGCGAACGATCCCGAGCTGGCCCGCTGGGTCCACCTCGCCTTCACGGATGCGTTCCTGACCTCCCACATCGAATTTGGCGGACCCATTCCGGGCGGACCGGACCAGTACGTCGCGGAATGGGCCACCGCCGGTGAACTCATGCAGATCGATAACCCGCCGCGGGACCTGGCCGGTCTGCGGAAACAGATGGCAGCATTCGACCCCGAACTGCGCTCCAGCCCCACCGTCGAAGAAGTGGTGAAGTTCCTGCGCCGTCCGCCTCTGCCCAAGAACCAGCTGATCGGCTACCGCGTCCTGTTCGCCGGCGCCGTCGCGTCCCTGGAACCACGGCACCGCGAACTGCTTGGCCTGCGCGAACCGCGTCTGGGCCCGATCAAGCTGCCGGTACACGGCCCGGTCCGGCTGGTGCTGCGCGTCATCCAGTTCGGGCTCGGCAACATGGGCCCGTCCGAGCGCTCTGCCCGCGAGCGCATCGCCCGGTTGGCAGCCGAGTCCGGGGAAGCCCCGCCGAAGGATGCCACGGAAGCACAGTAGCCCCGGCCACAGACCCGCTGGAGCAAGATCACGCGGCAACCGCCTTCCACTCCCCCGCCGGCCGGTGGAACCATTAAAGGAAGTAAATCCGAACCCCAGCGCGCCTTCGTGCGCCACCCCAAGCCAGGAAAGGAACCATGCGCAGGGCTGTACCTTCACTGCTCATTGCCGGACTGCTGGTTAGCGGCGGAGTCGTCTCCTGCGGGACCGCCTCTGAGTCCCCCGCACCGGAAACGTCAGTCAGTGCCTCCGCGGAGTTCTCCATTCCCGCGGACCAGATGGACAAGCTGGTCCCCTCGGATGCCCGGACCATCACCAACCCGGCCGATCCGCAGGCCACGCTGGTCCTCTTCACCGACTACCAGTGCCCCTACTGCGCCATGATGGACACCCTGATCCAGCAGACCAAGGCCGACTACGGCGACCAGGTCAAGATCGTGGTGCGGAATTTCCCGCTGCCCAAGCACCAGAATGCTGAGCCGTCCGCCCGCGCGGTGGAAGCCGCCGCGGAACAGGGTGCCATGGAACAGATGGCCGCCAAGGTCTTCGAACACCAGCAGGACTGGAAGGCCGAGTCCAACGTGGACGACGTCTTCGCCGGCTACGCCGAAGAGCTCGGCCTGAACATGGACCAGTTCCGCGCCGACTACACCTCCGACGCCATCCGGGAACGCGTGGCCCGGGACCTCCAGGATGCACAGGACCTCTCGGTCCAGCACACCCCCACGCTGCTGTTGAACGGCAAGGAAATCCAGCTCCAGTCCGGCGCCTACAGCGAGATCAAGGAACCGCTCGACGCCGCCCTGGCCAACTAAGCTGCCCAACTAAGCCGGCCAGCCCGGGGCCGAAACGGCCCCGGGAACAGCCCTACACCCGCCCGAACGCCACCACACAGTTCTGCCCGCCAAACCCGAATGCGTTGGTCACCGCGTACTGCACATCCTGCTCCCGGGCCGTGTTGGGCACATAGTCCAGGTCGCACTCCGGATCCGGGGTCGAATAGTTGATCGTCGGCGGAATCACTCCCGCAACAATCGACATGGCGCACAGCAGCGACGCCAGTGTTCCCGCCGCACCGATCAGGTGCCCGGTCATCGACTTCGGCGCCGTCACCGCCAGGGACCCGGCATGCCCGCCGAAGACCGTATGCAGGGCAGCGGTTTCCGTCCGGTCATTGGCCTTCGTCGACGTTCCATGCGCGCACACCAGGTCCACATCCGACGGGTCCAGCCGGGCCTGCAGCAGGGTCCGGGAAATCGCCTCCGCCGCATACTTCCCGCTCGGTTCCGGCGCGACGATGTGGAACGCGTCCGAGGTCATTGCCCCGCCGAGCACCTCGGCGTACACCCGGGCGCCGCGGGCACGGGCGTGCTCCAGCGTCTCCATCACGCACACCACGGCGCCCTCGCCGAATACAAACCCGTCCCTCTCGGCGTCGAACGGCCGGCTCGCCTCCTGCGGCACATCGTTGCTCCGCGAGAGCCCGCGCATGGTGGTCAGTCCGGCGAACATCACCGGGGTGATCGCGGCATCCGTTCCGCCTGCCAGTACGACGTCGGCGTCCCCCGCCAGCAGCGTGCGGCGCGCCTCCAGCAGGGCATGGGTTCCGCTGGCGCAGGCCAGGGCACTGGCATTCACCGGCCCGTGCACGGACAGGTCGATCGCCACTTCGCACGCGGGCATGTTGGTCAGCGAGGACGCCACGAAACTCGGGCTGACCGGCCGGATGCCCTCGGCGTCGAACAGCCGGGTGGCATCCTGCACCTCCGGATACCCGGAGACCGCACTGTTGATGATGACCGCCGCGTCGGTTCCTTCCAGGGTGTCCCCGAGTCCGGCGTCGGCCGCTGCTTCCCGGGCCGCGGCGACGGCGAGCTGCGAGGCACGCGAGGACCGGTTGATCCGCTTCACCGGCAGCCAGGCGGCGGGATCGAAGCCCTTCACCTCGGCGGCGATTCGGGTGGGGAAATCCGTGGCGTCGAAGGCGGTGATCCGGTCCACCCCGGACTTGCCTTCCTTCAGCGCCTCCCAGGTCAGCGGCCAGGACCCGCCGAGCGGAGTCTGCGCACCCATCCCGGTGATGACCACCCGCCGCTCATCATCCATGCCGCTCCTCACTCCGTTGCCACCGCGGAGCCGGGAGCAATCAGCCGCCCGGCTCCCAGGTCCTCCACCGCCGTCTCGGCGAGTTTGAAGTGCATCTTCTTCCCGGTGGCGGTCAGCGGCACCGAGTCCACAAACCGGTAGGCACGCGGGCGTTTATAGTCGGCCAGGCCGGGATGGGCCAGGCAGAACTCCTCCAGCACTTCCGCCGTCGCGCCCCCGCTGCGCGGCACCACATACGCCACCACCCGCTGGCCCCACCGCGGATCCGGCACGCCCACCACCACTGAGTCCAGCACTTCGGGATGCTCGGCGAGGACGCCTTCGACCTGCACCGGGTGGATGTTCTCGCCGCCGGAAATGATCATGTCGTCCTTGCGGCCCAGGATGGTCACGAACCCGTCCTCGTCCCAGGTGGCCATGTCCCCGGGATACAGCCAGCCCTCGAAGAACTTCTCCTCCTCCACACCGGGCAGGTTCACGTAGGAGTACCCGGCCTTCGGCGAGCGCATGATCACTTCCCCGGCCTCGGTGCCGTCCTGTGCGGCCAGCTCATCCGGGCGTCCGCGGCGGTCCGGAAAGACCTTGACGACGGCGACGTCGTCATCCGTGCACGAGCGCCCCGCGGTGCCGGCCCGGGCAGGGAGGTCCTCGGGGCGCAGGAACGTGTTCCAGAACGCCTCAGTGGTGCCGTAGCCGTTGAAAATCCGCGGCGTGAGCAGTTCCTGGTACCGCAGCGCCGCGGCCCGGTCCAGCGGTGCACCCATGGTCACGATGCCCTTGAGCGTGCTGATGTCCCGGGGCTGCTTCTCCTGCTCCGCGGCGATCATCTCCAGCGTGGTGGGCGCGCCGATCAGGAACGTCAGCCCGTACTCCCCCACCCAGTCCAGCACTGTGGAGGGATTGAAGCTGCGCAGCGGCACTACTCCTGCACCGATGTAGAAGGACGGATTCGGCCCGCCCGAGTGCAGCCCGCCGCGGTGGAACCACGGGGTCATGTTCAGCGTCCGGTCCTGCGGGCTGAGCGGGAAATGCATGATCACGTCATGTGCGCTCATCAGTTCCGCCAGCGACGGCAGGGACACACCCTTGGGCATCCCGGTGGTGCCGGAGGTGTACAGCCGGGTGGACTCGTCGTAGACGGAATAGTCCGCCGGCAGGTCCGGAACCTGCCCGGTGGCGCTCTGCAGTGCGGCGTCGAAACTTTCCCACCCTTCCGGCAGGCCGGCTGCTCCCGGCCCGCCTGCCGCCGCACCGCCGTCGGCCACGAGCATCCGCGCCGTCTTACCGGACAGCTCAAGCGCCTGCGCCGCGGAAGCTGCGCATTCGGCGTCGACAATAAACACCGCCGGGTCGCTGTCCCGCAGGATGTGCGCCGTCTCCCCCGGGGCCAGCCGGTAGTTGATCGGCACGCTGATGGCGCCCAGCCGGTGGGTGGCCAGGTAGAGCAGGGCAAACTCGACGCCGTTGAAGAGCTGGTACATCACCCGGTCCCCTGCGCCCACGCCGTGTTCTGCCAGCATCGCCGCGCAGCGGTCCACCTCCGCGCCCAGTTCGGCATAGGTCCACTGGCGTCCGGTGGGCGGATCGATCATGGCGACGGCGCTGCCGTAGCGGGCGACGTTGCGCCGGAACCCGGCACCGTAGGTCATCTGGGATTCGAAGTAGTCCTTGAACCGCCCTGCGTCGTATGGCATGGGGTCCTGTCCTTTCGTCAGTCTTCCGTTTGCGGCCGCCGTGGGCGCTCGGGAAGGGCTACGGGGTCGGTGGTATCGCTGAAGAAGGGAGGGGCGATGACGGACAGGCCGCCGTCCACGGCCAGGCTCTGCCCGGTGATGTACTCGGCGCCCGGGGAGAGCAGGAAGTCCACGGTGGCGGCCATTTCGTCCACGGTTCCGGGGCGGCGCTTGGGGATCCGGGAGATGACGCTGTCCATCGGCGCCATCCCTTCCATGGAGTAGAAGTAATCCAGGGAATCGGACTCGATCAGCCCGCCGTTCACCGCGTTCACGTTGATCCCGTAGCCGGCCAGCTCCACGGCCATGAACCGGACGAAGGACTCCACAGCGGCCTTGTAGGAGCCGAGCGCGGCATAGGTGGGGAAGGCCCGCACGCTGCCGTAAGAAGTCAGCGCCACGATCCTGCCGCCGTCGTCCATCAGCTTGACTGCCTCCTGGGTGCCGATCACGAACGGCCGCACATTCACGGCGTAGGCGCGGTCCAGGTGATGGGGTTTCAGGTCAACGACCTTTTTGAAGGCCGCGGCGGCCGCATTGTTCACGAAGAAGTCAAGCCGCCCGTATTCCGCGGCGGCGGCGTCGAAGAGCCGGACGATGTCCTCGGGGTCCTCGATGTCCGCCTGCACGGCCAGCCCGCCGCCGCCGAGCCGTTGCAGTTCCGCGACCGTTTCCTTGGCCAGGTCCGCGTTCTTCCGGTAGCCGACCACCACCTGCGCTCCCTGCGCGGCGAGGCGTTCGGCGACGCGCCTGCCGATGCCGCGGGAGGCCCCGGTGACCAGGGCGACCATGCCGTCGTACGGGCGGTCCTGCCGGAGCTGGGATTGGAACTGTTCGGACTCTGCAGGCTGTTCCACGGGCAACCTTCCGCACCGTGAACCCGGCGCCGGCGTCTCGATTTCGGGCGGTGGCCCCCGGACGGGAGTTCGGAGGCCGGGCGGGGAAGCACGACGCCGGTGCTCCCGGCAGTGTGGCAGGTCCCCTTGGTCCGTAAATCGTTATCCCGCGCCGGTGCTGCGTCAAGGGTGTGCGGGTTGGTTTGGGCTTTCACCTGCGCGTTGGTTCATTTGCGGGTCCGGGCTCCGAGGCCGTTGCAACGGGTGCCGGCTCCGCCCGGCACCTGGCCCTAACACGCGCTGCATCCGGCGTAACGAACTTGGGAACGCCTGCCCGGCTCAGTACCGTGTAAAACCAATATTGGAATATTGGTTTTAGAGACTACCCGAGGAGCCCGCATGGCAATCGTCCGCAACATCGCGCAGGTTGAAGAATCCGAGAAGACCGTGGAGCCGCTCGCGCTGCCGCTGGCCGACCCGCTGGGCGCGGACATCGAGACCAAGACCTACAACCTCTTCTCCACCGAAGAGGAAACCATCCACGCCGGCACGTGGGAGACCGCCGTCGGCCTGTCCAAATGGGACTTCTCGGACGGCGGCGAGGTCATCTACGTACTCGGCGGCCGCATGACCGTCCAGCGCGACGGCGAAGAGCCCAAGGAAGTGGGCCCGGGCGACCTGGCGGTCTTCCCCCAGGGCTGGACCGGCACCTGGAACGTGACGGAGGCGCTGTCCAAGGTCTATGTCATGTACAGCTAGGCCGCTTGAGCTGGGGAGAGAAACCGGAGCGGACGCGGGTCCGTAAAGTTGTGGAGGGCGGCTGCACCTTGACTGCCCAGGATGGAGATGGAATGGCTCGCGGCAAAGAGCTGAAGAAGCGCGCGATCCTCGTCGCGGCACTGGAGTGCATCTCAAGAAGCGGCTATGAGGCAACCCGGCTTCGGGACGTCAGCGATGCCGCGGGTGTGTCCATCGGAATCATCCAGCACTATTTTGGGACCCGCGAACAGCTTCTGGGCGACGCCCTCGGGTACGCCAGCGGCGAGCTGGTGGAGCACTTCGCTTCCCTGGATGACCGGCTGGGCCCGTGGGACCAGCTCCGCGGCATGATCGGCGTCGTCTGCGGGATGCCAAGCCTGCACGGACGCGGCCTGCTCTGGCTGGAAATGTCCAGCCTGGCCCGCCGTCACCCGGAGCTGCGCGAGCGCCTGGACAGCGTATATGAGCTGTGGGACGCCCACATCCGCGCGGCCGTGCAGCGAGGAGCCGATGACGGGTCGCTCGGCGTCGACCCGGGTTCGGTGGACGACCTGACCGCGATCTTCCTGGCCTTCTTCGACGGCTACGAATATGAGATCGCTTCGTCCCTGGTTCCGGACGACCCGGCAGTGCTGGAACGCCGTGCGCTGCTGCTGGCGGAGCGGCTGTTCCGGCCGGTTGCTGCGTAGCGGACTGCGCGGCCGGTCCTCCGGCGCCCTCTCCACTCATCGAGAGGCCACTTGCGGCTCTTTTGAGCGCTGAAAAGAGCCGTAAGTGGCCTCTCGACGGATGTGGGGAGGGGTGTTCCCGGAATGGGGCCGGGCCTCAGGAACGCAGGTAGGCGAGGGTGGCCAGGACGCGGCGGTGGCCGGTGTCCGACGGCGCCAGGCCCAGCTTGGCGAAGATGTTGCCGATGTGCTTGCTGACGGCGGTTTCGGAGACCGAGATCGACTGCGCGATTGCCGTGTTCCCCAGCCCCTCCGCCACCAGTCCCAGCACTTCGAACTCGCGCGGTGTGAGCGAACGGATTGGATCCTGGTTGCTTCGGCGGCTGAAGAGCTGGGCAATCACCTCGGGATCCATCACGGTTCCCCCGTCCGCCACGCGGTGCAGCGCGTCGACGAAATCCCCCACCTTCCCCACCCGTTCCTTCAGCAGGTATCCCACACCCTGGGCGCCGGACCCCAGCAGCCGGCTGGCATACCTGTCCTCCACATAAGCGGAAAGGACCAGCACGGGGAAATCCGGTACCCGTTCCCGCAGCTCGAGCGCAGCCCGCAGCCCTTCATTGGTAAAGGTTGGCGGCATGCGTACATCGAGCACTGCGGCGTCGGCGGTTCCCGGTTCGAACGCGGCCAGCAGGTCGTCCGCGTTGTCCCAGGACCCGGCAACCTCGAAGCCCTCACCCTTCAGCAGCAGCTCCAGGCCGGCGCGCAGCAGGGCATCATCTTCGGCGATCAAAACGCGCACGGCAGCTCCACTCTCACTTTCGTCGGTCCTCCAGCAGGACTGTCCAGCATCAGCCTGCCGCCAAATGCGGCAGCGCGCCGCGCGATTCCGGCCAGCCCGGTGCCTGAGCCAACGTCGACGATACCGACGGCGGCACCGGACCCAAGTTCCTCCGCAGAACCTGCCCGTACGCCCGACACCGATTCCGAACCAGTACCGGACCCAGCGCCCGGACCAGCACCAGACCCCGCAGGCGAAACCACAGCCCCGCCGCGCCCGTCGTCGGTCACTTCAACCACCAGCACGTCCTCCCGCGGCGTTGATTCGGTGCGGAGCACCACCTCGATCCGGGACGCACCGGAATGCTTCGCTGCGTTGGTCAGCGCCTCCGCCAGCACAAAGTAGGCCGCCGACTCAACGGCTGCCGGCGCGCGCAGCAGTCCCGCCACGTCCAGGCTGCTGGGAATCGGCGAACGGCTGGTCAGGGCCGAGGCCGCGCCCCCGAGTCCCAGCTCATCCAGCACCGGCGGATAGATGTCATGCACGGCTGCTCGGAGTCCGGCCAGTGCCTCAGTGGCGGCATCCTGCGCCCGGGCAAGGAACGGGAAGGCAGCCGCGGGATCCGTCTCGGCTGCCCGCTGCGCCAGACCGAGCATCATCACCACGCCCACCAGCCGGTTCTGCGCGCCGTCGTGCAGTTCCCGCTCAATCCGGCGCAGCTCGGCAGCATGCGCCGCGAGCGCACTGGCCCGGGCAGCGGAGAGGTCCTGGATGCGGCGGGAGAGTTCTTCGTACCGCCGCGGGGAGAGGATCGCGAGGGTTCCCTCGCTCAGCCGGCGGGCCATCCAGGGCAGCAGCAGCCAGGCCAAAACACCGTAGACGACGCCGAGCAGCATGCCCAGGAACGCCGCCGGCCAGCTGGTGATGGTGATGGTCATTTCCAGTGGAGCATCCGCCGGAAACAGCATCCACAGCGGAGAAACCAGCAGGTAGAGCAGCGCTCCCACGGGCAGGGCGATGGCCAGGGCTCCGGCCAGCAGGGCAAACGCGGCGTGGAACAGCAGCCAGGACAGGTCCCGTTTGGTTTCCGGTGCCGTCACCAGCGAGGCCAATTCCCCAAAGGAATGCCGGCCGCTGAGACGGCGGCGGTCAAAGGGAATCACGGCGCCGGCAAACGCCGCGGACCGCCCCTGCGCCCGCGCAGCCAGGAGGTCCAGGAGCCGCAGCACTCCGGGGAGGGCATACAACCCAATGCCCAGGGACAGGAACGGCAGCAGCACCAGACCGGCCACCAGCATTCCCAGCGAGGCCAGCCAGTACGCACCCTCACGCAGCAGGAACACTGCGTCTGCTGCGCGGGCCCGCAGGCCGGCTTGGGTTGGCCATCTCATTTGCTCGATTATGCCGGAGCGTCCGGCGCCTGTCGGTATAGCCAGCTACACCAAGAACTGGGCTGCTGGCTGTATCGGAACGGAATCCCGCGCTGCGTAGCGTCGAAAGCAGTTCCCCAGCCACCGTTCAAAGGACACACATTATGTACTCCGATTCCTCCCAATTCCCCGGCCCGGCAGCCCTGGAGCTGACCGGCGTTTCCAAGAGCTACCGCTCCGGCAGCACCGCCGTGACGGCCCTCCGCGACGTATCGCTGGCCGTGCCGGCCGCCACCTTCACCGCAGTGATGGGCCCGTCCGGGTCCGGCAAAAGCACACTCCTGCAGTCCGCTGCAGGTTTGGACGTGCCCGACGCCGGGCAGGTGCGGCTGGGCGGCACCGAGATTTCCCGGCTCCGCGGCAAGGCACTGACCCGGTACCGGCGGGACCATGTGGGCTTCGTGTTCCAGTCCTACAACCTGCTGCCCCAGCTCACCGTGACGGCCAACGTCACCCTGCCGCTGCTGCTGGCCGGGCGCGGCACCGACCGGGCCTGGCTGGAGTACGTGCTCGGCGCCGTCGGCCTGACCGGGCTGGGCGGCCGGAAACCGCAGGAACTCTCCGGTGGGCAGCAGCAGCGGGCCGCGATAGCCCGGGCGCTGATCACCCGGCCGGACGTGGTTTTTGCCGACGAGCCAACCGGCGCCCTCGATTCCGGCACGGCACGGCAGGTCCTTGAACTGCTGCGGCACACCGTCTCCGCCCTGAACCAGACCGTGGTGATGGTGACCCACGATCCGGTGGCCGCCAGCTACGCGGACACTGTCATTTTCCTGGCCGACGGACACATTGACGGCAGCATTTCCGGCGCCTCGGCCCGCGACGTCACCGACCGCATGGCCTATCTGGGAGGGAACTAACATGCTCAGCCTCGCCAAAGCATCCATCCGGCACCACCGCGGCGGGTTCGCCGGTGTGTTCATCGCCGTGTTCCTCTGCTCTGCCCTGATCACCGCCATGGGCGTGCTGATTGAATCCGGGCTGCGCGGCGGCACCGCGCCGCAGCGCCTGCAGGCCGCCGACGTCGTCGTGGGCGCACCTCAGTCCATTCCGGTGCCGGAAGACCTGCCGGCCGTTTTCCCCGAACGGGTGCTGCTGCCCACGGAAACCGTGGAGGAGATCGAATCAGTGCCCGGTGTCCGGAGTGCTGTCGGCAACCTTGAGATCCCGCTGACCACTGCGGAAGGGAATCTGGTGACGGCCGGAGCCTGGGACTCAGCCGCCCTGGCGCCCTTCGACCTCACCGCCGGAGAACCTCCGCAGACGGCCGATGAGGTAGCGGTGGATGCGTCCTTCAACGCCGAACCCGGCAACCGCATCACGCTCAGCCACGGCGGCATCCCCGCCGAATACACCGTGACCGGCACCGTCGCCCCGGCAGACGGAAACAGCACCGGCCCGGCGGTCTTCCTCAGCGCCGCCGGTGCCGCCGCCCTCTGGCCGCACGGAGATGCCGTCGCCACCATCGGTGTCCTGGCCGAACCGGGGATGAACCCGGAGCGTCTGGCTGCGGACATTGAAGCGCAGGTCTCCGGCGTCGTCGGTTACACCGGGGACCGCCGCGGCGACGTTGAAAACCTCGGCGGTGCCGGAGCCCGGTCCATGCTGCTGCTCCTGAGCGGGTCACTGGCAGGAGTAGCCCTAATGACGGCGGTCTTTGTGACGGCCGGGACCCTCTCCCTCTCCATCCTCTCCCGCCGCCGCGAGTTCGCGATGCTGCGGGCCATCGGTGCCGGAGCCAACCAGACACTAGGCCTGGTGGTCCGCGAGGTCCTGCTGGTTTCCACCGCTGCGGCCGTGCTGGGAGCTGTTCCCGGATTCTGGCTGGCCGGGTTCCTGGGCGGCCAGTTCACCGCCGCGGGCGTGATTCCGGACGGGTTCCAGCTGGCGTACAGTCCGCTGCCGGCGGTGGGCGCCGTGCTGGTGAGCGTCGCGGCGGCTGTGGGTGCCTCACTGGTCTCGGCCCGCGGGACGGTCCGCGCCGCACCGGTAACGGCGCTGCGTGAAGCGGTCACTGAGTCCGGGCGGCTGGGCCGCGGCCGCGTCATCACCGGGCTGACCCTGCTGGGCGCCGGACTTCTGGCCGCACTGCTGCCCGCCGCGGTCCCCGGCAGCGCCGGACTGGCGGCAGCGGCGTCGAGCATCCTGCTGCTGGTGATCGGCGCGGGCGTGCTGGGCCCGTGGATTGTGACCGGTTCCCTGAAGGTGATGGCGCCGGTCCTGCGGCGGAGCAGTTCAGCGCCGCTGGTCCTTGCGGGAGCCGGCGCCCAGGCGTTCCCCCGCCGGCTCGCTGCCGGGATCGTTCCGCTGGCCCTGGCCCTGGCGCTTGGCTCCGTGCAGTTCTTTATGCCAACCACGGTCGAATCCGAAGCGCAGCGGCAGTCCCGCGACGGGGTCGTCGCCGGGTACCTGGCCAGCGCGCCCGGCGGCATATCACCCGAATTGGCGGACACGGTTGCCGCCCTCCCCGGGGTGGAAACCGCGACGCCGATGGCCGGCTCCGCGCTCCTGATGCAGACGCGTTTCATGGGCATGGATGACGGTGTGCAGCCCGTCGGGGTGCAGGGCGTTGCGCCAGAGAACCTGGACGCAGCCCTGGACCTGGGGGTCCGCGACGGTTCGCTGGACCGTCTGGCCGAACCCGGAACCGTCGCAGTGAGCACGGCGCTGGCGCGCGAATCCGGCCTGGCCCCCGGAGAAGAGTTCGAGTTCCGCTACGGGGACGGAACCGAGGCCAGCGCCGTCGTCATCGCCACCTATGACCGCGGGCTGGGTTTCGGCGACGTGACCATGGACAACACGGCGCTGCTCCCCCACACCACCTCCGGGCTGAATCATCAGCTGCTGCTCACGGCTCCGGACGCCGACGCCGCTGCACTGCTGCCGGCGCTGGAAGACCTGGGGCTGACCGTCCTGGACCGGGAGGAGCTGGACGCAGCCGGCGCGGCGGAGCGCGGAGCAGAGTCCTGGGTGAACATCCTGGCCATGCTGATCCTGCTCGGTTATCTGGCGGTGTCCGTGGGGAATTCGCTCGTGATGTCCACCGCGCGGCGTCGTCCGGAACTGCTGCTGCTGCGCAGGCTCGGAGCCACGGATGCCCAGCTGCGCCGCATGACCGGCGCGGAGGGGGCGCTTATGGTGGCTGCCGCCGTCGTTGTGGGAACTGTGCTGGCACTTCCACCGCTGCTGGGCATCGCCCTGAACGTCTCCGGGCAACCGCTCCCCACCATTCAGCCGCTGGTGTACCTGGCGCTGGCGGGCGGAACCGCCCTGCTGGGCATGGGAACGGTGGCCGCGGCCACCCGGTTCGCCCTGCGGCCGGAGCGCAGCTGAAAACGGAGGGCAGCTGAGGCATCGCCTGGCGGAGGCTCCGGACAAACAGAAACGCCCCGACCGAAGGACCGGGGCGTTTCTGGTGATGATTTCTCATCTGGCGGAGGATGGGGGATTTGAACCCCCGAGGGCGTTAACCCAACACGCGTTCCAGGCGTGCGCCATAGGCCGCTAGGCGAATCCTCCAGGCTTTGCTCGTCAAGAGCAGATATAAGACTACCGGACATTGAACCAATTACCGAATCGGCGCAGGAAGGGCAGGCGTCACGCTTCCGCGGAAGCCCCCAGCCGGCGCCGTCCCCACAGCCGCAGGCCCAGGCTGATCACCAGGATGGAGAGCCAGGACAGCTCCGCTGCCGACGGGCTGAGCAGCGCAATCGGAATCGAAAGCAGGAAAACCGCCGGGGTGATGGGGGCCCGGACCCGCGCGTATCGAAGCAGCCCGGGATTCACGTCGTCCCGGAAGAGCCCGTGCCGGTGGCAGTAACCCCACATCAGCGTGTTCACCGAACCAATGAGCCCCAGCGCCAAAGCATAAATAACGACGCCGAGACTCGTGTCATCGTGCAGCGCCAGCATGTCCGTGGCATAGGCAAGCAGCGCCACAAAGAACAGCAGCAGCAGGTTCAGGCGCTGCAGCCCGCCGGTGAACCCCTTGAGCAGCCGGAACAGCCGGTGGTGGCTCAGCCAGTATGCGCCCGCAACGGCGAAGGACAGCGCGTAGGCAAAGAACTCCTGCCCCTGTTCCAGCACGGCCCTGCCCAGCTCATCCGGCGGGACCTGCGGCGCCTTAATGTCCACCGCCACCAGCGTCATGGCGATCGCGAACACCGCATCGCTGAAGAACATGGTGCGCTCAAGGTCCGGCCCGGAATCGAGCCGGCGCTTGAGCGTTCCGCCGCTGCTCTCCGCCATTTACCCAGTGTGTTCCTCCCGCAGACTCCGGTCAGCAGGGAACGGCGTAAATGGGCGGCCCGGCCGCCAGCTGCCCCAGGGACAGCTAGCGGCCCACCTTGCCGAACAGCGAGGCAATAGGCGCCAGGACCAGCGGACGCGCAGCGAACCAGGCGCCGGTAATCACCAGCAGCGACGCGAACATGATCCAGAAACCCGTCCAGTTCACGGCGTCCTGGCCCGCGTACATGTGGTTCAGGTTGCGCAGCGCACCGGTGGAAAGCACCAGGGCCACGTGCACCAGGATGAAGGCCACGAAGTACAGCATCACGGGGAAGTGAATGGCCCGCGCCAGCTCAATCGGATAGGCCCGGTTCAGTTTCTTGGCGCGTGCCGGCCACATGGCAGACATCCGGTAACCGGTCAGCGCGGCCAGCGGGGCGGCCACAAAGATGGTGAGGAAGTAGGCAAGGACCTGCAGCGAGTTGTAGTTCACCCAGCCGTTCTCCGTGGGCCAGTCCAGGGAGAGGTACTGCAGCGCAGCGGAGGCGGCGTTGGGGAACACTTCCCAGCTGGTGGGTACTACCCGTACCCAGTGGCCGGTCACCGCCAGCAGCACCACGAATATGGCACCGTTGACGAGCCACAGCACGTCCAGGGACTGGTGGAACCAGAGGGTGAGGCTGATCTTCTTCGGGTTCTTCCCGCGGTGGGGAGTCCAGTGCGCCGGCGGGCGGCGCTGCGTGCGGACCTGCCAGCCGGAGCGGATGATCAGCACCATCAGGAACACGTTGAAGAAGTGCTGCCAGCCAAGCCAGGCGGGAATGCCCACGGGGGCGCCGTGCGGGAGTTCCGTTTCACCTGGATAGCGGACCAGGAAGTCCTGCACCGGTTCCAGCGTTATGAGCCACCGGGCGCCCAGCACCGCCGCGGCACACAGGGCCAGAAGCGCAGCGGCGAGCAGCCCGGCGCGCTTCAGCACGGACCCGGTCCCGGACTGGCCGCCCGATCCAGTGGCAGCAGCGGCAGTGGCAGGAGGAGCGGCGCTCTTGGCCGCGGATGTCTCGGCGGCCAGCGACGGCTCGCTCGGGGTTCGGGGTGCCGCGGTCCGGGTTGCGGTCACCGTTGACCGGGTTCCGGGCACACCGGCGGGAGCCTCAGCTGCACCGGGGCCTGATGCCGGCGCCGGACGCGGCATTCCCTGCCGCCGGCCCGAGGCGGGCTGGGTAGCCGGGGCGGCCTGGGCCTCGGGTGCAGCCGGCACGGCCGGTGCGCCGGAACCAGCGGCAGCCGCGGCTCCGGGACGTGGCAGTCCCTGACGCCGGCCCGTGGCAGGCCGAACTGCCGGGCTCGCCGGAGTCTCGGCCCCGGAACCCACCGCAAACCCGGCGGATGCCGCTGCGTTCTCCCGCGGGGCAGGCGGCGCAGGCGCGGCCGGAGTACCCGAACTCTCCCTGGGAAGCCCCTTCCTCACCATGGCGTTACCCCCGCTTTGCTTCGATCGCGGACACCAGCTGCGGCACCACCGTGAAGACGTCGCCCACCACGCCAAAGTCCGCGATCTCGAAGATCGGGGCGTCGGCGTCCTTATTGACCGCAATGATGGTCTTCGCCGTCTGCATGCCGGCCCGGTGCTGGATGGCGCCGGAGATGCCCAGGGCAATGTAGACCTCCGGCGCAACGGTCACACCGGTCTGGCCCACCTGCAGCGACTGCGGGACGTATCCGGCGTCGACGGCGGCGCGGGAGGCACCGACGGCTCCGCCGAGGACGTCGGCAAGGCTTTCAACGAGGGCGAAGTTCTCCCCGGACCCGATGCCGCGTCCGCCCGAGACCACCACGGATGCGCCGCGCAGTTCAGGACGGGCGGAGACGACGGCGGTTTCCTGGCAGTGCAGGACGGCGGCATCCGGTGTGCCTGAAGCCGTTACGTTCAGGATCTCCACGGACGGTTCCTGCGGTTCGGCACGCAGGCTCGAGGAGCCCTGCCGCAGAGTGAGGACGAGGGTTCCGGCAGCAGCAGCCGATTCGACGGAGTACGCGCCGCCGTAGACCGAGTGGTGCGCCACCACTCCTTCCTCGTCCCGGGAGACGCCCACCGCATCGGCGGCCAGGGCGGCACCGGAACGGGCGGCGAAACGGGCGGCGGCGTCACGGCCCCGGATGGAGTTGGCGGTGAGCACGGCTTCGGGTGAGAGCGCTTCGGCGGCGGCGCTGAGCGCGTCCACAACGGGCAGGATCATGCCCCGGGCGGCGTCGGCGGATTCGGCGATCATCACGTGGGCAGCACCCAGTGCGGCGAGTTCGGCGCCAAGCCGGTCCGCGCTGCCGGGCGCAGCGACGGCCAGTGCAACGGGCGTGCCCACGGCGGTGGCGGCGCCGATCAGTTCGGCGGCACTGGAACGCAGCACACCCGACGGTGAGACATCAACGAGGACAAGGGCAGGGCTGGCTGGGTATCCGGTCATTATGAGCGTCCTTTAATGAGTTGGTTCCGGGCAAGGAAGTCTGCGATCTGCTGGCCGGCGTCGCCCTCGTCTTCGATGCGGACACCGGCGGTGCGTGCCGGGCGCTGAGCCACGGAAATCACGATTGACCGGTTGGCTTCCTCATCCAGTGCCAGCCCAAGATCCGCCAGGGACCAGGTCTCGAAGGGCTTCTTCTTCGCGGCCATGATGCCCTTGAAGTTGGAGAAGCGGGCGTCCGGAAGGGCCTCGGTGATGGAGATGACCGCCGGGAAAGCGGCCTGCACGTCATAGGTCTCTGCCTCCAGCCGGCGCTGCCCGCTGACTGCCGTTTCACTGATTTCCACGCTGCTCAGTGAGGTGATGCCTGCGGTTTGCAGCAGTTCGGCGAGCATGGAGGGCAGGACTCCTCCGCCGCCGTCGGTGGAGATGTTGCCCGCGATCACCAGGTCAAAGCCGGTCCGCTTCAGGGCGGCGGCGAGGACTTCAGCAGTCAGTGTGGTGTCAGCGCCCAGCAGTGCCGGGTCGGTGATGTGCACGGCACGGTCAGCGCCCATGGCCAGCCCCTTGCGGAGGGTGGCCGGCAGGGTGCCTTCCGGTCCTGCGGCGAGCAGCACAACTTCCGTGTCCGGATGGCTGTCCCGGTAGGTCAGCGCCACTTCAAGGGCACGCTCGGTGATCTCATCCAGCACCGGTTCACCGGCTGCGCGGTCCAGCAGCCCGGTCTCCAGGTTCAGGTTCCGGTCACCCCAGGTGTCCGGCACCTCCTTCATCAGAACAACTATCTTCATCGGTCTCTCTCTGTTCGTCTCATCTGTGCGTGCGCGGTGCTGCCCGGACCCGGTCAGCGGAAGATGGCAAGGCCGTCCGTGATGACGCTGCGGCCGTTTACGGCGGCGTCGAAGCGGCCTTCGTCCCAGGTGCGGACCTGGATCTCGTCCCCGGGGAAAACGACGCCGGAGAATCGGCCGCCGAATTCGGCCAGGTCAGCCGGATGCGCCCCCGCCAACCGGGCCAGCGGCAGGGTGGCAGTGGCAAGGGAAGCCAGGCCGTGCAGGATGGGGCGCTGCTGGCCGATCCGCTGTGCCGCGGCGGGGTCGATGTGGATGTGGTGCCTGTCCCCCAGCAGCCGGTACAGCGCAGCCTGGTTCGGCAGAGTGCGGATGGACCCGGAGGCAGCGGGAGCGCCGGCCGGAGCGGCGGGTGCGGAGGGGCCGCGGTCGCCGTCGAATCCGCCGAAGCCGGGAGCGAAGATGCTCCAGGTGGCGGTGAACCAGGCGCTTTCCACCACCACTTCAAAGACCGCGGCGGAACCCTTGTCCCAGACGCTGCCCACGCGGGCGTTCATGGTGATCTCTCCGGAACGGGGCAGCGGGCGCAGGACGCTGAGTTTTTGCGCGCCGTGGACTGCCCGGTTATCGAAGGCCCCCTGCTTCGCCAGGGCGTCGGGTGCCCACTGGGCCAGCGTCAGGCCGAAGGATGGCAGCACCCGCAGCCGGTCTTCGAAGACCAGGTCAAGGTCTTCTGCCGGCGCTCCGACGGCGAGCGCATAGAGGATCGCGTCCGTCTCGGAATAGCCTGCCGTGTGGGTGCCCAGGCTGCGCCCGGCCCATTGGTCTGAACGGAGCTCCGTGCCGGTGGTGCTCATGCGCCGTAAACCGGTTCGGGGGTGGCGGCCTTGAGCAGCAGCTGCTCGATGGCCTCCCCTGCCTCTGCTGCGTCCCAGCGCCGGCCGGCGTCGTTCGCGGGGCCGTGGTTCCAGCCTTCCTCGATGCAGATGCGTCCGCCTTCGATCTCGATGACCCGGCCGGTCACGTCCGCCGAGCCGGGGCTGGCAAGCCAGGCGACCACGGGTGAGACGTTGGCGGGGTCCATGGCGTCGAAGCCGGACTCGGGTGCAGCCATGGCCTCGGCGAAGGCGCCCTCGGTCATGCGGGTCCGGGCGGAGGGGGCAATGGCGTTGACCCGCACGCCGTAGCGGGCCAGTTCGTGTGCGGCGACCAGGGTCAGTCCGGCGATGCCGGCCTTGGCGGCGGAGTAGCTGGCCTGCCCCACGCTGCCCTGCAAACCGGCACCGGAGGAGGTGTTGATAACGCGGGCATCAGGCTGCCGTCCGGCCTTGGCTTCGGCCCGCCAGTACTCGCTGGCATGGCGCAGCGGGGCGAAGTGCCCCTTCAGGTGCACCCGGATGACAGCGTCCCACTCCTCCTCTGAGGTGTTCACCAGCATCCGGTCCCGGACAAACCCTGCATTGTTGACCAGGATGTCCAGGCGCCCGAACGTCTCTACGGCCTGGGCCACCATGGCGGCAGCCTGGTCAAAGTTGGCGACGTCGGCTCCGTTCGCCACCGCTTCCCCGCCTTCGGAGCGGATCAGTTCCACGACGTCGTGCGCCGGCCCGGAGGCCTCCACCACGCCGTTAAGGCTGGTTCCAAGGTCATTGACCACAACCTTTGCCCCCTGCCGCGCCAGTTCCAGCGCATGCTCGCGGCCGAGGCCGCGGCCTGCGCCCGTCACTATGGCGACTCGTCCTGCACAGATGCCCGTCATGTCTGTTCTCTCCTTCGAGTTCAGTGCTCCGATTTGCCATACCAAGCAAATGTTAGGGGTATCGTAGCAAGCAAACGTTAGGTAGGGTACTGCTATGGCAATCAAATCGAAGATGCACCAGGACGGCGTACGGGTAGTCACCATGGACTATCCCCCGGTCAACGCCCTGCCCGTGGCGGGCTGGTTTGGGATCAGCGACGCTCTGACGGAAGCCGGCTCGGATCCGGATACCCGCGTGGTGGTCCTGCGCGCGGAGGGCCGCGGCTTCAATGCCGGCGTCGACATCAAGGAAATGCAGGCCACCTCGGGCCACACGGCCATCCTGGGTGCCAACCGCGGCTGCTATGAAGCCTTCAAGTCCATTTACGAATGCCCCGTTCCCGTGATCGCCGCGGTCAACGGCTTCTGCCTCGGCGGCGGTGTGGGCCTGGCCGGCAGTGCAGACACGATCGTGGCCGCGGACAACGCCTACTTTGGCGTGCCCGAGGTGGACCGCGGAGCCCTGGGCGCGGCAACGCACCTGTCCCGGCTGGTTCCGGCCCATCTGCTGCGCACCCTGTACTACACCAGCCGAACCATCACCGCCCAGCGGCTGGCAGAACTGGGCAGCGTTGCCGAAGTGGTGCCGGCCGGGGCCCTGGATGAGACGGCCTTCGCCTACGCTGCGGAGATCGCTTCCAAGGACCCCCGGGTGATCCGCGCCGCGAAGGAAGCACTGAACGGAATAGACCCGGTGGACGTGGTGAAGAGCTACCGCTTTGAGCAGGGCTTCACCTTTGAACTCAACCTGGCCGGCGTCGCTGATGACCTGCGGGATGACTTCGTGGCCAGCGGAACAGCCAGCGCGTCATGACCGGCAAGCTCTGCGGGCTGGACAGCGTAGCCGGGCAGTTCCGCAGCGGCATGACCGTGGGGATCGGCGGCTGGGGATCGCGCCGCAAGCCCATGGCCCTGGTCCGGGAACTGATCCGCTCGGGAGCCCGCAATCTGACAGTTGTCAGTTTCGGCGGGCCCGACGTCGGCATGCTGTGCGCCGCCGGAGCGGTCCGGAAAGTGGTGTTCGGGTTCGTCACCCTGGACAGCATCGCCGTCGAGCCGCACTTCGCGGCGGCACGTCAGGCCGGCAGCATTGAGGTGGTCGAGCTCGACGAAGCCATGCTCGTCTCCGGCCTCCGCGCGGCCGGACGGCGCCTGCCCTTCGAGGTGACGCGGTCCGGGCTGGGCGCGGATACCCTGGCTGCCAACCCGCAGATCCGCACCGTCACCTCACCCTATGAGGACGGCGAAGTCCTGGTGGCCATGCCTGCCGTCAACCTGGATGTGGCCCTGGTGCACCTGAACCGCGCCGATGCCCTGGGCAACGGCCAGTGCCTGGGGCCGGACCCGTATTTCGATGACCTTTTTGCCCGGGCCGCAGCCCGCACCATCCTCAGCGCGGAGGAGGTTGTGCCCACCGCCGAACTAACCCGGGACGCGCATCCGGCCACGCTGCTGCTGAACCGCACCATGGTGGACCAGGTGGTCCAGGCTCCCGGCGGCGCGCACTTCACCTCCTGTGAACCCGACTACGGCCGGGACGAAGCGCTCCAGCGGGAGTACGCGCAGAGCGCGGCATCGCCGTCGGCCTGGGAGGCCTTCTACACCGGTTTCCCAGCGGAGGCCGCCCGGTGAACGGCATCACCCGGGAGGAAATCGCTGTCACCGCCTGCAGCGACCTGTTCCGCGGGCAGCGGGACATTCTGGCCAGCCCGGCCGGAACCATTCCCACCCTGGGAGCCCGCCTGGCGGCACTGACCCACGCGCCGGACCTGATGCTCAGCGACGGCGAATCCATGATTTACGCCGGCGTTCCGCCGCTAGGCGAACCCGGTGAGCGCGGAGGTTATCTGCCCTACCGCGAGCTGTTCGAGCTGATCGCCGCCGGCAAGCGGCATGTGGTGATGGGCGCAGCCCAGCTGGACCGGCTGGGCAACCAGAACCTCTCCGTGATCGGCGCGCATGCGCAGCCGAAGCGCCAGCTGCTGGGCACGCGCGCCGCGGCCACCAACACGGTCAGCCACCGGACCAGCTACTGGATTGCCCGGCACAGCCCGCGCACCCTGGTGGAGCAGGTGGACTTTGTCACCGGCGTCGGCGCCGCGCGTGCCCGGGCTGCCGGGCCGTCCGCCGCCCGGTTCCACGACGTCCACCGGGTGGTCACCAATCTGGGGGTTTTTGACTTCAGCGGACCGTGCGGCGGCATGGCCGTTCTCTCCCTGCATCCCGGAACCAGCCTCGGGGAAGTGCAGGAAGCCACCGGCTTTCCGCTGCACGTGTCCGGACCGGTTCCGGCCACCCGGCTTCCGGACAGCACTGAGCTGCGGCTCATCCGCGAGGTCCTGGATCCCTCCAAGCGCCGAGAAAACGAGGTACCGGCATGAGCACCCTGAACCGTATTTCCACCCCGCTGACTGAACTCACCGGCGTCGAGCATCCGATTGTTCAGACCGGCATGGGCTGGGTGGCCGGTCCCCGGTTGGTCACGGCCACCGCGGAAGCCGGAGCGCTGGGCATCCTGGCGTCCGCCACCATGACCCTGCGCGAGCTGGAAGACGCCATCATGGAGGTGAAGAGCCGCACGGACAAGCCCTTCGGCGTCAACCTGCGCGCCGACGCCTCCGACGCCGAGCAGCGCGTCAACCTGCTCACCAAGTACGAGGTGAAGGTTGCTTCCTTTGCCCTGGCGCCGAAACCGGAGCTGATCAGCAGGCTCAAGGAGCACGGGGCGGTGGTGATCCCGTCCATCGGCTCGGTGCGGCATGCCGAGAAGGTGGCGGCATGGGGTGCCGACGCCGTGCTGATCCAGGGCGGGGAGGGCGGCGGACACACCGGCGCCATCCCGACGTCGCTGCTGCTGCCGACGGTGGCCGCGGCCGTGGACATTCCGGTCATCGCCGCCGGCGGCTTCTTCGACGGCCGGGGCCTGGCTGCGGCACTGGCCTACGGCGCCGTCGGAATCGGCATGGGCACGCGTTTCCTGCTCACCAGCGACAGCGCCGTGCCGGAGGAAATCAAACGGCGGTATCTGGAGTTCGGGCTGGACGGCACGGTTGTGACGGCCAAGGCGGACGGCATGCCGCACCGGCTGCTGCGCACTGAATTCGTCCAGGGCCTGGAAGGCGCCGGCACGCTGCGGCAGCTGCTGCCCACACTCCGCCGCACGGTGCAGTTCAAGAACATGGCCGGGCAGTCCTGGCTGGAACTGGCCCGGGACGGACTGGCCATGAAACGCAGCTCGGGCCGGTCCTGGAACCAGATGATGCTGGCGGCCAACACCCCGATGCTGCTCAAGGCCGGGCTGGTGGACGGGGATACCAGTGCGGGAATGCTGGCCTCCGGGCAGGTTGTGGGCGTCATTGATGAGCTGCCCAGCTGCCGGGAACTTGTGGACCGGATTGTGGATGAGGCAGTGGTGCAGCTGAAGGCCGCTGCTGCCACCGTCCGCTCAGCCTAGCGGGAGACGCAAAAAGGGGCGGGGGCCGCGGCCCCCGCCCCTTATTGTCTGTTCAGTTTCTAGAGCCGTTCAATGATGGTGACGTTGGCCTGCCCGCCGCCCTCGCACATCACCTGCAGGCCGTAGCGGCCCCGGGTGCGCTCCAGCTCGTTCAGCAGCGTCGCCATGATGCGGGTGCCGGTGGCACCGATCGGATGGCCAAGGGCAATCCCGCCGCCGTTGACGTTCACCTTCGCCAGGTCGATGCCCAGTTCCTGCGACCAGGCGAGCACCACGGAGGCGAAGGCCTCGTTGCACTCGAACAGGTCTATCTCATCCACACTCATGCCGGCCCGCTCCAGGGCGTAAGCGGTGGCCCGGATGGGTCCGGTGAGCATCCACACCGGATCATCTGCGCGGACGGAGATGTGGTGGATGCGGGCCCGCGGCGTGAGGCCGTGGGTCGCGACGGCGCTTTCCGAAGCGATCAGCAGGGCACTGGCGGCGTCGCAGATCTGCGAGGCAACCGCCGCGGTGATCCGTCCGCCTTCGGTCAGCGGGGAGAGTCCGGCCATCTTCTCCAAGGAGGTGTCCCGGCGCGGCCCTTCGTCCTGGGCCAGACCGGCCACGGGAACGATTTCCTTCTCGAAGCGGCCCTCGTCCATGGCCCGCAGCGCACGCTGGTGGCTCTGCAGCGCGAACTCTTCCATCCGTTCCCGCGGGATGGCCCACTTTTCGGCGATCATTTCCGCGGAACGGAACTGCGAAACCTCCTGGTCGCCGTAGCGGGAGACCCACCCCGGAGACTGGGCAAACGGCGTCGTAAATCCGTACTGGCTGCCCTGGACCATGGCGGCGGAGATGGGGATGGCGGACATGTTCTGCACTCCCCCGGCAACGATCAGGTCCGCGGTTCCGGACATCACGCCCTGCGCCGCGAAGTGCACGGCCTGCTGGCTGGAGCCGCACTGCCGGTCGATGGTAACGCCGGGAACGTGGTCCGGCAGCCCGGCCACCAGCCAAGCGGTGCGGGCGATGTCTCCGGCCTGGGAACCGATGGTGTCGGTGCAGCCGAAAATCACGTCGTCCACGGCGCCGGGGTCCACGCCGGTGCGTTCCATCAGGGCGGAAATGACGTGGCCGCCGAGGTCCGCGGAGTGGATGCCGGCCAGGGAGCCGCGGCGCCGGCCTCCCGGGGTACGGACGGCGTCGATGATGTAGGCGGTAGTCATGGGCGTGTCCTTAGGCTTGCTGGCTGCTGACGGAGACGACTTCGCCCGTCATGTAGGAGGAGTATCCGCTGGCGAGGAACACCATGACGTTGGCGATTTCCCAGGGTTCGGCGGCCCGGCCAAAGGCTTCCCGCGAGGTGAGCTGCTCCAGCAGCTCCTCGGAGGTGACCTTCGCCAGGAAGGGATGCATCGCCAGGCTTGGGGAGACCGCGTTGACGCGGATGCCGTGTGAGGCGAGGTCCAGCGCTGCGGAGCGGGTCAGGGCCATGACCCCGGCTTTGGCGGCGGCGTAGTGTGCCTGGCCTTCCTGGGCGCGCCAGCCAATCACGGAGGCGTTGTTGATGATGGTGCCGCGGACCTGGTTCTCCACCATGCGGCGCCCGGCGGCCCGCACGCTGCGGAAAGTTCCGGTCAGCGTGACGTCCAGGACCTTGTCCCACTGCCCGTCGGTCATCTCCAGGATGGAGGCCGTTCCGCCGAGTCCGGCGTTGTTGATCATGACGTCGACTCCGCCGGCGTCCTCGGCGAGGTCCAGCAGGGCTTCGATCTGCTCATCGACAGTGACGTCGCAGACGGCCCAGCGGACCCGTTCGGCACCGAATTCGGCACCCAGCTCGGCGGCGGAGCTTTCCAGCCGTCCGGCGTGGGTGTCGCCCAGAACCACCAGGGCTGCTCCCTCTTCCAGGCAGCGGCGGGCGGCGGCGGCACCGATGCCGGCACCGGCGGCGGCGGTGACCACTACCCGGCGTCCGGCCAGCAGGCCGTGGGCGGGAACGTAGTCGGGGACAGGCTGTGCAGTGCGCGCGGGGTTCATGCCCGGGCCTCCTTCGGCAGGCCGAGCACGCGCTCGGCAATAACGTTTCGCTGGATTTCGTCCGATCCGCCGTAGAGCGTGTCCGCCCGGCTGAACAGGTACAGGGTCTGCAGGGCGTCAAGCTCGTACGGTTCGCCCGCGGCAGTGAGGGCGCTGGCGCCGGCCACTTCCATGGCCAGCTCGCCCAGGGAGCGGTGCCAGGGAGCCCAGAGCAGCTTGGTGATGGACGCTTCAATGCCCTGTTCGCCGCTGAGCGTGCGCAGCCCGTGGAGCCGGAGCATGTCCAGGCCCAGATGGGCTGACACCAGGCGGTCCTGGATCAGCGGATCATCGATCGCGCCGTTGCTGCGGGCCAGATCGACGACGGCGTCCAGTTCCCGCTGGAAGGCGATCTGCTGGGCGAGGGTGGAGACACCGCGCTCGAAGCCCAGGGTGCCCATGGCAACGGACCAGCCCGCTCCGGGCTCCCCGACCACCAGGGAGGCCTCCGTGACGGCGCCGTCGAAGAAGACTTCGTTGAATTCCGAGGTACCCGTCAGCTGCAGGATGGGGCGGACCTCCACGCCGTCCTGGTCCATGGGCACCAGGAGGTAGGACAGTCCTTCATGCTTGCGCTGGCCGGTGCCGGTGCGGGCGATGACAAAGCACCAGTCGGCGTGGTGGGCCAGGGAGGTCCAGACTTTCTGTCCGTCAATCACCCAGTGTCCGTCTTCCAGCCGGGCTTTGGTGGCCACGTTGGCAAGATCTGATCCGGCGCCGGGTTCCGAGTAGCCCTGGCACCACAGTTCCTCCACAGCCACGATCTTCGGCAGGAACCGGGCCTGCTGCTCCGGGGTGCCGAAGGCAATCAGCGTGGGCCCAATCAGCTCCTCGCCGAAGTGGTTCACGCGTGCCGGGGCATCAGCCCGGGCGTACTCCTCATGGAAGATCACCTGCTGCAGCAGGCTCAGTCCCCGCCCGCCGTGCTCCACGGGCCAGCCAACACAGCTCCAGCCGTGCGCGGCCAGGTGCCGGTTCCACTCCAGGCGTTCTTCGAACGCCTCATGCTCCCGGCCGGATCCGCCCTTTCCGCGCAGGTGGGCAAACCGGCCGGAGAGGTTGGACTCCAGCCAGTCCCTGACCTCCCGGCGGAACTCCTCATCTTCTGCTGCATAGTTCAGATCCACGAAACACCTTTCGTTGCCCAGCACCACTGGTCATAAAGTCGAGCATCGCCTATGCTAGCAAAACAAGCACTTGTTTGGTAGATGTTTGTTCGGGAAGCCCAGGGAGGAACCACGATGCAGAACGACGACGCCGGCGAGGTGGTGACGTACGAGGTGCGCGGGACCGTCGCCGTCGTGCGGCTCAACCGCCCGGAGTACCGCAACGCCCAGAATTCAAAGGTCACCTACGCACTGGATGCCGCATTCACCCGTGCGGTGAACGACGACGCCGTCAAGGTGATTGTGCTGGCGGGCAACGGCAAGCACTTCTCCGCGGGACATGACATCGGCTCCCCGGAACGGGACATCGACCAGAGCTTTGAACGCAAGGCCGTCATCTGGTGGGACCACGTGGGCGCCGAGGGCGTTGATTCACGCTTCGCCCGGGAGTCCGAGGTTTACCTGGGCATGTGCCGGCGCTGGCGGGAAATCCCCAAGCCGGTCATCGCCATGGTGCAGGGTGCCTGCATCGCCGGCGGACTGATGCTCGCCTGGTCCTGCGACTTCATTGTTGCCTCCGACGACGCATTCTTCTCCGACCCCGTGGTGCGGATGGGCATTCCGGGCGTGGAGTACTTCGCCCACCCCTGGGTCATGAACCCGCGGGCCGCCAAGGAGTTCCTGTTCACCGGCGACCGGTTCCCGGCCACCCGTGCCCGGGACCTGGGCATGGTGAACCAGGTGGTGCCTGCCGCCGAGCTTGAAAGCACCGTGATGGCCATGGCCGAACGGATCTCCGCCATGCCCCGCCTGGGGCTGGCCCTGGCCAAAAAGGCCGTCAACCAGGCCGAGGACCTGCAGGGGCTCCGCTCCGGCATGGACTCGGTCTTCGGGCTGCACCACGCAGCCCATGCCCACAACGCAGAGGTCGGCGCTGATTCGCTGGCCGGAATGGGAGTCAAGAGCATGCGCAGCGCGGCGGTCACGCCATGAACCTGGACCTGACAGAAGAACAGCTGGCCTTCGCAGCCGAGGCACGCGCCTGGCTCGCCGAACATGTGCCGGCCACGCCGCTGCCTTCCATGGACACCGCGGAGGGCTTCGCCGCCCACCGCGAATGGGAAGCCGAGCTGGCCCGCGGCGGCTGGTCGGTGGTCTCCTGGCCGGAGGAGTTCGGGGGCCGCGGAGCCGGCCTCATTGAATGGGTTCTGTTCGAGGAAGAGTACTACCGCGCCGGTGCGCCCACCCGGGTGGCCCAGAACGGCATCTCACTCCTGGCGCCGATCCTCTTTGAACACGGCACCGATGACCAGCGGAACCGCTACCTGCGGGACATGATGGACGGTTCGCTGATCTGGGCGCAGGCCTGGTCCGAACCGGGCGCCGGCAGCGACCTGGCCGCCATCCGCAGCACCGCCCGGCGGGACGAAGAGCGCGGCGGCTGGCTGCTGAGCGGGCAGAAGACCTGGAGCTCCCGCGCCGTCTGGGCAGACCGGGGTTTTGGCCTGTTCCGCACCGATCCGGAAGCCCAGCGCCACCGCGGCCTCACGTACTTCCTTTTCCCTCTGGACGCACCGGGACTGAGCATCCGGCCCATCACCCAGCTGGACGGGTCAACCGGCTTCGCGGAGCTGTTCTTCGACGACGTTTTTGTTCCGGACAGCGACGTCCTGGGCGCCCCCGGTGACGGCTGGCGGGTGGCCATGAGCACCGCAGGCAACGAGCGCGGACTTTCACTGCGCTCCCCGGGCCGCTTCTGCGCCGCGGCTGACCGCCTGATCGACCTGTGGAGCACCCGGCCGGAACCGGACCCCTTTACCCAGGACGCCGTCGTCGACGCCTGGATCAAGTCCGAGGCCTACCGCCTCTATACCTGGGGCACGGTGAGCACCATGCAGGAAGGCGGGGACATCGGCGCCGAAGGCAGTGTGAACAAGGTGTTCTGGTCCGAACTGGACATTGCCATTCAGGAAACCGGACTCACCCTGCTGGGTGCGGAAGCTGAGCTGCGCGGCACCGGCGCCGAGGCCGGCGGGCGCTGGGTGGAGGACTACCTCTTCGCCGTCGCCGGTCCGATCTACGCGGGCACCAACGAAATCCAGCGCAACATCATCGCAGAACGCCTGCTCGGTCTCCCCCGCGGCGGCGACGGCAGGAGGACCTCATGAAGTTCGTGCTCAGTGAAGAACAGCGCTCCCTTGCCGAGGCCCTCGACGAGATCATCGAAAGCTCCGGCGGCACCAAGATCGCCCGCACCTGGGCGGACGGGGACACAGCCCTGGGCCATGCGCTCTGGGGCCAGCTCGCCGAGCTGGGCCTCTTCGGGCTCTGCGTTCCGGAGGACGACGGCGGCATGGGCGGTACTGCCGTGGACCTCGCGGTGGCGTTTGAACGGCTTGGCTACCACGGTGTTCCCGGTCCGTACCTCGAATCCGCGGCGCTGCTGCCGGACCTCGTGGACGCCGGGGTGCGCAGCGGGATCCTGGCCGGATCGGCCATCGCCACGGCTGCGGTTCCCGTTCTGGCGCCCTATGCCGTGGACGCCGGATCCTCGACGCATTCATTCCTTCTCACCCCGGATTCCCTGACCCCGGCGGCGGCGGGTCCAGCACAGGGCTCCATAGACCGGACCCGGCCCCTGCACCCGCTGACTGCCGACGGCGAGCCGGCAGCCCTGGATCCGGCAGCCGCCGCCACCGCACTGGACCGCACTGCCCTGGCCTGCGCGGCCATGCTTTTGGGTGCCGGGGAACGGCTGCTGGAGGAATCGGTTTCCTACGCGAAGATCCGCGAGCAGTTTGGCCGCCCCGTCGGCGAATACCAGGCGCTGAAGCACCAGCTGGCAAATGTCCGGGTGGCCCTGACCTTTACCCGTCCCCTGATTTACGGTGCGGCACTGGACCTCGGCGGGCCGGACGGACCGCGCAGCGTCTCCGCAGCCAAGGTCGCCGCGTCCGACGCCGCGGATCTGGCAGCCCGCACCGCCCTGCAGGTGCACGGGGCCATCGGCTACACGGAGGAACATGACCTCGGCCTGTGGTTCACCAAGGTCCGCGCCCTGACCGGCGCGTGGGGCACACCGCGGTACCACCGTTCCCGGCTCGCTTCCCTGCTTCTGACCACCGGCAACTGAGGACATCATGGACTTTTCCCTGACTGACGAGCAGAACGAACTCGTGAAGATTCTCCGTGCGCTGCTGGCCCGGCATGCCACTCCGGCAGCGGTCCGTTCAGCCGCGGCCGAGGGGTATGACGGCAAACTGTGGCAGGTTCTGGCCGAGGAAGTGGGCGTGGCATCGCTGGCCATCCCCGAGGAGTACGGCGGCGCCGGCTTCACCTGGTTCGAAACCGGGCTGGTGCTGGAGGCACTCGGCTACCACCTGGCGCCCAGCCCGCTGCTCTCCTCCGCTGTCCTGGCGGCCGCAGCCGTTCTGCACGCCGGAGACGAAGCAGCCCGCGAGCGCCTGCTGCCAGGCATCGCCGAAGGCAGCACCCTCGCCTCCCTGGCCTGGGCCGACAGCCAGGGCCAGTGGTCCACCGCGGGGTCAGGCGTCACCGCTGCCGGCTCCGGCGAGGAGTGGACGCTCAGCGGCACCGCCGCACTGGTGCTGGACGGGGGAACCGCGGACACCATTCTTGCCGTCGCAGCCACACCGCAGGGCATCGGCATCTTCGAAGTGCTGGATCCTGCAGGCGTGGACCGCGCCGAAATGCCGGCCGTCGATCCCACACTGCGTTTTGCCACCCTGTCCTTCCGCGACACCGCCGCACGCCCGCTGGCACTGGAGGCATCCGCGGCCCTGGAAAAGGTCCGCGACATTGCCCTGGTGGCAGTGAGCTGCCTGCAGGTGGGAACCGCGCAGCGCGGCCTGGACATGACCGTGGAGTACGCCGGGCAGCGGGTGCAGTTCGGCCGCCCGATTGGGTCTTTCCAGGCCCTGAAACATCGCATGGCGGACATGCTGCTGAAGGTGGAAACCTCCCGCACCACGGCCTGGGCCGCAGCCTGGTCTGCCGGAACCGACGCCCCGGACCTGCCCGAACGGGCCGCTGCAGCCAAGGCATGGTGCTCGGAGGCACTGGATTACGTTGCCTCCGAGACCGTTCAGCTGCACGGCGGCATCGCGATCACCTGGGAGCACGACGCCCAGCTGGTGTTCAAACGTGCGCACGCCACCAGCCAGCTCTTCGGCCCGGCGCGTGAGCACCGCCGTCGGCTTGGCCGGTCACTGGGCTTCGTTCCGGCCTGACCTGCAACCGGCCCGGGACAGCGTCCCGGGCCGGTTGCAGGCAGTAAGTCAGGCGGTACGGGCCGCGTCACTCATTCGCCGACGGCGGTCCATCCGCCGTCCACGGCCAGGCACTGCCCGGTGACGAAGGCAGCGTCCAGCAGCAGGAACAGGATGGCATCCGCGATTTCCTCCGGAGCCGCGAACCGGCCCATTGGTGTCCGCTTTTCCACGGCTGCGGTGTCATACTGGCCGCTGTCGATGACCGCCTGGACCATGGGAGTCAGCGTATTTCCGGGAGCCACGGCGTTGACCCGGATGCCCAGGGACGCCCACTCCACGGCGAGGTTCTGCGTCAGCTGACGCACGGCGGCCTTGGCCACCCCGTAGTCGGCCTGTTTTTCCCAGCCGCCGAAGGCCGTTGCCGAGGACACCGTAACGATCGACGCGGGCCTGCCCTCCAGCCGCCGGACAACTTCCCGGCTGACCGCCAGTGCGCCCAGCACATGGATCTGGAACACCTTGGCGGCGTGCTGCAGGTCAGCTTCCATGGCGGGCACGAACATACCCCGGTTGCCGTGGCAGATCACCAGGCCCGTCACGACGCCGCGGGCGGCTTCGGCTTCTGCCACGGCGGCCCGGACAGCGCTTTCATTGGAGGCATCCACCTCAATAAACCCAACGCCGGCGGGCGTGGCATCCGCTGCGGGCGGCTGCAGGTCGAAGATCGTCACCTGCTGCTCGCGGGCATGGAGCGCTTCAACGACTGCGGCGCCGATGCCGCTGGCCCCTCCGGTGACGATTACGTGGTTCCGACTCAAATTACGACTCCTTTGTCTTGTCCCGTCCGGACCCGTCCGCCCCGGAGACGCGGGATTTGAGCCATGCTAGCCTAACGCCCTAACAAGCGCTAGGTTTAGTACAGAGCCGGGAACAGAGCAAAGGAGCACCGGATGCCCAACAAGAGAATTGGACTCACGGACGCCATCGCGTCCATCGAGTCGGGAATGACCATTGGCATTGGAGGATGGGGGTCACGGCGCAAGCCAATGGCCGCCGTCCGTGAACTGCTGCGCAGCGACGTCACGGACCTCACCGTCGTCGCTTTCGGCGGCCCCGACGTCGGACTGCTGGTGGCCGCCGGAAAGGTGAAGAAGCTGGTTTACGGCTTTGTCTCGCTGGACAGCATCCCGCTGGATCCGCTGTTCACCGCCGCCCGCGAGCGCGGGGAACTGGAGATCAGCGAATATGACGAAGGCATGTTCGTCACCGGCCTCCGGGCCGCAGCCGCGCGGCTGTCTTTCCTGCCCACCATTGCCGGCCTGGGTTCAGACGTACTGGCAGCCAATCCGCACCTGAAGACCGTCGCCTCGCCGTACTCCGATGATGAGTACGTTGCCGTTCCGGCGATTCCGCTCGACGTCGCGCTGATCCACGCCAACCGTGCAGACAGCGGAGGCAACGCCCAGTTCCTGGGCCCGGACCCGTACTTCGACGACCTCTTCGCCATGGCTGCCAAGCGCACCTTCGTGAGCACGGAGCGGATCGTGGAAACCCGCGACCTGCTGAACCAGGGCTCGTTCCACACCCTGATGCTCAGCCGCATGTACGTCACCGGCGTTATCGAAACCCCCGGCGGTGCGCACTTCACCACCTGCGAACCGGACTACGGGCGTGATGAACCCTTCCAGAAGCACTACGCCGCTTCCGCGAAGGACCCCGAGACCTGGCGGGCCTTCACCACTGAGTTCCTCGACGGCGACGAGGACGGCTATCTCAAGGCCGTGGACCGCTTCCACGCAGCACAGGAGGCCAAATAATGGCAACGGAGATCACGCGCGCAGAGGTCTGCGTGGCAGCCTGCTCGGACACCTACCGGGAATCCGGAGAGATCCTCGCCCACGCGGTGGGCACCATCCCCACCATCGGCGCACGGCTGGCCAAGCTCACGCACTCCCCTGACCTCGTGCTCAGTGACGGGGAAGCCTTCCTGATGAGCGAACCGCCGCCGCTGGGCAAGACGGCCTCGGGCGGCGGAGTAATCGAGGGCTGGGCCCCGTTCCGGCGCATCTTCGACATCGCGGCCTCGGGCCGCCGCCAGAGCATGATGGGCGCCAGCCAGATCGACCGGTTCGGCAACCAGAACATCTCACTGATCGGTGACTGGAACAAACCCACCCGGCAGCTGATCGGCGTCCGCGGGGCGCCGGGCAACACCGCCAACCACCGCGTGGACTACTGGGTTGCCCGCCACAGCGCCCGGCTGTTTGTGGAGTCCGTGGACATGGTCTCCGGAGTCGGCAACGACCGCGCCAAGGCAGCCGGGCCGTCGCTGCGCCACCACCACCTCGGTGTCATCGTCACCAACCTGGCCGTCCTGGGCTACGGCGACGACGGCGCGGTTCAGGTGCTCTCCATCCACCCGGGCGTGGATCCCCAGACGGTGGCCGAGAACACCGGCTTTGCCCTGGACACTGCGGGCGCACCGGAAACCCGGCTCCCCACGGACGAGGAACTCCGCCTCATCCGCGAGGTCCTGGATCCGCGCGGGGCCCGGACCCGCGAAGTCCGGGATTAACCGGTCAGTCCTGCAGGAGTCCCGAGTGAATCAGTTCGAGGAAATGGCGGCCGGCGCTTTCAGCCGAGTGCCGGCCGCCGGGGCGGAACCAGCGGACCGTGGACCACACGGCGTCGCGGATAAAGCGGTAGGTCATGGCCGAGTCCAGATCTGCCCGGAAAACGCCTTCGCGCTGGCCGTCCTGGATCACGCCCTGCCAGATGCCCTCAATCTTCGCGCCCTCCTGGGCCACGAATTCAAACCCGGGGAGCTTCGACAGGAACGCTGCTTCGTTCTGGTAGATCCCCACGGCGTGGGGCTGCTGCTCGATCGTCAGGAACGCAGTACGGACCAGCTCGTCGAACATGTGCAGCGGACCGCCGCCCTTGGCAGCGATCTCTTCGGAGCGTTCCCGGAGGCCGACCATAAAGGTGCGCAGAACCTCGTCAAGGATCGCTTCCTTGGAGGAAAAGTGATGGTAGAGGCTTCCCGAGAGGATGCCCGCTTCATCGGCAATGTCCCGGACCGTCGTGGCGGAGTACCCCCGGGACGCAATCAGGCCGGCCGCGATGGCCAGCAGCTGTTCACGGCGCTCAGAGCCCTGCTCACTGGGGGCACGGTCCGTTTTCTTGCTCGCAGCCATCAATTCTCCTCTGGTTTGTTCACCCAAGCGTATGCTCAATTATTCCGTATTTGCTCCGGCCCCAGGTTTAGCCGCGCCATTGCGCTTCACCGACCGGCCCAGGCATGCCCTGAAAGGACCTACCCTGATGCAACCGGCTAAGACCCTGCCTCAGCTGCTCAGCCAGATGGCGACGCTCGGCGGGCATCCCGCTGTGGTTACCGCGGACACAACAGTTTCCTACCGTGAACTGTGCGGACGCGTCTCCGAGGTTTCCCGGGGCTACCTGGCCCAGGGCGTCCGGGCCGGAGACAGGGTTGCCCTGTGGTCCCCAAACCGGCTGGAGTTCATCCTGGCCATGCTCGGAGCGCAGTCCATTGGTGCCGCCGTCGTGCCCCTGAACACGCGTTTCACCGGGCATGAGGCGGCCGTCATCCTGCAGCGCTCACGGGCATCCGTACTGGTGGTGGCGGGCGGCTTCCTGGGACGGAACCCCGTACAGGCACTGCGCACGGCAGCAGCCGACGCCGAGCCCACGGACTCACCCGTGCCGGGACTGCCTGCGCTGCGGCTGCTGGTGGATCTGGACAGCACAGCCGACGACGGCGGTGTGATGGCCTGGCAGTCGCTGCTCGCCTCCGGCCGGGACGTCAGCGAAGCCGGCTTCGCCGCGGCGTCGGCATCGGTTTCCCCGGACGATGTGTGCGACATCGTGTACACCTCCGGAACCACCGGACTGCCCAAGGGAGTGATGAGCGCCCACCGCCAGACGCTCGGCGTCGCCCGGGCCTGGGCCTCCGGTGCCGGGCTGCTTCCCGAAGACCGGTACGCGATCGTCAATCCCTTCTTTCACGGCTTTGGCTACAAGGCCGGCATGATCGCGTCGCTGGTGGCCGGAGCCACCATCTACCCGGTGGAGACCTTCGACGCCACCGGGCTGCTGAATCTGATCGAATCCGCCCGCATCACGGTACTGCCCGGGGTTCCCACGATCTTCACTTCCCTGCTTAACCACCCGGGCCTGGCGGATTACGACACCTCCTCGCTGCGCTTCGCGATTGCCGGCGCAGCCACCGCTCCGGAAACCCTCTTCCGGGACATGGTGGACGTGCTCGGCTTCCAGCGGGTGGCCCAGGCCTACGGGCTGACCGAATGTGTGGTGGCCACCATGTCCCGGCCCGGTGAAGACCTGGAACACGCGAAACAGACCACGGGACCAGCGGTTGACGGAGTCCAGATCCGGGTTGTGGACGCTTCCGGCCAGGACGTTCCGACAGGCATGGACGGTGAAATCCTGCTGCGCGGCGAGAACGTGATGCTGGGCTACTTCGAGGATCCCGAGGCCACCGCCGGCGCGGTGGACCCGGACGGCTGGTTCCACACCGGGGACATGGGGCGCCTGGATGAGCACGGCTGCCTGAAGATCACGGACCGGCTCAAGGACATGTACATTGTGGGCGGCTTCAACGTGTACCCGGCCGAGATCGAGAACGTGCTGCGCCAGCACCCGGCAGTCAATGAGTCAGCCGTGGTCGGCATCCCGGACGAGAGGATGGGGTCAGTGGGGCGGGCCTACGTTGCCCTGCTGCACGACGCCGATCCGGTTCCTTCGGCCGAGGATCTGCAGGAGTTCTGCAAGGCCCGGCTGGCGAACTACAAGCTTCCGCGGGAGTTCGTCATTGTGGAGGATTTCCCGCGCAACGGCACCGGCAAGGTTCTGAAGAACGAGCTGCGGACGGTGCCCGCGGAGTCTCACTGACAACCTCTCCGGGGCATACAAGAGGCCGGGCGGTGAAGCATCTTCGCTTCGCCGCCCGGCCTCTTTTGCTGTGCTGGTTTGCTGCGCCGGGCGCTGTTAGCTCAGGCGCTCCAGCACCATGGCCATGCCCTGGCCGCCGGCCACGCACATGGTTTCCACTGCGAACTGTTCGTCGCGCTCCTGCAGGGCATGGATCGCCGTCGTCGTCATCCGGGCTCCGGTCATGCCGAACGGGTGGCCCAGGGCGATCGCGCCGCCGTTTACGTTCACCTTCTCCGGGTCGATGCCAATGTCATCGATGGAGGGCAGCACCTGGGCTGCGAAGGCTTCGTTGAGCTCCATGATGTCCATGTCGGAGATGGACATGCGGGCGTTGGCCAGCGCGTTCTTTACCGCGTTGACGGGGCCCAGCCCCATCAGCTCCGGCGTCATGGCCGAAACACCGGTGGAGACGATGCGGGCCAGCGGAGTGAGTCCCAGCTCGGCGGCGCGGCGGTCGCTCATGATTACCAGGGCGGCAGCGCCGTCGTTCAGCGGGCAGCAGTTCGCCGCCGTGACGGTGCCGTGCTCGCGGAACACCGGCTGCAGGGAAGCCAGCTTCTCCAGCTTCACGCCGGCACGGGGGCCGTCATCGGTGGAGACCACGGTGCCGTCGGGCAGCATAACGGGGGTGATGTCCGTCTTCCAGAAACCCCGTGCCGCTGCTTCCTCGGCCCGGTTCTGGCTCCGCACTGCCCATTCATCCTGGGCGGACCGGGAAACGCCGCGCAGCTGGGCGACGTTCTCCGCGGTGTCTCCCATGGAGATGTAGATATCCGGCAGCTCGCTGTTCTCCCGCGGATCGCTCCAGCGTGCGTCCGGATCGGCGGCAAGCTTGCGGGTCCGCTCCATGGCGTCAAAGTAGGTTGGGTTCTTGGTGTCCGGCATGCCGTCTGCCTTGCCGAGGCCAAAGCGGGAGACAGCCTCGACCCCGGCGGAGATGAACACGTCGCCCTCGCCCGCGCGGATTGCGTGCATGGCCATCCGGGTGGTCTGCAGGGAGGACGAGCAGTAGCGGTGCACGGTGACGCCGGGAACGGAGTCCAGGCCCAGCTGCATGGCCACGATGCGGCCCAGGTTGTAGCCCTGCTCACCGGCGGGCTGGCCGCAGCCCATCATCAGGTCATCAACGGTTCCGGGATCCAGTTCCGGTACGGCCTCGAGGGCTGCACGGACCATCTGCGCAGCGAGGTCATCGGCGCGCATTTCACGCAGCGAACCCTTCTGCGCGCGGCCAATGGGTGAACGGACTGCGGAAACGATTACCGCCTCAGGCATCAGGAAGCTCCTTTGATTCTGTTGGGTTTGCGAAAGTCTGCGTTGGGGGTGTGCGCCAGGAACGCCGGCCATTCCCCGCCGCCGTCGACGTCGAGAACGGCTCCGGTGATGTGGCTGGCCAGCCCGGAGGCGAGCAGCACGCAGGCCGAACCGATCTCGGCCGGGATGGCCAGCTGACCGCGCGGGATGGTCGCTGCCACCCGGGCGTAGCTCTCCTCATCGCCGTAATGCTCGGCAGCGCCTTCGGTTGCGACGAGCCCGCAGCTGACCGCGTTGACGCGGATATGCGGTGCCCATTCAACGGCCAGGCTGCTGGTCAGTGATTCCAGCGCCGCCTTGGCCGCACCGTAGACGGCTGTTCCGGGGCTGGGGCGCCGGGCGCTGATGGAGGTGATGTTGATGATGGACCCCCCTTCGTCCTGGGCCATCATCACGGGGTGCACGGCCCTGGCAACGTGTGCCGCGGAGAGGAAGTTCAGTTCCGTGACCGCGCGCTGGTAGCGTGCCGAGCCGGCCTCGAACGGCCCAAACGGAGACCCCCCGGCATTGTTCACGGCGACGTCGATGCGGCCGCGGCGTGCGGCGACGCCGTCAACCCAGGCGCGCACCGCCTCATCGTCGCGAACGTCCAGTTCGGTGAATCCCACGGAGGGCGGAAGAACCCCCGGCTCCGGGTCCGTCCGGCCGCAGGTCTCCACAGCCGCCCCGGCGGCAAGGAAGGAATCGACGACGCCGGCACCCACACCGCGGGCACCACCGGTGATCAGAACCACCCGTCCTGTGAGGTCAATAGTGATCGGCATCGGCTTCCTGTTCCCCGGTCCATCTGATGTGAATAGCCACGTTACCAAACAAACGCTAGGTTTGTCGCGTGCATTCTTTTATGCGTACCGGTGCTGGCTGCAGCACCGGGACAACGACGACGACGGGTACCTGCCGATGACTTTGACCGCACCTTCACCCCATACCGGCGAACGGCGGCCGCCACTGCACCAGCACACACAGCGGCTGTCCTACGCGGACACGGATCCGGCCGGGATTCTCTACTACGCGGCCTGGTTCCCGCGGATGGAAGCGCTGCAGACCGAATGGCTTTTCCTGAACGGATTCCGGCAGGACACCCTGCTGGAACGGTTTGGCTGGTGGACAGTCTCCCGGGCCACCCACTGCGACTACCTCGCCGCGGCCCGGCTCTTTGAGGAGATCACCATTGAGCTCCGCGTCGGGGAGATCGGAACATCCTCGGTGCGGTTCGACTTCGAGATGTGGCGCCGCACAGATGAGGTGCAGGTTGCCGCTGCTTCCAACTGGCTGGTGACGGTCTCCCCGGACCAGCGCCCCATCCGCATACCCGAGCCGCTGCGCAGGTGCCTGGATGCCGCCGGCCAGGGTGACCCGAACGGCAGCTAAACCGTCCGGCTGCCGGCTCGCACGGTGCGGAAATCGACCGGCGTCCGTGCCAGGAAACCTTCCCGCGCCAGGGCATACTCCGGGCTTTCGAGCAGATCCGACTGGACAGCCAGCTCACGCCGGGCAGCACCGGACAGGGCCTGGCGGTCCGCTTCCCGCAGCAGTTTCTTTGTCTGGACGGCTGCCTCCCGCGGTGCCGAACATATCCGGTCAACCAGTTCAGCCACCCTGGCGTCGAGTTCGCCGTCCGGGACCACTTCACCGGCCAGACCCCACTGTGCCGCGAGGGCAGCGGGGATCCGTTCCCCGCCAAACGCCATGCGTGCCGCGCGGGCACGTCCGGCGCCGGCCACAACGGAATGCGTGGCGCCGCCGTCGGGCACCAGTCCGAGCGGAAGGAAGGGCAGGAGGAAGAACGCCGATTCTGCCGCCAGCACCAGATCGCATGCCAGCGCGATGGATGCGCCCACACCCGCGGCGGGTCCATTAACGGCCGCGATCACCGGTGGTGGAACTGACGCCATGAGTTCCACCAGCGCCCCGGCAGCTTCAACCGTTTCAGCTGTCACCTCGGTCCCCAGGTCCGCCCCGGTACAGAACGCCCGCCCCACACCGGTGATCACCACGGCATTGCAGTCCCGGGCATCCTGAAGCTCAGCGGCGAGCCTGCGGATGGAGGCAGTCGAGAGGGCATTCAGCCGCTCGGGGCCGTCGATGCGCAGGTAGGCAACGCCCTGAAGGACCTCCACGCTGATGTCCGTCTCCGCTTTTTCCACGCTCAGGTCCCTCAATTCCGGTCGGTATTCTGCATTTTATGCACCGTACCAAACTATTGCTTGGTACGGTTGTTGCATGATGGATGAAAACGCCCCTGCCGGCACACTCTTCACTCCCCTGTCCGTTCGCGGCACCACCCTCTCCAACCGCGCCGGGGTCTCCCCCATGTGCATGTACAGCGCCACTGAGGGCTTCGCCAACGACTTCCATCTGGCCCATCTGGGCCGCTTCGCCCTGGGCGGGGCAGGCCTGGTGATCGTGGAGGCGACCGCCGTCGAACCCCGCGGCCGGATATCCCACCACGACCTTGGACTCTGGGACGACGCCCAGACCGCCGGGTTGGCCAGGATCGCAACGTTCCTCTCTGCCCACGGGACGGTTCCGGGCATTCAGCTGGCCCACGCAGGACGCCGGGCCTCGGTGCGCGAGCCCTGGCACGCAGGGGCTCCCCTGGATGAATCGGATGCTGCGGCCGGGCTGGCTCCGTGGCCCGTCGTCGGGCCTTCGCCGACCCCTGCCGGCACGGGCTGGCAGGAGCCGAAGGAGCTGGACGCCGGCGAAATCCGCGAGTCCGTCGACGCGTGGGTGGCAGCGGCTGAACGGGCCGTCCGGGCCGGGTTCAAGTTGATCGAGCTGCACGGCGCGCATGGTTACCTGCTGCATTCCTTCCTGTCTCCGGTCTCGAATCAGCGCACCGACGAGTACGGCGGGAATGCCGAGAAGCGCATGCGGTACCCCCTGGAGGTGATCCGCGCCGTGCGTGCTGCCATTCCCGACGACGTAATCCTGTCCTACCGCGTCTCCGCCGTCGACGGCGTGACTGAGGGCGGCACGCCGTTCGACGCCGTTGTTGACTTTGCCCGCCGTGCCGGGGAAGCCGGCGTCGACGTCATCGACACTTCCTCCGGCGGCATCAGCGCGGACCGGTCGGTGGATACCCGGGTGCGCCGCGGCTTCGCTTTCCACGCGGACTTCGCGCGGGAGCTGCGCCGGCAGACCGGGATGCTGGTGGCCTGCGTAGGGTTCGTCGTCGATCCGGAACAGGCGACGCGACTGATCGAGGAGGGTTCCGCGGACATTGTGCTGCTTGGCCGGGAGATGCTGGACAACCCGAACTGGGTGCAGCATGCACGTCGGCAGCTTGGCGCGGACGAAGCGCAGCACTGGGATCAGCGGTTTGGCAGTGCGTTGACACCGCGCCTGCGCACACTCGAACAGCTCGACGCCGCCGGGGAGACTCCGCTTTCACGCTTTGAGCAGTCGTCGGCCCGGTAGGGCGGGAATTGACTGGAAAACCGGCTGCCGGGCGGTAACGCTCGGCAGCCGGTTGGTTTTTGGAGGGCACCCGCATGCACCTAGTGTTTGAGCAGCGCCCTGGCTTCTTCGACACCGGTGAGAAGCCGGTTCGTCCGGTTGGCAACCTTCCAGCCGGACTCCGTCCGCACCAGTTCCCAGCGGTTCGCACTGACACGCTCTGCGACCCAGACGCCGTCGCGGTGCACCAGCACTACGGAGTGGTTTACCGCCGTCGCACCGTCTCCTTCGATCCTGATGGTCGGCGACCCCAGAACGTGCGCGCACCCGGCCTGCATAAGTTGCCGGTGCGATTCGAGTTCCACCAGGCCGCCGACCTCTGAGCGCTCCAGCGTTGTGGAATCGAAGGTGTAGGTCCCCGCGCTGTCCCAGAGTTCGCCGATCCCGGCACCGTTTCCGGCGTCGGCCAGTGGCCCGTAGCTGGCCAGGAGTTCCGTGATGCTGGCCCGGTCCTCCAGCGCCTGAAGGCGCTCTTCCACGCTTGTCACCAGTCCTGCCAGGGAATGATCGTGTTCAGGGGTGCCGAGAACAGGACTTTGCCGGTCTCCGCCGGCGCATTGGTTCGGGCGTTCATGTCCCGCTGGGCTTCCAGAATGCCGGACGTGGTTTCGGCTACGTCCTCATCCAGGTAAAGGACGCGGATCCGCAGCTCTCCGGGCCCGTAGGCGCAGTCGGAATCAAAGAGGAGCGTCGAGTGCTGCTGGACGTGGCTGAAGGAAAAGGTCCAGGCTCCGGCTACGCCCGGGACTTCGAGCAGCTCCGGTATGAGGTGCCTGTCTTCCCAGGCGAACCAGTCGTGTGCCTCAATGCCGTGCGGTTCATCGTAATGCGTCAGCGTGAGGTGAAGTCCGCGGTTGGGGCGGTAAGGAAGTACATCGGGGTCCAGCAGGATCCTTGGTGCTGAATAGCCCTTCACCGGACGGAAGAATCCCAGCAGTGGTCTGCTCACACCCGGGATGATGGGCCCTCTTCCCCACTGGAAAGAGGCCTCGCCAAGGCGGTCCCACTCTTCCACGCTCTCCTGGACCGGTGAACGGAACCAGTACATGGCCACGTAGTCGGTGCCTTCGAACGGGCTGGCAGCAACCTGCTCCGTGGTCGAATCCCTGGACCGCCCCCACCGGTCACCCCAGGCGACACCGGGCAGGGCCAGGTTTTCCGGGCGGTGGTCCAGCTGGTGCCAGCGGTTGTACGCGGCATGCTGAGAGGCGTCCGCGAGTTCCACAAAAGAGAAAAAGGCCAAATCAGCGAGCATCGGTCTCCTTAGGCTAACGCTTGTTTGGTTACGGTACCAGAGAAGGGAGGATTGGTGCCCGAAAGCGGCGGGTTATGTCTCTCGGGTGGTGGGTGGGGCGTGGGGCGTGGGCGGCGCGGGCTGGGCCGCAGGGAGAGGTCCAGGGAGGGGGATCCGGGGCGTTAAACAGATGAAGACCCATACGTCCTTGTATGGGTCTTCATCATCACGGTATGTCCGGCGGTGACCTACTCTCCCACACCCTCCCGAGTGCAGTACCATCGGCGCTGTGGGTCTTAGCTTCCGGGTTCGGAATGGGACCGGGCGTTTCCCCCACGCTATGACCGCCGTAACCCTTTGTCCTCGCTTGCGCGGGAAATCCTGGGTCACGCGCCGCTTCCTGATTCCGTTTCCGGAAACTATCTGCAGCGGTGATGCTCTACTATCTTACCCTGTTTTCGAGGTCCTTTTGACCACCCCGACTGGACCCCTCCCGGCCCCCTGCCCCATCTGGCCCCGCCGGGACCAATGCCCGACGAGGGACAGCGTCCCACCCTGAAGCAAACTCCAATGACCGCGCCGTGGTTCCCACGGTTTGTGGCATGTGTTGTCTGGTGTGGTCCCACTGGGTAACAGGTGTCACTATGCGTGGGAAGGGCGGCAGGCTGCCGGGAGGCCAGGCAGTGTTGAACCGATGATGTTGGAGGACGCGGCCCTGGACTAGGCAGTGCTGGCCGGCCGGGCCAGCCGACGCGGAAGGGGTTCCTGCCCGTGAGTGGCCGGCGGGGTTCGCGGCGGCCGGATAAGCCCGGACCGGGTACGGGTTGTTAAACGGCTGTTAAACGGGTCAGGCCCCGCAGCGTTGCGGGGCCTGAGCCTTTTTAATGATTGTCCGGCGGTGACCTACTCTCCCACACCCTCCCGGGTGC
>NZ_JBSHIT010000005.1:0-220600 GCF_053619115.1 Arthrobacter sp. NPDC055585
CTCTTCGCCATGCTCCGCGACGGCACCCTTTACGAAGACCCTGCACCTAAGAACCTGCCCTCAGCCGCTTGACGAAAACCATAGAGGCACCCCCCCCGGGACCGGACTCACGGTGGTGAGCTGGCTGATGCGCCTGGGCTTCCTGCTTTCCCCGCCGGTGGTCGGCGCCGTTGCGGACGCGGCCGGACTTCGGTTTGGGCTCCTGGTCATCCCGCTGGCCGGACTCGTGGTGCTGGCTGCCTCGCCGGTGCTCGCCAAGCGGGACGGCAACAGGACTCATGGCGCCAGGGAAGCTGTTTAGGCCTGCAATCAGTACAGGCGGGTGGCGGCACAAGCCTCCACCCGCCTTCCCCTACTGCGAACCGGCAACGGTTCCTGCAGCAGACCTCCGCAGGCTAGGCCGCGGTACGTCCGGATATGCAGGTACCGGGCTACCGGCTTTTTCTCCCAGTACCCCCCCACAGCCCAGATCCTAAGGCTTTTTAGTCCTTAAAACAAGACGGTTGACCGGTTTTGTCCCTGCCCAGGAAGTAAGCGCCCCGGCGCAACCGGCGCCGGGCCTATGCCTGGGAAAAACGGGCCAGTTCGCCCGTGCTGCCGGCAAGAGATGGGGTAACCACACCCGGCAGCATGAGCTCCCACATCTGCTCTACGCGCTCCACCAGGTCGTCCCGCCCAGTGAGGACTGATGACATGATCTGCACTCCGGTCAGGGAAGCAACAACCAGGCGGGCAAAGGCTGCTGCGTCAATGTCCCGACGGATCTGCCCCCGCTCCTGGGCCTGGGCTGCAAGCCGCCCCATAACGTCAACCCAGTCCTGATAAGGCTGCCGGACGTCTTCGTGAAAGATCGAAGCTTCGAGGGTAAGTCTGGTCCCTGCCCGGACAATGGGGTTCTGCAGCAGGTTGAGTGCGAATGTTCGACAAAGCAGGATCATCGATTCCAGCGGGGGCAGAGCCTGACTGAGCACGGACGCATTGCCTGCAGTGAAAAAGCGGTGCTGCTCTGCGATGACGGCCCGCGCCAGCTCGTCCTTTGACTGGAAGTGGAAATAGAGTGCCCCTTTGGTAACCCCGGCCCGCTCCGCAACCTGGCTAAGTGAGGCCCGGCCGTAGCCCAGCTCCTCAAAAACAGACGCTGCCCCGGAGAGTATGGCGTCGCGTGTGGCTTTTGCCCTGTCCTGCAAATCTTTGATGGTTCGGTCCTCCGCTCGGCACTGCCCCCTCCTCCAAGTTAGATGCAAATCAATCAAGACGGAAAAGGGTTACAGTACTCTCCGCCCCCGGACCGCGGATAAGTCATCCTGCCGAAGCGATCTCGTTGGGAATTCGAGCGAGCTCTGCCGTGCGGACCACCTTGCCCTGCCCCAAATCCACCGCCAGCACCCTGGACCCCCCGGGATCGGTGACGAACGCAGTTCCATTGAGGACATGCAGTGCAGGGCGCGGCGCCTGCCAATCCCCCGGTTCTTCCCACGGATCAATTACTTCGATCCGTGATGTCACGGCCCCGGTCCCGGGATCAAGCACGTGCAGTGCTCCGTCGGTTCCCAGCACCACCGCCTCCCCGGCAGGCCCGCGCCCCAGCGAACGGAACGAGTAGCTGGTCCCAAGCTCCACCAGGCGGAGCCGCGCTGCAGCCGTGTCGACAAGAGCTACCGTTTGAGGGCGCTCCAGTGCGGCGCCGGGGGCCGTCTTGTAATCCGCCAGCACCACGGAAGACCCGGGTGAACCGGCCTGGTTCCCCATCCGCCCGTAGCCGTCCGGGCTCGGTACCTTGACGAAGCCTCCGTCCCGGTAAACAAGCATTCCGTCCTCGCAGCCGAACACCACGGCCCCGGCAGCCCCGGCCTCACCGTGCAGTCCCGGGCACTCATCACTGCGGAGGACCTCCGAACCGTCGCCGGCCAACACCGCCGCGCCGTCCTGCCCCGTTTCCGATCCCAGGCTGACAAACACACGCCCGTCCTCAAGCGGGACGGCGACTCCGTGATGCGCCTCGGCCAGCTGTATCCGCTCAGCCGCCAGCTGCTCCTCCCCCAGACTGCGGGTGTCCACAAGGTCGACCGTGCCGGCGGCGTCGTCAAAGAACGCTGTCCGTCCGGCACCGGCCACTACATGCCCAGGCTTTCCGGCGTCCACCAGCCCGCCAGTAAGCGCCGGATCGACGGTGTAGTGGTGCGCGTGGTGGCCATGGGCCTCGGACCAGCTGCCGGTGTCCAGCACATGGAATCCGCCGGCGGCAGACACCGCCAGATGCCGCCCGTCTCCGGCGTTCGACAGCCTGAGGAAACCTTCCAGCGGTATCTCGGTGAGGAGTTCAAGCGATTCGGCGTCAAGGACACTCAAGCCCCCGTCATGCGTAAGCACCAGCCGTGGTGAAGCGGAGGCATTCTCCTGGATGGCCGGCCGGGATGCCGGTCCCGGGGCCGGCGGTCCGTCAGCTGGCGCCCCTGGCTGCGTCGCACAGCCGGCGAGAAACAGTATTGAAAGGGCCAGTGCGGCCGCGGATGAAGAAGACGTGTTCATGCTGGAACCGTAACTTAAATGAGAATCATTATCGTTAAGTTACGTGAAAACGACCCTTGGGCATTCCACCTGTGCCGGCAGGTTGGTAGCCTCGCAGCACTGCGGCCTTTTTGCCGCGCCCGATCAAAGGAGATCGCCATGGCCAACCTCGCCGGAATCCTGACCGAAACTGCTGCCCGGGTCCCCGACCGCCCCGCCCTGCGGATCAATGACACGGTCATCAGCTATTCAATGCTGAATGCCATGAGCTCCAAAGTTGCGGGACTGCTCCGTGCCCGCGGGGTCCAGCGCGGTGACCGGGTTGCGCTCATGATGCCCAACATTCCGCCGATGGCCTCCGTCTACTACGGAGTGCTCCGCTACGGGGCAGTGGTGGTGCCGATGAATCCGCTGCTGAAGGCACGCGAAGTGGCGCACACCCTCCAGGACTCAGGCGCGGGACTGCTCTTCGCTTTCGAACTGATGCTTCCCGAGGCCACCGCCGGAGCTCAGGAAGCCGGCGGCGTCGACGTCATTCCGGTCAATACGGGCAGTTTCCGGCAGCTGCTGGAGGACAGCGAAGCGGATGACTCAGTGGCGGAGGTGGACGGAGAAGACATTGCCGTCATTCTCTACACCTCGGGGACCACCGGCCGCCCCAAAGGCGCCGCCCTCACCCATGACAACCTGCGCAGCAACGCCGAGGTGGCGCAGAACCTGCTGGACACTGCGGAGACGGATGTCATCTTTGGCGGGCTGCCCTTCTTCCACGTTTTCGGCCAGACGTCCGCGCTGAACGCAGCCGTGCTCACCGGAGCCATGATCAGCCTGCTGGCCCGGTTTGACCCCGCTGAAGCACTGAAGATCCTGGAACGGGACAGGGTGACCATCTTCCAGGGCGTGCCGGCCATGTACATTGCCATGCTGCGCCATCCGGACCTCGCACAGACGGACACCTCCTCGCTGCGCGGGGCGATCACCGGCGGGGCACCCATGCCTCTGGAGGTGCTGCGCGAGTTCGAGGACGTCTTTGGCATTGACCTGCTGGAGGGCTACGGCCTGTCCGAGACCTCACCGATCGTTTCCTTCAACCTCCCCGGCGGCGGACGCCGTCCCGGCTCGATCGGGAAGCCGGTCTACGGCATGGAGGTGCGAATGCTCGACGGCGAGGGCCACGACGTGCCGATCGGCGAGATCGGCGAACTCTCCGTCCGCGGCCTTGGGGTCATGAAGGGGTACTGGAACAACCCGGACGCCACCGCAGCTGCGATACCGGACGGGTGGTTCCGCACCGGCGACCTGGCCCGCTTTGACGAGGAAGGAAACATCTACATTGTCGACCGCAAAAAGGACATGATCCTGCGCGGCGGCTACAACGTCTATCCGCGCGAGGTGGAGGAAGTCCTCTACGAGCACCCGGCGGTCTCGGAGGCCGCCGTCATCGGCGTTCCGGATGACGTCAACGGCGAGGAAGTCGCCGCCGTTATCGGGCTGAAGGCCGACGCCGCACCGGCGGGCGAGGAGGACCGGCAGGTCCTGGCTGCCGAGATCCAGCAGTTTGCCAAGGACCGCCTGGCCGCCTACAAGTATCCGCGCCGGGTAGTGTTTGCCGACGAACTGCCGAAGGGCCCCACCGGCAAGATCCTCAAACGCCAGATCCGCGACGAGCAGGCCGGGGTGCCTGCCGCGGCCACGGACGCCTAGCCGGCACTGCTCCGGCAGGGCCTCCTAGCGGGAAACCTTGCCGGTCAGCGCGGCTACCGGCCGCAGGAACAGCGGCCGGGCCGCCACCCAGGCCGCGGCCATGATCACCACGGACGCAGCGAAGAACCAGAACCCGGTCCAGCCCGTCCCGTCACTCGCGGCATACATGTGGTTCAGGTTCCGCAGCGCACCGGTGGTCAGGACCAGGGTCACATGAACGACGATGAACAGCACGAAGTAGACCATGACCGGGAAGTGCAGGGCCCTGGCTGCCTCGATCGGGAAGACACGGTTCAGGCGCTCCGCTTTCGCCGGCCACGACGGCGACATCCGCAGGCCGGTGAGGATGGCTAGCGGGGCAGCGATGAAAACGATCGAGAAGTAGGAGAGGACCTGCAGGCTGTTGTAGTTCACCCAGCCGTTTTCCATGGGCCAATCCAGGGAAGCGTACTGCAGTGCCGTGGAGACGGCGTTGGGAAAAACGTCCCAGCTGGTGGGAACCAGCCGCATCCACTGTCCCGTCGCGAACAGCAGGATGTAGAAAACCAGCCCGTTGGCTACCCACAGCACATCCAGGCTGAAATGGAACCACAAATCGAGGCTGATCTTTCTCGGCTGGTTCCGGGTCCGGATTAGCCCCTTGTTGTTGCGGGTCCAGGACCCCACGGGACGCTGCCGGGTCCGGATCAGCCAGCCGGAGCGGATGATCAGCAGCAGCAACAGGGAATTCAGGAAGTGCTGCCAGCCAACCCATGCCGGAATGCCTACCGGCGCGGAGCCGGGGAGTTCCGAATGGCCCGGATAAGTCAGCAGGAATTCCTGGCCGGCCGGCGTTTCCCGCAGCCACCGTGCAGCCAGCACAATCGCTGCCAGGACAAGCAGGACGGCGGGGATCATCCAGACCAGCCTGATCCAGCGCGGCCGGGTTCCCGCCTTCCCCGCCGCGGGACTCATGACGCCGCCGCCCGAGCCGGGGAGGCCAGCCGGCACACCAATCCGGCCGGATACGGAGTGGAAGGGTGCATTATGTGGCTCTTCCGTTAGTCCTGGTGCCTGTCTCTGCCGGCGAGCCTACCCGACGGTGCGGCTACTTCAGCGGGCTGCCGCTGGTTTCCTCCGCGGGCAGGGCTGGAACAGCCTCCCCTGATACATCCGGAAGGTCGGTCTTCCGGTCCAGGCGCACCAGAACAAGACCTGCCACAATCAGCCCGCCTCCGGCCAGCTGTACCGGTCCCGGCAGTTCCGAGAGCAGCAACCAGGCCCACAGGACGGCGAACAGGACCTCAGTCAGGGACACGAACGATGCCACGCGCGGTCCCAGTGCCCGGGCGGCGATGATGCCGGTGACATAGGCGAGCACCGTGGAGAGCAGCACCAGCCCGATCAGCGGGACCCACCACCGGGTGACCCAGCCGGCCAGAATGACGTCGCTGGTACTGAAGCCCGTGGGCAGCAGTCCGGTCAGTCCGAGCAGGAACATGGTTGCGGCGCCCACCAGCAGGCCGCCCGTGGTGAGGACCAGCGGCGGAAGGGTGTCATTCTGCTTGGCGGTAATAAAGAAGTACATGGCAAGACAGACTGCCGCGGCCAGGCCCCAGAGGATTCCCAGCGGATCAACCCGCAGGTCGCCGCCCAGATCCAGGACCAGCACAAGTCCTGCAACCGCGGCCGCGGCGCCGACGATGGTGGCTGCACCCGGACGGCGGCGGGTCCGCGCCCAGATCCACAGCACCATCAGCACCGGTGCGAGAAACTCCAGCAGCAGTGCCACACCGACCGACAGCCGCTCCACGGCGTTGAAATAGAAGAACTGGCATCCGGCTACGCCGGCAAGGCCAAAGAGTCCGATGGTTTTCCAGTTCTGCCGGACCTGGTACCACCGCCCGTGAAGCGCTATCAGGGCAGGGATCAGAAGGACCGCCGCTGCACCGCCCATCCGCACTGCCACAGCGGTGGCAGGCGTCCAGCCTGCTTCCATCAGGGACTTCGCGAAGGATCCGGACAACCCGAATACCGACGAGGAGAGCAGCGCGATCAGCAGTCCTGATGCGCCTGCGGAACGGATCCGGGCAGTCCCCGGGACTGCAGCGGAAATGGGCTTTGCCATGACTGACCTTTCAAGGAACGGGCCCGCTCCCCCATGGACGTGTCACGAGCTATCTGGGCCTATGCTAGTGACACTAAGGTTCGCGATGTCAGGGGTCAAGATGGTTTTCGCTTATGACACGGAAGTGGCCCTGGGAAGTGCCGCCGCACTGGTCAACACCGGCTACCAGGAACCCGATCCGCTTGCTGATGATGCGGGCCTGACCGGCTTCCTCACCGCCGAAGGTTTCTCCGGATCCCGCACGCACACGCCCGCCGAACTCCGGGCAGTTCACCGGCTTCGAAGCGAACTCACCGTCTTATGGACAGCCGGGGAAGAGGAACTGGTGGACGGGATCAACCGCCTCCTCTCAGGCGCCAGCGCACTGCCTCAGCTGGTTCGGCACGATGACTGGGGCTGGCACCTGCACTGCACTCCGCCGGAAGCGGCACTGGCGGACCGTATGGCCACCGAAGCTGCAATGGCTCTGGCAGATGTGGTCCGGGCCGGTGAACTCGGCAGGCTGAGAACCTGCGCTGCGCCGGACTGCCAAAGCGCCGTCGTCGACCTTTCCCGCAACCGTTCCCGGCGCTACTGCGACACCGGCAACTGCGGCAACAGGGAGCATGTCCGCGCCTACCGCAGGCGCCTGGCCGAGGCCGAACCCGCTGCCGGAGGAAAAAACAAGTAGCCTTCCGAATTGCTCTTCGGGGTCCCGCCGGTTAAGCTCCCGGGTATTCCGGCCCATCAATCAGGCCGGTTTCGTATCAGTCTCGAAGCTCCGGTCGGACAGCCCTGAGGCATGCCCGGACGCAACGGGGCGTCAACATGCCTAATGGGGGAATTACATAATGACGAGAGCAGCGCGGGTTCTGCCCGCACCAATCCGAGCCGTGGCAGCAGCCGCAGCACTGGCGGCAGGAGGGTTCCTGGTTGGGGTTCCCGCCCAGGCGTCGCCCGGTTCGGGCGGCGCGGAGGAAGCCACGACGGCCATCCAGCCGGCAGACGCCCTGGAGGGCGCACCGGCAGACCTGGCTCCCGGGCTTGCTGAAGCCCTGCAGCGGGACCTCGGCATCACGGAGGAGCAGTTCCGGGCTGCGGGCGAGGCAGGCCAGCGAGCCGCTGCGGCCCTGCCTCAGCTTCAGGCAACGGCGGGATTCGCCGGCCTGGAACTGAAAGACGGTGAAATCATCGTTTACGGAACCGGAACCGAGCTGGAAGAACAGGCTGAGGCTCTTGGGGCCCGCCTGCAGGCTCCCGTTGACGCGGGTGAGCCGGCTCCGGCGGACGCCGAAGAAGCCGACGAAGCCGGGGACGCAGGGAACTCGGCAGAGGACACGGAAACTGAACAGCCTGTTCAGACTGAGCCGGAACCCGCTGCCGGGGAGGAATCCGGCGAAGCTGACGCCCCGCAGGCCACGCGCACCGCATCGGACCTCTCCGCACTGGCCCTCGACTACATTGCCAGCTTCGGCGTAGAGGGACTGCAGTCGGTGGCGCTGGGTGCAAACGGCTACACCATCAGCGTGGCGGATCCTGATACGCCCCGCCCCGCTGCCAGCGCCCGTATGTCCGCTGCAGCAGCAACGGTCACACCGGCAGAGTTTGCATCCTCCTACGCCAACGTCACGGTGAAGGATTCCGCCGGCGCCGGAACGCCGCTGGCTGAAGAGGTCTTCGGCGGCCAGGGCTACTACGGCGAGGCAGGAGCCGGCATGTACGCGAGCTGTTCCGTCGGTTTCAACGGCTGGGACCCGGAGGGCAACCCGGCCGTCATCACTGCCGGGCACTGCACCGGCGACGGAACCATCAGTGCCACAGTGCTGGCACCGGATGCCGAAGGCGAATCGGCCACCACCAAGCTGGGCACCTTCGGAACCTCCGTCTTCGGCGGCTTGGGCAACTCCCCGATCGATCCCAATAATCCGGACCCGGCAGCCATTGGCACTGACATCGCTGTCATCAACTCGGTCAACGAAGACCTGGACCTGTTGCCGGAAGTGACCCAGTGGAACGGCGCCGGCCTGTCCGAGACCACCACGCGGATCACCGGAACGGGCACCGCCGTCGCAGGCCTGCCGGTCTGCCGCTCCGGCCTCACCACCGGCTGGAAGTGCGGCACGGTCACCGAGCTGGGCATCTTTATGGTTGCCGGCCACAACCACAGCGCATCGAACTCCGATGTCCGCGCCGTCGTGGGCTTTATGTCTGACCTGGAAGCCGCACCCGGCGACTCCGGCGGTCCGGTTATTGCGGGCAACACGGCACTGGGGCTGGTCAGCGCAGGTTTTGACACCAACGGCGACGGCGCCCACGACGCAGTCGGTGCCGCGGACCTCTCTGACGCACTCTCCTACACACCCGGCTACACCATCGCCGCGTTCTTGGAGGCCCCCGCCCTCGATGTGAAGAACGGGGACACGGTTTACACCGACCAGGTGCTTACCGGCACCGCTCCGGCCGGTTCCGTAGTACGGATCAGCATCAACGATGCTGGAAACGAGATTCCCGCCGCAGCGGACGGCACCTGGTCCGTGAAGGTTCCCCGAACCGTTGCGGACGGGGAAACCACACGCATCAGCGTCAGCGCTGCCAACGGGTTCAACAAGTCGAAGACCACCGTCTACGAGCTGGTTACCGAGCACTCGGCACTGGATGCTCCGGTTCTGCTCTCCCCCGCTGACGGATCTGCGCCGGTAGGCGCTCTCAGCACCATTGAGGGCCTCGCCGAACCCGGCGCCACAGTCGAGATTGAACTGGGCACCGCCGGAAATGGTGAAGAACAGGGCGCCCGCGCCCTGGCAGCAGGCGAAGCCATCACGGTCACCGCAACTGACTCCGGTGCGTTCTCCGCCAAGCTGGATGAGCCCCTGACACCCGGCAACTACACCCTGTCCGCCACCCAGGACGGGATCACCGGCAAGAAGGTCTCCGCCGCCGCGGCAGCAGCCTTCTCGGTGCTGCACCCGGCACCGGCGATCACCTCCGTCCGTGACGGGGAGGTCTTCACCGAAGCATCCGCGCCCCGGACCATTTCCGGCACGGGAATTGCCGGGGCTGCCCTGACCCTGGGCACCGGTGGCGCCGACGCTGAGACGGTCGTTGCGGAAGACGGCACCTGGAGCGTTGAAGTGGGCGCCTTCGCCCCGGGCGAGTTCACCGTAACCGCTGTCCAGGAGCTCGACGGCGTCGGATCCGCGCCTGCCACGGCCACCTTTGAGGTGACCGCGCTGCAGGCAGCGGCCGTCACCCGCACTCCGGACGGACTGGCCTCTACCGGAGCCGACGGCGGTTCCCTTACCGCGCTGCTCTCAGCCGCAGGCGTACTGCTGCTGGGCGGAGCCGCGGGCATCGGCTACAGCCGCCGCCGCAGCAGCATTAGCTAGGCATCAGGCAGGTCCGGGAATCCGCGCATCCCGCGCGGATTCCCGGACTTCCGTGTTTAAGGGCCGGGGACGGGCCAGGCAGCGGCCCCGAAGAATGTGCTCGAAGCCGGCCGCTTTCGGGCGGCGGGACTGACCGGGACCAGAACGGAAAACTAGACTGGTGGGGTCGAGCAGTACGGCATCCCAAGCCTCCAGGAGTCTTCTATGGAGCAGAAACTGCGTTCCGCCCTGCCCGCCCGCACCGCCTGGACCGTCTTGGCAATCTGCGCGTCCTTCTGGGTTCTTTCCGCCCTGGGACTTTTACAGATTCGCGCGTCAGTACCGCCGGTGTTTATGTTCTTCTGGCTCTACCTCAACGCCTTGGCCACGCTGTTCAGCGCCGTGGCTGCAGTGGCAGCTGTCGCTGCGCTGCTGCTTCACCGCCGCGCCGCCCGTGTACCGGAGCCCTTCGACGCCGGACCGGCGCCCCGGAGTGGTTCAGTGCTGGACGAGGCCGAGGAAACCGGCCTGGATCAGCTGCTGGAGGGGCCGCTGGCCCCGCTGGCCCCTGAACCTGCGGCGGGCAGGGTTGTCCCGGAGGAAGCAGAACGGCAGCAGCGCAGAAAACGCCGCAGGCGGTGACGGCGGCAGGACCTGCGGGTTAGTCCTTGCCCTCGCCGGGCTCGTCCGGCTCCGCAGCGGCGGCTTCATTGGCCGCGGGGGCTTTGCCGGGTGCGGCAGGCGCGCCAACGCTGCCGGCGCCGCCGGGAATCTTTGCTGACGTCCGGTGCACACCGGAGCCTTCGCTGAGGTGGTCCGGGTTCGGCTTCTCCGTCATAAGCAGCAGCGAAGAAATCAGCAGGGAGACAATGAACGCGATCCCTGCTGCAGTCAGACCGAGGTCAAGGCGCAGTTCCTTGGTGGCTCCGCCGGTGGCGAAAATCATGGTGGTAATGCCGGCAATAACTGCCAGGACTGCGGAGAAAACCAGCGGGGCCTTCACGGAATTCCGTTTCTGCGTCCCACCGGGCTGGCTCTTCGCCACTATTGTCCTCCTGCGTTGTCGGCTGGGCGGTCTTCTACCTTCGGTAGAAGCCGCGGATGGTACTAGTTTACGGCCTTCGACGCTTCGGTGCTTTCCGGGGCCAGGCTTGCGTCGTGGCGCAGGCCCAGGCCGGAGATCGCCAGGACCACGGCAATGATGACGGCGGAGCCTCCGCTGACGCCCAGCAGAGCGCGGACATGGCTGCTTTCAGCCAGCCCGAGGAAGGCCGGCATCAGCGCGGCTGCGCCGATCGCAGCGGCTCCGGTAATCAGCCAGTCCCGTGCCGGCGTGAAGCTCTTGCGCACCCGGAACCAGAAGGCGAACTCGATGAGACCGCCCACCAGCAGTGCCGCGCCGCCCACATAGGCGAAGACCGTAATGGACTGGACCGCTGTAACAATGACACCGGCTGCTGCGTACACCGCCGCGGACAGGAGCAGCGCTCCGGGGACCTGCGGCGTTGCGCAGGAGCGAGCCAGCATGGACATGCGCCACACGCTCACGCCGGTCAGGACGAAGTACAGTCCGCCCGCGAATGCGAGCACGGAAAGTGTGGGTTCCTGCCAGAAAATGGTCACTCCGCCGTATACCGCGGCAATCGCGGAACGGAGAAGAATCGGAACCCAGGGTGCTTTGGGGTGGGGTGCGCCCACGGCGAGCCTCCGCTTTCAGGTTGCTTGACGGCCGGTCCGGCCGATCCTTAGCTTAGTCGTTCGTTTTCCCTGTTGCCGCACCGGTAACCATCCACGCATCTGATCGGGCACGCCACGAAAGCGTCACTGCACGGGCGGCCATGTACCCCAGGCCAAAGGCGGCCCACAGCCAGGCGATCCCGGACCCGCCCTCCAGCCCCGAGGCGTGGACCCACCAGAGCAGCGGCAGGTAGGCCAGCAGGTTCAGCACACCGGTCAGCGCCAGGTATTTTGCGTCCCCGGCGCCGATCAGCACCCCGTCCAGGACAAACACCAGGCCGCAGATGGGCTGGGCAGCAGCCAGGACCCACAGGCCTGCCGTCAGCGCCTGCACCACCCCGGGGTCCGTGGTGAAGATCCAGCCTGCGAAGGGTGCGGCCACCGCGAGCAGCACCCCGGTAACCACGCCAAAACCAACACCCCAGACGGACATCTTGCGCGTGAGCTCCCGGGCCAGGGCACGGTTCCCGGCACCAAGTTCCTTACCGATCATGGCCTGCGCGGCGATCGCCAAAGCATCCAGCGCGAACGCGAGGAACGTGAAGAAAGTCATAACAAGCTGGTGGGCGGCCAGGGAGACCTGGCCCTGGGCGGTGGCCACGACGACGGCGGCAAGCACGGCGATGCGCAGGCTCGCTGTGCGCAGCATCAGCCAGGATCCAACCTGCACTCCTGCGGCGATTCCGGCGCCGGTGGGCCGCAGGGATACGCCCTGCCGCCGGGCCATCCGTGCCACCATCACGAGGTATGCGGCAGCCATGCCCCACTGGCTGATGCTGGTGCCCAGCGCGGCGCCTGTTACTGAAAGGCCAAAGCCGTAGACGAGCATGAAATTCAGCCCAATGTTGACACTGAATCCGGCCACCGCCACAACCAGCGGCGTCCTGGTGTCCTGCAGTCCGCGCAGCACGCCGGTGGCGGCCAGCACCACCAGCATTGCGGTAAGCCCGGGCATCGACCAGCGCAGGTAATCCACCGCGTACCGGTGTACCTCGCCCTCCGCTCCGAGCGCTCCGGCAACCCACGGTGCCAGCAGGACCCCAGCCGTGGAGAGCACTACGCCAAGCAGCACGGCCAGGGCTATCCCGTCGCGGCCCGCAGCAACGGCTTCACGGTGCCGGTTCCCTCCGAGGAATCTTGCCACCGTGCCTGTGGTCGAATAAGCAAGAAAAACCATCAGCCCCACGGCGGTCTGCAGCACGGTGGAAGCCAGGCCGACGCCGGCCAGTTGGCTGACGCCAAGATGACCAACGATTGCGGCGTCAGCGAGCAGGAACAGCGGCTCTGCGATGAGCGCACCAAGCGCAGGGAGGGCCAGGGCAAGGATCTGCCGGCCGAGGGTCCGGCTGGCGGCGGGGGTCCTGGTTTTCACGGTTCCAGCCTACGGCCGGTGCGGGCGTTTCCACCCGGCTCCGGGCGGCCCGGAAGGGTGGCAGCCAGGGACGCGGCGATCGCCAGGAGGGCCAGCACAAAGCCGGCGAGCCCGATCCAGCCTGCACCCTGGAAGAACAGTCCTGCGGCCCAGCCCACCAGGCTGGAACCACTGTAATAGGCCAGGTTGTACAGCGATGAAGCCTGAGCCCGGCCGTCCGTGGCCAGCACTGGAACCCAGCCGGAGGCCACGGCGTGCGCACCGAAGAACCCGCCGGTAAAGATCACCAGTCCCACAATCACTGCGGCAAGGGACTGGAATAAGGTCACCGCCAGGCCAAACGCCATTACGGCGGTGCAGGCCAGCAGCACGCTCCGCCGTCCGCCGGCAACACGTCCGGCCCTCCGGCCCGCAAAGCGGGAGGACCAGGTGCCGGCCAGGTAGGCGAGAAAGAGCGAGCTGGCCAGTGACTGCGGGAGGTTGAACGGCGCGAGCTCCAGCCGGAACCCCAGGAAGTTGTACACGGCCACGAAGCCGCCCATCAGCAGGAAGGCCTGCGAGTACAGCACCAGCTGGCGGCCCGAGCGCAGGTTCACGGCCAGACGGGATGCCAGGGAGGCATCGCCGTCGGCCCTCCGGCGGGGAAAATAGCCCCGCTGCCGCGGAGCCGCGAGCATAAAAACGACTGCGGCTGCCGCAGCCAGCAGACTGACCGCCGCAACACCTATACGCCAGGAGGAATATTCCCCCACGGGTGCCGCAAGAATGCGCCCGGCCAGCCCTCCCATGGTGGTCCCGGAAACGTAGGTCCCGGCAGCCACCGCCGCGTGAACGGAACTGACTTCCTCGCTCAGGTAGGCCAGCGCGACGGCGGGAATGCCGCCAAGCGCGGCGCCCTCGGCGAACCTCAGGACCAGCAGCACTGAAAAGTCAGTGGACAGCGGCACCAGCAGGCCAAGAATCACGGCGGTAATGATGGCCGTACGCATGACCGGCAGGCGGCCAAAGCGGTCAGCCGCGGCTGACCAGGGAATGACGGCCACGGCGAGGCCGAGTGTAGCTGCGGAGACGCTCAGCGCCGCCGTCGCTGCGCTGACGCCAAAGTCCGCGGCCAGCTGGGGCAGTAGTCCCTGCACCGAGTACAGCTGCGCGAACGTCGCAATACCGGCCGCCGCCAGACCTACCAGCACACCGCGGTAACCGGCGCTGCCCCTGGCGTGCCCGGCGAACTCTGCCGCTTCAGCCACGGCCGGCACCGGTCCCCGGTCCGGTCCCGGCCGGCGGGCTTCCTGCGGCCAGGGCAGACAGTTCGCGGGCCAGGTTCGCCCGGGCGGCGCTGCCCCACAGTTCCTCCCCCCGCCGGGTGCGGTACAGCCCGGTCCCCCGTGCCAGCAGGGACTCAAGCACCCGGCGCCGCCCGTCACGGAACACGGAGTCATCCAGGTGCCGGTACTCCCGCCGGACATCCGCCGCATACCGGTCATAGTCCGACGCCGCCCGGCCCAGCACGGCAAGATCTGCGTCGCAGAGGGTCTTTCCCCGTTCATCGCCCGGCGCCGGGTCATGTCCGCCGGTGAGCCGGATAAGCCGTGCTGTCTCTGCAGCCTCGGCGGCAGGTACTCCGGCCGGAGGCAGGAGTTCCTCAGCAAGCGCGGCAGAAGCTTCTTCATCGGACCCGGGGACGCCGTCGTACACCGCGTCGTGGAACCAGGCCGCCAGCAGCACCGGACGCTCAGCGCAGCCCAGCCGGTGCAGCGCCTCCAGCACCTGCAGCAGGTGCCGGCGGTCGTGATAATGCCGGTGCGGCTCTCCCCAGCGGTTCAGCAGCTCGGCCCCCAGCTCCGCGGCCCCGGGAACCAGGGATTCCCAGCGCCAGCGCAGCGGGTGGACCAGGGAGGCTGCCCGTTCGCGTGCCGGAATGCGCAGCCCGCCGGCGATCAGCGCACGCACCAGGGTGGCGCCGTCGACCGGCCTGGCACCGGCAGCCACCAGATCCGCATGCCGTTTCTGCGGCACGTCGTAGTGGTCCCGGTCAAAGGCCCGGCGCGGGATACCGGCTGCCGCGGCAAAGGTGTGGAGTTCTTCGAGTGACGTATCGGAGACCAGGTGGGAGAAGAATGTGCCGTGGGCGGGCCACAGGGGCGGATCGATGTAAATCAACCGCGCCCGCCCAGGGAAATTGCAGGGACCATTCCTCCATCCTTAGTCCACCTGATGCACAATTTCCATCCGGCCCCCGGCTGCCGTCCTGTCTGGCTTCGGAACTCCCTTGTCCAGCCGGTCCATGAATGGTCCAATATCTGCCATGACGCAGACCGGGGACACCCTCCTTGCCATCGGCACGCGCAAAGGGCTGTGGCTGGCTCACAGCACCGACCGCGCAGGCTGGAAGCTGAACGGACCGTTCTTCCTGATGAACGAGGTGGCCAGCGTAGCGCTCGATACCCGGCATTCACCGCCGCGCATCCTCGCTGGCCTGCTGTCCCCGCACTGGGGACCCACCGTCGTAATTTCCGATGACCTCGGTGAGACCTGGACGGAGCCCGAGGCGGGAGCCATCACGTTCCCGGCTGAAACCGGTGAGGCGCTGGGACGCATCTGGCAGCTGCAGCCGGACTCGGCGGAGCGGCCGGGAGTCGTCTGGGCCGGCTGCGAACCGATCTCGGTGTGGAAGTCCACGGACGGCGGCACCAGCTTTGAGCTCAATGAGGGCTTGTGGAACCACCCGCACCGCCCGGACTGGGGAGAGGGCTACGGCGGAGCTGCCGCGCACACCGTGCTTCCCAGCCCGGCGGATGAGAGCGTGCACGTGGCCATCAGTTCCGGCGGCGTCTACCGCTCCGACGACGGCGGCCAGTCCTGGGCGGCACGCAATAAAGGCATTTCCGCCTACTTTATGCCGGATCCGAATCCCGAGTTCGGCCAGTGCGTGCACAAAGTGGCGCGCGACGCGGAGGATCCCGCCTGCCTGTACGCACAGAACCACCACGGTGTTTACCGCAGCAACGACGCCGGGGACACCTGGGTCTCGATTGCAGACGGCCTGCCGGCCGACTTTGGATTTGTGATGCTTGCCCATCCCCGCACCGGGGGCACGCTTTGGACCATTCCGCTGGTTGCCGACGGCGAACGCATCCCGCCCGGCGGGGAGCTGGCCGTTTATCGGAGCACGGATGCCGGGGAATCATGGACCCGGCAGGATACCGGCCTGCCGCGGAGCGAATACAACGCTGTCCTTCGGGACGCCGCCGCCGTGGACACCGCCGAACCCGTGGGCGTGTACTTCGGAACCCGTGCCGGAGATGTATATGCCAGCGCTGACGAGGGAGACACCTTCGCTCTGGTCGCCTCCAACCTGCCGGACGTGCTCTGTGTCCGGGCCGCTCCGCTCGAAAGCCGGATACCGTGACCGAAGGTGAGATCCGCGTGCTCCTTCCGGACGTGCTGGCTCCCGCGGCGGGAGGCACACGGGAGCTGAGTGTTCCCGGAGCAGCGGGAATGACCGTCGGTTCCCTGCTGGACGGGCTGAGCGACCGGTTCCCGGTACTGGAACGCCGTATCCGTGACGAGACCGGTACGGTGCGCCGGTTCGTCAATATATATATAGACGGAGAGGACATCCGCGGCCTGGACCGGCAGCACAGTGAAGTCAGCCCCGGCGCGGAGGTGATGATCCTCCAGTCGATCGCCGGCGGATGAGTACACGCTGCACCGGATGATGCACTTAAAAAGAAGAACGGCCGGACACCCTTGGAGGGTGTCCGGCCGTTTTCAGCAGGTACCGGTTAGGCCGGCAGCTGCAGGGCCTGTCCGGTGAGGATCAGGTCCGGGTGGATGACGTTTCCGGAGTTGGCTGCGTACAGGGCCTGCCAGCCACCTTCGATGCCGAGCTTCTCGGCGATGGCGGACAGGGTGTCGCCGGCCTGAACGGTGTAGGTCTCACCGCTCACCGCGGGAGCCGGAACCGCAGCGGCAGGGGCCAGCGCAGAAGCCGGAACCTCTACCGGTGCCACGGCCTCAGGCTGTGCCGGGGCGGTGTAGGTCTCCACCGGGGCCGGGGCCGGGGCCGCCGGGGCCTCTGCCGGAACGGAGTAAGTCTGAACCGGGGTCTCGGCAACAGGTGCCTGCTCCACCGGGGTTGCTGCCTGCGGGTTGGCGGTAGCGCCGGTCATGCCCAGCTTGGCGGTGCATGCGGGCCAGGCGCCGGGGCCCTGCTCAGCCAGGACACGCTCGGCAACAGCAATCTGCTGTTCACGGCTTGCGTTGGAGGGGTCGCCGGTGCCACCGAAAGCAGCCCAGGTGCTGGGCGTGAACTGCAGGCCGCCGGAGAATCCGTTACCTGTGTTGATGCTCCAGTTTCCACCGCTTTCGCACTGTGCCAGGGCATCCCAGTCCATGGAGGCTGCGTTGGCCGGAGCGGCCATGCCGGCCAGGCCGGCAGCGCCGGCACCAGTGATGGCAGCGGCGGCAAGTCCACGACGGACGTAACGGGTGATCTTCGAGTTCTTCATTAGCTGTATCTGCTCCTAGGACCCACCTACGCTCAGCCCGTCCCCGGGCTTCATAACGTCGTCGCCTGCCCCCGACTGAATAGAGGTCTGGTTGGATGCTCCCTCAGCAGCGACGTGAGGTGGCGAGGGGCACCTGTGCATTTCTTCGGCCGCACCAGCCAATCTGGTGCTGCCGGCCGGATCAGCTTCAGCTCTTCGGGACCCGGCTACCGCCCGTGAATCGGGCACTCATCCAAGGTAGGGAAGACACAAATCGATATCAAACCGAGACCTTCCATGGCGTGTCGTGACCAGCCGTGCGATCCGCGTGCTCATGCCGATCGAGGCCGGTGATGTGGACTTGGCCACAGGCCGTGGATAACCGGGTTTCTAACTGTCTGGACTTGGCCTTGCAACCGGTCTATGGTTTGTCCTCGTGCTCACATTCTTCAATGCGCTCAAGCGCATTCTGGTGGGGCGTCCATACGGCAACGAGCAGCTCTCCCGCACACTGCTGCGCAAGCGCGTGGCCCTGCCCGTGTATGCCTCGGATGCGCTGTCATCCGCCGCGTACGCACCGGATGAAATCCTCCTCACCCTGGCCCTGGCCGGCGTCGCCGCCGTAACCCTGTCCCCCTGGGTTGGACTCGCCGTCATTGTGGTTCTGCTGACCGTCGTTGCGTCCTATCGCCAAAACGTCCACGCCTACCCTTCCGGTGGCGGCGACTACGAGATTGCCAGTGAGAATCTGGGACGCCGGGCCGGGCTGACGGTTGGCTCTGCCCTGCTGGTGGACTACGTGCTCACAGTCGCGGTTTCAATGTCCTCCGCCGCGCAGTACCTCGTCACCGCTGTGCCGGCGCTGCATGGGCGGCAGGGCCTGCTTGCCGCAGCCGGTGTAATCATTCTGATGCTCGTCAACCTGCGGGGAGTTCGGGAAGCGGGCTCCGTATTCGCGGTGCCGACTTACCTTTTCCTGGCCTCAGTGCTGGGTATGTGCGCGATCGGTCTCTTCCAGGCTGCAACAGGCACCCTCAAGCAGGCACCGTCCGCCGGTTTTGACCTCCTCCCGGAGGCCGGGCTCGACGCCGGACTCACCGGTCTGGCCGGAGCCTTCCTGCTGCTGCGGGCCTTCTCCTCCGGCGCCGCAGCCCTCACCGGCGTGGAAGCGATCAGCAACGGGGTTCCCACGTTCCGCAAGCCCAAGAGCCGCAACGCCGCCACCACACTGCTGCTGCTCGGAGGCCTGGCGGCCGCCATGCTCGCCGGCATCCTGGCCTTGGCAAACCTCACCAAAGTCCACTTTGTGCAGGACCCGGCCACGCAGCTCCTCGAGAACGGGTCACCGGTGCAGGACTACATCCAGCATCCGGTTATCAGCCAGCTGGCGGAGACGGTGTTCGGAGACGGCTCGCTGCTCTTCTACGTCGTGATCGCGGCCACCGGACTCATCCTGGTGTTCGCTTCCAACACCGCTTTCAACGGTTTCCCGATCCTGGCGTCGGTTCTCGCCAAGGACGGATACCTGCCGCGCCAGATGCGCACCCGCGGCGACCGCCTGGCGTTCAGCAACGGCATCATCGCGCTGGGCCTGGCCGCACTGGTGCTGATCCTGATTTTCAACGCTGACGTCACCCGGCTGATCCAGCTCTACATCGTTGGTGTGTTCGTCTCCTTCACAGCCAGCCAGCTGGGCATGATCCGGCACTGGACCGCGAAGCTGCGCACCGAACGCAAAGCCGAGGACCGGCGCCGGATGCTCCGCTCCCGGCTGATCAACTCCTGCGGTTTCGGGATGACGGCACTGGTGCTGGTGATAGTCGTGGTGACCAAGTTCCAGCATGGTGCCTGGATTGCCCTGTTAGCCATGGCATTCCTCTACGTAGTGATGGACAGCATCCGCCGCCACTATGCCGCGGTGGCCGAAGAGCTGCGTGTTGAGGAAGATCCCTCCGTGCTAGCCCTGCCCAGCCGGGTCAATGCCGTCATCCTGGTCTCCAAGGTCCACAAACCCGTCCTGCGGGCCCTTGCCTATGCCCGCGCCTCGCGCCCGTCCAGCTTGAACGCGATCATCGTTGACCTGGATCCGGATGAAACCGAGAAAACGGTCCGCGAATGGGAGCGGCTGCGCATCCCGGTGCCGCTGACTGTGCTTTCCTCCCCGTACCGCGAGACCGTCTCACCCGTGCTGGCATACCTGCGCGAAGCCCGCCGCTCCTCGCCGCGGGAACTGTTTGTTGTCTACATTCCCGAGTACGTCGTCGGGCGCTGGTGGGAACAGCTGGTGCACAACCAGACTGCCCTGCGCATCAAGGCCCGCCTGCACTTTGAACCAGGCATCATGGTTGCCAGCGTTCCGTGGCAGCTGGCCTCCAGCCGGGATGCAGCTGTTGCTTCACGGCAGGCAACAGAGCAGGCCCAGTCCGGGCAGGATACCCAGCCGGGAACAGAGTCAAAGACGCCGGGGGCGTAGCGCGCGGGCACCGGTTGGCACCCGCGCCTTGCGTCTCAGTCCTGCAGCACTCCCCCGCGCTGCGCCGCCACAGCCGCTGCCGTATCCTCCGCAATCAGCTCCGCGTTGATCGCCGTAGCCGCAGCCAGTCCGGCAGACGCCGCACCAATGACCTGCGTCATGGGAGAGGTGAGGTTACCTGCGGCAAAGACCCCCGGGACTTTCGTCACACCGCTGGAATCTGCCGGCACTGCCGTTCCGACGGCGAGGTCGCCAAAGTACTGCTCCTCTGCAGCGATTCCTACCCCGGCAAGGTAATCAGCCCGTGCCCGCAGCCGCGTCAGCACCACCAGTGCCTGCCGGGACACGAACTCCCCTGAGGCCAGCCGCACCCCGGTCAGGCCGGCATCACCTTCGACGGCGGCGACGGCTCCGGCCACCACCCGGATTCCGCGGGCAGCCAGCTGGATTGACTGCTCCGTGTCCGGTTCTCCGGCGTCGTTCAGGAAAAGGACAACATCTTCGCACCACTGGCGCCACATCAGTGCCTGATGCATCGCGGTGTCCAGATCCGTGGCCAGCACACCCAGCGCCTTCCCGCCGGCTTCCCACCCGTGGCAGTACGGACAGTGCAGCACATCAGTCCCCCAGTGGCCGGCAAGGCCAGGGATATCCGGCAGTTCGTCCAGTGCGCCGCTGGCGGCAAGGACCCTGCGGCACGTCAGCACAGTGCCGCCCTGCAGGGAAACCCTAAACGTGCCGTCCCCGGCACGCTCAACGTTTTCCGCCCGGCCGTCCAGGATGGTGCCGCCGTAGCTGCGGACTTCGTCCCGTCCGACGGCGTAAAGCTCACCCGGTGCCGCACCCTCCCGGCCCAGGTAGTTATGCACGTGGCCCGCCACTGCATTGCGCGGTTCGGCCGAATCAACGACTGCCACCTTCCGGCGCGCGCGGGACAGTGCCAGCCCGGCACTGAGTCCCGCTGCCGCACCTCCCACTATGACGACGTCGTACTCCACCGCGGCCGGAACGTTCTGTTCCTGCGTCTGGTTAGTCATGGATGCTCCTTGGGCCATTCGGCCGGCACGTATACCGGCCCTCTGCCCGTTAGTCTTCTGCCCGTCAGCCCCGGGCACAACAGATCTTGCCGTTATGGCAAGATCAGGCTCATGAACCAGGACAATCAGGGAATTGTTGCCGGCATTGGCGCCCGGCTGCGCCACCTCCGCAGCCTGCGCGGCCTGACTCTCACGGCCGTGGCAGGCACCACCGGGATTTCGCTGAGCACCCTCTCCCGGCTGGAGAGCGGGCAGCGCAGGGCCACACTCGAGATGCTGCTTCCGCTGGCCCGGGCCTACGGCGTCACACTGGATGAACTTGTTGGCGGTCCGCAGACCGGAGATCCACGCGTGCACATGCGCACGTCGAGGCACCGCGGGGCCACCGTCATTTCGCTGACGGAGACGCCCAGCGGGATTGGTGCGTTCAAGTACATTCTTCCGGCACCGAGGCAACCCGAGGTCCCGGACCTGAAGACCCACGACGGGTATGAATGGCTCTATGTACTCAGCGGCCGGCTGCGGCTGCTGCTCGGCAGCAGCGAACTCATCCTGGGCGCCGGTGAAGCGGCGGAGTTTGAGACCCGGGTGCCGCACTGGATGGGAAACGCGGATGAGGCCGCCGTCGAATTCCTGGCACTGTTCGGGCCGCAGGGCGAGAAGGCGCATGTCCGCGCCCGGCCCGCTGACCCGTGCAAGCGGTCCTGACCTTACGCCTTGGCGCCGCTTCCCCGGCCCGCAAGCACAGAGCGGTAGGCGTAGTCCGTCAGGCGTCCGTCCCGGTGGGCAAGTTCAACCCGCTCAAAGGAGCGCGGGCCGGCATCGCTGTACGGGAAGTGAATCAGCTCTGCAATAAGCTCCCATTCCTCGACGATGCCCTCGATGAGTTCGTCGGGGGTTTCTTCCGGTCCGGGGCCGCCGCCCAGCACCGTCCAGCCGCCTTCCGGCACGCGGTAGGACTCCAGCCGCTCCAGGTCCGCCTCCAGCTCCGCGAGTGTGGCATATTCGCGCTGGGCTGACGGGGGAACTGATCCGTCGGGGGTTGCGAGCTGGCTGACAAACCCGGTTTCCACGGGGAAAACGGAGGTGGGCACAGGCTCACCCTCTTCCAGGTAGGCAGGAAGCTGGGACGGCATCCAGCACCAGGCATCACCCTGATCGGGGCCGCCGGGCTGGGTTCGCTCACTGATCCAGCCGCGGGAGGTCAGCAGTTCTTCGCCTTCGTCACTAAAGAAGGTTCCTGCACCGGAGAGCACCCGGTTGGTTTCGTGGACCTGGCGGCGGGCCTGGCTTTTCTTGGCGGCAGCCTTTTTACGGGGCTTGGACTTTGGCACGGGGGCTCCTGGGGCTGGGTCACTGAAAATGCGGGCGGAAGGAAACCCGGCCCCTAATTCTAGAAGCCGGAGCCGCCCTCAACAGCCATGTTGGAGAACCTGGAGTAATGGCCCTGGAAACCCACGACGATGGTCTTGGTAGGACCGTTACGGTGCTTGGCCACGATGACGTCGGCTTCACCGGCCCGCGGGGACTCCTTGTCGTAGATGTCCTCACGGTGAAGCAGGATCACCATGTCTGCGTCCTGTTCGATCGAGCCCGATTCACGCAGGTCCGAAACCATCGGCTTCTTGTCGGTGCGCTGCTCCGACCCACGGTTCAGCTGCGAGAGCGCGATCACGGGAACTTCAAGCTCCTTGGCCAGCAGCTTCAGGGCACGGGAGAACTCGGAGACTTCCTGCTGGCGGGATTCAACGCGCTTGCCGGAGGACATCAGCTGCAGGTAGTCCAGGACCACCAGCTTGAGGTCGTGGCGCTGCTTAAGCCGGCGGCACTTGGCGCGGATCTCCATCAGGGACATGTTGGGGCTGTCATCGATGAACAGCGGCGCGTCGTTCATGCGGCCCATGGTCGTGGCGATCTTGCCCCACTGCTCATCCTTGATGGTGCCCTTGCGCAGGTCCTGCAGGCCGATGGTGGCCTCGGCGGAAAGCAGGCGCATGGCAATCTCATTCCGGCCCATTTCCAGGGAGAAGAAGACCGTGGTCATGTTGTGCTTGATGGCCGCGGAGCGGGCAAAGTCCAGGGCGAAGGTGGACTTACCCACTGCGGGACGGGCCGCAATGACGATCATCTGGCCCCCGTGCAGACCCTGGGTCAGCTCGTCGAGCTCGTAGAAGCCGGTGGGAACACCTGTCATGCCTTCGCCGCGGTGGCCGGCGGACTCGATTTCATCCACCGTTCCCTCGATGATGTCCTTCAGCGGAACGTAGTCCTCGGCCGTCCGCCGTTCGGCTACGGCGTAGACCTCTGCCTGGGCCGCGTTGACCAGATCATCAACTTCACCGTCATTGGAGTAGCCCAGCTGCACGATCTTGGTGCCGGCGTCGACCAGCCTGCGAAGGACGGCACGTTCGCGGACAATCTCTGCGTAGAACCCGGCGTTGGCCGCCGTCGGGACGGACTGGATGAGCGTGTGCAGGTAGGCGGGGCCGCCGATGCGGGTGATTTCCCCGCGCTTGGTCAGCTCGTCGGAGACCGTCACGGCGTCAGCGGGCTCGCCGCGGCCGTAGAGGTCAATGATTGCCTCATAGATGGCCTCGTGTGCCGGGCGGTAGAAGTCGACGCCGCGCAGCACCTCCACGCAGTCCGCAATCGCGTCCTTGGAGAGCATCATGCCGCCGAGCACCGACTGTTCCGCTACCAGATCCTGGGGCGGCGTCCGGCCAAAATCGGAGGTGCGGGTTGATTCAGCGGAATCCGCATGTGCAAGCGACACGAGGCCACCCTTTCAAAGAATGTTCTATCCACGGGCTCCGTCAGGCAGACCCGGAATGCATGTATGGCTGGCTGTATTTGTAGCCGACGGCACTGACAATGGGCGTCTCTGCCCGCCGTGCCCTCGCCGATACTTTTCCGGATGCGCCGATGAGGGAGTCCACCGCAACCGTAGCCCCGTAAGGCGCCCTCAACAAACGAGTTATCCACAGGCACTGTGGATACCCTGTTCATAACTGGGCGTGTCTTGTGCACAGGTTGGGCATAAGGCTGTGGACAACAAATTTGTTTCAGTCCAAATATGTCTCTGACTAGGCACGATGCTTCTCCACACCTGTGCACAGCGAAGTATTTTCGGCAACATTCAGCCTCAACCTTCAGGTTGACAGAATCCTTAAAGGGGCATACGGGGAGCGTTATCCACAGCCGCTATCCACATACTTGTGAGCTACTCGAAATTATCTGTGCCGGTAAGTCTGCTGAGCATTGTGGCGCCGGAAATGCAGCAGCGCCCCCTGCCTCACAGAGGCGGGGGGCGCTGCAGATCACGCAGTGCGAGGCGATCGGTACTAGCTGGCAACGACCTCGAGGTCGATAACAGCAGCAACGTCGTCGTGCAGGCGGACGTTGGCCTGGAAGGAACCAACCGACTTGATGTGAGTCGGCAGTTCAACCTTGCGCTTGTCGATGCTGCCGAGGCCGGCAGCTTCAACAGCAGCGGCAACGTCAGCGGGCTTGACCGTGCCGAAGAGGCGTCCGGACTCGCCGGCCTTGACGGTCAGCTTGACCGGCTTGGCGGAGAGTGCAGCAGCCTGCTTCTGGGCATCTTCCAGCGAAGCGTGCTCGCGAGCAGCGCGGGCAGCCTTGATGGACTCAACCTGCTTCTCGCCGCCCTTGGTCCAGGTCAGAGCGAAGCCGCGGGGCACCAGGTAGTTACGTGCGTAACCGTCCTTCACCTCGACGACGTCGCCTGCAGCACCGAGACCGGTGACTTCGTGGGTCAGAATGAGCTTTGCCATGAGTTAGGTTCCTTTCCTTTAGCCGCGGCCAGCGCCGGAGTAAGGCAGGAGTGCAACTTCACGGGCGTTCTTGATTGCCTGTGCGATCTTGCGCTGTTCCTGCACGGTTACGCCAGTTACGCGACGAGCGCGGATCTTTCCGCGGTCGGAAATGAACTTGCGCAGCAATGCTACGTCCTTGTAGTCGATGACAGTGATGTCAGCGGCCTTCAAGGGATTGGACTTTGGTTTGGGCTTGCGAAGTTCAGCCTTAGCCATCGTGGAGCTCCTTATGTCTAGTGGAGCCCGTGGATCAATTCCACGGGATGGGCTCGACGGCGGTTGCCGTCAGAGGTTGTGCCTTGCGGCACTGGGTATTGCTTAGAAGGGCGGATCGTTGGAATCCGGGCCGGCTCCCCAGCCGCCTGAGTTGCCGCCTGCAGGGGCACCCCAGGGATCGTCCGCAGGTGCGGACTGCTGCTGCTGGCCGCCCCAACCGGAGTTGGAGTTGCCGCCGAAGCCGCCGCCGGCATTGCCACCGAAGCCACCGCCGCCACCGCCGGAGCGCTGGGTGCGGGTGACCTTTGCGGACGCGTAACGCAGCGAGGGGCCGATTTCGTCGACCTCAAGCTCCATAACGGTGCGCTTTTCGCCCTCTTTGGTCTCATACGAACGGGACTTCAGGCGGCCCTGGCAGACGACGCGGGTTCCCTTGGTCAGGGACTCGGCGACGTTTTCCGCAGCTTCACGCCAGACCGACGCACGGAGGAACAGCGTTTCGCCGTCCTTCCACTCGTTGGACTGCCGGTCGAAGGTGCGCGGCGTCGAGGCAATGGTGAAGTTCGCCACTGCTGAACCGGACGGGGTGAACCGGAGTTCCGGATCGTTCGTCAGGTTTCCGACCACGGTGATCGTTGTCTCGCCTGCCATTTATGCCTCCTGGTGTCTCGGCCCGGAATGCCCGGGCCTTTCGTTGACGAATAAAAGGTGGACCGAAATTACTCGGCAACAACCTTCTGGTCTTCGGGGCGGATGATCTTGGTACGCAGGATGGTCTCGTTGAGGCCAAGCTGGCGGTCAAGCTCAGCAGCAGCTGCAGGGCTGGCGGTGAAGTTAACCACCGCGTAGATGCCTTCAGACTTCTTCTTGATGTCGTAGGCCAGGCGGCGACGACCCCAGATGTCTACCTTGTCGACGGTTCCACCCTCGTTGCGGACAACGTTGAGGAACTTGTCGAGCGAAGGCTCCACGGTACGCTCTTCGACCTCGGGGTCGATGATTACCATCAGTTCATAAGCACGCATTTGTGAACCCACCTCCTTTGGGCTATACGGTCACGGTCTTTCCGTAACAGGAGGTTCTTTAGCGTTGTCTTTGCATCCCGGGCCGGCGGGGAACCCGCGTTATGCCCAGGAGCCTGCCAGCCGAAGCCGACAGCACAGACTTCCCTATCCTATCGGATTTTCTCCACTGCAAAGTTCACCTGTGGATAGCCAGCCGCTGCGGACCCGTGCACTACCGGGTGAAAAACGCCTCGGCGGCGCGGGAGAGCTGGAACGGGTCCTCGACCCCGGCCATCTCCCGCGCCGAATGCATTGAGAGCAGCGGAATGCCGACGTCGATGGTGCGGATTCCCAGGCGGGTCGCGGTCAGCGGGCCAATCGTGGAACCGCAGGGAATCGAGTTGTTGGAGACGAATTCCTGGTAGGGCACCCCGGCTTCCCGGCACAGCCCGGCCCAGTACGCAGCGCCCGGGGCATCGGTGGTGTAGCGCTGGTTGGCGTTGATCTTCAGCAGCGGGCCGCCGTTCAGCACGGGACGGTTGGCCGGGTCATGGCGCTCGGCGTAGTTCGGGTGCACGGCATGGCCGGCATCGGCGGAAATGCAGAAGGACGCCGCGAAGGCGCGCTGGGCGTCCGTGGTGGAGGCACCGAGGCCCGCGCTGATGCGCGCCAGGACGTCCTCGAGGAAGGGGCCGGCCGCGCCGGAGCGGCTGCCGCTGCCCACTTCTTCGTGGTCGAAGGCGGCCAGGACGGCGATCGACCCGGAGGCCTTGGTTCCGGCGGCGGTTTCCATTGCCCGCAGGCCGGCGTGTACCGAGGAGAGGTTATCCAGCCGGCCGGAGGCAAAGAATTCCGAGTCGGCACCGAAGATGCGGGCGGGCTGCGTGTCCGCGGCAACGACGTCGTATCCGCCGATCTCTTCACGGTCCACGCCTGCTTTGGCGGCGAGCAGCCCCAGGAGGTCCGCCGCCGCTGGATCACCCAGGCCCCAGACCGGGTTCATGTGCGCCTGCTTGTCCAGCTTCAGCCCCTCGTTCACGGCGCGGTCCAGGTGGATCGCCAGCTGCGGGAAGCGCAGCAGCGGGCCGGTGGCAACCAGGTGCTCGACGCCGTCGAGCGTCACCAGCCGCCCGGCCAGCTCCAGTTCCCGGTCCAGCCAGGAGTTCAGCAGCGGACCGCCATAGACCTCCACGCCGGCCTGGAGCCAGCCGAACTTGCCGGTTGTGGGAGAGGGCTTGAGCTTGAAGGTGGGTGAATCGGTGTGCGTGCCGAAGATGTTGAATCCAGTGCCCGGCGCGGCTCCTTCCGGAACAATCCAGGCGATGAAGGCGCCGTCGCGGACCACCACATACTTACCCGGCGCGGCCGGCCAGTTCGAGTCTTCGCGCAGCTCGGTGAAGCCGGCGGCCTGCAGCCGGTCTGCTGCGGTGCGGGCGGCGTGGAAGCTCGACGGCGAGGCGGCGACGTACTCGCCGAGGTCAGTGACGTGTTCGTGCGGCGTTGGATTCATAGTCCGATTCAACCAGAAAGCGCGGACTGCCGGACATGACAGTGGAGGGGAACGCGGCCGTTCGTTCCGCGTTCCCCTCCACCGGGTTTATTTCGCTCAGTGTTTTGTCAGCTGAGCTTTTTTGTCAGGTCCTGGCCAAACAGGTCCTAGACGTCGCGGCGCTTATTGACGATCAGCGCTGCGAGGATCAGTGCGACTGCCCATCCACCCAGGACCAGTCCGCCTTCGAGCTGGTTCAGGGCGCCGTCGGCAATCTGGGTAGCAACCAGCTGGCTTCCGGCGCTGCTGGGCAGGAAGCGGGCGGCGTCGGGAATCCAGTCGGCCAGGCCGGAAATCAGCTGGACGATCACCGGCAGGACAAACAACACGCCAATGATGGTGACTACGCCGCCGGCTGTGCTGCGCAGCAGCGAACCGGTGGCTACACCCATAATGGCAATGCCAGCCAGGAGCGTTCCGGTGTTGATGATGCTGGGCAGCACCCAGGGAGCGTCCAGGCCGAAGCCCAGATCCTCCGGCGCCAGCAGCGGCTGGCTGACCAGGAAGCTGGCAAAGGCACCGACGACTCCAATCACAAAGGCCACCAGGGCGATGATGATCGCCTTGGCAAGCAGTGCCGGCGTGCGGGTGGGAACAGCCACCATGGTGGAACGGATCATGCCGGTGCTGTACTCGGAGGCCACGAGGACCACGGCAAGGGCAGCGATCAGCAGCTGGCCAAAAAGCGCGCCCGATGCCGGAGTGTCATAGACCATGGCCTGCAGGTCCATGCCGCCCCCGACGCCCATGGCCGGGCCGAGGCTTGGATCTTCCGCAAGCATCTGGGCAGTAGTGGCCCAGCTCCAGGCCACAAGTGCCGCCAGCCCCACCATGACCACCAGGGTGACGGAGAGCAGGATGACGGTGGAGGGCAGGGTGGTTACCTTGATCCATTCCGAGCGCAGGACCCGGGCGAAGTTGACGCCGCTGCCGTCGGTGCGGGCCGTCCGGCGGGACGGCGCGGGTGCGGTTGTGGTGCTCATGCTCGGGTTCCTTCCACAACAGGCTCGGCGGCAGCCGGTTCCTGGCTAAATCCGTGGGACTTGTATTCGACGTCGTCCCGGGTGAGTTCCATGTAGGCGTCTTCAAGCGAGACCTGAATCGGAGTCAGCTCCGTGAGCAGGATTTGGCGGTCCAGGGCGATCTCCGCGATGGAGCGCGAATCGGCGCCGCTGATTTCGAAGAGGCCGTCCGCAAGCCGGTTGATCTCCGCGCCCTGTCCTTCAAGGAGGGGCAGCAGATCAGCCGCGTTGTCGGTGCGTACCCGGGTGCGCTGGCGTCCGCCGCCGTCGATGATCTCCTGGATGGGTGCGTTCGCGATGATGCGGCCGCGCCCAATCACAATGAGATGGTCTGCCGTGACAGCCATTTCACTCATCAGATGGGAGGACAGGAAGACGGTGCGGCCTTCGGCGGCGAGGCCGCGGGCCAGGTTACGGACCCAGAGCACACCTTCGGGATCGAGGCCGTTGACCGGCTCGTCGAGGATCAGCGTGTGCGGATCTCCCAGCATGGCGACGGCGATGCCGAGCCGCTGGCCCATGCCCAGCGAGAAACCGCCGACGCGCTTCTTCGCGACCGGGCCCAGCCCGGTGAGCTCGATGACTTCGTTCACCCGTTTGTTGGAGATGCCGTGAGTGGCAGCCATTGCACGCAGGTGGTTGTAGGCCGACCGGCGGGTGTGCACTGCCTTGGCATCCAGCAGGGCCCCAACCTCATGGAGCGGTGCCTTGTGGCGGGCGTAGGGCTTGCCGTTGATGGTCACGTTTCCTGAGGTGGGACGGTCCAGTCCCACGATCATCCGCATGGTCGTCGACTTGCCGGCACCGTTCGGGCCCAGGAAGCCGGTGACTTTTCCTGGTTCGACGGTGAAGGAGACATTGTCGACGGCGGTCTTGCTGCCGTAGCGCTTGGAGAGGCCGTGTGCCTCGATCATAGTGATCCTCATCTAGGAGCGTTCAAGTACGGGGGTGTGCCTCCACACTATGCGCCAGCGCTCCGCTGCGGACCGGCCCTAGGGATGAATCAGGGCAAAACAGGCGTCCACCTTAGGGATGACTCAGGGACCTCCCGGAGCACTCCGGATGGACGGGGGCCGGTTTAGACGTCCCGCTTTCGAATGACGACCATGGCAGCGGCCAGCAGCACCACCGCCCAGCCCGCGAGGATGAGTCCGCCTTCCACTTGGTTGAAAGCCTCGGGCTGTATTCGGGTGGCTACCAGCTGGCCTGCCGCGCTGCTTGGCAGGAAACGGGCGGCGTCTTCCACCCAGTCCGCCAGGCCGGTGAGCAGGCTGGCGATGATGGGCAGCACGAACAGCGCGCCCACCAGGGTGACCACTCCCCCGGCGGTATTGCGCAGCAGGGCACCAATGGCCACGCCCATGACCGCAATGAGCGCCAGGACGGTACCGGTATTGATGATGGAGGGCAGCACCCATTCCGCATCCAGTCCGAATTCAAGATCGGATCCGGAGAGGATGGGCTGAGCCAGCAGGTACGTCGTGAAGGCCGCCAGGACACCCAGCAGGAAGGAGATGACGGCGATTACCAGGGTCTTGGCCAGGAGTGCCGGGATGCGGGTGGGCACGGCCACCATGGTGGAGCGGATCATGCCGGTGGTGTATTCGGAGCCGATCAGCACCACTGCCAGGGCCGCGATCAGAAGCTGCCCAAACGGCAGGCCCGCGGCCGGTACGTCGTACGCAGCGCTCTGCAGGGACTCGCCGATCCCCTGCGGCGGGCCGGACTCCGGGTCGCTGGCCAGCTGGACGATTCCCCACGCCACCAGGGCTCCCAGGCCAACCATGACCACAAAGCTCACGGCCAGCAGAATGAGCGTTGACGGCACGGTGTTCGTCTTGATCCACTCCGAGCGCAGCACCCGCCCGAAGGTGACCGGGCCGCCGGACCAGGTGCGCGGGGTGGGGGATGCCGGGGCTGCTGCTGTACTCATGGGGCCTGTCCTTCGGCTGCCGGGAGCGCCTGCTCATTGACGGATCCGGACCGGTACTCAACTTCGCCGCCGGTCAGTTCCATATAGGCGTCTTCAAGGGTTTCCTGCTGCGGGATCAGCCCGGTGATCAGAATGCCGCGGGAGAACGCCGCTTCGGCAATGCTGCGGGCCGAGAGCCCAATGATCTCCAGCTCGTCCTCACCCTGCCGCTGCACCTGAACACCGCCGGAGCGGACCGCGGCCGCCAGCGCATCGGCGTCGTCCGTGCGCACCAGCACGCGTTCCTTCTGGCCGCCGGTGAGGACCTCGTCGATCGGAGCGTCGGCCAGGATCCTTCCGCGGCCAATCACGATCAGATGGTCTGCGGTGACAGCCATCTCGCTCATCAGATGGGAGGAGATAAACACGGTCCGTCCCTCGGCAGCCAGGCCCTTGACCAGATAGCGGACCCATTTCACGCCCTCCGGGTCCAGTCCGTTGACCGGTTCATCCAGGATCAGGGTCTGCGGGTCGCCCAGCATGGCTGCCGCGATGCCGAGCCGCTGGCCCATGCCCAGCGAGAAGCCGCCGACCCGTTTCCGGGCCGCCGGGCCAAGCCCGGTCAGTTCGATGACCTCATTCACGCGCGCCGCCGGGATCCCCTCGGTCGCGGCCAGAGCACGCAGGTGGTTGTAGGCGCTGCGCCTCGGGTGGACGGCCTTGGCCTCAAGCAGTGCACCGACCTCGTGCAGCGGCATCCGGTGCCTGGCATACGGCTTTCCGTTGACGATGACGTTCCCTGAAGTCGGATGGTCCAGGCCCACGATCATCCGCATGGTGGTGGACTTTCCTGCACCGTTGGGCCCGAGGAATCCGGTCACCTTTCCGGGCTGGACTGCGAAGGTGATGCCGTCGACGGCGGTTTTGCCGCCGAATCGTTTGGTGAGTTCACGTGCCTCGATCATGCTCTGTCCTCTGGTTCGAAGGGGTGGGCCTAGCGGGAACTCACCGCCTCGAACTTGCGGACGGCCAGGGGCACAAACACCACGAGCATGATGGCGGAGCCGATCAGGACCGTGGTTATGGGGTTCTGCATGGGCCAGGTGTCCGGCACCGGCGTTGACCCCAGGTTTCCGAAGAGCTGGCGGACGGCCTGGACCAGCGCGGAGACCGGATTCCAGTCGGCGATGGTCCGCAGCGGTTCCGGCAGCGTGGAGCTCTGCACAAACGCGTTGGAGATGAAAGTGATGGGGAACAGGATGATGAAGGAGGCGTTGTTGATCGCTTCCGGCGAGCGCACGGACATACCCAGCAGGGCCATCACCCAGCTGAAGGCGTAGGAGAACAGCAGCAGCAGACCCACGCCGCCCAGGAAACCCCAGAAGGATGTGTTCACGCGCCAGCCCACCAGCAGGCCGGTACCCATCATGATGATCACCGAAATGCCGTTCAGCACCAGGTCCGAGTTGGTCCGCCCGATCAGCACCGCCGAAGGACTCATTGGCAGGGTGCGGAAGCGGTCAATGATCCCTTCCTTCAGGTCCTGGGCCATGGCTGAGCCGGAGAAGGTTGAACCGAACACCACCGTCTGCGCAAAAATGCCGGCCATCAGGTACTGGGTGTAGTTGGTCCCGGCCACCTGGATGGATCCGCCGTAGACCTGGCTGAACAGCAGCACGAACATGATGGGCTGCAGCACCGCGAACACAATCATGTCCGGCGTGCGGCGGATCTTGATCAGATTCCGTTTGGTGACGGTCCAGCCGTCCGAGATCCAGCTTCCGGCGGTGGTGCCGGAACTGGCCTGGAACCGGGCTGTGGCGGTTGCGGCGCTCATCGTGCTGCCTTCGCTTTCCTGGCGTCTTCCTTCTCGTCCTCGGTGGTGTGTCCGGTGAGCTTCAGGAACACGTCATCAAGGGTGGGGCGCCGGATACCGGCGTCGTGCAGTTCGATTCCTTCGGCAGCCAGGTCACGGAGCACCTGCTGCAGCGCGGACGGCCCTTCGGTCACTGCCACCTCCAGCGCGCGGCCGTCGCTGGCGGTCTGGACCTCACCGCTGCCGTACCGCGCCAGGATTTCCCGCGCGGTGCCCGAGTCGAATCCCTCGACCAGCGCCACGGCGACCCGGTGGCCGCCGATCCGTGCTTTCAGCTGGTCAGAGGTTCCTTCAGCGATGACCTTGCCGCCGTCGATTACGGCAACCGTGTCCGCCAGCTGGTCTGCTTCCTCCAGGTATTGGGTGGTCAGCAGGAGGGTAGTTCCGCCTGCCACCAGTGACTTGATCACGTCCCAGAGCGCCAGCCGGCTGCGCGGGTCCAGGCCGGTAGTTGGTTCGTCCAGAAACAGAACGCGCGGATTGTTGACCAGGGCACCGGCGAGGTCCAGCCGGCGGCGCATACCGCCGGAATAACCCTTCACCGGCCGGTTCCCGGCATCTGCCAGGTCGAACTGCTCGATCAGTTCCGCGGCCCGCCGGCGGGCCGCCTCCGTGGGCAGGTGGTAGAGCTTGCCGACCATCCGCAGGTTCTCGATGCCGGTCAGGTTCTCATCCACCGCGGCGTACTGGCCGGAGACGCCGATGATCCGGCGGACGTCCTTTGGCCGGGCCGCGACGTCGATCCCGTCGATGGACGCGGTTCCCGCGTTTGGCTTGATCAGGGTCGTGAGCACCTTGACCGCCGTCGTTTTTCCGGCGCCGTTGGGACCCAGCAGAGCCGTGACGGTGCCCTGTGGCACACCGATGTCCAGGCCGTCGAGCGCAAAGACCGGCCCGGACTTGGACTTATAGACCTTGGTGAGGCCACGTGCCTGAATCAGCGGATCGCGCCGGCCTTCCGAGACCGGGCGCACGTGGTTGTGGGGGTTGGAGGGAAGGGACATGCGAACAGGTTAGGACTGCCCGCATCCGCTGAATAGGGCTTTCCCGGACAGCTTCGGTCCTGAACCGCAACAGAGGCCGGTCTTTGGCTGGAAATGCCCGTTACTCGGCAGGATTGCCGGCGTCGAGCTCTTTGGATTTCGGCTCGGCAGCAGCCGGCGCGAAGACGATGGACATAAGCATCGCCGCGGCCACAACAAGCAGCGCGTTGCGCAGGCCCCAGTACTCGCCGAGGAAGCCCAGCACAGGCGGTCCGACGAAGAACGCGGTGTAGCCCAGCGTCGAGACGACGGAGACCCTGCCTGCTGCATGGGCGGGGTCATCACCGGCCGCGGAGATGCCCATTGGGAACCCCAGGGCCGCACCGATGCCCCAGAGGATCACGCCGGCACCCGCGAGCAGGAGGTTCGGGGCGAAGACAAACAGCAGCAGGCCGGCCAGTGACGCTCCCATGCAGATCCGGAGTGCGGGAACCCTGCCGATGCGGTCGATCAGCCGCCCGCCGACCCACCGGGTAATGGTCATGGCGGCGACGAACACGCCGAACATCACGGCGCCTGCCGTTTCCGAGGTGCCCAGGCCGTCCACGGTTGCCTTGGCCACCCAGTCATTCGCTGCACCTTCGGTGAGCGCCGCTCCCAGGACAACGACGCCGATGAGCAGCGTGCGTCCTTCCTTCCACGCACCGAAGCTGGAGGGGCGCGGTGCTGCTTCGGTGTGCTCAGGCGGGGCGCTGTCCGGCAGGAAGGCCCTGGGCACCAGGGTGACCAGCACAACCGCGATCACCACGATTCCCACCAGGTGCAGGGAGAGGCTGACTCCCGCTGCCGAGAGTCCGGCGCCGATCATCGCGCCCACGAAGGCACCGCCGCTGAAGGCCGCGTGGAACTTGGGCATCAGCGTCCGGCGCAGCCCGCGTTCCACTTCCGCCCCTTCAAGGTTCATGGCGACGTCCCAGAGTCCGATTCCCGCGCCGAAGATCAGCAGGCCGCCCGCTGTGAGCGGAATCGAAGCCACCGCCAGGCCGGCGGCAACCACAAGGGCCGCGGCGGAGGCGAGGAGCCCGCCAAACCGGACGGCGTTAGCGGTTCCGATGCGCTGGGCCAGCGCCCCGGCCAGGGGCAGGGAGGAAACGGATCCAACGGCTGAGAAGAGCAGCAGCACTCCCACCCCGGCTGAACCGATGTCCAGTGCCTGAGCGGCGGCAGGAATCCGGGCCGCCCAGCTGGCGAAGATCATCCCGTTCAGGGCAAAGACAGTGAAGACAGCCAGCAGAGCCCGGTCCAGGGTTTTGGTGTTCACATCCTCATTCTGGAGCCCGGACCCCGCATCAGGGAAATAAGCCGGTACGCCGGTCAGCGGACCCGCTCGACCCGCTTTTCATCCCAGACCGGCTCTTCGGACTCATAGACCCGTCCGTCGGATCCGAAGACCAGGAACCGGTCGAAGCTGCGGGCGAACCAGCGGTCGTGCGTTACCGCCAGTACCGTTCCTTCGAAGGCTTCGATGGCCTTCTCCAGTGCCTCCGCGGAGTGCAGGTCCAGGTTGTCGGTTGGCTCGTCGAGCAGCAGCAGCGTGGCGCCGGAGAGTTCCAGCAGCAGGATCTGCAGCCGTGCCTGCTGGCCGCCCGAGAGCGAGTCGTACTTCTGCTCGCCGGAGGAGGCCAGGCCGTAGCGGTCCAGGGCGCCGGCGGCGGCTTCCCGGCCCAGCCCGGAGCGGTGCTCGTCCCCGCGGTGCAGGATGTCCAGCAGGGTCTTGCCCAGCAGGTCCGGGCGCAGCATGGTCTGGGCGAAGAAACCGGGCCGGATCCGTGCCCCCAGCTTGACGGTACCTTCATGCGGCACGGGGGCGATCTCCACCTCGGAGACCGGTTCGTGTTCCTTGTCCGGATCGCTGCCGCCCAGGGCCAGCAGCCGCAGGAAGTGGGACTTGCCGGAACCGTTGGATCCCAGTACCCCAACGCGGTCGCCAAACCAGATCTCAGTGCTGAACGGTTTCATCAGCCCGGTCAGCTCCAGCTTCTGGGCAACCACGGCACGCTTGGCGGTGCGCCCGCCGCGCAGCCGCATCTTGACGTTCTGCTCGATCGGCAGCGCTTCGGGCGGACCTGCTTCCAGGAACTTGGCCAGCCGCGTCTGGGCGGCGTGGTACCGGTTGGCCATGTCGGAGCGGAACGCTGCCTTGTTCTTGTACATGTTGACGAGTTCCTTGAGCTTCACATGCTCCTCGTCCCAGCGCCGGCGCAGCTCCTCGAAGCGTGCGTTGCGGTCCTCCCGGGCCTTGATGTAGCTGCCGAACCCGCCGCCGTGGATCCACGCCGAGGCACCGTTGATGCCCGGCTCCAGCGTCACGATCCGGGTTGCTGCGTTGGCGAGCAGCTCGCGGTCGTGGGACACGAACAGCACGGACTTCTTCGATTCGGCGAGCTTGGCCTCCAGCCAGCGCTTGCCCGGCACGTCCAGGTAGTTATCCGGCTCATCGAGCAGCAGCAGCTCATCCGGACCGGAGAACAGGGCCTCCAGCACCAGACGCTTCTGCTCACCGCCGGAAAGCGTGCTGGCCTGGCGGTACTGGGCGGTGTCAAACGGCATGCCGAGGGCGGCCGTGGTGACTTCATCCCAGACGGTTTCCTGTTCGTAGCCGCCCACGTCTCCCCAGTCCGCAATGGCCTGGGCATAACGCATCTGGGTGGGCTCGTCGTCGTTCTCCATCATGGCCTCTTCGGCCTCATCCACCGCGCGCGCCGCAGCGGCAATGGCGGGAGGGGCAGCCGAAACCAGAAGGTCCCGGACGGTGCTGCCGTCACGCACCTGGCCTACGAACTGGCGCATGATGCCCATGTTCCCGGAGCGGGAGACGGTGCCTTCGTCGGGTTTGATGTCCTCGGCAATGATCCGCAGCAGGGTGGTCTTGCCCGTGCCGTTGGGCCCGATCAGGGCAGTCTTGTGCCCCTCCCCCACCTTGAAGCTGACGCCGCTGAGCAGCTGCCTGCCGTCGGAGAGGAAATAGTCAATGCCGGATACGTCGAGATGAGCCACGCCTCCATCCTCCCACTGCGGGGCTGATCCTCCGTCAGCACTCCGCCGGCGTGACGGCGCGCAGCCCCGGGCATAGGATTTGAGTTCGAAGAATCCGCACAACCCCGGGAGAAAAAGATGATCTTCATCGTCGTCAAGTTCAAGGTCAAGCCGGAGTGGACTGAGCGGTGGCCGCAGCTCACCGCCGATTTCACCGCTGCCACGCGCGGCGAAGAGGGCAACCTCTGGTTCGACTGGTCCCGCAGCCTGGAAGATCCGAACGAATTTGTCCTGGTTGAGGCATTCAAGGACGACGCCGCTGCCGCGCACGTGAACAGCGATCACTTCCAGCAGGCCATGAAGGACATGCTGCCGGCGCTGGTTGAGACCCCGCGGATCATCAACACGCTGATCGAGGGCCAGGAATGGTCCAGGATGGGCGAACTCGAGGTCAAGTAGCGCCGTCATTCCCCGCTGGAGCGGGCCGGCTACTCCTTGAGGGAGAACCCGGCGCGCTCCAGCATTTCGCGCAGGTCCACTACGGTCTGCTCGTCGATGTCCTTGCCGCGGGGCGGGGTGAGATAGTCGGTTTGCCCTGCGATGGTGACCTCATACTTGCCGTTGTGTTCCCGTGTGGTGTCGGCAACGGCGTCGAGCAGGGACCGCACACGCTTCCATTCGATGTTGTGGGACACCGGGTGGCGCAGGATCTCGTTGAGTGTGTCCCGGTGGTGGTTGCTCAGATGTTCAGGTGTGTCCGTCATGGGAACCTCCTCGTTCAAGTTCCCCACGCCGCGCGTTCCAGTGCAAGGGGTCAGGGCCTGAAGTCCAGGCCCAGGCTCTCCCCCGCCACCTCCACCGCGGAGCTGAAGCTGATGTTCACCAGGTCAGAGCGGCTTTCCCAGCGGCCCGCCCCGTTGGTGTCCTCCTGGTACTGCGCCCTGGCCTTGCCTCCGGCGGCATACAGGACAAGCCCCGACTCCGCCGTCCCGGTGATCCGGTACTCCGGCGCGCGCACCAGCTCCCACCGCAGCTCCCGGATCCGCTCCGGCCCGTAACCCGTGTAGGCCGCGTTGGGGCACGCCGCGGGAGCGGATTCCGACTGCTGGAGGCACTGCGCCAGGTAGGCGTCCGCCTGCGCATGGACTTCCGCCTCCAGCTCCGCATTTGCCGACGCATGCAGCCGGACCGGGTTCGGGTTGCCTGCCATTCCCGGGTCCACCACCACCGTTTTCCCTGGACCATAGCTGAGGTACCGTTCCCGGGGGCCTTCAAAGAGGTAGGAACCGGGAAGCAGCAGTACATCCACGGGGCTCTCTCCCGGCGGCAGGTCCAGTTCAGTTCCGTTGATCAGGATCCGGCCGGTACCGGCCGGGACTTCCACCTGCACTGTCCGTGCAGCAGTCGGCTCAAGCTGCCACGCTGTGAAGATGATGGCCTGGGTTCCGTTATCCTTCAGCCGGAACCCAACCGTGCTCCGATTGCCGTTCCGGTCAACGAGTGCCTGAACCTCCGCCTTTCCTCCGCTGATCTCCTGGCCGAGGATCTCGAAGCCGGTAATCCGCTGGCCCGCAGCCGGATAGACCGCCGGGTCCGCCGGTACAAGTGCCCCGGTCTCCGGCAGCAGCGAGAGCGCTGCGGCCTGGTCCCCGGAGGCAAGCGCTGTGAGATAGTCCTCCACCACGGCCTGCGGTCCCAGCACGTTGTGGCTCATGAACCGGTAACCGAAGACGGCGGCGGCCAGCAGGAGCGCAGCCCCGGCAGCGGCCAGCAGCAAAGCGGAATACCGGCGGGTGCGCCCGGGATGCCGGCGGCGTCCCCGGCGCCGGGTGGGCCGTCCGGTGTGCTCATCAAACGTGTCCGGGGCAGGTGCTTCGGAACGCCCGGAGCGTGCTTGTGTTGAAAGCGTCATAAGAGGTCCCCCGGCTGCGCAGTGGCTGAGGCTCTGATCCAAAGCCACGGTCCCTAGGACCGTGTCCCAAGATACCGCCAGGTCCGCTGCGGACCCGTATGACGCCGCGCACGCGGCACCGTTTTCGTAACCTTGCGGCTAGGCCGCCGGAGCGAGTGAAGGCAGCGGCAGGCCGAACACGGTCCGTAGCGCCCGGGTGGCAGCGTGGTAGCCGCCCATTCCGTGTACTCCCGGCCCGGGAGGAGTGGACGCCGAGCACAGGAAAACCCCGGGCAGCGGCGTCTTCCAGGGATCAGGAGAGAGGACTGGCCGGCGGAGCATCTGCCCCAGTGTTACGGCTCCGGCGCCGAAGTCCCCGCCAACATAGTTTTCGTTGTACGCCGCCAGGCCGCGCGCCGTCGTCGTCCGGGTTTCGACGATGACATCCCGGAAGCCGGGGGCGAAGCGTTCGATCTGCGCGGTGACCGCAGCCGCCATGTCCCGTTCTGATCCGGCCGGGACGTGGCAGTAGGTCCAGAGAATATGCCTTCCGGCGGGGGCACGGGAGGAGTCGAAGGTGCTGGGCTGGGACAGCAGCACGTAGGGCTTTTCCGGATGGCGGCCGGCGGCCACCTCGGCCTCGGCAGCGGCGGTTTCGGCCCGGGCTCCGCCCAGATGGACGGTACCGGCGGCGGCCAGAGCCGGGTTGGTCCACGGCACCGGAGCCGAGAGGATGAAATCCACCTTGCAGGCGGCATTGCCGTAGCGGAACCGCCGCAGAGCGCGTTCATACCGGGCCGGCAGCCGCCCCTTCGCCAGACGCAGCAGGCCGGCGGGTGCGGTATCGAGGATGACGGCACGCGAACCGGATAGTTCCCGGAGCGAATCCACCCGGTGTCCGGTTTCAAGTTCGCCGCCGTGGGCCTGCAGGTCCTCCACCAGCGCGTCCGCGATGACCTGGGATCCGCCCACCGGAACGGGCCAGCCAACGGTATGGGCCAGCAGCGCCAGCAGCAGTCCGCCGCCGGCAGAGGGCAGGGACGGCAGGCGGCCCACCGGGTGGGCCATCACGCCGGTCAGCAGTGCGGGTGCCGCATCTTCACTGAAGCGCCGGTTCCAGGCTCCGCTCCCCTGGTCCAGTGCCGCCAAACCAAAACGCAGCGCCGCCATCGGCTCGCGGGGGACCTTCAGCAGCGGGTCCATCAGTGTCCGGGTGATGGCTTCACTGTGCCGCACCAGGGGCTGCATCAGGGAGTTGTAGGCCTTGCCGTCCGGCCCGAGTTCCTGAACTGTGCGTTCCAGGCTGCGGTAGGCCACTGCGGCGCGCTCCCCGTCCAGCGGCTGGGCATAGGAAACCGCGGGGACCTCCAGCCGGATCCGTTCAGACAGGCCAAAATCCCGGAAGAACGGTGCGGCAAGCGCCATCGGGTGAATGGCGGAGCAAACGTCATGAAAGTGGTGCGGGCGCATCAGTTCACTGGTGCGCGATCCGCCGCCGGCGGTGGGCGCAGCCTCCAGGACACGCACGGACAATCCCGCGCGGGCCATGGTGACGGCCGCGGCCAGGCCGTTCGGCCCGGCTCCCACCACGGTTACATCAGTCACGGCCGGCCTTGGCACCGCGAAGGTTCAACAGGCGGGTGCGGGCTCTGCGCAGCTTGCCTGGAGCCTCCCGGCGGATCCGCAGGGCAGCCGCAAGTGCCCGGTAACGCAGGGGGTGCAGCGGGATGTCATAGGTGGTGGGGACGCTGACCACCGTCTTGGAGAAGTTGCGCTTGAAGGTAGTCACATTGGCCAGCGAGGGATAGTTCTCGCTCTCGATTCCAGTCAGTCCGCAGGCCGTGTTTCCCGCATCCTTGAGGACCTTGAACGCTTCCCAGAGCAGCAGGTAGGGGGCGTTGGTTTTCCGGGCGTCCCGGGAGCTGGCAGCGAAGTAATACACTGCGTAGCCGCGGTATTCGGTGGTGATCAGCCAGGACACCGGTTTGCCGTCGACGTAGGCCACCATCAGACGCAGGTGATCGCCCAGCTCGGTGAGCAGTGTCTCGTAGAAGGCTGAGTCGAAACTCGAGAACCCGTCACGGGCAGCTGTTTCCTGCATGATCGGGAACAGTTCGGTGCGGAAGACCTCCGCCCACTGCTCCCGGTCCACCGTGCGGACCTCAACGCCGAGCTTCTCCGCCTTGCGGATCAGGTTCCGGGCGTTGGGGCGGAACGCCGCGAAGATCTTCTCCGTGTCCGGGGTCAGGTCCACCACAATTTCGCGTTCATACCAGCCGTGCTCCAGCGGGCCGGTGACGGGGGAACCCGGGTGCTCAACCTGCATCCGCACATACAGCGGGTCCACGGCGGGATCCGTCCGGAACTGCTCCTGCACGGTGGCCACCAGGCGTGCTTCGGCCTCGGGGGTCCGCTCGGTAAACCACGTCGGCCCGTTCACCACTACGAGGGAGGGGCGCAGGCGCCGCCGTGAGCGCAGGTAACTGGCGCAGGCGACGAGCTTGGCGCCGTCGTAGTATGCCCAGATGCCATAGGGTTCCCGGCCCAGCCGGGTTTCGAAATCCGCCCAGTACGGGGTCTGTTCCAGGGGAATAACCACCCCGGGATGGCGTGCTGCCACGGACTCGAAGTCCTCGCGGGACAGCTGCTGGAAACGGTAGGGAGCGGGGGTCACATTGCTTCTTTCGCCGGGGCTGCGTCCGTCTCCAAGGGTACCCGAGGGCGGCGGCGCAGCCGCAGGCGCCAGCGGTCCGGGGCCTGGTTGAACGGTCCGCCCTGCGGATCATCAATGCCCATGCGGCGCACCGGATCCGTCCGGGGATCCCAGATGTCCATCACCACCCTGGCCATCAGGTACATGGTGGCTCCCATGTGCCCGGCGACCGAGAGGACGAACCAGCTGGAATCAAGGTTGTTCTCCGGTGCTCCCCCGCCCAGGATCGCAGCAAGGTAGAGCCAGATGGCCCACCAGTGCATCACTTCGAAGAACTGCCAGATCAGAAAATCCCGCCAGCGGGGTCTGGCCAGCGCCAGCAGCGGCACCAGCCAAAGCACAAACTGCGGCGAGTAGACCTTGTTCGTGAGGATAAATGCCGCCACGATCAGGAACACCAGCTGCGCCATTCGCGGGCGGCGCGGGGCCGCCAGGGCCAGCAGCGCGATTCCCGCACAGGCCAGCGCGAAAAGGAAGTATGCCCAGAAACCGATGAACGCGGCGTCGACCGCGCGTTCCGGGAAGGTGATGTTCCACGCCTGCCAGACGCTGGAGTTGCCGGCCCCGCGGTCCCGGGAAAACTCGTAGAAGTAATTCCAGCCGTCAAAGTCGCGAAGCATAAAGGGCAGGTTGACGGCCAGCCAGGTCAGGCCGGTGGCCGCAAAGGTCAGCGCGGCGGCGCGCAGTTTCAGGGTGCGCAGCGCCAGCACCAGTACCGCGCCCAGGATCAGCACCGGATAGAGCTTCAGCGCCGTTCCCAGGCCCAGAAGGACACCGGCGAGGACCGGCTGGTTGCGGGCGAAGGCCAGCATGCCAAGGGCAGCCAGCATCACCGCCCAGATGTCCCAGTTGATGAACATGGAGAGAATCATTGCCGGCGCCACGGCCACCATGGCGGCGTCCCAGGGACGCCGGTTGGCCATGCGCATGGTCGCAATAACCGTGACGATCCAGGCCACGGCAGCAAAGACGGCGTTCAGGTCGAAGTAGACCAGTCCGCGGGATTCCGCGTCCGCCGGGACCAGCCACGCCACGAATCCGGCCAGCAGTCCCAGCAGCACCGGATACTCGAACTCGGATCCGGGGCTGATAAACGGATACACGCCCGCTCCCAGGCCACGGGCACCAAAAAGGGCCGGCCAGTCCGAATAGCAGGCCTGGTAGAACTGGTTGGACCAGCCGTTGGCCCGGCAGGGAGTTTTCGCAGCCAGCGCCAGCAGGGCAGCCACGGTGGTGAGCAGAATCAGGACCCGCTGGACGGTGAAGAACCCCGGGGAAACGATTCCCGGGGCCGTGTACCGGCCCAGCGGTCCGCCCAGGACCTCGGTGAAGCGGCCCAGCAGCCGGTCATTCCGGCTGGGGACAACAATGCGCATGGGCCGGCGCCGGGGTGTGGGATCCATGCCTACCAGTATGCAGGCGCTAGGCCGGACGGAGGGTTCCGCCGCCGGCGAGGTCGTAGTCCTGCCCGTTCAGGTACGAGTTGCCTTCTGCCGCGGGATCGTAGGTGATTGTATGGCCGTTGCCGGTGATGTTGGTGATCTCGGATCCGGTGACCAGCGCACCCGCCACGGAGGTGGCGGTACTGTCCGCTGTGAGGTCGACGGTGCTGGTGTTGTCCAGGTCCAGGCCGACGTTGCTGAGGGTGCCCGTGATCTTGCTGTTGGCTGTCAGGGAAATATCCAGACTGCTGCCGGCATCGGCGGTGAACTCTCCCTCCAATTCGGTTTCGGTCAGGGAGGCGGAGGCACTGCCGTTGTTGGTCACGCCAAGAACGCTTCCGGAGCCGGGTTCCAGCTTTGCGGCGTTGCTGAGGTTGATCGTGACGGATACGCCGTCAACATAAACGGCATTTCCGTTCTGTGCAGTCAGGGTGCCGCCGGAGATCGTCAGCGTTCCGCCGCCGGTTCCCCCCGGGGTGCTCGAGTGCATGTAGGCACCGTGCGTGCCGCCGGTCAGGTCCGAGCTGGATGCCTGAACGGAATTGGCCCCCTCAACGACTATTGCCTCCGCCTGGGCGGAGGAACCCATCAGCCCGCACACGTCGATGATGCCGGTGGAATAGATGACGGCGGACAGCCCGCCCTCGGTCCGCGCACTGCCCCCGCTGACTTGGATGTCCCCGCCGCCGCGGTCTGTGGCGATGGCGCTGGAGTGGTCCTGGCTGGTGCTGAGGCTGGGGCTGACGGCTGTAATGCTGCCGCCTTCGGTGACGTCCAGGGCGTGGGCAAAGCTGCCGTCGGTCCGAACCGTGACGTCCTGCAGGGAAGCTGCGGAGCCTGTACCCGTGGCAAACACCCCGTTGGCGCCGGTTCCGCTGGTTTCCACGGTGGTGCCGTTTAGCGCCAGCGATCCGCCGCCGCTGATCAGGACTGCTGCGTTCAAACCGGTGAAGCTCGAGGAGTCGGTGTTGGAACTGTCCCCGGACTTGGTGATGGTGAAGTCACCCACCGCACGCTGCTCACCGCTGCCCACCTGCAGGGCTGAGCTGTCCGGATCGGTGGCGGAGAAGTCCCTGTTCTCCGGGCTGGGTGTTGCTGACGGGGCAGGCAGTTCGCATTCCTCCGCGAGCCGGGAATCAGACGGTGATGCCGCCGTCGTGCTTTGCTCCGGCTGTGAATCGGAGCCCTGGGTGCAGCCGGTGAGGCCGGCTGCAGTGAGAACCCCGGCAGCACAGAACAGGACGGCGGTCCGGCGGGCGGCTTGCCTGGATGTCATGGTGAACTCCTCGCACGGGAACCAGCTGCTCCGGCTTCTTCTTCCAGCGTAGGCACCCGGGCCGTCCCTGCCACCAGCTGCGTGCCGAAAGCGGCCCGGACGGTCCGAGTCCTGACGGCGTCCCGCCCGGGAGGACGGGCACCTGACCGGCACCTCCGAAAGCTTCTCTGCCCTGTTCTCCCCGGCAGCGTCCAGCAAACGAAGTAGACTATGTCAGTTGCCTGCGCCGCCTGCTGCGGCACATCCGCGCGTTCGCGGCGGGCGGCGGCACAGGAATGTCTTCAAAGGAGAACCGTGGCAAATATCCCGATCCGGGTGGCAATCGTTGGTGTTGGTAACTGCGCTGCATCGCTGGTGCAGGGCGTCCACTACTACCGAGACGCTGACCCGACAGCAACCGTCCCAGGCCTGATGCACGTCCAGTTCGGCGATTACCACGTCAGTGACGTGCACTTCGCGGCTGCTTTCGACGTCGATGCCAAGAAGGTCGGACTCGACCTCGCGGACGCCATTGGCGCCAGCGAAAACAACACCATCAAGATCGCCGATGTCCCCGAGACCGGTGTCAAGGTCCAGCGTGGCCACACCCTCGACGGACTGGGCAAGTACTACCGCGAGACGATCAGCGAATCCGACGAGGCCCCCGTTGACGTGGTTGCCGAACTCAAGGCCGCGAACGTCGATGTTATGGTCTGCTACCTGCCCGTCGGTTCCGAGCAGGCTGCGAAGTTCTACGCCCAGTGCGCCATCGACGCCGGCGTGGCCTTCGTCAACGCTCTTCCGGTCTTCATCGCCGGAACCAAGGAATGGGCTGATAAGTTCACGGCTGCCGGTGTGCCGATCGTCGGCGATGACATCAAGAGCCAGATCGGTGCCACGATCACGCACCGCGTGATGGCCAAGCTCTTCGAAGACCGCGGCGTCACGCTGGACCGCACTTACCAGCTCAACGTCGGCGGCAACATGGACTTCAAGAACATGCTCGAGCGCGAGCGGCTTGAATCCAAGAAGATCTCCAAGACGCAGGCCGTCACCTCGAACGTTTCCGCCGAGCTGGCTGCGAACGACGTCCACATTGGCCCGTCCGACTTCGTGGCCTGGCTCGATGACCGCAAGTGGGCCTTCGTCCGCCTCGAAGGCCGCAACTTCGGCGACGCTCCGGTGTCCCTGGAGTACAAGCTGGAGGTCTGGGACTCCCCCAACTCCGCCGGCGTCATCATCGACGCCGTCCGTGCCGCCAAGATCGCACTGGACCGCGGAATCGGCGGCCCGATCCTCTCCGCGTCGAGCTACTTCATGAAGTCCCCGCCGGAGCAGTACAACGATGACATTGCCCGCGAAAAGGTGGAGCAGTTCATCCGGGGCGAAGCCGAGCGCTAAGCTCCCCTCCCCCAAAAAATCGAGATAGCAGAAAGTGCACGTCCCAGCGCTGGGACGTGCACTTTCTGCTATCTCGCTGGGATAGGGCGGGCTAGAAAAGGCCCGACGGCGTTCCATCAGCGGCCACTGCCATGCGCAGCGCGGCGGGCTGCTTCGGCAGCCCCGGCATGGTCATCACCGCGCCGGTGAGGGCCACGATGAAACCGGCTCCCGTTTTGGGCACCAGATCCCTGACATGGATCGTGAAGCCCTCGGGTGCGCCGAGCTTCGCGGCGTCGTCGGAGAATGAATACTGCGTCTTGGCCATGCAGACGGGAACACTGTCCCAGCCGTTGGCCTCGATCTCCTCCAGCCGGCGCAGCGCCGGCACTGAAAACTCGACGTCGTCAGCACCGTAGATTTCCCGCACCACGGTGCGGATCTTCTCGGCAACGCTCATCTGCAGCGGATACAGCGGCTGGAAGTCAACGGGCCGTTTCAGTGCGGCGAGCACCTTGGCAGCCAGGTCGTCTCCGCCGGGACCGCCGCCGCCCTGCGCCCAGACATCGGCCACCGCTGCATCGACGCCTTCGGCTGAACACCACTGCAGGAGCCACTCGATTTCCTCCGCAGTGTCCGTGGTGAACCGGTTGATGGCCACCACGGGTGAGAAGCCGAATTTGCCCAGGTTCCGCACGTGCCGCCGAAGGTTCGCCGTGCCCGCTTCCAGGCCGGCCAGGTTTGGTTCATCGAGCCGTTCCCGGGGCACCCCGCCGTGCATCTTCAGCGCCCGGATGGTTGCCACCACCACGACGGCGTCCGGCGCCACATCCGCGACGCGTGAGGTGATGTCCATGTACTTTTCCGCACCAAGATCCGCTCCGAAGCCTGCCTCGGTGACCACCACGTCCGCGAGGTCCCTTCCCAGGGCTGTTGCAATCACGGAGTTGCAGCCGTGCGCGATGTTCGCGAAGGGCCCGCCGTGGACCAGTGCCGGCGTGCCGGCGATCGTCTGCACCAGGTTCGGTTTGAGGGCGTCCTTGAGCAGCAGCGCCAGGGCACCCTCCACCTTGAGGTCAGCCACCGAGACCGGCTGCCGGTCCCAGGTGTAGCCAACGGTGATCCGTGCAAGCCGGGCGGTCAGGTCCTCGATGTCCGTAGCAAGGCAGAAGACCGCCATAATCTCCGAGGCAACGGTGATATCGAACCCGTCTTCACGCACCGTGCCCTGTCCGGGGCCGCCCAGCCCCACCACAATGTGGCGCAGGGAACGGTCATTCATGTCCATGACCCGGCGGAACGTAATGCGCCGCGGGTCGATCCCCAGTTCATTGCCCTGGAAGATGTGGTTGTCCACCAGCGCAGCGAGGGCGTTGTTGGCGCTGGTGATCGCGTGGAAATCGCCGGTGAAGTGCAGGTTGATCTCCTCCATGGGGATCACCTGCGAGTAGCCGCCGCCGGTGGCCCCGCCCTTCATGCCCAGGACCGGGCCCAGGGACGGTTCGCGGAGCGCAATCACGGTTTTCTGCCCGGAGCGCGCCAGTGCGTCCCCAAGACCAACCGTCACGGTTGACTTCCCTTCCCCTGCCGGCGTCGGGCTCATGGCGGTAACCAGCACCACCTTGCCCGGTTCAGTCCTCCTGGGCACCACGGCCGGGTTTACCTTTGCCTTGTAGCGTCCATACAGCTCCAGCGCGTCCTCAGGGATGCCTGCAGCGCGCGCAATGTCGGTGATGGGCTGCAGCGTCGCAGCCCGGGAAATGTCGAGGTCATTGGCCATAGCTCAACGCTTGCACCAGCCCCGTCGCCCGTCAATCCGGCACACTGGCGCCGCCGGGACCGGCTGGATTTAGTTGCCGACGGCGTGGGCCGTGCTCTGCTCGGCTGCGTGCAGGTAGGACTGCGTGGTGAGGGTGGCAGTGCGCCGCCAGCCGAACGAGCGGGCATGCTCAGCGGCGCCGCGGCCCAGCTCGCTGCGCCAGGCGCGGTGGTCATACAGCGTTTCGAGTTCTGCCGCCCACCGGGACGGGTCGTGGCCCTGCACAAGGACACCGGTATGACCGGAGTTCACTGCCTTGGGCAGCCCGCCGACGTCTGCCGCCAAGACCGGCGTACCGCAGGCCTGAGCCTCAAGTGCCACCAGGCCAAAGGATTCGGAGAAGGATGGCACGGCAACCACGTCAGCGGACCGGAACCAGCCTGCGAGCCCTCTCGCGGCGACCGGCGGGTGCAGCTGGACGGTGCCCTGCAGTCCTAGCCTCCGGATGGAGGCATCCAGGTCCAGCACCTCGGAGCCGCTGGGGGCGCCCAGGATACTCACGCGCAGCGGAATGTCCGGCCGTGAGGAAAGCAGGCGCGCGGCAGCTTCCACCAGGACCTGCGGTCCCTTCATGCGCTGGATGCGACCGGCGAAGACCACGTGGAACTCTCCGCGGCGGATCAGGTGACGTGCCCGGGCATCCGGCCGCCCGACGGGCGAAAAGACCTCCAGGTCCACACCCGGGGCAACCACGTCAATGGATTGCGGGTCCGCCCCGTACCAGGCGGCCAGTTCATCAGCTTCAGTGGTGGTGTTTGCGATCAGCCGGGCAGCTGAGTCCACAATGTCCTGCTCGCCGTGGATCCGGACCTGGGGCTCGGGGGTCTCTCCGGACTGCAGCTGGAGGTTCTTCACCCGCGCCATGGTGTGCATGGTGTGGACCAGTGGAACGTCCCAGTGCCGGGCCAGGCTGATTCCGGCGACGCCGGAGACCCAGTAGTGGGAGTGAAGGGCATCAAAACGCGGGCCGTGAAGCATGGAACGGGCTACGCCCTCGGCCAGTTCGCCGGCCAGTTTGGGGAGCAGTTCCTTGGCCACCTTGCGGCGCGGGCCGGCGGTGACATGGTGCACCGTTACCCCCGGTGCCAGTTCGACGGCGTGGGGCTGGTCCGGCGCACAGGCGCGCGTGAAGATGTCCACTTCCACGCCCATTTTCGCCATCTCGACGGCGACGGAACGAACATAGACGTTCATCCCGCCCGCGTCGCCGGAACCAGGCTGTTCGAGCGGCGAGGTATGCAGCGAGAGCATGGCCACCCGGTTGACCTGGGGCACAGCACTCCCTTCGTCGCTGGCCTGTGTTCCTTACCTATCGACCATACAACGCGAACGGGTCCCGCTTTGTTTCCTTACACCCGGACTGCCGCGGGATTCCGGGGCAGTCCGGGGAAGGGTGTGCAGACTCTCACCGCCCGGGGCCGGACGCCGGGGCGCTGTTTCGGAGCAGGCGCAGCTGGCGCTCTTCCTGCTCATCCACCAGGCGTCCGCTGGCTGCCGCACGGACAGCCGCTGCCCTCAGCAGCAGGCGAACCAAACCTGGCACCAGCCGTACCGGGAACAGCGCCGTCCGGCGCACCGGCTCACCACCGGGCACGCGGGCAGCAGCAGGTGAAGAAACCGACACCTGCTCAGGCGGAGGGCTGAACTGTTCTTTGTTGCCCACGGTGGGCAGCTTGTAAAAGGGCATGACGTATCTCCAGAGAAAGGTTGCGCGTAAAAGCGCATAAAGAATTGCGGAAAAGTGCGCCGAAAACGGCAGCTAAAAGAAAGCCGGGATGCCGGGTAAATCACATATGCTGATTTATGCCTGCAAAGACAGGCAGGCATCCGTGATTGCCGGTGTGCAGGGAACCGCCGAAGGGACCTGGCCTGGCGCGGAGCCCTGATTGGCGGATGGTCCGTTCCGTGTGCGGTCTGCGCGGCAGAACAGCCACGTGTCCTTGCCTTGGCTCCCGGAAGCGAGTCCTATTGTTCAGCAGGACCCCGTGGGTGCGGCGCCCCAGCGCCGGACGGAGTCTAGCGCCGGATGGAGTCTAGGGCTGGAAGGAGGCTTTGCCCGGGAACCCTGCAAGGGAGATGGCTGCGGGGACCAGTGTCCGCCGGAACATATCCGTGTTATTCAACACCACACTCCACCTCCTGCTTCATCACGCTGTTCCCCGGGCCGGACAGGCCGTATCCTCGGGGCTGGTAGCACCGCATTCTTGCGGGCTAAAAAAATATAACCCGGCATGGACTCCGCTGCCAAGCTATTTCTGAAAAAACTTTTAGAAAGTTCTACATATTCCATTTCAGGATGGCGGGGGTGTGCTTATCCCACCCCAGGACGCACACGGCTGCCGTTCCGAGCACCAGATGCCGTCCGGCGTCGGGAGCCAGTCCCAGCCACCGGGCAGCCAGTATCCGCAGGAAGTGGCCGTGGGCCACCAGCAGGGCGCGCTCGATGGGAGCCTGGCCGGGGTCCTGGTCCATCGGCGTGCCGCAGCCTGCCTGCACAGTGGAAATGATCCGGTCCGCGCGCGCAGCGACCTGGGCCAGGGTTTCGCCGCCGGGAACGCCGTCGTTCCAGATGATGTAGCCCGGGTTTTCCTCACGGACTACGGTGTTCCGGCGGCCCTCATTCTCTCCGTAGTCCCATTCGTGCGCGTGCGGAAGCACCTCGGGGCTGGGGTGTCCCAGCAGCTCTGCGGTGCGCCGGGCCCGGATGAGCGGGGAACTGAAGACGCGGTCGAAGTCGAAGCCCGCGAGCTTTTCCCGTGCTGCCACGGCCTGCGCTTCGCCCTCGGCGGTGAGGGGAATGTCGGTGAGCCCGGTGTAGTTCCCCTTCCGGGACCATTCGGTTTCACCGTGGCGGACCAGCCAGAGGGTAGGCAGCCGGGTTCCTGCCGGTGTCAGGTCCGGAACTGCCGGCCCCAGGTTAACTGCACTCATGGTGCCCCTTCTGATTGCTGCGTCAAGAGTTGTGAATGTTCTGCGGATCCCCCGCCGGGTTATTCGGTTTCCCGGCTTTCGGGCTGCTGCTGCCACCATTCCCGGAGTTTGGCTTCAGCTTCCCCGGGCGCACCCGGACCATGTTCCATGCGTTCTTCGAGCAGGAACCTGTAGGCACGGCCCACCACCGGTCCGGGGCGGATGCCCAGCAGTTCCATGATCTGGCTCCCGTCGAGGTCCGGTCGGATGGAGGCCAGTTCTTCCTGCTCTGCCAGCTTCTCGATCCGCGCCTCGAGGTCATCATAGGCAAAGGCCAGACGCTCGGCCTTGCGCCGGTTGCGGGTGGTCACATCGGAACGCGTCAGGCGGTGCAGACGCTGCAGCAGGGGCCCGGCGTCGGTAACGTAGCGGCGCACGGCGGAGTCGCTCCAGCCGGCATCCCCGTAGCCGTAGAAGCGCATGTGCAGCTCCACCAGCCTGGACACGGCCTTGATGGTGTCATTGTCGAACCGCAGCGCCTTCATGCGCTTGGCGGTGAGCTTGGCGCCCACCACGTCATGGTGCAGGAAGCTGACCGCGCCCGTGCCTTCGAAGCGCCGGGTGGCGGGCTTGCCGACGTCGTGCATCAGGGCTGCGAAGCGGAGCACAAAATCCGGTGACGGAACTGGACCGTCCGGGCCGGTCTCCAGGTCGCAGGCCTGCCGCAGCACGGTGAGGGAGTGCTGGTACACGTCCTTGTGGCGGTGGTGTTCGTCGATTTCCAGGCGCAGTGCGGCCACCTCGGGAAGCACATGATCGGCCAGACCGCTTTCAACCAGCAGGTCCACGCCGTCCGCCGGTGCCTTGCCGTTGATCAGCTTCACCAGTTCATCCCGGACGCGCTCGGCGGAGATGATCTCAATCCGCCCGGCCATGTCCTTCATGGCAGCGAAGACCTCCGGTGCCACGGTCACGCCCAGCTGGGAGGCGAAACGTGCCGCACGCATCATGCGCAGCGGGTCATCCGAGAATGACGACGACGGGGCGCCGGGTGTGCGCACCATTCCCGCATGCAGGTCGCGCACCCCGCCGAACGGGTCCACCAGCTCCATCTGCGGCAGCCGAAGCGCCATCGCATTCATCGTGAAGTCCCGGCGGTACAGGTCGTCCTCGAGGCTTTGCCCAAACGCTACGGCCGGCTTGCGTGACTCGGGATCGTAGGCCTCTGAGCGGTAGGTCGTGATCTCGATCTGGAAGCCGTCCTTGCGCATTCCGATCGTGCCGAACTCGCGGCCCATCTCCCAATATGTGTCACACCAGCGGCGGGTCACCGCGATAATGTCATCGGGACGGGCGTTGGTGGTGAAGTCCAGGTCAGGAGAGATCCGCCCCAGGAACAGGTCACGTACCGGTCCGCCCACCAGGGACAACTCAAAGCCGGCGCCCTGGAAGAGCTCTCCCAGCTGGGGGATCACGTCGGGGAGCTCGGTGGTGGGGAAAGAACTGAAGTGCGCCATAGTGCTTTAAGCGTGCCAGATAAACCAGCCCCGGCGGACAATGCGTCCGCTCTGCGGCCCGGACACGCCGGGGTTGCCGCGGAGGAGCGGGCCACAGGTGTGAACGGTCATCATGAGCAGGCAAAGATAGTTACAGTGGGGGTATGGCCCATCCCGTCCCGAGTGCGCCCAAGCGGACCCCATTGACAGCGTCAATGGGCAGCTCCGCCGCGCACCCGGCGCATGCGGCGCTGCCTACGGTGGAAGAAGTTTCCGCAGGCGGCATTGTGGTTAACTGCGCAGATCCGGAACTGCCGGTGGCGATCATTGCCCGGCTGAACCGCGGCGGACGGCTGGAATGGTGCCTGCCCAAGGGCCACCCGGAGGACGCAGAGAACAATGAGCAGGCGGCAGTCCGCGAGATTGCCGAAGAGACCGGAATTGACGGACGGATCCTCACCCCGCTGGGCAGCATTGACTACTGGTTCACGGTAAGCGGGCACCGGGTGCACAAAACCGTGCACCATTACCTGCTTGAAGCCGTGGGCGGTGAACTGACGATCGAGAATGACCCGGACCACGAAGCTGTGGACGTCGCCTGGGTTCCGCTGGCCGTGCTGGGCCGGAGGCTGTCCTTCCCGAACGAACGCCGGATCGCTGATCTGGCCCGCGAAGTCCTCCCCAAGTACCGCTGACGCACCGCGCGGCCCAGGCTCCGGGTTTCAGGTAAAACAGTCCTCAGGTGAGAGCATAAGGACATAATGGCCGTACAGACCCCTGCTCCCAGTACCGCCCGCTCTAGTGCCGTAATGGCCGCGGGAACGATGGTTTCCCGTGTCCTCGGGCTGATCCGCACCTCCCTTCTGGCCGTGGCAATCGGCACTACTGCCGGTGTCAGCGACCTCTTCGGCGTTGCCAATGTCCTGCCCAACTTCATCTACCTGCTGGTGGCGGGCGGTGTCTTCAACGCGGTGCTGGTCCCGCAGATCATCAAGGCCAGCAAGCGCGAAGACCGCGGTACGGACTACGTCTCGCGCATCATGACACTGAGTTTGGTGTTCCTGGCGGCGGTTGCCCTGGTGGCGACCCTTGCCGCCCCGCTCATCCTTTCGCTGACTACACACCTCAGCCCGGACCAGCTGGCCCTCACCACCACCTTCGCGTACTGGCTTTTCCCCCAGATTTTCTTCTACGGTGCCTACGCTGTGGTTGGCCAGGTGCTGAACGCCAATGGCCGGTTCGGTGCCTACATGTGGGCACCCGTGGTCAACAACCTGGTCGCGATCGGCGGGTTGATCCTGTTCATCAGCCTGATGGGCAGGGAGACCACGGAGCAGTTCTCGCCTGAGAACTGGACTTCTTCGGCCACCCTGATCCTGGCCGGCAGCACCACACTGGGCGTGGCACTTCAGGCACTGGTGCTGCTCATCCCGCTGAAGAAGCTGGGTCTGGGACTTCGTCCGTCCTTTGGCCTGCGCGGGGTAGGCCTGGGCGATACGGCGCGCGTGGCGAAATGGACCATCATCACCATGCTGGTGGGCAACGGGGCCTACTTGGTCTACACAAATGTCGCGACGCTCGCCACTAAGGCACGTGCCGGCTACCTTGCCATGGACCCGCCGCAGCTGATTGCCGGCCAGGCGAACCTCGAAATCGGGGCGATGCTCTACATCATCCCGCACTCCGTCATAACGCTCTCGCTGGCTACCGTCCTGTTCAACCGCATGTCGCACTCGTTCGTTGAGAAGAACCTTGAGGGCGTGCGGGAGACCATCTCCCGCGGCCTGCGCGTCATTGGTGTGGCCACGGTCTTCTGCGCCGCCGTGATGGTGGTGCTGGCCGGGCCAATCGGAATGTGGTTCGGCGGAGGTTCCAACGCCTCCGCAGCGATCCAGGGGCAGGTGCTGGTCCTGCTGGCTGTCAGTTCGCCGTTCCTCAGCGCAACGTTCCTGATGAACCGTGCCTTCTACGCCAGTGAAGACGCCAAGACACCGATGATCATGCAGATTATCCTGGCCGTGCTCGGCGTCAGCCTGGCACTGGCTGCCGCCGCCCTGCCTGCAGACAGGATCGTCTTCGGCCTCGCCGCAGCGTACTCCGTCGGGAACATTGCTGCCGTCGTAGTGAGCCACATTTTCCTTACCCGCAAACTCGGCAGCTACGGTGCAGGCCGCGTCTTCGACGTCCATGTCCGGCTCACCGTGGCGGCGTTGGGTTCGGCTGCCGCCGGAGCCGCTGCCCTGGCCGTGCTGGGAGGTTACAGCCCGGACGGCTTTGCCTGGAGCTCGCTCCCCAGCGCCACAGTCGTACTGATTGTCTGCGGCGCACTGATGGCTGCTGCGTATCTCGGGATGCTGCGGCTGCTGAAAGTCCGGGAACTGGATGAACTGCTAAAACCGGCCCTGGCGAAGATCAGGCGCCGGGGCTAGGACGACCAACTCAGGTTTTGGCCCCCGCCGCAGGTAGCATGGGTACAAAGTGGGCAGTACCGGGCGGGTTTTGACCCCTTGGTACTGCACGAACCGCACCGGCCGCCCTACCGGCGCCGGTGGCAACATCTAGCTTGCAGTCATAGCCGTTTCCACGGGAGGAACACGTGCCACAGCCGGTAAATGCTGGATCAGTGCTGGGCGGCCGATACAAGGTCACCGCCCAGGTCCTGGCCTCAGCAGAGAATGACCTCGTCCTCGACGGCGTGGACCAGGTACTCAACCGTGCCGTGAGCATCCTCGTCGCAGCACCCCAGAACGCCAGCCAGGTCAGTGCCAGTGCGCGGGAGATCGCCATTGGTGAACGGCATTCCGCCGTGCAGATCCTGGATCTTGGTGTCAGTGACGGCCGCACCTACCTGGTCACCTCAAACGCCAACGCTGCCGATCTGCTTGACCTGGTCATAGAGCGCGACGCGCCCTACGTGGAGCCGTTCTTCACGGACACACTCGGATCTGAGATCTTTGGCATGCCCCGTTCCCGTGAACCGGAGAACGTCGAAGAGGACCGCTACGTCGAGGAATATGAGCCGCGGGACCGCAAACCGCTGCTCTCCAACCTGCCCAAGCCTCACCTTCCGCGCTTCGGCCGCGGCGCCGGCGCCGCTACAGGTGCCGCAGCGGGTGCTGCGTCCGCCGCCGAAGCGGAGCGGGATCTTGAATTCGGCGGACCGCAGGAGGCGCCTGCTGAAGCCGCAACAGGTGCGGGCGTCGTGCCTCCGCCTCCCAGCCAGAGCCCCCGGACAGCCGGCTATTCGGCACCCACCCGGGACACCCCCGTGCAGTCCCTTAAGGTCAGCCGCTGGGAAGAGGAAGACGATTTCCCGGCTGAAGGCTACGCAGCCGCCGGCCCCGGAGACCGGAAAGCATCGAACTTCCCGCGCACGGCCCTTGGCGCGGATTACGAAACCGAAGAAGAATACGACGGCGGCGACGAGGATCAGCCGGCGCGCGGCGGCGACCGCAAGTTTGGCCGTGTGCTGGTAGGAGGAATCCTCAGCGTCATCCTGCTGGTTGCTGTTGTCCTTGCGTTCACCACTCTGGGCCGGAACGCGGACATCTTCGCCGGTGACGAGGCCACTAGCCCGGCAGCCGAGTCCCCTGCGGTCACTGAGGACCCCGCGGAGGCAACAGGCGCGGCTCTGCCCGCACCCGCTACTGCCGGCATTACCCGCCTGGTGCCGGGCAACCAGGAACTCGATTCCGTGAACGACGCCGCGCTGCCGCAGATCGTTGACGGCAACGAGGCCAGCTACTGGTCCAGCTACGTCTACGCCTCTGACACCTTCGGAGGGCTGGCTCCCAGCCTGGCACTCGTCGTCGAGCTGGAAGAGGAGTCCGCCATCAGCAAGGTGGACATCACCCAGCTCAACGGAAGCGGCGGAAACTTCTCCGTGATGCTCAACGATTCCCCGTCCCTGGAGGGGGCAACCACCGTTGCGCAGAGCGGCTTCACCGGACCCACGACCTCGATCAACGTGCCCAGGGGCGCCGACGGCGAACCGGCGTCGGCCAGCTACGTGATCATCAACTTCACCCAGCTCCCGCGCCTCAGCGGGGTACAGGCTGAATACCCGTGGGGACTGCGCATCGCCGAGATCGACGTGTCCTAGGAGCCCATTTGGGCTGCAGGAAACCGGGCCGGCGGCCCATCGTGTGACGCGGATGCCATTCGGAATAAGCTGTTCCGTGTCAGTGTTGTGAGGTGTAGTTAGCGGTTCGAAGTGATCCGCTAAGCGCATAAGCACTTGTTCTCCCCGGAACTTCAAGGAAATCCAAGGAAACCCCAGGAAAGAGGTTCACAGCACGTGAGCACAGACATTCGTCCCGATGCCGCAGGTTCCGGCCAGGAAATCCGCGATGTGATCATCGTTGGTTCCGGCCCCTCCGGTTACACGTCAGCCATCTACACGGCCCGGGCGAACCTCAAGCCGCTGCTGATCGCCAGCTCGGTCACCGCCGGCGGCGAACTGATGAACACCACTGACGTGGAGAACTTCCCCGGCTTCCCCGAAGGCATCATGGGCCCTGACCTGATGGCCGGTCTGGAGAAGCAGGCAGACCGCTTCGGCACCGAAATCCTCTTCGAGGACGTCACCTCCGTGGACCTGGGCGGCGAGATCAAGAAGGTCACCATCGGCACCGGGGAGACCTTCCTGGCACGCTCCGTGATCATCTCCACCGGCTCCGCCTACCGCGAGCTGGGACTCGAAGATGAGAAGCGGCTTTCCGGCCGCGGCGTCAGCTGGTGCGCAACCTGCGACGGTTTCTTCTTCAAGGGCCAGGACATCGCCGTCATCGGCGGCGGTGACTCAGCGCTGGAAGAGGCACTCTTCCTGACCAAGTTCGCCGCCTCGGTGACTATCGTGCACCGCCGCAACACTCTGCGTGCCTCCAAGATCATGCAGGACCGCGCGCTGGCCAATGAGAAGATCCGCTTTGTCTGGGACTCCGAGGTTGTGGGCATCCACGGCGAGGACAAGGTCACCGGCATCCGGCTGCGCAGCACGGTCGACGGCGCCGAATCCGAGCTGGCGGTCACCGGCATCTTCGTGGCGATCGGCAACGATCCGCGCGTGGACCTGGTCCGCGATCAGCTCGAGCTCACTGAAGCCGGCACCATCGCCGTGCAGGGCCGCACCTCGAAGACCTCCCTGCCGGGCGTCTTCGCCGCAGGCGACGTCATCGACCCGACCTACCGCCAGGCCATCACCGCCGCCGGTTCCGGGTGCGTCGCGGCGCTCGACGTCGAACATTACCTGGCAGATGTCGCCTCAGCAGCGACTGCTGCCACCGTTCCCACCCCGGCGTCGGAAACCGTTTCCGAGAACGCTTCCGTCTAGAGATCCACAAGGAGCAAGAACTATGAGCAACGCCAAAGACGTAACGGATTCCTCCTTCAGCACCGACGTGCTGGCCGCCGATAAGCCGGTCATCGTGGACTTCTGGGCAGAGTGGTGCGGACCGTGCCGCATGCTCTCCCCGATCCTTGACGACATCGCCGCCGAATACTCGGACAAGGTGGACGTCGTAAAGGTCAACGTTGACGACAACCCCGCCATCGCTGCCAAGTACGGCATCACGTCCATCCCCGCCGTGTATGTCTTCAAGGGCGGTGAGGTTGCCGCCACATCAATCGGCGCGAAGCCGAAGCAGGTCCTTGAGCAGGAATTCGCGGCCTACCTGAAGTAGGTCACACACTATGCATCCGACGGACGAAAGTCTGCGGAGGCTGGACTCCAGCCGGCGCGTAGTGGCGCTTCGTGAAGCGCTGCTGCGTGCCGGCATTTCCATGTCCTACCTCTCCCCCGACTCGGTCAACAATCCTGCCGTCTTCGACGACCACGTTGACGCCGCTGTGCGCGCCTTCCAGCAGAGCCGCGGCCTGATTGTCGACGGCGTCGCGGGCCCCGACACCCAGCGTGCCCTTGCAGAGGCACAGTTCCGCTTCGGCGACCGGGTCCTGGCCTACGTAGAAGGCCAGCCCGCCGTGCGCGGGGACGACGTCGCCGAACTGCAGCGCCACCTCTCCCACCTTGGTTTCTATTACGGCCATATCGACGGCGAGTTTGGCATCCGCACGCGTTACGCGGTGGCCGAGCTGCAGGAGAACCTGGGCATCCCCGGTACAGGCGTCTGCGACGGGGACACCATGACGGCCATGTCCCGTGTGAACCGTGCCATCTCCCCCAGCCAGGCCTTCGCGCTGCGCGACTACGAGCGGCTGGACCGTTCCACCGCTGCCCTGCGTGGACGGACCATCACCCTCAACACCGGCAGATCACAGACCCCCTCAGAGCATGCCACCGAGCGCCTGACCGGAGCTCCGCTGACGGAACGGCTTGTCGCCTCCGACGTCCGTGCACGGGTGGAGCGGATTCTGCGCGAGTTCGGTGCAGAAGTAGTGGAGTACGACGCCGCCGCCGCCAACGATCCCGCGCCGGGACGGGCGCCGAGCCTCAACGTAAACATCCACTGCGACTGGCTGGACCAGCCGGCAGCCTCCGGTATCGCCGCGTACTACTGGGGCCTTCCTGTCACCGGTGAGCCACGGTCCCCAATCGGCCAGCGTGCAGCCATCCTGATGATCAAGGAACTCGCGGCGCGCACCGACATGGCGAGCCTGGGAACCCATGCCCGCACGTGGGACACCCTGAAGCTGCCCGGCATCCCCTCCGTGGGTATTGATCTTGGTTACCTGAGCAACTTCCACGACGCGCACCGCCTCGCTGATCCGGTGTTCCGGCAGACCGTCGCCGACTCGATTGTCATTGCCATCCAGCGGCTGTACCTGCTGGAGGAGGAAGACCAGCCCACAGGCACCCTGGCCCTCGACGACGTCAGCCGGTTCAACCCGATGGAAGACCGGCGGCGCGTTTCAGGCCTTTAGCTTCTCCGAATGCCGTGCAGACCTGGAACCAGGTCTGCACGGCATTACTCTTTCCAACCGGGAAACTAAGTCGTATCGTTTCCGCCATGGAAACTACCGGACCTCGCCCCGACGGCCGCCGGGCTGCGGCGGACCTCAATGCCGCCAGGAACGCTCAGGAGGCCATACTCGGTCTCCCCTGGCCCTGGTGGCTGTACACCGCCAACGGCAGCCTCCTTGGTGCCGCAGCCCTGCTCCCGCTGCTGGGTTCGCCCGCCGCTTCCGGACTCTTGGTTCTTCTCGTCCTGATTATCTGCGTTTTCAACTACTGGGCAGGGTTGCGGATGGGCGCACCGTTCGCCGTCCCGCGCAGCCTCGGTTTCCTGGTCTGCGTGGCAATGTCCGCGGCATTCCTCACTGCCGCTATCGTGGCCGGCGGGTCAGGAGCCACTTGGCTTGTCTGGATCTGCGCAGCCGGAACCGTGGTTAGTTACGCCGTAGGGTCCGTGCTGCATTACCGGGGAACGCGCCGGTGAAAGCTGAACTGGATCCGATAATTCATCCCACCGCCCGGCTGCAGCTATGCGCCATGCTTGCCGCCGGCACCTCTGTGGAGACCGCTGTGGTCCGGACAGCCCTTGGGCTCTCGCCCTCGGCCTTCAGCAAACAGGTTTCGGTCCTGGTGGACTCCGGTTACGTGCATCAGGAACGCGGGAAACTCGACTCCAGGAAGACTTGGCTGAGCCTGACCAAGGCCGGTGCCAGAGCTTATCGCAGTCATATCGCGGCCCTGACAGAGATCGTGTCCGGACACGGCGGTCCGGGTGCCCCCGGCTGATGTTGGCCCTGACTGCCGGGGCTTCTGTCTGCTGAAGCGGCTGCGGGACCGGAAGTCCTGGCCTGGGTCCTGCTCTAGCCAGAGGAAACCTGAGGGCTGTGCTTAGTCTCTGTCACCCCGATGCCGAAGAACATCATGGAAACGGTGGTTCTGTACCGCTCGGTGTCCGTCGACGCATACATCGCTGACGACGACGATCAGCCCGGCACCCTTTTCGCGACTGTCTAGCGGAGATGTCCCTCTGGATGACAGCGGGCGGTTGAAAGTGACTCAGTCATCTTTCGACTACACGCACCGGCACTGGGACCAGATTGGGGTTACGATCACCGGACGCCGGGTCTTCGAACTGATGGACGGCTGGGATGGAGTTCCGCCCTCCGGTGTTGATCATGTAGTGGTTGTGTCGCATCGGCCGCTCCCACAGGGTTGGAACCCGGAGGGCTCGTTCCACTTTGTCGATGGCGTCGAGGCGGCCGTTGCTGCCGCCCGGGAACTGGCAGGTGACCGGATCGTGGAAGTCGCCGCCGGCAACGTTGGCGGACGGGTCTTCGCTGCCGGACTGGTCGACGAGGTGTGTATGGATGTAGTGCCCGTAGGCATGGGGTCCGGCAGACCGTGCTTCGGCGCCGTCGATACACCGCAAACGTTGAATGATCCCGAGATAGTCATCGGCAACCGCCTCATTCATCTTTGTTACAGCATCACCCGGTGACCCGTGTGGGCTTCTGACACTTCTGCTGCTGATCTGCGAGTACGCACGGCGACCCGTAAGGCTACTTGTTTTGCTCCCGGAAACTACCTGGTTCGGGACGGACGGATACGCAGAGACGACATGAGGGGCGTCTCCCTCCTGGGGCACTGGGCTTCTGTTTGGACGTACATGCGTCGGGAAACAACAATGGGACGGTTCCGGTGACCGGGCTGCAGCATGGCGGTCGGCAGCTCAAGAGCCTGACAAACTCCGAGCCATCACTGTATCGCTGGATCGACGGTCTTGTTTCACGTGAAACGACAGGGGCACGTCCGGGACTCCCACCCGACAGGAGCAATGGGCCAAGCCGGAGTTCCTCCGCACTGGTACGTGCTGACCTCCACCCGCCTCCTGAGACCAAGGCGATTGGCTATTCGGCTGGCGACGCACATGATTGCACTGTGGAGCGGGCAATGTACGTGTTGAATGAGTCCCAGGTAATGCGGGGAATCAACAGAGATGGACACCGCGGCAACCATACGTCCCAGCCCGACCGACGGCCCGGCAGCCTATAGACCAGCACGCGGACACCAGGATCCTGCACTCGATAGGGAAGTCCACCGTTCACAACCATTGAGGAGGCAAAGGCCGCCGTCACTCAGTGATCGGCGGAGTTCGCCCGCCACCCACTAGGAGCGGACATGAGTTTCCGGACGCCGACCTCAGCCGACCTCGGCCGTGCACCGGTATCGCTAGCACTGTGATCGGCGGCCGGTCCACTTGCACCACATGGTCCAGGTCGATAGGTCTAGCAAGTACCTTTCGCTCCTCAGTACGCCACTGCCCTAGGCAGCGCTCTGCAACGTTCCCAGGGAAGGGGGGCGGCCGCCGAGTGGTGCCGTCCCAGCCGGAGGGGTACGTGGATCCGCTCATGCGGCCATCTCTGTGCAGGGCATCAGGCGTTCCCAAGACTAGTGGGAGTGTGCTGCGTACCGCCCTATCTGAGGTCTGGAACTGCCGCCTGCTTCCTGTTTCGCGTGAAACAGTACGTGTGTGCGACGCTGCCGGCGCGCAGCTGCCGGTCCTCGGTTAGGAATCGGAGACTCCCGCGGCGCGGGCAAAGTTGCCCGATCCCCTCTGCCCCCCACTCCCACCCTAAGGTCCGCTACTCGGCAAGTTCCTTTGAATTGTTATCACTTCCGTGATGACTGAATTAGTTGTAATGAACGGAGGGGCGTGAGCTGAGCATGCCGAATACCAGGGCGTCACTGCACGTTCACTGAGCGGTAGTGCCACCGAGGGACGATAGAGGCACGCCCGGGGGAAACAGTGTCGCCAGGTACCCGTTTCACGTGAAACAGCACGGGAGGCCAATGAGATCGTCGCAGAGCGCGTTGGCCTAAGGTGTAGCCTCACGACGGCGGTCCCAGATGCGGATGCGAGGAGGGGTGGGCGGATTGACCTTCAAGTCTTGGCCATGTCCGCAGGGATAGTTCACGCCACACCCCCGCTTGTTTTTCCTGCTGACCCTGACCGTTCAGGACATCTCCGACCTCAGCTAGTCCTCCAGCGGTCTGAAGTTGATAGACAGATCAGTTGGTTCGAAGCCTTCCGTCGACACCATGGCGTAACCGACACCAGACGCCTCCTACACGTACACGGCCGGTCTATGGCTGGTACGCTCCATGTCTATCCGTTGGCGCCGCCCTGGCGGGGTGAGAAACCATGTGCGCTGACATACGAACACAGGTCCACTCTCGTCACGTACTAACTTCTGCCTCGAATCTGTGTTTCACGTGAAACAGCGCCGTCCCGCTCTACTATCCATCATCAGGCACGGCCTGGACTACGGCTGCTATGGACTAGTCGTCTTGTCCCCTCTTCAGTTCCAGCTTCTGCATTTCTGCCGTTCTGTGGTTCTGTCGTTCCGTGGTTCTGCGGTTCCGTGGTTCTGTCGTTCTGTGTAATAAGGTCCGTTGTTTACAGTGCCAGACAGTGGATTCTGAATCGCCATCTATGTTCAGTGGGTCGCTAAATCGGCCCTTCACGTCCAGATGCGATAGGCATCGGCCGCATGAACGACTGTTTCACGTGAAACCGGGAGGTCCTTGCGCGCAAGCTAAGGAAGCGCTACCTGCGGGGTAACCCATCATCCAGAGACCGTGGATGCCCGCCCTCAAAGCGGACTAGCGTTTCAATTGACCATCCGTCTGTTCTCCAGGCAGTGTTGCAAACTCGGACAACGTCCACACAACTGGCCGAAACACTAAGGGGCGATGCAGCCGTCGTCGAGAAAGTACATCCCTGGACAGACGATGCAGGGAAGTTTACTGTTCCGTCGACCGGATGGCTCCGACGTGCGGTGCTGTTTCACGTGGAACATCGTCGAGGCGCCGCCTTCGCACCGACAACCAAGTGTCAGTTCCCCGTGAACGTGTACAGTGCCTCCGAGCAGCGCCCGCCACAAACAGACATGGGTCCGGTCGAATGAACCTGCATCCAGCCCTCTCAGTCGACTCTGCCCCGTAGAAGCCTTCTATGGACCAGGAAGCCGGCGAAGAACACCACCACGGCAGCACTGCGCGGTTCCTGGGTGGCGGATGCTCCTAATGGCCCTCTATGAAGCTACCGGAGGCTAGCAGTTCAAGACGAGAAACACGTACACTACCGTTATTAGCTGATAGACGCAGTCCTTAGCGACCCGCTGCCCACCACCTGGCTGTCGAGCGGGGACTATGGATGGACTTCGCCGGGAGGGCCCTACGGGGACTATCTCTGCGGCGGTGGGCCGAGTAGTACTGACTCCACTATGTTTCACGTGAAACACGCCGAGCTACGGGCCAGCCAGTGTGTCGCCAGCGCCTTCAGGACGGCGCCTGACGACGATATCCCTATGGAGACCCATGGCCGGCCAGCGGTCAGCCATACTTCTGCCCCTACGAAGAACCGCCCAAAATTTAACGCTAGGCAAATCCCCGTCATTCGGCCGAGTGTCGCGGCGAGACTCGTCACTCTGCAGGCTAGATACTCGACACCCGCATATAGCCGGGTTTCACGTGAAACGCTGTCTTGGCAGGCATTGCGCCGACCTCGTCCCGTTGATGATGCGGTACTAGGCCTGGGAGTTCACAGCCGTGGAACCATGATGAGGCTTGCAAGCCTGCGGATCGTACGTCATTCCGCTCTAACTGCGGTACCCCGTCCATAGGGACAGTCCGTCAAAGAAAAGCGGGGCCCGTTTCACGTGAAACGGGCCCGCCTTCTAACTTCTTCAAATTAGGATTCTTGACCAGGATTCAGGACGGTCATGATCCGATTGAGATCATCCACACTGGCAAACTCAATGCTGACCTTGCCCTTTCGGGCACCGAGCGTGATCTTGACGTTAGTATCGAGCCGGTCAGATAGTGAGTTGGCCAGGTAATCGAGCCGCTCGTGCCGTGCCCCTACCTTGGGCTTCGACTCCTTAGTGGGCCGGCGAATTCCATCGGACAGCGACACAACTTCTTCAGTGGCGCGTACGGACATTCCCTCCGCCACAATCTTCTGTGCCAGCTTCTCCATCTCAGCCGGGTCATTCAGACCGAGCAGAGCGCGTGCATGCCCTGCCGACAGCACACCCGCTGCGAGGCGTCGCTGCACCAACGGAGGCAGCTTCATCAACCGTAGTGTGTTGGAAATCTGCGGTCGGGAGCGGCCAATCCGCTCGGCGAGCTCTTCGTGGGAGCACTCGAAGTCATCCAGGAGCTGCTGGTAGGCCGCTGCTTCTTCGAGCGGGTTGAGCTGGCTGCGGTGCAGGTTCTCCAGGAGTGCGTCCCGCAGGAGATCAACGTCCTGAGTGGATCGAATGATGGCGGGGACTGCCGACAGACCTGCTTCTCGGCTCGCCCGCCAACGTCGCTCACCCATAACGAGCTCGTACGGGTGCTCGGCATCTCCTTCAGCCGAAGGACGAACCACGATCGGCTGCAGCACGCCGATCTCACGGATCGAGTGCACCAGCTCCGACATGTCATCTTCATCGAAGACACTGCGGGGCTGCTTCCGGTTCGGGTGAATGGAATCGATGGGCAGTTCAGCGAAACGCGCGCCCGGAACTTCCATCAATGTTTCACGTGAAACTTCATCCATTTCTGAATCCGAAGGTGCAGCCGGCTCGGCTGGCAACTCTGCCGCCTGGACGCCATCCCCTGCCCCGGAAGACGACTCTGAGACCTCTTCAGCAGCCTTGGAGGAGCTACTGGCGGCCTTAGGAGCCACCTTTCGTGTCCGAGGCTTAGCAGGCGCCTTCTCGGCCTTCTCGACGGCCTCAACGGGAGAATCCAGTTCCCCCGAAGCATTCGTTTCAAGCTCCGTAGTCTTGGTATCCGTGTCCTTCTCACCGGATTTCACCGTGCGGGATGAAGCTGTACGGGTTGCAGGCTTCTTCTTCGCCGGAGCCCGCAACGCATCTTTGTTGATTCCGGCTCCCCGCCTCGGTCCTGCCGACCGGCCCGGCAGGGCCTCGTCGCCCACGGATGTAAAGAACAGATCAACAGGCCGGCCTGAACGCGCAGGCTGGCTGCCCTCGGTAGCTTCGACAGACTCAGCAGTACTGGGGATCAACGCACCCAGACCACGGCCCAAACCACGACGCTTTTCGGTCATGGATAAGTCCTTCCCTTATGCACACAGCAAGCGGCATGGATTGATTGTGAGAGTATTCTACGGTTCGCCGTTCCGAACGGCCGGGACCCCGGAGGGAGTGTCTAGACGGAGCGCTGAGCGATTTCTGCAGCGGCTTCCAGATAGGACAGTGCCCCCGTCGAGGACGGATCATAGGTCATCACGGTCTGCTGGTAGCTCGGCGCCTCAGAAATACGGACGGACCTCGGAACCACGGCGGAAAGGACCTGCTGCGGGAAGTGCTCACGTACCTCCGCTGCTACCTGGGCAGCAAGATTAGTGCGTCCGTCGTACATGGTCAGCAGGATGGTCGAAACTACCAGATCGGCATTGAGGTGCTTCTGGATCATTTCAATGTTCTTCAGCAGCTGGCTCAGGCCTTCCAGCGCGTAGTACTCGCACTGGATCGGGATCAGCACTTCCCGTGCCGCGACGAAGGCATTCACGGTTAGCAGGCCCAGACTGGGCGGGCAGTCGATGAAGATGTAATCCAAGCGCTCTTCGCCAGCTGCCTTGCGTTCTGCGGCGTACACATCGATTGCCCGCCGCAGCCGCTGCTCCCGCGCGACGAGCGAAACAAGTTCGATCTCGGCGCCGGCCAGGTGGATCGTCGCCGGAGCGCATATGAGGTTCTTGATGTCGGGGCACTGTGCCACGACTTTTCCGAGCGGGAGATCATCGATCAGGACGTCATAGATGCTCTCGACGTCAGCCCGGTGATCGATCCCGAGAGCGGTGGAGGCATTGCCCTGGGGGTCAATGTCTATCACCATTACGTTCAGGCCTGCGGTAGCGAGGGCAGCGGCGAGGTTAACCGTGGTGGTGGTCTTGCCGACGCCGCCCTTCTGGTTACTGACCGTCATGATCCGAGTCTCAGCCGGGCGCGGCAGCACGCGGCCCCGCAGCTTCTCCCGCCGGCGCGTCTCGCTGGCGAGTTCACGGGCCAGGGGTGTGCTTTCGTCCATCAGGTCCATAACGTCTACCGACTCGGACGGGAGGACCGCCTGGCCGGCTACACCACCTTCGCTGGTCTCGGGATCAGGCACATGGAATGCACCGGCAGACTGTGTTGCAACAGCATGTCCTGTTTCACGTGAAACAGGCAAGTGGCTTTTCGGATCCTCAACCGGTTCAGGTTGGGACCTGGAAAAAGGTGACGAGAAGGCAGAGCCAAGCGCCGCAAAGGGGGGAATTCGTTTTGCGGCAGAATCGCGCACACTCACCGGGACATGCTCACTTTCACAACATAAGGCATTACTGGCACTAGCCTATCGGCTGCCCCGCCAAAATCCGGGATCGGTCCGGGTGTGTGGACAGCGGATAGCCGCCGTCCGGCACTAGACCACAATGCGTACGACTGTGGTGTGTTCCTCGAGAACGTCTTCCCCGGCGGTGACCACCGAGGTTTCCTTACCGCCGAGGCGGCGGATCTGCTTCGCCGCCTTCTCAATCTCCTCAGCGGCGCTCCTGCCCTTGATAGCGAGCACCTCCCCGGAACCGCCCAGCAGCGGAATGGTGAGTCCCACCAGACCGGACAGGGCGGAAACAGCACGTGCGGTCACAACATCAACCTTGACCTTGCCCACTACCTGCTCCGCCCGGCCGCGGATCACGCTCACGTTATCAAGCCCCAGATCGTCAATGACCTCGTTGAGCCACGTCACGCGCCGTTCCAGCGGTTCAATGAGGGTCATGGACAGGTCCGGACGCGCTATCGCCAGGCAAAGGCCCGGCAGGCCGGCGCCCGATCCGACGTCGGCAACCTTGCTGGACTGGGGGATGAGATCAGCTACAACGGCGCAGTTGAGCACATGCCGGCTCCACAACCGGGGAACTTCACGGGGGCCAAGAAGCCCCCGTTCCATGCCGGATGTTGCCAGGTGCTCAACATATCGTTCCGCCAGCGGCAGGCGGGCACCAAAAACCTGAACCGCCGCCGAGTGCTCGGCCGGCGTAATCTCAACCACGTAAAAACAGTCCTTGTCTTAGAAGAGCCTTGGCAGATCCGGCCCCGGCGATATTAGGCGTCGGGAAGGGATACTACGATGTGCCGGCCCGCGCCTTCGCCTTCGGACTCGCTGACGAGCCCAAGCTCAGCAACGGCGTCGTGCACAATCTTGCGTTCGTAGGCACTCATCGGAGCCAGTGCCACGTCCGTGCCGGAGGTCTTGGCACGGGAGACGGCGTCTTCGGCAATACGGTGCAGCTCTTCACTGCGTTCCTTGCGGTAGCCGGAGATGTCCAGCACCAGGCGTGAACGGCTGTCCGTAGCTGTCAGCACGGAGAGGCGGGTGAGTTCCTGCAGAGCTTCCAGGACCTCGCCGTCGTGTCCAACCAGAGCCTGCAGCCCGGAGTCGTCGCCCTCTTCGGAGACCACCGAGATGTAGGTCCGGCCGCTGCGTACCTCGATGTCGATATCACCATCGATATCGGCAATGTCCAGCAGTTCCTCAAGATAGTCGGCAGCGACGTCGCCTTCTTCTTCCAGGCGGCTCACAGCGCCGTTCCCGGCAGGCTCAGACAGTTCTTCCACGGTCTCATCGACGTGCTCAGTGCTCATCTTTTCTTCCTGTTCTTGCGCTGGGGCTGCTGGCGCTGGCCCTTGGCGGGGACGGGTACTTCTTCGGCCGGCTCGGTCTTCTTCTCACCCAGCAGCGGAACCATGGGCAGGCCCTTGCGCGCACGGCGCTCGGCCAGTGCCTTTGCGGCGGGGGACCCGGGAGTGGGCATGCGGCGAATCACGAAGAACTGCTGGGCCATGGTCCACAGGTTGGTGGTTGTCCAGTAGATCAGGACGCCGATCGGGAAGTTGATGCCGCCGACGCCGAATACCAGCGGCAGTACGTAGAGCATCATCTTCTGCTGGCGCATGAACGGGCTCTGCAGCGCTTCTTCAGACATGTTCTTGGACATGATCTGCTTCTGCGTGATGAACTGCGAAGCCGTCATGGCAACGATCATGATGATCGAAAGAACGATGACGGAGGTATGGCCCTCGGTGCCGAAACCATGGAGCAGCGAGGAGGAAAGCGGGGCGCCCAGGATGGTCGCTTCGTCAAACTGGACGACGGCGTCGTGGCTCAGTGCGCCGATGCCCTCGCCGCCGGAGCTGGCGTTGGAAACACCGTTAAGCACCTGGAACAGGGCGAAGAAGAACGGCATCTGGATCAGCATCGGCAGGCAGGCCGCGAAGGGGTTGGTGCCGTGCTTCTTGTACAGCGCCATCTGTTCCTGCGTCATTGCCTGGCGCGAGAGCTGGTCTGTCTTGCCCTTGTACTTCTGCTGCAGCTTGCGCAGGTCAGGCTGCAGGGACTGCATCCCCCGCTGTGCCTTGATCTGCTTGACGAAGACCGGAATCAGGGCAGCCCGGATGACGATAACCAGACCAATGATGGACAGTGTCCAGGTCCAGCCGGAGGCGGCATCCATCCCGAGGAAGACAAATCCCTCGTGGAAGATCCACATGATCCATGACACCACCCACTTGAATGGAAACATGATCGTGTCGAAGAAACCCATTTACACTCCTCAAGCCGCCGAGCGGCTGTCTTCGTCTGCCGGAATCACGGGATGATTCAGCACAATAATCTTGGGGACTGACTCCTGGGGCCAGATCCGGCGGCCTTCGGGTACATGGTCCACTCCGCCGTCGTTCCACGGGTGGCAGCGGACCAGCCGCCGGGCGGCGAGCCACGTGCCCTTGACCGCACCATGCACCGTTATGGCCTCAAGGGCATATGCCGAGCAGGAGGGGAAGAAACGGCATACGGGTCCGTAGAGCGGGGAGACTACCTTGCGGTAGGCGATGAGGAAACCGATGAGAAGGTTTCGGGGCAGATGCCAGATAAAGAGCAGGATGCGCCGGAAAAAGGCAGCACTGACAGAGGCCTTCGCCGGATCACCGGTGCGGCCCATGGTCTGCCCCTCCCTCATCTGTGTGGATCTTGCCGGGAAAGCTTGTTCAAACATGCAGAGAGGGCACCCGCGTAGTCGGCGCTCAACTGCGCCCACGACGCTGACGCCGACGGCGGCAGCGCTCTGACGACGATGTCCAACCCGGTGGGGTTTTCTGCCAGGCTCTGCGCTGCTGCTTCTCTCAGTCTTCTCTTAACGAGGTTGCGTGTCACGGCGTTCCCAACGGCTTTCGACACAATGAACCCGACGCGCGTGGGCGCGGCCGGGTTTGGCACTGCATATAAGACTACGTTCCGGCGCCCACTTCGGGCACCGGAACGTACGGTATGGGAAAAATCCGCCGACGACCGTACCCGGTTCCTTGCGGCCAGCATTCAGGACGCCAAGGGGAGGGGACTGAGCTGCTTATGCAGCATCGGCAAACCTAAGGCTGTTTACGCCGACAGTTCGGTGCGGCCCTTTGCACGGCGTGCGGAAAGAATGGCACGGCCGGCACGGGTACGCATGCGAAGGCGGAAGCCGTGCTTCTTGGCACGACGGCGGTTATTCGGCTGAAAAGTCCGCTTGCTCACGGTGGTTACTCCAAGACGATCTGCGCTGGCGCTTGCTGCATCAAGGGGGAAGCACAAGCGGCGCTATTTCATGTGACGCCGTGCACTCAACCCGGACCTGGACCCTGATTCCCAGAACCCTGATGGGCATGAATGAGTGCAAATAGCAGACACAAAGGACTACTCAACGTTAGGTGAGACCCAGTTTCCAGTCAAACCGGGCTTCCAGTGCCTGTGGGGGCCCAGTTCTCAACACCTGTGGACAAGTCCTTCAGAGTACTCCAATACATGGCATTGTGAGTGACGTCCCAAGTAGCGCGGGGCCGCAGGAATCCAGCTACCGGCACGGTAAATCTTGATCTAGGCTTGGCGCGGGGCGTTTTATCCACGGCTGTGTATAACTCTGTGGATGAGCCCTCCGGAATCCAGGCCTGGATCCCGGTTTCTTAGACCGCCCACTGCGGGCGTCACGAGAGGTTTTTGTGGGTACGGACGAAATCAACGATGTCGGCAGCTCTTGGCGCAAGGTCATCCGAACGCTGGAGACCGATGACAGGGTCTCGCCCCGGCAGCGCGGATTCGTGGTTCTGGCCCAGGCACAGGGCCTGATCGGCACTACCCTGCTGGTGGCTGTTCCCAACGAGCTCACCCGTGAAGTCCTTCAGACCCAGCTGAAGAACATCCTCGATGAGGTCCTGAAGACCGTCTTCCAGGCCGACATCCAGTGCGCATTTGTGATCGATGCCGATCTGACGCCGGTTGTGCAGGCCGAACCTGAGCCCGAGCCGGAAGAAAGCGCTCCGTCTCCGGTGCCGTCGGGCGAAAGCGCTCCGTCCCCCACCCCGCCGAGCACCTCGCAGGAATTCGGCCGGCTGAATCCCAAGTACGTTTTTGAGACCTTCGTCATTGGATCCTCCAACAGGTTCGCCCATGCAGCTGCGGTTGCTGTGGCGGAGGCTCCCGCCAAGGCCTACAACCCGCTCTTTATCTATGGTGATTCCGGCCTCGGCAAGACACACCTGCTGCACGCAATCGGCCACTACGCCCGCCACCTCTATACCGGCATCCGGGTCAGGTATGTGAACTCCGAAGAGTTCACCAATGACTTCATCAACTCGATCCGGTACGACGAGGGAGCCAGCTTCAAGCAGCTCTACCGGAACGTGGACATCCTGCTGATCGATGACATCCAGTTCCTGGCAAACAAGGACGCAACGCAGGAAGAGTTCTTCCACACCTTCAATGCCCTGCACAACCACAACAAGCAGGTGGTAATCACCTCCGACCTGCCGCCCAAGCAGCTTTCGGGCTTCGAAGAGCGCATGCGGTCCCGGTTTGAGTGGGGCCTGCTCACCGACGTCCAGCCCCCGGAACTCGAAACCCGGATCGCGATTCTGCGCAAGAAGGCCATCGGGGATTCGCTCAGCGCCCCGGATGATGTCCTGGAGTACATCGCTTCCAAGATCTCCACCAACATCCGCGAACTTGAAGGTGCCCTGATCCGGGTCACTGCCTTTGCGAGCCTCAACCGCCAGCAGGTCGATGTGGGACTTGCCGAGATTGTGCTCAAGGACCTCATTACCGACGACGGCGCCCAGGAAATCACCGCAGCGTCAATCCTGGGACAGACGGCCGCCTACTTCCAGATCAGCCTGGAAGAGCTGTGCAGCAAGTCCCGTACCCGCACCCTCGTGACCGCACGTCAGATCGCCATGTACCTGTGCCGGGAGCTTACCGATATGTCCCTGCCGAAGATCGGGCAGGAGCTCGGCGGACGCGACCACACCACAGTGATTCACGCCGACCGGAAGATCCGGGAGCTTATGGCTGAACGCCGCGCCATCTACAACCAGGTCACGGAACTGACGAACCGGATCAAGCAGCAGCAGCGCGAAGCCTAGAAAATCCGCGCCAGTGCAGGGATGTAAGGGCCCCGAAGGGGCTCGAAATTAACAGATGTGGACAAGGGTGTGGATAACTCGGTGGACAACTCTGAACTACGAGGACTTCCCTGTGGATACGCGGAATGCTCAAAAAGTTCCCAACACCCGGCCTCAGCGCGTAGGCTGACCATCCACAAGTTATCAACAGGCTTAAAACGCAGATCCGGGCCGGAGGGGCGAGTTGTCCACAGTATCCACAGGAGTTATTAACACTACGAATCTTAAGAATTTGGGTTCCACCAAATAACATCTGACCTTCTACGCCAAACATCCGACCTTCCCGGTACCCATCCTCCGGATGTTCTTTGAAGCCCTCCGATCCCCATTGGGCAATCGCACAATGCCTCAGGGGATGGACCCCCGTGCGTGGAAAACCCGGCTGGCGGTAAGCTGGCACAGAGTAGTGTTGTGATTCCCAGGCGGACAGCCCGGGCGGCTCGGCCGCACGATTTGCTCCCTCACGTGTTCATGAAAGTTCAGTAGTACTGATAAGTACGTTGTGAAAGGCGGCACCCTGCAGTGAAGTTCAGAGTTGAGCGGGATGTCCTGGCCGAGGCGGTTACGTGGACAGCACGGTCCCTCTCCCCCCGTCCGCCGGTTCCTGTGCTTTCCGGCCTGCTGATCAAGGCCGAATCAGGCTCCCTGAGCATTGCCAGCTTCGACTACGAGATTTCCGCGCGGCTGCAGATCCCTGCAGATATCTCCGACGAAGGAACCATCCTGGTTTCCGGCCGGCTCCTGGCTGAGATCTGCCGCAGCCTGCCCTCCGCTCCTGTGGAAGTCGAAACGGACGGAACCAAGGTCACTCTGACCTGCCGGAACAGCCGGTTCAACCTCGCGACCATGCCGGTCTCCGAGTACCCGGAACTTCCCGCGCTTCCTGACGTCAGCGGCGTCGTTGACGGCGATGCCTTTGCCCAGGCTGTTTCCCAGGTGATCATCGCTGCAAGCCGTGATGACACCCTGCCAATCCTCACCGGTGTGCGCATGGAGATCGAAGACGACCTCATCACGTTCCTCGCCACTGACCGTTACCGGCTCGCACTGCGTGAACTGCAGTGGAAGCCGGCAACCCCGGGCATCTCCACTTCCGCCCTGGTCAAGGCCAAGACCCTGAACGAAGTTGCCAAAACCCTTGGCGGCGGCGGTGACCTGAACATTGCCCTGTCTTCAGACAGCGAGCTGATCGGCTTTGAGAGCGGCGGACGCCGCACAACGTCCCTGCTTGTGGACGGTGACTACCCGAAGATCCGCTCTCTTTTCCCCGAAAACACGCCCATCCACGCAACGGTTGAAACCCACGCGCTGGTCGAGGCCGTGCGCCGTGTCTCCCTCGTCGCGGAACGGAACACCCCGGTCCGCCTTGCCTTCACCGACGGACAGGTAACCCTCGACGCCGGCACCGGCGAGGACGCACAGGCCTCGGAAGCACTGGAAGCTTCCCTTGTCGGCGACGAAATCACCGTGGCATTCAACCCGCACTACCTCAGCGAAGGCCTTGGTGCCTTCCCGAGCAAGTATGTGCGGTTCTCCTTCACCACCCCGCCGAAGCCGGCTGTGATTTCCGCTCAGGAAGAGCTCACCGGCGACGACCAGGAAGATTACCGGTACCTGCTGATGCCGGTCCGGCTGCCCAACCAGTAAGGCTTTCACCGGCATTTCGAGAGCCTTCAGTCCACACCACTGGACCGGAACAGGAAGGAACCGAAATGCACATTGGCCTGATCGGACTGGGAAAAATGGGCCTGCCCATGAGGGAACGGCTGCGGTCCAAAGGCATCCAGGTATCCGGCTTCGACCGGAACCCGGTGCTTTCCGACGCCGGCTCGCTCACTGAACTGGCAGAACTTCTTACTGTTCCCCGGATTGTGTGGGTGATGGTCCCAAGCGGCGGAGCCACCTCCGCGGTCATCACGGACCTTGCCGAAATCCTTGATGAGGGAGACCTCGTCATTGAAGGCGGCAACTCCCGCTACACCGAAGACCGCAAACACGCTGAGAAACTCGCGGCCGAGGGGATCCGGTACCTGGACTGTGGTGTTTCCGGGGGCATCTGGGGCAGGGAAACCGGCTACGGGCTTATGGTCGGCGGCGACGCCGCCGACGTCGCCGAAGCGATGCCGGTTTTCGACGCACTCCGTCCCGACGGAGAACGCGCCGATGGTTTTGTGCATGCTGGAGCCTCCGGCGCCGGGCACTACGCCAAGATGGTTCACAACGGAATCGAATACGGACTGATGCAGGCCTACGCCGAGGGATACGAACTGCTCGAATCCCAGGAGGTCGTCGGGGACGTTGCGGGCATACTCCGTGCCTGGCAAAGCGGAACTGTCATTAGGTCCTGGCTGCTTGAACTCGCTGTGAGCGCAGTGCAGGACGACCCCGGACTGAGCCGTATAGCCGGATTTGTGGAGGATTCGGGGGAGGGACGCTGGAGTGTTGAGGAAGCGCTGGCCGCTGAGGTACCGGCGCCCGTCATCTCAGCTGCCGTGTTTGCCCGCTTCACTTCCCGGCAGGACGATTCTCCGGCTATGAAACTCGTCGCTGCGCTCCGCGGACAGTTTGGCGGCCACGCCGTAAAACAGGCTGACGGCCCGGCGCAGGCGGATCGCCCGCAGTCTTCGGCTGAGCAGGCCATCGGTGAATCCGGGGCCCCGGAGTAACCGGCGGTAGGCTGGATGAAAGGGCTGCCGGCAGCGTCCGGCAGCAGAGAATCCGCAAGGACAGGAAGGCAGGCCCAGGTGGAGCAGCGTGTACGTTGATTACCTTTCCCTGACCGGTTTTCGCAGCTACAAGCAGCTGGACCTTAGCCTGAACCCCGGAGTCAGCGTGTTTGTTGGCCCCAACGGCACGGGCAAAACCAACATCGTTGAGTCAATTGGCTATCTGGCTTCACTCTCTTCCCACCGGGTCAGCTCCGATGCTCCGCTGGTAGCGTTCGACGCCGAGCAGGCACTGGTCCGGGCCCGCATTGTCCGCGCTACCCAGGCCACAGCACTGGAAGTCGAGATCAATCCCGGACGGGCCAACCGCGCACGCATCAACCGGGCCAATCCGGTTCGGGCCCGGGACATCCTGGGCATCTGCCGGACCGTACTCTTCGCCCCGGAAGACCTGGCCCTGGTGAAGGGCGATCCGTCTGCGCGGCGCCGGTTCTTGGATGACCTCATCGTTTCCCTGGTTCCCCGGCATGCTGCAACGCGCGCCGACTATGAGCGGGTTCTCAAACAGCGCAATGCACTGCTGAAATCCGCCAGGATCAGCGGCCGTTTCACCTCCGCCCACGAGGCGACGCTTGAAGTCTGGGACCATCACATGGCCGAGGCGGGTGCCCAGCTGGTTGCCGCACGGCTGCAGGCACTGGACCGGCTCAGCCCGCACCTGCAGGGCGCCTACCAGGACCTGACCGACGGTTCCAAGCAGGCCCGGGGGCTGTACCGTTCAACGCTGCTGGGAGAAGTGGACGACGACGGCGCGTCTCCCGGGGGCGCGGACCCGGCGGAACTGCTGGAACTGACGCAGGAGGAACTGCGGAAGAGGTTCCTGCAGGCTTTCGCTGCCAACCGGAAGCGGGAGATTGACCGCGGAATTTCCCTGGTGGGCCCGCACCGCGATGACGTTGAGCTGTCCCTGGGCCAGGCACCGGCGAAGGGCTATGCCTCGCACGGGGAGACCTGGTCCCTGGCACTGTCCATGCGCCTGGCGTCCTACTACCTGCTTCGGGATGACGATCCGGCTCCGGGATCCGGTCCCATCCTGATTCTGGACGACGTTTTCGCCGAGCTCGACGCCGGACGCCGCGGACGCCTTGCCGCAATCGTTGCCGGGGCCGAACAGGTGCTGGTGACCGCCGCCGTCGCCGAAGACATCCCGGAGGCCCTGGCCGGGGAGCAGATACCGGTCATTCCAGGAGGAATCCGTGCAGCCGCCGGCTGAGAGCCCGGGCGCCGGCGAGCCGGAGGCCAACGACCTGCCGGACGCTGCCCGCGAACAGCTGAACCGGATGCGCCAGGCTGCGCAGGCCCGCGGCAACCAGCGGATGCCGGCCAGCCGGCGCAAACAGCCGCGCAGGGCAACCCCCTTCATCCCGGGCGAATACACCGGACGGGATCCGCAGGGACTGGGCAAGGTCTTCAGCCGGTTCGTCAATGAACGTGGCTGGAATTCCCCCGTGGCGGTGGGATCGGTCATTTCCCGCTGGGAGGAACTGGTGGGTGCGGAGGTCAGTGCGCACTGCAAGCCGGAGTCCTTCTCTGATACCACCGTCCAGGTCCGCTGTGATTCCACCGCCTGGGCCACCCAGCTTCGGCTGCTGCGCCAGACGCTGATTGAACGCTTCGACGCGGAACTCGGCCCCGGCGTCGTCACCCGGATTGAAGTAATTGGTCCGGCAGCACCCAACTGGCGCAAGGGCCTGCGCAGCGTGAAGGGCCGAGGACCGCGGGACACCTACGGGTAGTGGCTGATGGGGTGCGAGCGAAAAAAGTTGTTGAAAAACCGCTGTTTTTGTGCTCGCGTTCACACGCCCTCCGTGCGGGTTTGCGGGCTGCAAACCCCTCAGGAGGTATCCGGAGCCGTTCGCCAGCGTGAAAATGGCTCAAAGCCCGCTTTGATGGCCTCTGGAGGGGTGTTTTGGCCAGCAAAGGTCCCCTTAGCACGGTAGAATTGATATCAGAGGTGCTCTGTCCGCTGCCGGGCGGGGTACCAAATTCTGACCGACACAAGAGGAGTCGACAGCACCTGTGGCTAACGACAATGAGCGTGACAACGAACTCGGCAACGAACTTGGCAACGAACTTGGCCAAGAACTGAACAACACCGAGCCCGTTCCCCAGGAAGACAGCGAGGCCGTGGCACCGCACGAATACGGCGCCAATGAGATCACTGTCCTCGAAGGCCTGGAAGCCGTGCGCAAGCGCCCGGGTATGTACATCGGTTCCACCGGACCCCGCGGCCTGCACCACCTGGTTTATGAAGTGGTGGACAACTCGGTGGATGAAGCCCTGGCCGGGTACTGCGACCGCATTGATGTGACGCTCCAGGCTGACGGCGGCGTCCGGGTCTCGGACAACGGCCGCGGTATCCCCGTGGACATGCACCCGACGGAAAACATGCCGACGGTTCAGGTTGTTATGACCATCCTGCACGCCGGCGGCAAGTTCGGCGGCGGCGGATATGCCGTTTCCGGCGGCCTGCACGGCGTGGGTATCTCCGTAGTGAACGCGCTGTCCGCGCGTGTTGAAACCGAGGTCAAGCGGCAGGGCTTCGTCTGGCGGCAGACCTTCGAAAACGGCGGGCATCCGGTGGGCAGTCTACGCAAGGGTGAGGAAACCGAGGAAACCGGTACCACCCAGACGTTCTACCCGGATCCCGAAATCTTCGAGACCACCGAGTTCGACTTCGAGACCCTCCGTGCGCGCTTCCAGCAGATGGCATTCCTGAACAAGGGCCTGCGCATTGTCCTGACGGATGAGCGTGCCCTGGATGAGACGGCCGAGGAAATCGCCGACGACGCATCCGAGTCAGAGGAAACGCCCAAGCACCGCAGCGTCGACTACATGTACGCCAACGGTCTGCTGGACTACGTTCACCACCTGAACAGCTCCAAAAAGGTGGAGGTCATCCACGACGACATCATTGCCTTCGAAACCGAAGACAATGACAAGAAGATGGCCGTGGAAATGGCCCTGCAGTGGACCACCGCGTACTCCGAAAGTGTCCACACCTACGCGAACACGATCAACACCCATGAGGGCGGCACACACGAAGAAGGTTTCCGTGCGGCCATGACTTCGCTGATCAACCGGTACGCGCGCGAGAAGAACATCATCAAGGAAAAGGATGACAACCTTACCGGTGATGACATCCGCGAGGGCCTCACCGCCGTCATTTCCGTGAAGATCGCAGAACCGCAGTTCGAAGGCCAGACCAAGACCAAACTCGGCAACTCCGAGGTCAAGGGCTTCGTCCAGCGCGTCGTCACCGACCAGCTCGGTGACTGGCTGGAACGCAACCCGGGCCCGGCCCGCGACGTCATTCGAAAGTCCATTCAGGCGTCCCAGGCACGACTCGCTGCCCGCAAGGCCCGCGAGTCCACCAGGCGCAAGGGCCTGCTGGAGTCCGGTGGAATGCCCGGCAAGCTCAAGGACTGCTCCTCCAAGGATCCGTCGCGGTCCGAAATTTACATCGTGGAGGGTGACTCGGCAGGCGGTTCCGCCGTCCGCGGCCGCAACCCGGAAACCCAGGCCATCCTGCCGCTGCGCGGCAAGATCCTGAACGTCGAGCGGGCCCGGCTGGACCGTGCGCTCTCCAACGCCGAAGTCCAGTCCATGATCACCGCGTTCGGCGCCGGGATCGGCGAGGACTTCGACGTCGAGAAGGCCAGGTACCACAAGATTGTGCTGATGGCCGATGCCGACGTCGACGGCCAGCACATCACCACGCTGCTGCTGACGCTGCTCTTCCGCTACATGCGCCCGCTGATTGAGCAGGGCTACGTCTACCTGGCACAGCCCCCGCTGTACCGCATCAAGTGGTCCAACCACCCGCACGACTACGTCTACAGCGACCGCGAACGCGACGAAGTGGTGGCCCGCGGCCTGGCGAACAACCAGCGCCTGCCCAAGGACAACGGCATCCAGCGCTACAAGGGCCTGGGCGAAATGGACTACACCGAACTCTGGGACACCACCATGGACCCCGACCACCGCACCCTGCTGCAGGTCACCATGGACGACGCCGCCTCCGCGGACCAGGTTTTCTCGGTGCTCATGGGTGAGGACGTCGAATCCCGCCGCAACTTCATCCAGCAGAACGCCAAGGACGTCCGGTTCCTGGACATCTAGTGCCTCAGCTACCCGGACTTTTCAAGTACTTAGAACGGAATACAAGCAATGAGTGATGAGACCCCGGAGGTCCCCGGCGGCGAACTCGAACCCGTCAGCGGGAACGTCCTCTCCGACCGCGTGGAGCAGATTGACCTGCAGACCGAAATGCAGCGCTCCTACCTGGACTACGCAATGGCGGTCATCGTCGGACGCGCCCTGCCGGATGTGCGCGACGGCCTGAAGCCCGTGCACCGCCGCGTGATCTACGCGATGTACGACGGCGGCTACCGCCCCGACCGCTCCTTCAACAAGTGCGCGCGCGTGGTCGGCGAAGTTATGGGCCAGTACCACCCGCACGGCGACTCAGCCATCTACGATGCGCTGGTCCGCCTGATCCAGGACTGGGTCATGCGCGCACCGCTGGCCCTCGGCCAGGGCAACTTCGGTTCCCCGGGCAACGACGGCGCGGCCGCACCGCGTTACACCGAAACCAAGATGGCCCCGCTGGCCATGGAGATGGTCCGTGACATCGACGAGGAAACCGTCGATTTTATGGACAACTACGACGGCCGCAACCAGGAACCCACCATCCTGCCGGCCCGGTTCCCGAACCTGCTGGTCAACGGCTCCTCCGGCATCGCCGTGGGCATGGCCACCAACATTCCCCCGCACAACCTGCGCGAGGTTGCTGACGGTGTGCAGTGGTACCTGCAGCACCCGGAAGCTTCCAACGAGGAGCTCCTCGAGGAACTGATCAAGCGGGTCAAGGGACCTGACTTCCCCACCGGCGCCACGATCCTGGGCCACAAGGGCATCGAGGACGCCTACCGCACCGGCCGCGGCTCCATCACCATGCGCGCCGTGGTCAATGTGGAGGAAATCCAGAACCGCACCTGCCTGGTGGTCACCGAGCTGCCTTACATGGCCAACCCGGACAACCTGGCGATCAAGATTGCCGAGCTGGTCAAGGACGGCAAGATCACCGGTATCGCCGACATGCGCGATGAAACCTCCGGACGCACCGGCCAGCGCCTGGTAATCGTGCTCAAGCGCGACGCCGTCGCGAAGGTGGTGCTGAACAACCTCTACAAGCACACCCAGCTGCAGGACAACTTCGGCGCCAACATGCTGGCGATTGTTGACGGCGTGCCGCGCACCCTCAGCCTGGACGCGTTCATCCGCCACTGGGTCACCCACCAGCTCGAGGTCATTGTCCGGCGCACCCGGTACCGGCTGCGCAAGGCCGAGGAAGTCGCGCACATCCTGCGCGGCCTGCTCAAGGCACTGGATGCACTGGACGAGGTTATTGCCCTGATCCGCCGGTCCAGCACTGTTGATGAAGCCCGCACCGGCCTGATGCAGCTGCTGGACATCGACGAACTGCAGTCCCAGGCCATCCTGGACATGCAGCTGCGCCGCCTGGCAGCCCTGGAGCGCCAGAAGATCCAGGACCAGCACGCCAAGCTCGAAGTCGAGATCGCCGAATACAACGCCATCCTGGCCTCCGAAGAGCGCCAGCGCGGCATTGTGAGCGAAGAACTGGCTGAGATCGTGGAGAAGCACGGGGATGAGCGCCGCACCAAGGTCCTGATGGGCTACGACGGCGACATGAGCATGGAAGACCTGATCCCCGAAGAGGAAATGGTTGTCACCATCACCCGCGGCGGCTACGTCAAGCGCACCCGCAGCGACAACTACCGGGCACAGCACCGCGGCGGCAAGGGCATCCGCGGCGCACAGCTGCGCGGAGACGACGTCGTGGAGCACTTCTTCGTCACCACCACCCACCACTGGCTGCTGTTCTTCACGAACCTGGGGCGGGTCTACCGCGCCAAGGCCTATGAACTGGCCGAAGGCGGCCGGGATGCCAAGGGCCAGCACGTGGCGAACCTGCTGGCCTTCCAGCCCGGCGAACACATTGCCCAGGTACTCGATCTGCCGGACTATGAAGCAGCTCCTTACCTGGTGCTTGCCACCAAGCGGGGCCTGGTCAAAAAGACCCAGCTTCAGGACTATGACACCAACCGTTCAGCAGGCGTCATTGCGATCAACCTGCGTGAAGGCGACGAAGTGGTTTCTGCCCAGCTGGTCAGCGAAACCGATGACCTGATGCTGGTTTCCCGTAAGGGCCAGTCCCTGCGCTTCACCGCCACCGACGAGGCACTGCGCCCCATGGGCCGTGCCACCTCCGGTGTGACCGGAATGAAGTTCCGCGAAGATGACGAGCTGCTGGCAGCCGACGTCGTAACCGAGGACTCCTACGTGTTCATTGTCACGGAAGGCGGCTACGCCAAGCGCACCTCCGTGGACGAATACCGGGTTCAGGGCCGCGGCGGACTTGGCATCAAGGTTGGCAAGTACAACGAGGACCGGGGCCACCTGGTCGGTGCCATGATCGTCCAGGAAGAAGACGAAGTCCTGGTGGTCATGCAGGGCGGCAAGGTTGTCCGCTCAGCGGTCTCGGGTGTTCCGGCCAAGGGCCGCGACACCATGGGGGTCATCTTCGCCAAGCCGGACAAGAATGACCGGATCATTGCGGTGGCCCGGAACTCCGAGCGTGACCTCGCCGTGGATGCGGACGAGGACGAGGCAGCAGCCGAGGGCGAGTCTGTGGAGGCATCTGTGGATGAAGTACCGTTGTCTACAGACGAAACGGCTGGGCGCGACGCGCAGTCTGCTGAAGATGGAGGTAGCGAGTGAGCTCGACCAACTCTAACGCCAGGTCCGGCGGCGGTCCGCGGGTAAAAACCCCGGCACGGCCCGCCCAGCGGCCTGGAACGGGTCAGAGCGCTCCGGGTAACAACCGGCAGCCGCTGGTCAAGCCGGCGCCCAAGGCCAAGGCCCGCAAGGCCCGCCTGCTGGTGAGCAAGATCGACCCGTGGTCGGTGCTGAAGATGTCCTTCCTGCTCTCGGTTGCTCTTGGCGTTGTCACGGTTGTGGCCGCAATCGTGCTGTGGACGGTCCTGGACCTCACCGGTATCTTCGACCGCGTCAACGACCTGCTGGGAGAGATTGCCGGCTCCGAATCCGGCGGCTTCGACCTGCGCGAATTCGCCTCGCTGGGACAGGTGGTCTCCTTCGCGACGATCATCGCCGTCGTCAACGTCCTGCTTCTGACGGCACTGTCGATGCTTTCGGCCGTGCTGTACAACATTGCCTCCACCCTGGTGGGCGGCATCGGCGTAACCCTCACAGACGACTAATAAACGGTTTCGTTCCGGTGCGGACACACCGTCCGCGCCGGAACAGGAACCCGGATTTGGGGAACTGGCCGGGGGTACGGTAGAGTCTTATCTCGGCCCGGTGAGGTATCGGGGCGTATAGCTCAGGCGGTTAGAGCGCTTCGCTGATAACGAAGAGGTCCCAGGTTCAAGTCCTGGTACGCCCACGGAAGACCATGAAAATGGTTGACCACAACGGCAAGGAGGCACTGTGAAGAAGTTGTTGGTAATTGCCACGGCTGCAGCAGCAGGAGCCTTCGCTTTCCGGAAATGGCAGGAAACTGCCGCGGAGAAATCCGTCTGGAAGGCCTCAACCGACAAGGTTGAGTAGCTCCACTTAGGAACGGCCCGGTTTGACCACTGTCACAGGTGGGATATACTGGTGAAGTTCCAAATTCGGGGGCATGGCGCAATTGGTAGCGCACCTGCTTTGCAAGCAGGGGGTTCGGGGTTCGAGTCCCCGTGCCTCCACCGAAAGAAAGTCCCGGCCACATCGGCCGGGACTTTCTGCTTTAACACCTATGCCTCAAGCGACAAGGACGACGCCGGACCAGCCGACACAGAGACCGCGGTACGGCACGGTGCGGCCGGTGGAAGAGCACAGGGAATAATCTCAGGTAATGACCTTTTTCCTCGCCATGATCGGCGTGCTGGGCGTCTCTGCGTCCGGACCCATAATGGCCGCAACTGCGGCTCCTGCGCTGGCCATTGCATTCTGGCGGAACGCCCTCGGCGCCGTCATCATGGGAGTGCCGGCCGGCCTGCGCGGCAAGGACGGGTTCCGGAACCTGAACCGCACAGAACTCCGCTGGACAGCCCTCGCATCCCTGGCACTGGCCCTGCATTTTGCCTGCTTTATCACCGCCCTGCAGCTGACGTCAGTTGCGGTGGCAACGGCCCTGGTATGCCTGCAGGCTGGATGGATTGCGCTCTTCGATGTCTTCCGCGGACGGCGGGTAGCTCCGCAGACTCTGGCAGGCCTGGTGATCGCATTTGCAGGTGTGCTGGTCATCACCGGGTTTGATGTGGCGCTCTCCCCCGAGGCGCTGCTCGGCGACGCCCTGGCAGTGGCAGGAGGAGCCCTGGCGGGCCTGTACACGATCGCAGGCGGCAAGGCCCGGAGGACCATGTCCACCGGCACCTACACCACCCTCTGCTACGGCTCATGTGCCGTGATCCTGGCGGTAATGTGCCTGGCCTTCCAGCAGCCCGTCATTGGTTTCCCGCCGGCGGCCTGGGCGGGAATCCTTGGTGTGACCGTCATGGCACAGCTGCTGGGGCACACCGTCTTCAACCATCTGCTCGCCGTCATCAGCCCGCTGGTGGTCTCCATGATCATCCTGCTGGAGATTCCCGGTGCCGCGATCCTGGCGGCGATCTTCCTGGGCGAGGAATTGCCGGGCGGCACCTACGTTGGCCTGGCAGTGATTCTGGGCGGGCTTGCCGTCGTGCTGCTGGGTCAGGCGAGGAAGAAAGAGGCGCTGCGGTCCTCATCGGGTGAGGACCACCTCCCGCCGGCGCCGCCGGCGCTGGGCGGGGATGTGGAACGCTGAGTTAACGAGAAAAGGGACCGGACGCCGTGCGGCATCCGGTCCCTTTGCGTTTATCCGGCTGTGAGCCGGATAAACCCTTACTTCTGCGGCTTGTCAGCCTTGTTCTCTGCGTGGGCGCCGCCGGACTTCGTTGCGGCTGCGTCCTGGGTCTTCTTTACGGCTTCGCCAGCTTTCTCGGATGCCTTGGAAGTGCTGGAAGCAGCCGCTTCCTTCACATTCTGTGCAGCATCCTTGGCCTTCTGCGCCGCAGTGGCGGCTGTGTCCTTCGCCTGCTCAGCCGGGGTTTCCGCCGCCTTGGCGGCAGGCTTGGCATCGGCAGCCGGTGCTGCCGGAGCCGGGGCAGGAACGGGTACAGACGGCTGGGTCTGGGTGGGAGCCGGGGTCTTCCACGGATCCTCGACCGGACGCGAGGCTCGCCAGGCGGCTACGGCTGCCACGACGGCGGAGGCAACGATGCCGAAGATCAGCCAGCCCTTGCCGCCGCTCTTGCTCTTGCGGGCTTCCTTGGCGGCCTTGGCAGCAGCCTTCTGGGCCTGCTTCAGTGCCTTCTTGTTACCGGTTGCCTTTGCCACGGCAGTCTGCACCGGAACAGTGGCGGTACCCAGGCCGCGGGAAACGGAGTCCGCTGCATCACCGATGCGGGTGGACAGGGTGGGAATGTAGCTGTCCACAACCTTGTCCTTGGCATGGGTCAGGGCGGGAGTCGCCTTGTCCAAAGTGGTCTGGATCTTCGGTGCCGCGTCATCAACAACCTGGCTGATCCTGGGGCCGACCTTCTGCAGACCGTCCTGGAGCCGCGGCGTCACGACTGCAACGCCCTGCGCGATTTCATCGGCTGCGCGCTTGAGTCCGTCCTGAATCTTCGGAGAGGCGGTTTCAATTCCCTTTTCGATGCGGGGAACTGCCCATCCGACGGCGGCCTCTACTTTGGGGGTTGCCCAGTCACGCGCCGTTTCCACGCCTGCGGTGACATTCGCTTCGAAGTCACGGGCAATGCGGTCCTTCTTGTTCAAAACTACCTCCCAGGATAGTGACGGTTCAGCCTTAGCCTACGTGCAATGCCGGTTCTGTGCTATCAGAGCGCCTCTGGCTACGGGATTTTCACTGTGCGCTGAACAGGCCTTTTTCCAGCCGCCTGTAAGGCCGCCGTGGAAGAATGAGGATCATGACTGCTATTCCTACCGCAAAAGCAACCGTCCACACGACCAAGGGCGATATCCGGATCAACCTCTTCGGCAACCACGCGCCGAAGACGGTCCGCAACTTCGTCGGCCTGGCAACCGGAGAAATTGAATGGACTGACCCGGCCACCGGTGAGAAGACCAGCCGTCCGCTCTACGACGGAACCATCTTCCACCGCATCATCAAGGACTTCATGATCCAGGGCGGCGATCCCCTGGGCCGCGGCACGGGCGGACCGGGCTACCAGTTCGACGACGAGATCAGCCCGGACCTGGACTTCACGGAACCCTACAAGCTGGCCATGGCCAACGCCGGAATCCAGATGGGCCGCGGCACCAACGGCTCGCAGTTCTTCATCACCTCGGTACCCACCACCTGGCTGCAGGGCAAGCACACCATCTTCGGTGAAGTTGCCGATGACGAGTCCAAGGCTGTTGTGGACGCGCTTAACGCCGTTTCCACCGACATGCGGGACAAGCCGACCGAAGATGTTGTCATCAACAGCATCACCGTAGAGCAGCTCTAGCCGCTTTGCCTCTCCCCCGGCCGGTACTGCCGGCCGGGGGGTTACTCCTCTAGAACTTTCCTGGAGCAAACACACCATGTCCTATGGAGTACCCGCCGAAACCCCGGCCCATGAAGTACCTGTCTGCCCGCGCCATCCGGACCGCGTCAGTTACATACGGTGCCAGCGGTGCGGCAGGGCGGCCTGCCCGGAGTGCCAGCACACGGCGCCGGTGGGGATCCAGTGCGTGGACTGCTTTCGGGAGAGCCGCCGGCAGTCGCCTGCATACCGGACCCCATACGGCGGAGCCGCCCGGCCCGGCAAACCGGTAGTAACCATCACCCTTATGGTGCTCTGCGGCGTGGCCTACGCCCTGCAATGGTTCGTTCCCGGGTTTATGGAACTGGCCTGGTTTGCCCCCGTCTACGCGCAGGCCGAACCGTGGCGCATGCTGACCGCAGCGTTCCTGCACTCTCCGGGGTTCATCTTCCACATTGCCTTCAACCTGTATGCGCTCTGGCTTCTGGGAAGATCACTGGAACCGCTTCTGGGCCGGCTGCGGTTCATTCTCCTGTACCTGATCTCGGCACTGGGCGGATCCATTGGGGTTCTTATCCTCGCCCCCGCATTCCAGGCCGTTGTAGGGGCCTCCGGAGCGATCTTCGGCCTGTTCGGGGCGCTCTTTGTGATCCAGCGTCAGCGCGGCGGGGAAGTGAAGGCCCTGCTGATCCTGATTGCCATCAACCTGGTGCTGGGCTTTGTGTATCCGAGTATCTCCTGGCAGGCCCACCTGGGCGGCCTGCTCACCGGAGCCGCGTGCGGTGCCGTCCTGGCCTACGCACCCAAGGGGCCGCGGCGTTCCGTGGTCCAGTTCGGCGGCCTGGCAGCTATCGCTCTTGTCCTGGTGGCACTGAGCATCTTCTGGACGCCGAACTTTTAACAGTACGGACCGATTAAGCCCCCGCCGGAGAACGGCGGGGGCTTTTTTCATCTCACGGGCGTCGGGCCGTGACGCTCCGCCGGGGGAAGATGCGCGGCTGTCCACAGAGGAGCATCTTGTTATCCACAGAGATACCCACATTGTTAATAACTTACAGCCGTGTAACTCAGGCACTGAGAGAGCCGCAGTCGAGAACGGTGCCTACCAGCGCTCAGCTGAAGCACTGTTGTCCACAGATGCGGCACAGGGTTATGCACACCCGGTGGGTAACTTGGACAGGAAGTTATCCAGTGCCCCGCCTGAGTTACACACATGTAATTCCACAGCTGTGGATAACCCAGATCCCGTTGTTTGCAAGGATCTACTCGCGAGTAGCCACAACTTTACCCACAGTTGTGGATAACTATCTGCACATGGTGGGTATAAGTATGTGCCCTTCTCATCACGGTTGTCCCCAGCTTTTCCACCTGCACCTGTGGATAAGTTTGGAACCAGTGTGGACGGTGGGACATAAGTGAGCACCACATCACACACATAGTTATCCACGCCTGTGGATAACTATGTGTGGAGAAGTGCCTTGGCTGTGGGTAACCCTGTTTAAAACCTGTCCGCGACTTCTGTCGAATGCCGGGTGCTGAAGAAGGGCGAAAAAAACTCCCCGGATGCCCTCGGCATCCGGGGAGTTCCGGAAGTTGTGTGTAAGCCGCAGCGGCTGGCTACCGCCAGCGGGTTGTCATCAGGAAGCCCACAATGGCGACGCCGAAGCCCACCAGGATGTTACCGGCGCCAAGGGCCGGTACCGGGTAAACGCCTTCAGAGATATAGAAGACGATGATCCAGATCAGGCCGATGAGCATCAGGCCGAACATCACGGGCTTGTACCAGACCGGGTTGGGCTTCGGTTCGGACTTGCTCCTGGCAGGGATGGTCTCGGGTGCTGCCGTGGGCTTCTTGCGGGACTTTGACTCGGGCACGGATCCTCCTAGCGGAACCGGCTCACAGGATGCCGGCACGGATATGGTCTGTGGGAGCCCCGCACAGCTCGCCTGGGCTGGCCGCGGGCTATATCCTGACGGGGTATCTGCGGTAGCCCGGGCGGTTGTGGAAGGTCTCCTCTCTCCCAATCGTAGCGAATGAGAGGCCCGGGTGTGCCCGGATACACAGCCAGCCATGGAGAGGACCGGGGACCGGATGGAAAGCACGGCAAATGATGTGGGGGACATTCCAGCTCCGGCACCGTCCCGGTCAGCCAACCGCAGGCCCGGCCGGAAACGGAACCAGAGCAGAGGTGCCTTCGCCGTCCAGGTAATCGGTGAGCTGCTGATCACCCTGGGCCTGATTCTCGTTCTGTTTGTGGTCTGGGAACTGTGGTGGACGAATATCGAAGCCGACCGCAGGCAGGAAGCCGCAATGGAAGAGCTCTTCGCCGGATTCGAACCGGCGCCTCCAGCGCCGGCTGCCGCTGAAGCGGGCGACTACGGCGACCCCGCGGTACTTCCCGTCCCGGAGACAGAGGGAACAACCTTCGCGGCGATCTACATACCTCGTTTTGGGGCAGAACATGCCCGGCCCGTCACTCAGGGAGTGGGCACAGACGTTCTGGACAGCCTGGGGCTGGGCCATTACCCGGAAACAGCGATGCCCGGGGAAATCGGCAACTTCGCCCTTGCCGGCCACCGGCAGACACACGGCCAGGTACTCGACGCCGTCGATACCCTGGTGCCCGGGGACCGCATCTACGTCCAGACGTCCGAGGGGTATTACACATATGTTTACCGCAACAGCCAGATAGTGCTTCCGGACCGCGTGGATGTGCTGGCCCCGGTGCCTACCCAGCCCGGCGCCGAACCTCAGGAACGGATCCTGACGCTGACCACCTGCAACCCGCGGTTCGGGTCAGAGGAGAGGTTCATCTCCTACGCGGTCCTGGATTCCTGGCAGCCGGCGTCCGCCGGGCCGCCGGAGGAGATCTCGGCACTCGTAACCCGCAGCGCGCAAGGACAGGGATAAAATGTACGCTTGGATCTTCCGGCATCTCCCGGGCCCGCTCTGGGTGCGGATCATCACGGCCCTTGTGCTGGCCGCTGGGGTGGTGCTGGTCCTTATGACTTATGTCTTCCCATGGTTCTCGGAGTTTAGCTTCCTTGCACCTCTCACGGATTCAACGATTGGCGGTTCTGAAACGCAATGAGCACCCGCATCCTTGTGGTTGACAACTACGACAGCTTTGTTTACACCCTGGTCGGCTATCTCCAGGAACTGGGCGCGGAGACCACCGTCATCCGCAACGACGATGTCAGTGTGGAAGAGGCGAAGGAACTCGCTGCAGCGCGCGACGGCGTCCTGGTCTCCCCCGGCCCCGGTGCGCCTGCGGAGGCCGGCATCTGCATTGACCTGATCCGCTGGTGCCGGGACAACGGCAAACCGATGCTGGGAATCTGCCTGGGCCACCAGGCACTCGCAGAGGCCTTCGGAGGGACCGTCACCCACGCCCCCGAACTGATGCACGGCAAGACTTCAGAGGTGGAACACGAAGCCACGGACGTCTTCAGCGGTTTGCCGAGTCCGCTGACCGCCACCCGCTACCATTCCCTGGCTGCAGTGGCAGACACCGTGCCGGAGGAACTGGAAGTGACTGCCAGGACCCGCAGCGGCATCATCATGGGTCTGCGGCACCGCACCGCTCCCCTGTCCGGAGTGCAGTTTCATCCTGAGTCCGTGCTTACCGAGGGCGGTTACCAGATGCTTGGAAACTGGCTGGAAACCCTCGGACTCAGCGGTGCAGCGGCCCACGCCGCTACGCTGAGCCCGCTGATCAGCTCCCGGTCATAGGCTCCAGGAACTCGGCGGCAGCGGCGGTTTAGTCGCTGCCGCCGCGCCGGTTGCCCGGCGTGGACGGTGACTCAGAGGAACTTGGTGACGCGGACGGAGAAGGTTCGGGTGCCTTGGCCACGGTCAGCGTGATGGTGCTGCCCTGCGGCACGTCGCTGCCGGCGGGAGCGCTCTGGCCGGTCACGGTACCGGGTTCCACCACACTGTTTTCAACTTCCTCCACTGCGACCTCCAGCCCGTAGGCAGGATCGGCAAGGTAGGCCTTGGCCTCCTCCACCGGAGTGTCCACAAGATTGGGTACCGTGACCTTGCCGGTGGAGAGGACCAGATCCACAGTGCTGCCCACCTGAACCGACGTACCGACTCCGGGCTTGGTCTCGATAACCCGGCCTTCGGGCACAGTGGGACTATTGGTAGTTTCGGATTCCCCGCCCTGAAGGCCGAGCAGGCGCAGCGTGTCCCGGGCCTGAGCTTCGCTCATCCCCGGCAGGGTGTCGGGGATCTGGACGGCGGAGGGGCCCTGGGAAATGAAGAGTGTGATGTCGCTGTCCAGGGCCACGGTGCTTCCCGCCTCCGGCTCCGTGCCGATGGCCAGGCCCGATTCAACTGTGTCGCTGTACTGCGGCTCGGTTACCGGCGCGCGGAATCCGCGCTCCAGCAGAGCGTTGATCGCTTCCGTCTGCGTCATGTTTTCAACTTCAGGAATACCGGCCGTTGCAGGCGGAGGAGGCGGCTGGTTGGCCAGGTTGTAGGCAAACACCCCGCCGGCAGCGAGCAGCAGGGCAAGAGCCACAAACAGCGTGATTACCCAGGCACGGCGGCGGCTCCGCCGCTCCTGGGAACGGTCAGTGCCGGAGGACAGGGACGAGGCGCCGCCTTCCTCCAGGTCATCGGCAGACATACTGGTGAGCGGTCCGCCTTCCAGGACACGTGCCATCGCCCGGGTACGAGGTTCGTCTGCGGAAACCGGTTCCGGAGCCGCCGGCTGGCGCGGAACAACCTGCGTGGCAGCAGTCTGAAAGTGATCAATGGTGCCCTTGCGGGCAGCAATGAGGGCATCGCGGAATTCATGGGCACTCTGGTAGCGCTCATTGCGGTCCTTGGCCAGGGCATGTTCCAGGACTGAATCGAGCGCCGGCGAAACCTCGGGATTGAAGCTGCTCGCTTTCGGCGGGGCCTCGCGCACGTGCTGGTACGCCACGGAAACTGGGCTGTCCCCCACAAAGGGCGGACGTCCGGCGAGCATCTCAAAGAGCAGGCATGCAGCGGAGTACAGATCACTGCGTGCATCCACGGTTTCGCCCCGGGCCTGCTCCGGAGAGAGGTACTGGGCGGTGCCGATGACGGCCTGCGTCTGCGTCATGGTTGCTGCTGAATCGGCGATGGCCCGCGCAATGCCAAAGTCCATTACCTTCACATGGCCGTCGTGGGTGACCATAACGTTGGCGGGCTTGATGTCCCGGTGCACTATTCCCGAACGATGGCTGTACTCCAGGGCCGCCAGCACACCCAGGGTGTAGTCGATGGCTTCATCAATGGTGATGTCACCTGACTTGATCAGGTCCCTCAGCGTCCGTCCGGAGACGTACTCCATGACGATAAACGGCAGACGTGCGTCGTCCGGGGAACCGCTGGCCGGTTCCTGGTCCCCGGTGTCATAGACGGAGACAATCGAGGAGTGATTCAGGCCGGCAACGGCTTGGGCTTCCCTGCGGAACCGTGACTGAAACAGCGGATCCCGGGCAAGGTCGGGGCGCAGCACCTTTATGGCCACGGCGCGGCCCAGCCTGGAATCACGGCCGAGGTACACGTCAGCCATGCCGCCCCGGCCGATCAGTTCACCGACCTCGTAGCGACCGTCAAGGATCCGGTCAGTGTTCAGTGTTGGGTGTCCTTTATCCGCGTTCATGGTGTCTAGGGTCCGTCGGGCTGGGCGGTTTCCCCGTCAGCTGGTGTGGACGGGGAGGGGCCGCTGGAAATCACGATCGTTACCGTGGAGCCCCGGGGGACGGAGCTGCCTTCGCGCGGATTGACGCTGATCACGGTTCCGGCCGGCTGGGTGCCTGCCTGTTCTACCCGGTTGGGGACCAGCCCGGCTGCAACGATCGCCTGGCTTGCGGCGGATGCCTGCGTGTCCATAAGACCGCCCGGGACGGTTACCAGCTCAGGTCCGCTGGAATAGGTGATCGCGATGGCGTCGCCCCTGGAGAGGGGACCCACCGGATTGACGTCCAGCACGGTTCCTTCGGGCTGGTCGGAGGGCACCGGGTTCCGGCTGACTGCCAGGCCAAGGCCGCTGAGTTCGGTCGCAACCTCGTTGACGTTGCGGCCCTGGTACTGGGCAGCGTTGACAGTGATCTCCGGCTCTTCCTCTTCCGTGGGAGTGGCAGAGGTGGGCGACGGCGAAGGGGAAGTCGGCGTCGGAGATGAACTTGTGCGCGTGGGGCTGGCCGAAACCGAGGTGGACGACGACGTCGTCGGCTTACTGTCCCCGGCGGGATCGGAATTCAGATTTGCGACGATGACCGCGATGATGCCGGCAAGCACAAGGGCCAGGACAACGATGACCGGGATCAGCCACTTGCGCCGCTTGGGCTGGTCCTCGTAGCCGCCGTCGTTGTAACCGTCCCCGCCGTCGGCGCCGTCACCGTCGACGTCCTCGTCAGTCCATTCGCGGGATGCGGCCAGGGAACCTGTCTGTTCTCCCGCCGAGGCAACGGGCATGGCAGAGGTTGAAGGAGCAGTGTCCACCACACGGGTGGCGGAGGTGTCTCCCGGCATGGGCACCGGAGCGGTCATTGTGCTCGTCGCTGCGCTTCCGCCGGAACCGAAGAGGAGCATTCCGGGGACGGCCTGCTCCGCTGCCGCGATGTCTCCGCGGCGGATGGCTGCGACGGCGCGCGCGAGGGCTTCGGCATCTGCCGGGCGGTCCGCCGGGTCCTTGGCCAGCATGGACATGATCAGTGCCCGTACCGGGGCCGGAATGGATTCCGGCAGCGGCGGCGGAGTGTCATTGACCTGCGCCAGCGCAATGGCAATCTGGGATTCACCGGAGAACGGCCGGGTGCCGGCGAGGAGCTCGTAGCCGATCACACCAAGTGCGTAGATGTCGCTGGAGCCGGTGGCCTGCTGTCCGGTGGCCTGTTCCGGTGCCAGGTACTGGGCCGTGCCCATCACCTGCCCGGTGGCGGTGAGGGGAACCTGGTCAGCGAGGCGCGCAATGCCGAAATCGGTGATCTTTACCCGGCCGTCGGGCATGATGAGCAGGTTGCCGGGCTTTACATCACGGTGGACGAGTCCCTGGCGGTGGGCCACGGCGAGGGCAGTGGCGGTCTGGCCGATGATCGAGAGGGTCCGGTCGGGGGACAGGACCTTTTCGCGCTCAATGATGGTGGAGAGCGGCTGGCCGGGGACGAGCTCCATCACCAGATAGGCGGAGCCTTCTTCCTCACCGTAGTCAAAGACGTTGGCGATGCCCTCGTGGTTCAGCAGGGCAGTGTGGCGGGCCTCGGCGCGGAAGCGGTTCAGGAAGCCCGGATCGCCGGTGTATTCCTCCTTGAGGATCTTGATGGCAACGATCCGGCCCAGGACAAGGTCCCGCGCCTTCCAGACCTCGCCCATGCCGCCGATAGCTATACGATCGGTCAGCTGGAACCTGCCGCCTAAGGTGATTCCCGAAGTAGGCCTCACTTATTCAACACCGCCTCTAGGAGTTTTTGCGCGCTTGGAGTGGTCAATTGGGATCCGGTGGTCAGGTCAACGTCTTCCATGACTATGGAAATGACCACCTCTGGGTCGTCTGCGGGGGCGAAGCCGGTAAACCAGGCGTTGTCGCCCCGGTCCTGGACTTCGGCTGTGCCGGTCTTGCCTGCAACCCGAACCCCGGGGATCCGGGCTGCGGAGGCGGTGCCGTTCTCTACCACGCTGACCATCCAGTCGGTCAGCTGTGCGGCAGTGCCGGGGCTGATCGATTCATTCAGGACGGTGGGTTCGGGCTCGTCAATCACCGTAAGGTCGGGTGCCCGGACTGACTTAATCAGGTTCGGGGTCATCTGCACGCCGTTGTTGGCGATGGCAGCGGAAATCATGGCGACCTGGAGCGGCGTCGCAGTGACGCTGCCCTGTCCGATCGAAGACAGCGCCAGCTCGGCCTGGTCCTCCGTCGCAGGGAAACTGCTGGCGGTCACCGGAGTAGGGATGCTGAATGACTCCCCGAAACCGAACTTCCGGGCCTGCTCGGAGAGTGCATCCTGTCCAACGTCCCAGGCGATCTGCGCGAAGACAGTGTTGCAGGACTGTTCCAGGGCGAACTGGATGTCCGCCTCACTGCGGCTGGCGCAGGCACCATTGGTGTAGTTCGGCAGGGAGATGGTGGTTCCCGGCAGCGGCAGGGCAGGTGGGTTGGGAATCACCGAATCCGCGGTGAATTTACCCGTTTCAAGAGCCGCTGCGGCGTCAACAAGCTTGAACGTGGACCCCGGGGCCAGCAGGGACTGGGTTGCCGGGTTCAGGTACGGGGACAGCCCGGGAACGGCCAGGAGTGTATCCATGTTGGCGTTCGCCACTGCGGTGTCGTGCCCCGCCAGCAGGTTCGTGTCATAGGACGGCTTGGACACCATTGCCAGAATGTCACCGGTTTTGGGATCCATCATCACGATCGATCCGCGCTGGCCTTCGGGAATGAGGTCATAGGCAAGCCGCTGGAGCTGCGGGTCAATGGTGAGTTCAACCGACGCTCCCTGGGCCTGCGCGCCGGAGAAGATCTGGACCAGCCGGTCGTAGAACTGCTGGTCGCTGTTTCCGGAGAGCTCATCGGTCATCGCAGACTCAAGCTGGGTGCTGCCGTGCACCAGCGAGAAGTAGCCGGTGAGCGCGGAGTACAGCTCGGGGTCGTTGTAGACGCGCTGGTAGTTGAACTGGTCGTTGGAGGGAACGGACTCTGCGATCGGCGCCCCGTCCACCAGAATGGAACCCCGGTTCTGACCGAACTCCTTGTAGATCTGGCGGTTATTGATCGGATTCCCGTTCAGATCATCCGCGGCAAAGAACTGGACGTAGGTCAGTGACGCAAGGACGGCCAGGAACATGGCCAGGGCCACGATCCAGCTGTTCCGGATTGCCTGGTTCATTCGCCTGTCACCTCATTCCTTCCCCTGCCGAACGTTTTGCCTGAAGCCGGTGCTGCCAGAGCCGGTTCCATGTCCGTGAGCAGCCCCGTCGCAGCCGGACGCCTCGCGGCGTCGGAAATCAGCAGCAGCAGCGCAACGATGATCCAGTTGGCCAGCAGCGACGAACCGCCGGCTGACATAAACGGCGTGGTCAGGCCGGTCAGCGGGATGAGGCGGGTAACGCCGCCAATCACCACAAAACACTGCAGAGCGATGGTGAAGGAGAGCCCGCAGGCCAGGAGCTTGCCGAAGCCGTCCCGGGTTCCCAGGGCTGCGCGGAAACCGCGGGAGACAAGCAGGACGTACATCAGGACGATCGCAAAAATGCCGATCAGTCCCAGTTCCTCGCCGAGGGCGGTGATGATCATGTCCGAGTTGGCGTAGGTAACCAGATCAGGCCTGCCCTGGCCCAGTCCCGTGCCGGTCATGCCGCCGCTGGCAAGGCCAAAGAGGCCCTGAACCACTTGGTAGCTGCCGCCCGGTGAGCGTTCGATCACTTCGGGATCGAACGCGTTCAGCCAGCCGTCGATGCGCAGGGCAACGTGGCTGAAGAGCTGAACGGCAACAAATCCGCCGGCGCCGATGAGCGCGAGACCAATCAGCACCCAGCTCACGCGGCTCGTCGCGACGTAAATCATGGCCATAAAGAGACCGAAGAAAAGGATCGATGAGCCAAGATCGCGCTGGAAGACCAGAACCCCGATGCTCACGGCCCAGGCGGCCATCATGGGTCCCATGTCCTTGAACCGGGGGAGCTGCAGCGGTCCCACCTTGCGCCCGGCCAGCAGGATCAGGTCACGGTTTGCGGAAAGATACCCTGCGAAGAATATAGCCAGGGTGATTTTGGCGATTTCGCCGGGCTGGAATGTCCCGCCGCCGACGCTGATCCAGATCCGCGCACCGTTGATCGTCAAACCCAGCGGGGTGAGCGGCAGAAGCAGTAGGACCGCGCTCACGATCAGCGAAATATAGGTGTAGCGGCGCAGGATCCGGTGGTCCTTGATGAGGAACAGAACCGCGATCGCGGCAGCTACGGCAACGGTGCTCCACAGCAGCTGACGGTCTGCGGCATCGGTCCCTTCGGCAATATCCAGCCGGTGGATCATTGCCAGGCCAATGCCGTTCAAAGCCGTCACGATGGGAAGTATTACCGGATCGGCATATTTAGCCCGGAAGCGCAGCACAAAGTGGAAGGCCAGGACCAGGGCTACGAGGGTTCCGCCCTGGATCCAGAAATCCGAATCAAACGCACGGTCTTCGTCGATTCCCACCAGCATGTTGGCTCCAACGCCGACGGTGAGGGCAAGTACCAGCAGAACGGCCTCAATGTTGCGCCGGGGCTTGGCAGGAGCTGCAAGTTCTGACATCACTGCTGCCCTCCGCATGGATCGATGGCGGGGAGATTGTCAGTGCCGTCCGCCGCGTCAAGCGCCTCAGCCAGAGGCGACGGGGACGGGGACGGCGGGGCGGACTCGTTCGGCTGCGGGCACAGGATCGCCTTGGCAGTTCCCCGCAGCTGGTCAACAATCTGCTCTGCATGGACGAGGTCCCTGGCTGGAACAGTGTCATTGACCCTGCTGCGCCAGTAGGACGGCAGGCTGTCCACTGGAATATTGGTGGTTTCCGCCACCTGGGAGAGCTTGATGGGGCCCAGTGTCTGCGAGACACCGTTGTAGATGGCAACGCGGTTGTCCGCCGACCCCACGTAGTAGCGCGTCTGCGTCCACGCATAACCGACCCAGAGCACGGAGGCGAGCAGTGCAGCGATCACGGCAAGGACAACCACCAGGATCCAGCGGCGCCGCTTGCGTGGCGGTTCAGCGGGAGGGAGCTCGGGGGTGCCGGCGTCGTCAGCCTTGTGCATCAGCAGCCGTGCTGCCCGGCGCTCCGCGGACCGTTTGGTGACGATGGGGATTTGTCCGGTCTCAGTGGCCAGTGACGCCGCACCAACCAGAAGGTGCGGCCGGGAGGCCAGATCCCGGCGGATTACTTCGGCACGCACAGGGCTGTCTGCCCCGCGTTCGGGGTCTTCCGCGGATAAGCCGTCCGCGTCTTCAGTTTCAGCGGATTCGGCCGGAACGGCGTGTACCGGGGACGGCTGCTGCACTGCAGCTGTCCCTGCCGTGACCGGCGCGGGTTCCCGTACTGGAGCGGGAGCGTCAGCTTCGTCCGCAACTTCGATAATGGCCACGGTCACGTTGTCCGGGGAACCGCCTGCAAGGGTCAGTTCCACCAGGGTGTCCACGGCTGTGGCGAGATCTTTGGAATCACGCAGCACAGCTTCGATGTCGCTGTCCCGCAGCACGGCGTTGAGGCCGTCGGAGCACAGCAGCCACTTTTCGCCCGGCTCAACTTCGAAAGTGGCCAGATCCAGCTCGGGGCTGGCATCTACATCGCCCAGTACCCGCATCAGCACGTTCTTGTGCGGATGCACTTCGGCGTCTTCCGGCCGGAGCCTGCCCTCGTCGATCAGCCGCTGCACAAAAGTGTGGTCCACGCTGATCTGCTCAAAGACGCCGTCCTTGAGCCGGTAGGCCCGCGAATCCCCAATGTGGGCCAGAGCTACGCGGTCTCCCTGCAGGAGCATGGCAGTCACGGTGGTTCCCATGCCGGAGAGTTCCGGGGAGGTGGTGACCAGTTCGGAGAGCAGGGAGTTTGCCGCCTGGATCTCGTCAGCCAGGACGGTGACGGCCTGGTCGTCCAGGTCCGGGCGGTCCAGGTGGACCAGGTCCAGCACGGTGGAAGCCGAAGCAACATTGCCGCCCGCGTGACCGCCCATGCCGTCAGCGACGACAGCCAGATAGCGCCCAACGTAGGCAGAGTCGTCGTTCTTGAAACGAACCATGCCTACATCGGAACGGGCAGCGTACCGAAGGACCAAGGCCACTGCTAAGGCCTCAATTCAATGACTGTTTTGCCGATTCGGATCGGCACCCCCGGGTCAACGGGCTGAGCGCGGGTGAGCTGGGAACCGCCGAGGAAGGTGCCGTTTGTGGATCCGAGGTCCTCAATGAACCAGCGGCTGCCCTGCGGGAAGAGCCGGGCATGGCGGCCGGAAGCGTAGTCATCCTCAAGGACCAGGGTTGCTTCCTGTGCCCGTCCCAGCAGGATGGGACTGGAAGCCAGGTCAAGAGTGGTGCCGCGCAGCGGGCCTTCAGTGACCACCATCTGCCGGGCCTGCACCTTGGCGGGCTGCGGAGTTTCGCGTTCCAGTGCCGGGTTCTTCCGCACCTGCCGCGCCGTCGGCGTGCCCGTGCGGTTGCGCGCACCCAGAACCAGGTCCCGGCGGATGGCGCCCACTACACCAAGGACCATGGCCCAAAGCAGGATCAGGAAGCCGTAGCGCAGCAGCGTCAGGGTCAGGGAGCCGTCCATCAGCGACCCCCGGAGCGAACCGGCAGCAGACGGAAGACTATGCGCGTCCTGCCCATGGCAATAGTGGAGCCGTCAGTAAGAATGGTTTCCCCCTGGACTTTCTGGCCGTTGACGTAGCTGCCGTTTGTGGAGCCAAGATCGACCGCGCGCACAGTGCCGCCGTCGGTCCGGATTTCCAGGTGCCGCCGGGAGACTCCGGTGTCGTCGACGAGGATGTCCGCCTCGGAGGAACGGCCAAGCACAACCGAAGATGCATTCAGGGAATACCGCTGGCCGTCGATGTCCAGAACCGGCTGCATGCGCGACGGGCTCTGGCGCGGTGCAGGCGGTTGCGGGGTGCGGGTACCGGAGGTCCGGGATTTTTCCGTGGCGGAATCGATCTCCAGCGAACCCGGTTTCAGTGAGGAGTCGCGGGTGAAGGAGACGCGGACGGCGCCCTGAAGGGTGTAGGACTGGCTCCGCGCGTGCTTGATGACGACGTCGCACAGCTCTTCAGCGAGCGGTGCTCCCCATTCCTGGGCCCGGGCAAAGTCATCATCGGAAAGGCGTGCGGTAAAGACATTGGGCGCCAGAGTCCGTCCCTGTCCCAGGGTCATGGACTTTTCGTCCAGTTCCCGGCGGAGCGCAATGGCCAGTTCAAGGGGTTCAACGCGGCCGGAGGACCCGCTGGAAAAGGCACCGCGGACCATTCGCTCAATACCGCGTTCAACGTTGTCGAGTAGGCCCATCTCCGCCTCCTTCCCTGTTCTTGGAACTTCCCTGGCCTTGCCCTGCACCTGTGTGCAGCCTGATTTCCTTTCGGACAGCAGGCCGGATGTGGCCCGGGCAGGCTGTGTCCATTCCGATACTACTGGGGTCCGATCGCAATTGTCTTAACACCCTAGCGGTGTTCCCGGACCAATCCGGGCGGTCCGCTGCCGTGCCGGAAGCCGCCGGACATGCTCTCGGATGGGGCGTTCCAGCCGCCGGAGGAGCGTGGACAGGCGGGGATTCAATGCCTGTCCAGCCGGTGTATTCGGGGTGCCGGATGGCCGTTTAGGTGTTTCGAGAAAATGCCGGTATGCTTGATTCTGCTGTCCCGAGGAATCGGGATGCGAATCTCACACTTCGATGTGAGGGAATGCGCATCCGGAACCGAGGGAGATCACTTTGCGCGAGTGGCGGAACGGCAGACGCGCTGGCTTCAGGTGCCAGTGTCCGAAAGGGCGTGGGGGTTCAAATCCCCCCTCGCGCACAAATAGAGAATCACCCCGGTCAAAAGGCCGGGGTGATTTTTTTATGCCCTGAGTCCGGCGGTCCGGAGCCGGCAGAGCTCTTCCGTGTCACAGAAGAGGATGGTTCTGCCGGGGACCGGACCGGCCAGGTCCGGTTAGCTGCGCGGTTTCTTGGCCGCTTCCTGCTTGACACGCTGGTTCTCGGCGCGGACTGCAGCGAAGCTGGCGCGCTCTGCAACCAGCCATGCGGGCGGTGCTGCCAGAAGCTCGCTGATCTGAGCGGTGGTCAGCGGATCAGTGATGCCGCCGCGGGCAAGCCCGCCAATGGAGATGTTCAGCTTCTGGGCAACCACCGGGCGGGGGTGGGGCCCGTTGCGCCGAAGTTCAGCAAGCCACTCGGGTGGATTGGTCTGCATCTCATCAAGCTGGGCCCGGGTTACGGGGTTGTCCTGGAACTCCTGCGGAGCAGCGGGAAGGTAGATGCCCAGCTTCTTGGCAGCCGTCGCAGGCTTCATGGACTGGGAAGATTTTTCGGGGGTCATAGTTCAAGGGTATCCGCCGCCCCGCGAAGCAGCGGGTGGGCTACTGTGAACAGGTGTCCCAAGAGTCCCCGCAGCCGGTCCAGCCGGCAGTTCCTCCGCTGAAAATCTCCTATGTTCCGGGTGTCACGCCGGGAAAATGGATAGCCCGGTGGAATGACCGCCGCGGCCGCGCCCTTCAGCCGGTGCAGGTTGACGAGGAACAGGCGCTGGAAGACCTCCGCAGCGGTGCAGCGGACCTGGTCTTTCTGCGTATCCCTGAGGACGGTTATGAACGGCCTGAGGACCTGCATGCGATCCCGCTGTACCGCGAGCAGCCGGTTGTGGCAGCACCCAAGGATCATCCACTTTCCGCCTTCGAAGAGGTTGAGGCATCAGATCTGGCGGGCGAAAACGTCATGGACCCGGCGGAGCTGGGAACCGCAGCAACCGGACTGGAAGTTGTGGCGTCCGGTGCCGGACTGCTGATCCTGCCCATGTCCGTAGCCCGGATCCACTCCCGGCGGGACGTCCTGACCCGCCCCGTCCACGGCGTCGCTGGAACCCGGATAGCAGTGGCATGGCTGCAGAGCACTGTGGACCCGGACGTCGAGGAATTCATCGGCATTGTCCGCGGACGTACGGCCAACAGCTCCAGGCAGCCATCGGCCCAGGGTGAGCCTGCCAAGAAGGTCCGGAAGGCTCCGGGCCAGCCCGCAGGCACCAGGACCGGCGCAGGAAAAGGGGCAGTAAAACCCGTCCGCGGCAGGGCTTCCCACGGAAAGCCGGGAAAGCCCGGTGCCGGCAAGACCTCCCGGCGCAAGCCGGGAAAGGGCCGGGGATAACCAGCCAGGGTGCTGCGGCTAAGTCAGCCAGCCGCGCAGTGCGTAGAACCCCGCCTCGATGACGCCATAGATCGCGTAGACGGACACCGGCACCATAATGGCCCATTCCCGCCAGGACCCGGCCCGCCCAATGATCGGAACGGACAGGCACCCGCTGGTTTTCCAGAGCTTGGCTACTAGGGGCATGGAGGCAATCCTTCGGGGCCGCTTGATCCGCAGCGGCCACAGGATCATCACCCCCTGATGGGTCAGCAGGTCACCGACGATGTGGACTGCAACTCCCAGCCCCACCGCCAGCGGAAGCCAGCCGTTGTTTTCAGGTGCGTACAGTGCGATGAACAGCGAGAGCAGGACGGCGAGCAGCCAGCTGCGGCCGGCGCCTCCCGCAATTTTCAGCGCCTTAAGAGCAAAGCCCATCAGCAGGACGGACAGCAGTCCCGCGCCGACCTCAACGGTGCCGAACCCGCCCACCTCGGTGGTCAGCTCGCCCAGGGCGCCGGCCAGAGCCACAAACACGGCCAGCCCCAGGAGGGAATGCGTGCCGCGCCGGTGGCCGCCGCTGATCCGCTCTGTAATCCTGGCCAGAATCCTGGTCACCGGGGGCAGGGAGTTGGCGATGGTTCCGCTGTGGTGGTCCAGATCCGGCAGGAGTGCGGCCCCGGCAGTCAGCAGTGCTCCGCTGACGACGCCGAGGGGACTCACCGGATACAGGCCCAGTGCGTAGGGGGCAGTTGAGGCTACGGCTACCCATGCCGCTGCGCCGCTCGCGGCGTGATGGCCACCCATCATGGTGTCTTGCTTTTCCTTCCGGGCAGTCCACATAAAAACCGGTTACCCGGCATGCCCCTAATACTTCCAGCTGCCTCTGACATCGCGGGCGGGCGGGCCTGGACGGTTTATGAACCAGCGAGCAGAAGGCCCTGGAGTATCTGGGCGGAGATGTGGCCCGGGGCCTCGAGAAAGTCCACGGTGAGCCCGTCTTCGTCCTCATCCAAGGGCTCAAGGGCTTCCAGCTGGGAGGGCAGCAGCGATACCGGCATGTAGTGTCCGCGGCGGGTTTCCATCCGCTCGGCAAGCACATCTGACGCACCGTCCAGGTGAACGAACTGAACCCGTCCCTCGGCGCTGGAAAGGACATCGCGGTAGCTGCGCTTCAGCGCGGAGCAGGCCACGATCGTTGAGCGTCCGTTCTGCGCCTGGGTACTCATCCAGCCGCGGATTGACTCAAGCCAGGGCCAGCGGTCTTCATCTGTGAGGGGTACCCCGGCGGTCATGGCTGCAATGCTGGCGGGGGAATGGAACTCGTCAGCTTCCGCGGCGATCCAGCCCAGGTGTTCGGAGAGGGTGGTGGTGACGGTTGTCTTGCCGGAGCCGGCAGCGCCCATGATGACTAGATGGCGGGGCACATGGTTCAAGTACTGCTCCTCAGGACGCCGTTGTCGAGCGAAGACGTGCAGGCCCTTCGCTGGACCTCAAAGGTATCACCATAGGCTGGTGGCCGGCTGTGTGCGGAGTTACGCTGGGGGCAACGGGCTAAGCCCCTGATGCAACGTGAAGGACGTGCCTTGCAGGACAGAGAAGTTGTTGAGCAGGACCGCCCTGCCGCTGAAGTGATGAACAACAGGATCATCGAAATAGTTGGCCGGGATATAGCCACCGGAGCCATCCGCCCCGGCAGCCGCCTCACCCTGGAGGGTCTGCAGGAGAAGTTCGGTGTCTCCCGGACGGTGGTCCGTGACTGCATGCAAATCCTGGAAGCCATGAATCTGGTGTATTCGAAGCGCCGGATCGGGCTGGTGGTCCAGGATTCCCCGCGCTGGAACGTTTACGATCCCCGGGTCATCCGCTGGCGGCTTTCCGGACCCGGGAGAAGCGCTCAGTTCGAATCGCTGACTGAACTGCGCATCGCCGTCGAACCCCTGGCGGCTGCCGGAGCTGCCCGCCGCGCCTCTGCGGACGAGCGTGGACGGCTGGTCCTGCTTGCAGGCCGGATGCGGGAGGCTGCAGCAGACCCGGAGGCATTCCTGGCGGCGGACATTGCGTTTCACACCCTGCTGCTCCAGGCCAGCGGAAATGAGATGTTCGCTGCGCTCAGCGATGTAGTCGCCGAGGTCCTGTCCGGCCGGAGCCGGCAGAACCTCATGCCCTCCGGGCCCCGGCCGGAAGCACTGGACGAACATGAGGCCGTCGCAGCAGCCGTCGCAGCCATGGATCCCGCTGCGGCCAGGGCCCGGATGGCGGATCTGCTCCTCGAAGTGGAGGACGCGATCCTGCGCCGGGAGTGACGCCGGGGAATTCCTAGGTGGTGGCGCCCTTGTCGGCGCCTTCCGGGGTTACCACGCTGGCAGTCGGCTGCAGGTTCTCGGCGTCAACCATCCAGGCGTACTGTTCCAGTTTGCCGATGAATCCGTGCAGGATGTCCGCCGTCGTGGGGTCTTCCTCGTCAACCTGGTCGTGGACATCGCGCATGGTCTGGACGGTGCCGCGGAGCAGGCCCACCACCAGGGTCACGGTGTCCTTGGTATCCACGAGACCGGCCGGGAAGGGCGGAAGGGATGTGCCTTCAGCGACGGCGGTGCTGCGGCCGTCCGGCACTGCCTGCAGGGCGCGCATGCGCTCGGCGAGCTCGTCTGCGAAGAGGCGTGCGTCGTCAATGATCTCGTCCAGCTGGAGATGGAGGTCGCGGAAGTTCTTGCCCACCACGTTCCAGTGCGCCTGCTTACCCTGCAAATGCAGTTCGATCAGGTTTACCAGTACGGACTGCAGGTTGGTGGTCAGCTGCTGTGATGCCTTCATTGTTCCTCCTGTGTTGACGAACCAAGACTGTAACGATTCCGCGGAAATCCGTCCGCGGAGGCTCGATATAAGTAAGCTTACCTTCAGCTTGTGATCTGTTGTCCACTTCGTTACCGTGGGGGCAGAGGGTAATAAGCCCCCTTACTATCGGAGGTTCGTTCCGCGAGGAACAGCGCAATCCGCGACCGAAGGGACAGTATGAGCACCGTAGAAGAGTCGATTGACGTTGCAGTACCCGTCACCACTGCCTACAACCAGTGGACGCAGTTCGAATCCTTCCCCCATTTCATGAAGGGTGTCGAGTCCGTCACCCAGCTCTCTGACACGGAATCCCGCTGGGTCACCAAAATCGGCGGAGTTGAGCGGACCTTCGACACGAAGATCACCGAGCAGCACCCCGATGAGCGCGTTGCCTGGAAGAGCACCGACGGCAAGTCACAGGCGGGTGTGGTGACCTTCCACCGCCTCAGCGCCACGGAGACCCGGGTCAGTGTCCAGCTGGACTGGGACCCGGAAACCTTCGCCGAGAAGGTTGGGTCCGTAGTCGGTGCAGACGACCACCGCGTCAAGGGCGACCTCAAGCGGTTCAAGGAATTCATTGAGACCCAGGGTTCGGAGACCGGATCCTGGCGCGGAAACGTGGACGCTGCCCCAACAGCTGACACCGGCGCGGGACTGAAGGCCGCCCCAACGGCCGACCCTTCCCTCGATGATCCCGAGTCAGGCGGACCCCGGGCCGCAGGCGTCTAGCCTGCGGTTCCGCCTGGAACGGCATAAAGCCCGGCGTCTCTCCGCGGAGAGACGCCGGGCTTTTGTGTTCCCTAGGCCGGATCCAGTCCTTTCACTGCCGGTCCCTCCAGCACTTCGCCGTCCGCACTGAAGCGCGAGCCGTGCAGCGGGCAGTCCCAGGATGCCTCGGCGTCGTTCCACGCCAGGATGCCGTGGAGATGAGGGCAGATCGCCGACCGGCGTGTGGTCACCCCGTTTACGGTGCAGACGGCCACGGGGGAGCCGCCCTCCCGCACCACCATCCCGAGTCCTTCCGGCGGCTCGGTTCCGGTTGTCCGGGATAGTCCTCCGGCCCATCCGCTGATCATCTGCAGGCCCACCTCTGCGTTGTCCTTCACAGTGGTCATGGCATCCGGAACGCTGATCCTGGCCTTGTAAAGCGCCGCATCCTGGTCCGCGTGGCCCAGAATTCCCGCTGCCAGGGACAGCGCTGCGGCAACGCCGTTGGTCATTCCCCATTTGTTGAACCCCGTGGCGGCATAGATGTTCCTGCCCAGCAGCGGCAGTTCGCCCACGTAGGGAACTGACGACGCCGGGGAATAGTCCTGCGCGGACCAGCCGTACCTTGCCTGATCCACGGCAAAGTTCTGCCGGGTCCATTCGTGCAGGCCGTTCACGCGGTCCCTGGTGTGGGAAGCGCGTCCCACCGGATGACCGTTGCCGCCGGCCAGAAGGTACCTGGTGCCGTTGACCTCCGCCGTGCGCAGTGAACGCGAGGGGGAGTCCGCCGAGAGGTACATGCCTTCCGGGACATCTCCGGTGACGGGAAACGCGCTGGCGTAGGACCGCATGGGTTTGACCACTGCGAAGTAGCCCCCGCGGTCAAGGATCGGGATTCCAGTGGCCAGTACCACCGAGGAGGCTTCAAGGTCTCCGGGAGAGGTCACCACCCGCACTTTCCCGGCATCGGTGTGGTGGACTTCCGTGACCCGCACGCCTTCGAAAAGCACTCCGGAGAGGGAGCGCAGCTCGGCCGCCAAGGCGGAAAGGGCCTGCAGCGGATGGAACTGTGCCTGGTCCGGCAGCCTCAAGGCGGCCTGGACCTGGAACGGAAGTTCGGTTTCCGTAGTGCTGTGCACTTCAAGGCCTGCGGCGCGGCAGGCGTCGCGCTCCTCGGCGAGGGCTGCAGCGCCGTCCGGGGTGACGGCGTAGGTCCACGCATCACGGGTCTCATAGCCAACTCCGGATGAGTCACAGAAGCGCAGCAGCCATTCCTGTCCGCGCCGGTTGGCTGCCACATAGGCAGCGGCCGTGGAGACGTCGTGGTGCCTGGCGACTTCGGAGAGCACCGTTCCCTGCAGCAGGGAGATCTTGGCCGTTGTATTTCCGGTGGTCACGGCGCCGGTACGGCGCGCCTCGATTACGGCTACCCGCTGCCCGCCGCGCGCCAGCATTACGGCGGTGGCCAGGCCTGTCAGTCCGGCGCCCACCACCACCGTGTCATAGGACCCACCCGGCACAAATGGGTCTGCCGGGATGGTCGGGGAGGTGTCGAGCCAAAGCGATTCCATGAGCTTCCTTCCTCGGGGCTGGCCTCCAGCCCATAGCCCCTGCGCCCCTGAGTCAAGGGGGAATTCCGATCGAACAGTCCTTAGCCCGCCGGTTGATAAGCATGCTTCCCATGCTGTGCTGACTGTGCCACAGTTTAAGCGTAGGTTTAAGGCCTCCGTCTGGCCGGAGTCCAGCATTCTCCCTTGGAGATAAGGAGTTGGCCATGTCTTATGCAAGCAGCAGCCGAGGACTTTCCGCCCACAGAACCAGTGCCCAGATAGCCGCCATAGTTTTCGGCATCGTTTTCCTGGCCATTGGGGTCCTCGGGTTCATTCCGGGAATTACCACTAACTACGGCGCGCTCTACTTCGCCGGCTATGGCTCGGAAGCCGCCCTGCTGGGCCTCTTCCAGGTGTCCATCCTCCACAACGTCGTCCACATGCTGCTTGGGTTTGCCGGCCTGTGGATGGCCAGGAGCAACTCGTCCGCCCGCACCTATCTCATCGGTGCCGGCGTCCTGTACCTGCTCCTGTTCATTTACGGACTCATCATTCCGCTGAACTCTGATGCCAACTTTGTTCCCTTCAACTGGGCGGACAACTGGCTGCATCTGATCCTCGCTGCGGTGATGATCATCCTCGGCTTTGTTCTCGGGTCTGACCGTTCCGGCAGCACCAGCAGGGGCCCCAGCCGCGGATCCCCTGGTGAGGGAAGTATTCCGAACTAATACGGGCAGGGAAACGGGCGTGGCCGGGGCGGCCACGCCTTTCCTGCTGCCCGGAAGTTGTTACGGCCATTCCCCGTCCTGGCCGTACAGCATGTAATTTGGGAAGCACCCTTATTCAGGACGGAGGCAAGGCCAGTGTCGATCCCCCAAGACCCTATGCCTGCTGCGGCTGAGCATGAACCGAACTGTGCAGGCGGCAACTCGTGAGCGGCCCGGTGCTGCTGAGCGCAGACACCCCTTCAGCGCAGCTGGAAGCCCTCTCTGAGGTAATGGGCCTGGCACTGGAAACCGACGGGTCTGCAGTTACGTCGCTGCTGCTCCTGAAGCCGGCCACCGACGCGGCGCCGCTGCCCGGAGCGGGCAGCACCCTGGCCCTGCTTGAGCTGCTGGCTACGCTGGGCGCAGCGGATCTGACGGCCGCGCGGGTGGTTGAGCCGCATCTGGATGCGCGCGCCATCCTGGCGCAGGCAGCACAGCTCGCGCCGGAGGACGGCAGGGCTGAAGACATGGACTTCACCTCCGGAACCTGGGGTGTCTACGCCGCTGAAGGGCCGGGAACAGCGCTTACAGCCACGCTGCACGACGGCGGGTGGCGGCTGTCCGGCCGCAAGCCCTGGTGCTCCCTGGCAGACCAGCTGGACTACGCCGTGGTGACTGCCCACACGGGGGACGGAAACCGGCGTGCCTTCGCGGTGGACCTCCGCGCTCCCGGTGTCCTCCCGGTCGAGGGCCTGTGGATCAGCCGCGGACTGGCCGCAGTCAGCAGCGGTCCTGTTGACTTCACGGACGTGCCCGCGGCGCCGGTGGGTCGGGACAACTGGTACTTGGAACGGGACGGATTCGCCTGGGGCGGGATTGGCGTCGCTGCGGTCTGGTACGGAGGTGCCGTGGCTGTTGCCCGGCGGCTGCTCCAGGCCAGCCGGCAGCGCACACCGGACCAGATTGCCCAGGCGCTCATTGGCTCGGCGGATCTCGCCCTGCAGTCGGCAGCGCGCGTGCTGGCCGGGGCAGCCGCAGACATTGACGCCGGACGGGCAGCCGGAGTGAACGGTGCCCTGCTGGCCCAGCGGGTCCGCGGCGTCGTAGCCGACGCCGCGGAGCGGGTCCTGGCCGCTGCCGCCCACGGACTGGGGCCGGGACCGCTCACCGCCGAAGAAGAGCACGCCCGCCGCGTTGCAGACCTGCAGGTCTACGTGCGCCAGCATCACGGTGAACGTGACCATGCAGCCCTGGGTGGAATGCTCCTGGCCCGGGAAACAGATCCGTGGTGAGCTTCACCCACCGGGACGCCAGCCAGGACGAGGCGCTCTGGATCAAGGCACTGGAAGGTACATCGGAGCTTGCAGGGCTGCTTCCCGGCGTCCCGGATAGGCTGCTGGTCCTTGCCGCGCATCCGGACGATGAAACCCTCGGTGCCGGCGGCCTCATCGCTGCGCTTGCCGCCGCAGGAACCAGCATCGACGTCATTGTGGCAACTGCCGGCGAAGCGTCCCATCCGGACTCACAAACCCATACGCCCAGCCGACTGGCTCAGATCCGGGAACGGGAACTGCGCGACGCCGTGGCGGCGCTGGCACCGCAGGCACGGGTCCGGCTGCTGGGCCTGCCGGACGGCGGACTGGCCGGCTGCCGTGAGGAAATCATGCAGGCGCTGCGGGAAACTGCGGATTCCGGCTCTGGATCCCTCTGGGTTGCCGCGCCCTGGCGAAGCGACGGACACATTGATCACGACACCGCCGGAGAAGTGGCTGCCGCGTTTGCCCAGTCAGCACGTATTCCCCTGCTGGAATATCCAATCTGGTTCTGGCACTGGGGAGATCCCCGGGACATTCCCGGCCCGCTGCACATTTTTCCGCTCGGCGCCCGTGCAGCAGAGGCCAAAGCGGCGGCTATGGCGGCCCACCACAGCCAGGTGAACCCGCTCTCCGATCTGCCCGGCGACGAGGTGCTCCTGGGTACCGAAGTGCTGGCGCACTTCGAACGGCCCTTTGAGTCTTTCTGCGTCTGCGTGCCTCGCAGCGCACAGCAGGTCTTCGAAGACCTGTACGCCGGTTCCACGGATCCTTGGAACTTCGAGGGGAGCTTCTACGAACACCGCAAACGGGCCCTGACGCTGGCGATGCTTCCCCGGGAAACCTTCGGCCGTGTCTTCGAGCCCGGCTGCTCCATCGGTGTGCTCACTGCAGAGCTGGCCCGCCGCGCGGAATCCGTAACCGCCATGGACATCAGTGCCCGCGCGCTGGAACTGGCCGCTCAGCGGCTTGGCCCTGCGTCCGGCGTCGAGCTTGTTGAAGGCAGCATTCCCGCGAACTGGCCCGGCGGTGTCTTCGACCTGGTGGTCATCTCTGAGATCGGGTACTTCCTGACGCCCGCGCAGCTGAGGGAGACCGTGGACCGGACAGCAGCATCCCTCTCACCCGATGGGGTGCTGCTGCTCTGCCACTGGCGGCATCCCAATGAGGGCTGGCCGCTGACCGGCGATGACGTCCACGACGCCTTTCTGCAGGGCAGCGGACTGGAACGGCTTAGCGCCCATCTGGAAGAAGATTTCCGCATTGATGTCCTGGTGCCGCGGCCGGCGGAATCCGTGGCCCGCCGGGAGGGACTGCTTTGACGCCTGCCCACTTCGGCGTCGTAATACCTGCCCGGGACGAAGAGGACCTCCTGCCGCGCTGCCTGGCCTCCGTTGCCGGAGCCGTCCGGGTCCTGGCTGTGCCGGCCAGGGTGAGCGTGGTTGTGGTCCTTGATTCCTGCACCGACGGTTCTGCGGCCGCTGCCGCCGGGGCGGGCCTGGAGCTGGGACTCGAGCTGCATCTGCTGGAGACCCGGGCCGGTAATGTCGGCGCTGTCCGGGCGGAAGGGGCTGCGGCGGTTCTGGAAATGGGTGCCTTGTGGCTGGCGAACACCGATGCAGACACCATAGTTCCGGCGAACTGGCTGCAAATGCAGGCCGAGCTGTCCGCAGCAGGCTACGGTCTGGTGCTGGGCACAGTGGTTCCGGACGCCCGGGACCTGACGGCGGACCACCTGGGACTGTGGCAGGCACAGCACACCCTGGCGGAGGGCCACCCCTACGTCCACGGCGCCAATCTTGGATTCTCGGCAGAGGCCTACGCAGCTGCCGGCGGGTTCCGTCCGGGCACTACGGGGGAGGACGTGGACCTGGCACACCGGATCAAGGCAGCAGGTGTGGCCTGGACTGCCACGGATTGGATCCGGGCGGTGACTTCCGGCCGGACAACCGGCCGCGCGCCTGCCGGGTTCTCCGGCTACCTCCGCGGCCTGCTGAACTAGCCCGCTGCGGGTGGTGCAGGCGCTGCGTGCGCCTTAGCGTGGGGGAATGGACTCAGAGCAAATCCACGCACAAATCGAACGCCTGGTCGAACAGGAACAATCCCTTCGCAGCGCCGGACCGGGCGCCAGCGCCGAATCCCACGCCGAACAGCTGCGCAGTATCGGTGAACAGCTGGACCAATGCTGGGATCTCCTGCGCCAGCGGCGTGCCCGGATCGACGCCGGTGAGAATCCGGACGCGGCGGAGGTCAGGCCTGTCGGCGAGGTCGAAGGCTACCGGCAGTAGCCGTTCGGACAGATCGCCGGCCGGCTACCGGGTCAGAGCACGCACCAGGGTGGCAGCCCCGATCGTACGGCGGAACGGGCTGCGGCCCCGGAAGGTTTCGCCGGCGGCCCACCACATCATGGCGCCCTGGCTGGCCCGGTGCAGCAGGTCCCGGTACCGCGGGGTCAGAGCCATGGCTGAGGCCGTGCCCAGACCGGCCCAGGCCACCATGGGCAAATTCGGCGGCAGGAAAACGGTCTGCCGTCCCCTGCGGTCGCGGAAGTAGCTGGTAACGCCCATTGTCTACGCGCCTTTCCTGGATTTACGGCCGGAGGACTTCGCCGCCGGTTTCTTGGCTGGCTCTTCTTTTTCTTCGTCCTTCGTTTTCCCGGAGGACGGTTTCCGCCCCCGGTTCTTCTCCACGCTGCGGCGCAGCGCCTCCATCAGGTCCAGGACCTTCCCGCCTTCTTCCTCCGCCTCTTCGCCGAAGGTCTGTTCCGTATCCAGGGCCTCGCCCTTTTCCAGCTTGGCCTCAATGAGGGTGCGGAGCTGTTCCTGGTATTCGTCGGTGAACCCGGAGGGATCAAAGTCGGAGCTGAAGGAGTCAACCAGCGCCGAAGACATCTCCAGTTCCTTGGCAGAGATGCGCACACTCTCTTCAAGGGACGGGAAAGCCGCCTCCCGAACTTCGTCCTCCCAGAGCAGGGTCTGCAGAGTCAGCACGTCGCCGCGGACACGCAGGGCACCCAGCCGGCTCTTCTGGCGCAGTGAAAACTGCACAATCGCGGTCCGGTCCGTTTCCTCCAGGGTCCGCCGCAGCAGCACGTAGGACTTGGTGGACTTTGAATCCGGCTCCAGATAGTAGGTGCGGTCGAAGAGGATGGGGTCCACCTGGTCACTGGGGACAAACTCCACTACCTCGATCTCCCTGCTCTTCTCCACCGGGAGGGACGCCAGATCCTCGTCGGTCAGCACCACTGTCTGCTCGCCGTCGTCGTAGGCCTTGGCAATGTTCTTGTACTCCACAACTTCACCGCAGATTTCACAGCGGCGCTGATACCGGATCCGGCCGCCGTCCTTCTCGTGCACCTGGTGCAGGCTGACATCGTGGTCCTCGGTGGCGGAGTACACCTTGACCGGTACGTTGACCAGCCCAAACGCAATGGCACCTTTCCAGATGGCTCTCATGTACCAAGTGAACACCAAGCAGGCTGGGAATCTCCAGACTTTTGATCCGCACGCTCCGGCCGCCAAGCGGTGCTTTGCCTGCACCCCTTGGCGGACCCCGGCCCGCGCCCTACCCTATTGAGCAATTCCCCGGTGCTCGGGCCGGTTCATTTCTCACTCCCGGGAGCTCCGCCATGATTCAAGAACCTGACCTCGACTCGCTCCGCAGCGCCGTCCGAGGGGTTGTATCAAAGCCCGGAGAGGGCTCCTATGCACAGGACACAGCGGCATTTAACCTGGCACAGGTCCATCATCCGGATGCCGCACTGGGCGCGCTGGACGCCGTGGACGTCCAAACCGCCGTGCAGTGGGCGTCCGAGCGCGGGATTCCGCTGGCTGTGCAGGCCACCGGCCACAACGCCGCAGCCCCTATGGATGAGGGCCTGCTCATCAATACCTCGAGGCTGCAGGACTTTGAACTGGATGTGGAGAGCGGGACCTTTACGGTGGGTGCCGGCGTGCGGTGGAATACAGTGCTGGAGCAGCTGGTCCCCAACGGCCTGACTGCCGCCCATGGTTCCAGTTCCCGTGTGGGAGTGGTCGGCTACACCGTTGGCGGGGGCCTGCCGCTGATGGGACGCACTCTGGGGTTCGCCTCAGACCACGTGCGGAGTTTTGACGTTGTCACCCCGGACGGCACCCTGCGCCGGGTTGATCCGGAAACCGAGCCGGAGCTGTTCACCGCCGTGCGGGGCGGCAAGGGCAACTTTGGGATCGTAACCAGCATGAGCATGGCGGCCGTACCGCTGGGGGACTTCTACGGCGGGCAGCTGGTTTTCCCGGAGGAGGAAGCAGGCCAGGTGCTGGAGGTCTTCCGCCAGTGGGCTCCGTCCCTGCCCGGCGGGGCATCGGCGTCGCTGGCATTGATGCATCTTCCGGATGTGCCGTTCCTGCCTCCTGAAATCCGCGGAACCGCGCCGGTAATTCTGCGTTTTGCCCTGTTCGGCACCGAGGATGAGGGGGAGGCGCTGCTCAGTCCGCTCCGTCAGCTGCCCGTGGTCAGCGACACCGCCGGGCCCATGGATTATCTGGGCGTGGACGCCGTGCACAGTGATCCCGCTGATCCGGCGCCTGCCATGGAGCGGGGCATGCTGCTGACGGACCTGGACGACGACGCCGCTGCCGAGCTGCTGCGCCAGGTGGGACCCGGCTCCGGCACACCCCTGGTCATGCTGGAGCTGCGGCTGCTCGGCGGTGCGCTGTCGCAGAAGCCCCCTTTCCCCGACACGGTGTCCGGCCGAACCGCTGCGTACCACCTGTTTGTTCTGGGGGTTCCGGGCCTGCCTGCACCGGATGAGGTGGAGTCAGCCGTGGCCCGCCTGGCAGTGGCCTTCGAGCCCTACGCGGCGGGGAGCTTGATCAACTTCCACGGTCCCGCCGGTGACGAGCTGGACCGCGCCCGGGCATGGGAGCCGGCTGCCTACGAGCTTCTGCGCAGCGCCAAGGCGGGCTGGGATCCGCAGAACCTCTTCCGCTACGGACATGCCGTACCGCCAGTTGGTTTAATGGACACGGCAACCGGCTGAACTCCTGCCGGTCCGGAACGAAGAGGCGGCAGCAACGCATCATGGATGGTCAACCCCGGGCCCTCGAAGAGCTCACCGTGGGGCAGGTTGCCCAGCGCAGCGGTGTAGCCGTTTCCGCGCTGCATTTCTACGAGCGGCAGGGCCTGATTCGCAGCCGGCGTACCGGCGGCAATCAGCGCCGCTTTGACCGTTCAGTCCTGCGCCGGGTGGCGGTAATCCGGGCTGCCCAGCGGGCAGGCATACCGCTTTCCCATATTGCCTCCGTCTTCGCCGAGCTGCCGGAGGACGGGATCCCTGACCAGGAAGACTGGCGGAGGCTCAGCGCCGCATGGCGCACGGAACTGGATGACCGGATAAGCCAGCTCGAAGCGCTGCGGGACCGGCTGGGCGGGTGCATCGGCTGCGGGTGCCTGTCCCTGGCCGAGTGCAGCTTCGTCAACCCGGATGACGCATCAGGCCGCGGTTTCCGCGGTGCCCGTCTGCTGGAACCCGACTCCTGATTTGACCTCAACTAATGTTGAGGTTTTACCGTTGAGGCATGACTTCAACGGCACTGACTCATCCAGTAGTGGATGAATTCAAGGATGCGTTCCGGGGACATCCGGCAGGTGTGGCGATCATTACGGCCGCGGGTGCCCAGGGCCCGGTGGGACTCACCGCCTCTTCGGTGAGCTCTGTCTCGGCGGTTCCGCCCATCCTGGCCTTCTCTCTTGCCTCTACTGAGGGGTCGGCCGGTGTGATCGCCGGCTCGGAGACGATCGTGGTCCATTTGCTTGGTGCTGATAATGCCGAGCTGGCGTCGCTCTTCGCGGCCCGGGGCGCTGACCGTTTTGGTTCTGAATTGGATTGGAGCACCCTGCCCGGCGGGGAGCCTCTGCTGGGCGGAGTGCCCCGGGCGCTGCTCTGCAGGATCCTCTCCCGCACCCAGGCTGGCAGTTCCACCCTCATTGCCGCTTCCGTGCTGGAAATCCACAGCGGACCGGCCGCTGCCCCGCTGGTCTACCATGACCGCACCTATCACCACCTGGGTTCGCACTCCGCCCTGCCCTAGTACAGGAGTCCTTTTTCCGCAGCATCGGACAGGGCGCCGGCCACCCCGGACAGCGCAGGTAGTTCCACCCTCCACTGCTGCCAGAAAAGGGGGACATCAAGCCAGGCATCGGAAGCCAGCAGCACCAGGGACCCGTCCGCCAGCAGCTCCTCGGACTGAAGATCCGGCAGCATGCCCCAGCCGAATCCCAGGCGTACAGCCTGCAGGAAATCCCAGGACGCCGGGACGTAGTGCCGGGGCGGGTCGATTCCCGGCCCAAAGGCCGCTTCGAGGAAGCGGAACTGGAGTGCATCCCTGCGGTTGAAAACCACCATCGGTGCCTGCGAAGCCGAGGAAGCGTTCCAGCCGCCGGCGAAGAACCGGTGGATAAATCCGGGGCTGGCAGCCGGCCGGTAGCGCATGGTTCCCAAGGGCGTAACCGAACAGCCCTGCACCGGTTCGGGGCTGGAAGTCACTGCAGCCATTGCCGTGCCGTTCCGCAGGCTCTCGGCTGAATAGTCCTGGTCCTCCAGCGTGATCTCGAAACTGATTCCCTCCAGCCCCGACAGCGCCGGCAGCACCCAGGTGGCGAGCGAATCTGCGTTGATGACCAGCTGGACTGTGCTGTGTCCCTGCCGGCTCTCCAGGCCCAGGCGTTCGACGGCGTCGTCCTCCAGGGCAGCAATCTGCCGGGCCAGCCGCAGCAGGACTGCCCCCGGTTCGGTGACGGCCACCGGCCTGGTGCGCCGGACCAGCACACACCCAGTCCTTGCCTCCAGCGCCTTGACCCGCTGGCTTACCGCCGACGTCGTGAGGTGGAGTGCGGCGGCCGCCGCGTCAAAGCTGCCATGGTCCACCACGGCAGCCAGCGCCCGCAGCTGATCCGCATTGAAGTCCATATTAAGAAATCCTAAACAACCTTCAGAATTATTAGCTACTCATTGGATCTATATGCGCCTAATTTGGACCCATGGATTCTCTTGCTCCCCTGGCGGCCGGTTTTGGCAGCGGACTGGCGCTGATCGTCGCCATCGGTGCGCAGAACGCCTTTGTTCTGCGCCAGGGTCTTCGGAGCGAACATCTGCCGGCAGTGGTTGCGGTCTGTATTCTCAGCGATGCCATCCTGATCCTGGCCGGCACAGCGGGCATCGGAAGACTGACACAAAGCGCTCCCGTGGTCCTGGACATCATCCGGTGGGCGGGCGCTGCCTTCCTCCTGGCCTACGCGTTCCTTTCCCTCCGGCGGGCGATCAATCCTTCCGGCCTGCAGGCTGCAGGGCAGGGGAAAGGAACGCTGGCCGCCGCTGTCCTGACCTGTCTGAGCCTCACCTGGCTGAATCCCCACGTGTATCTGGACACCGTGGTGCTGCTCGGCTCACTCTCGGCGACGCATGGTCCGGACGGCCGGTGGGTTTTTGCGGCCGGCGCGGTCGCAGCCAGTACCTTCTGGTTCACTCTTCTCGGCTTTGGGGCCCGGCTGCTGGCCCCGTTTTTTGCCCGTCCCAGGTCCTGGCAGATCCTCGACGCCGGGATCGCCGTTTTTATGACCGTGCTGGCGGTGAGCCTGATCAGCAGCTCGCTCTAGCTCCACCTGCGGCGCTGAACAGGCTTTGGTGTTACGGTTCGCACCAAACCGCCCGGTGCCGGCCCCCGCCGTCGGGCACGATCCGGGGAGCATCATGAACTTCAGCAGGAAACGCAGCGGTGCGCGGAACCCGGTACAGTCGGGGGTTGTCTGGGCCGGGGCGGCTGTTCTCATCGGGGCGGGCGTTTTTCTGCTCGCCGAATACTCCTCCTCGCCGGCGCCTGGAGGGATCCCGGATCCACCGTTCGCGGTATTCGATGAGCCGCCGGACGAGGAAGACCAGCTGCCGGCCTGGGTGGAACTGGACACCGGCCGGGATGAAGTCCGCTTCCTGACCACAAGCGGAACGGGCAGTTACTACGTATCCCGGGGAGGCGGCGGGTACTGCCTGGCGGTTGTGCGGCAGGGACCGGGTGAAAGCTATTCCGCTTTCTGCCGCAAGGGGCCGCTCACCGACGGCAGTGTTGTCTCCGGTACGTCCCCAGGCACCACGCTGGACGGACGTGCTGGCATGGCGGTCCTGGTGGTTGACGGATACATGGATGACGCGGAACTCTCCGAGGGCAAGGAAATGATCCATGGGAATGTCCTGGTGAAACTGGGGGTGCCCGCAGGGGATCATTAGGCGCATGGCTCACTACTTCGAGAATGACAACATGTCCATGCGGGAGCGGATGCAGGCAGGGGACCTGTACATCGCCGATGATCCGCAGCTGGAAGCGGACAGTCTCCGTGCGGTCTCCCTTGCGGACCAGTACAACCGCCTGGCCCCGCAGAACCCTTCGGCTGCAGCGCCGTTGCTGTCAGAACTCCTGGGTGGCCTCGGGGAGCAGACCGTCATCCGGCCGCCGCTTTACGTGGACTACGGGAAATACATCACCGTTGGTGCGAGGACCTTCATTAACTACAACCTCACCGCCCTGGACGTCGCACCGATCACGATCGGCGACGACGTGCAGATAGGACCGAATGTCCAGCTTCTTACGCCCACCCATCCGCTGGCAGCGGATCCGCGCCGGGACAAACTGGAGGCAGCGAAACCCATCAGCATCGGCAACAATGTCTGGCTGGGCGGAGGGGTGATCGTGCTGCCCGGCGTCAGCATTGGTGAGAACACCGTTGTCGGGGCCGGGGCGGTGGTTACCCGGGACCTTCCGGCCAACGTCGTCGCACTCGGTAATCCCGCCCGTGTTGTCCGGGACCTGCCTGAAGCTTAAACCTTTCCGGGAACGGCCTGGATCTGGGCGTTGATGAGAATCTCCGCTGCCTGGCGTGCCTGCTGGGCCGGCTCTGCTGACCCGGAGATGGCCGCGGTGGTCTGAGCGCCCTCTGCCAGCAGCGCCAGCTGCGGGGCAAGGGCCGGGCTCCCGCCGGCGTCAGCGACGAGGCCAGCCAGTACGAGCTGGAAGGATTCCTTGTGCTCCCGGGTGCGTTCGGCTATGTCCGGTGACTGGCTGCCCAGCTCTCCGAAGGCGTTGATAAATGCGCAGCCCCGGAACGAGTCCTCAGCGAACCAGTCCGCGAGATAGTCGTAAACAGCCAGCAGTTTCAGACGGGGGTCCGGTGCGGCGTCGATTTTTTCCTGCAGACCTGCCGTCCAGATTCGGTGGCGCCTGTCAAGGACGGCGAATACTATGGCCTGCTTAGACGGGAACAAGGCATAGAGCTTCTTCAGCGGCAGATCCACCTCGCGCCTGAGTTCGGCCATGCCGACTGCCTGGATGCCGCGTTCGTAGAAGAGCCGGTCGGCTACTTCGATCACGTGTCCGTGTTCCTTATCAGGGTCCATGAAGTTAAGTGTAGTTGCTTTGAGAACGATCGTTCCCTATAGTTGGTGCCTCGGAGAATGATCATTCTCACAGCCTTTTGAGAGGAAGAGCGCCATGGGACGTATCAGCGTCAGCACGGAGAACAGCAGTCCGATCGAGCTTTACTACGAAGACCACGGCAAGGGACAACCTGTGGTCCTCATTCACGGCTACCCCCTGGATGGGGCGTCCTGGGAAAAGCAGACCGCCGCCCTGCTGGGCGCCGGTTACCGGGTCATCACCTATGACCGGCGCGGTTTTGGCCGGTCGGACAAGCCCGCCGAAGGTTACGACTACGACACCTTCGCCGCAGACCTGAACGCAGTGCTGAGCACCCTGGACCTCCACTCGGTGGTGCTGGCAGGCTTCTCCATGGGCACCGGCGAAGTGGCCCGCTACCTCTCGACCTATGGCTCGGACCGGGTGGACAAGGCAGTGTTCCTCGGTTCGCTCGAGCCGTACCTGCTCCAGGCTGATGACAATCCGGAAGGTGTTCCGCAGGAAGTCTTTGACGGCCTGCTGGAGGCTGCCACTGCAGACCGCTACGCCTTCTTTACCGAATTCTTCAAGAACTTCTACAACACGGATGACTTCCTGGGCACGAACCGGCTCAGCCAGGAAGTGGTCAACGCCGGCTGGAACCTGGCATCCTCGGCAAGCCCCATCGCATCGATTGCCGCACAGCCAACCTGGCTCACGGACTTCCGCGAAGATATCCCCAAGATCGATGTCCCGGCGCTGATTGTGCACGGAACCGCTGACAACATCCTTCCGATTGATGCCACGGGACGCCGGTTTGCGAAGGCGCTGCCCTCCGCCGCGTACGTGGAGATTGAAGGCGCCCCGCACGGGCTGCTCTGGACCCACGCGCAGGAAGTCAACGACGCACTGCTGTCCTTCCTTGCACAGGACACCAAGCCGGAGACCCGAGAGGTTGCCGCCGAAGCCTAGAAACGTCCCCTAACGGACCCGGTCCGCCAGCGGACCGGGTCCGTTACAGTTGCTGCACCAGGGACGCGGCCGCTGCGGCCGCGCAATCTGTCCGGAGGGGGACGGCCATGTCCAGCAGGCACGATGAGATAGATCCACGGTATGACCCTGCCTACCAGCGCGGCGGGGGAGACCGGCACCTGTCCCGGGCCGGGGAAGAACCTCCGGCGATCGTGGAAATCAGTGACGCGCCCGCGCCTGTTCAGCTCAGGTCTTCGCAGAATGTGTACTCGGAGCTGGAACAGCACCAGCGCAAGTACCGGATTGCCGCCTGGGTCCTCGCCGCAGGATTGGTGGCAGTGGGCGGATTCTTTATGTTTGCCGACGTCATCTTTCCGCAGGATCCCAACCCGCCGACGCCCAACTGGAATGGATATCCGGTGGAGCCCTGGCCTCAGAAGCTGCGCTGGGCGGCCCCGAACCTGATTATGCTGGGGATACTGACCGCCGTCGTGCAGGTTTTCATCGAACAGGTGCAGGCCTTCCGGCTGCGCACGGGCCGGTGAAGATCTCTCCGGGCCGAAAAACCCCAGAAGGAGCTCCCATGAGCAGGAAAAAGTCCCTTAGTGACCTGACTGCAGGCCAGAAAAAGGGCCTCGGCATTCTCTCCAGCATCCAGTTCCTGCTTGCCGGTGCAGCACTGGTGGACATCTGGCGCCGGCCGGGCAGCGAAATCCGCGGGCCGAAAGCTGCCTGGAGCGCCGCCTGCGCCGTCAACTTCATAGGTCCGATCAGCTACTTTGTGTTCGGGCGCCGCCGCGGCTAGGCCAGCTGGCAGGAACTAGCCCTTGGGCTGGGTGGAATACTCCGCCCAGGGCACGTTCCAGTCCCCGTAACCGTCCCACACTGCTGCCGGTCCCACCCCGGTGTTGAGCACCTGGACAAGGTCACCCGGTTCGAACGTGTCATAGAAGTACTTGGCGCCTTCAGGGGACATGCCAACGCAGCCGTGGGAGACATTCATAACCCCGAGTGCTCCCATGGCTCCGGGCAGCGCCTCATGCACGAACACCCCGCTGTTGGTCAGGCGGCTGGCCCAGGATGCATCAAAGGGCTCGTAGTAATCCGGGTCCCCGGGTTTAAGGCCAATGCTTTCGGCACGGAACGGCAGGGTGGCGTGCTGGGACATCACTACCTGATACCCGCTGGGGGAAGGCCAGACGTCATCTCCCAGCGTCACGGGGAAGGACCGGGTGAGCTGCCCGTCAATGAAGACCTGCATGGTCTTGGTGAGGTTGTCTACGACGGCAACGCGGGAGTTGTGCACCTGGAAGGTGCGCGTCTCGTTGAAGTTGCCAATCATGGAGTTGCCGAAGTCCACGCCAAAAAGGTTCATCTCCACAGTCACCGTGCTGTTGGGTTCCCAGAACGATTCCGGCCGGTAGCGGGCCTTGGTGTCCGAGATCCAGTAGAAAGCGCCCGCCTGGTCGCTGGTGCTGGTGACGGTGATGGCTGCCTCGACGGCCTGTTTGTTCAGTACGGGCTCGCTGAAGTTGATCTCGATCGGGTGGCCGACGCCAACCACTGACTTGTCCATCGGCGCCATAAAGGCATTGGCCTCGTTGGGCGGAGTGACCGTGTGGAAGGTCTGCGAGGACTTGGTGGTCTTGCCGTTCGCGTCGGCAAGGGTGAAGGCGAATGTGTACTCGGTATTGAACTCCAGGGGTTCGGATGCCGTCCACTCCGTTTCACCGGCCGCAATCTCCCCGGCGACGCTGGCACCGCCCGCTGCCGGTGCCAGGGTTACGGAATCGATAGTGCCGTTTTCGACTTTCAGGACGGGCACCGACGCGGGATTCACCTCTGCAGCGTTGTCTGCAGGTTCGGCCGTGAAGGTGACCGGGACGGCGGCCTCCGTAGGCGTTGGTGACGCTGAGGGTTCCGGGGACTGCTGGGCGGCCGGTGATCCGGCGTCGAAGGCGCCTGTGGCAGCCGCGACGCCCACGGCTCCGCCGACTACCAGTACCCCAGCCGCTGCGGCCAGGGCAATCCACCGCTTGCGGCTGCTCTTTTCCTGCACTGTGTGTGTCCCCTGTGTCTCTCTTAGCTGAAGTCATCCTACGTTAGGAGGCGCGGCGGGCTAACCCGTCAATCAGTGTTTTGCAGGACTCCGGCCACCAGGGGCGCCAGTTCCCGGGACCCTGCCGCACTGAGATGGTAGGCGTCGGCGTACAGCGGGACGGCGCCCACAAACGCCGGGCACCTGCCCTCCACACAGAACCACGCCGTGGTGTCCACCCATTCAACGGCCGGGTCCGCCTGCACTGCAGCAGCGGCTTCCAATGCCAGACGGGACTGATGGTTACCGGGCAGCAGGGTTTCACAGTCGGCCGGAGTGCTGAACCGGGTGGCACACTGAGCCGGGTCCCTGGCTTCAGGAGGCGCCGAGAGAACCACGGTCCGCCCTGCCTTGCCGGCCAGCGCCTCATGGATGCGGCGGGTGCCCTCGCTCCACTCGGCGTCGGCGGCTTCTGCCTCCGCGCCGCTGGCAAGGGCAGGGTCGTAACGGAAGGAAGACATCAGCAGCACATCCGGTGCCAGCTCGCCGACGCGCTGGACTGCCCAGTTCCGGAACGCCGCACATTCGGGGTACGGTGCGCCGCCGATCCGGTTCTGCGGTACGTCAGCGGGTGCGCAGCCGGCCGTCGTCAAGACGTGGATCCGCCAGTCCTCCGGCTCCAGGACAGCCCGCAGAGCCGGCAGATAGGTCATGGCAACTGAATCCCCGTACAGCACCAGGTCCCTCGGCGCATCCTGGCTGCCGTAGACGCAGTGCTCAGTGTTGGTGACCGGATCCGCTTCGCGGGATTCGTTTCCGCCGAGGCAGCCGTCCTGGATCCACTCGGCGGGCTTGGCGCTGCGTCCGCCTTCCGTGAAGGTGGCCGGATCGGGGTGCAGCTCGGGCCATTCGGTGCTCGCGAGTGCAGCGCGGAGTGCCGCCGTGTGAGCGGCCAGGGGATCTGGCCGGACCGTGCCGGAGCCGGCCGGCAGGGGATCCTGCGCAGCGGCCGGCGGATTCGCGGCCGCCGGACTCTCCGGGGAATGCAGTGTTGTTTCGACTGTGAGTGCCACCAGAGCCGCGGAGAGCAGGCCTCCTGCTGCAGCCATCGCAGCCAGCCGTCCGGGCCGGGGCGCTAGGGCGGGGCGCCGGTAGCGGCGTCCGTGTTCCCTGGCGGCGTAGCGCGGCTGGAGCCAGCGTGAATGCCGTACCGGGTCCTCAATAAAGGAGAACGAGAGCATGGCCAGCAGGACGGACACTGCGAGCAGGAGCAGTCCGGGCGCTGCCGGAGCCAGTGCGGCTGCGAAGACAATCACCGGGAAGTGCCAGAGATAGAGGGAATAGGAGATCCGGCCGATGTAGCGGCTGGCGGGATTCGTCAGCGGCCACATCACGCGGTTGTAGCGCGGGCTCCGGGTTCCTGTTCCTGCGGCCAGGACCAGCAGTGCAGCGGCCACGGGCAGGGCGGCTGCCGGCCCGGGAAACACGCTGTCCGCTGAGAGCAGGACAAAAGATCCGGCGATTCCGGCCAGCCCGGCCCAGGCCGCGGCAGCCCGTGCGGCTGCAGGAATCCGGTTAAGCCAGGGGGCCGCCACCGCCAGCAGCGCACCGGCACCGAGTTCCCAGGCACGGGAGAACGTGGAGAAGTAGGCAGTAGTTGGCCGGTTGGCGGTCTCCCAGACCGCGAACGCGAAACTGGCGGTGCAGAGCACCCCGATAAAGAGCAGCAGCAGCACACGCATGCCCCGGTCAGTGCAGCGCAGGGCGGCTGCTGCGGCGATGCCTGCCACCAGCACCCAGGGCCAGATCAGATAGAACTGCTCCTCCACGCCGAGGGACCAGAAATGCTGCAGCGGAGAGACCGCAGTACCGGCGTTCAGGTAGTCCGTTCCGGAAGCAGCGAAACGCCAGTTGCCCAGGAAAAAGAAGGACCAGACGGCGTCCTCCAGGATGGCTGCGGCACGTCCCGCGCCGAAAACAAGGAACGCCGCCGCCGAGGTCACGGCCAGAACGGCGGCCGCCGCGGGAACGAGCCGGCGCACACGCCGGCGGTAGAAGTCCGGGAGTGAGAGCTTCTGCGGGGACGTGATTTCCCGAATCAGGATGGTGGTGATCAGGAACCCGGAAATGACGAAGAAAACGTCGACGCCGGCATAACCACCCGAGGGCCAGGCAAACAGGTGGTGGCCCAGCACGCCCAGGACGGCCAGGGCCCGCAGGCCTTCAATGTCATAACGGTACGCACCGCCGGGACGGTGCCGCGGCAGGGCAGGAAGGGGTGCTCGGCTGGAGGCAGTCTGGGGCCTGGGCGCGGGCACGGCTTCGCTTTCACTCCGGGGATGGGGGCTTCATCGAATTTAGCCCGGCGGCCCTGCCGCCCGCGAATTAGCGCCGCCGCACATCAAAGCTTGACCGGACCCTTGACAAACCCTGGTCAAACAGGGGATTGCTGCTAGGTAGCGTCTGCCTGGGCCAGCCGCGCGGCCTGGCGGGTGATGTTCTTCGCCATGGACGGGAAGATCAGTCCGTGGAAAGGGTAGATGAGCCACCAGTACAGCCGGCCCAGCAGGCCGCGGGGGAAGTAAATGGCACGCTGGCTGTAGACGCTGCCCTCGCCGTCGGGGTCTACCCGCAGCTCCAGCCAGGCCTTGCCGGGAACCCGCATTTCCGCCCGAAGGCGAAGCAGGGTTCCGCGCTCCAGCAGTTCCACGCGCCACCAGTCAACGACGTCGCCGGTGAGCAGCTTGGACGGATTCCGCCGCCCGCGGGTCAGGCCGGCGCCGCCCACGGTCTTGTCCAGGACGCCGCGGATGGCCCACGCCATCGGCAGGGAGTACCAGCCGTTCTTGCCGCCGATTCCCTCAATGACCTGCCAGATGTGGGCCGGATCAACAGCGGAGCCGCGGCGGCGCTGGTCCACATAGACCGTCTGCCCGGCCCAGTCCGGGTCCGAGGGCAGCGGTTCGGAGGCCAGGTCCGCTGCGCTGGAGGCGCTGGCCCAGGTGGTCTCCACCTCGTTTCGTGCCTCTTTGCCCAGTGCCCGGGTGACGGCGTCGTGGTAGTTGGTCAGCCCGCCTTCCGGGGCGGGAATGTAGTCGTTGATGTCCCGTTCCTTGGCCACCGCATCGTGCTGCAGGGACTCGACCAGTGGCCGGGACATGGCCAGCGGAATCGGTGTCACCAGGGCTACCCACAGGCCGGCCAGCTTCGGGGCGGGGATCGGCAGGGCGTAGATCCGGCGCGTGGGCAGTCCGGCCACTTCCGCGTAGCCGTTCATGATGTCCGCGTACTCCAGGACTTCCCCGGAACCGATGTCGAAGGTGCGGTTCAGGCCTTCTGGCAGGTCCGCTGCGCGGACCAGGTAGTGCAGGACGTCGCGGACGGCGATCGGTTCGATCTTGCGGCGGACCCAGCTGGGGGCCGGCATGACCGGAAGGGTTTCGGTGAGGTGGCGGATCATTTCGAACGACGCCGAACCGGAGCCGATCACCACACCGGCCTGGAACACGACCGCGGGAACCGCGCCGTTGAGCAGTATTTCCCCGACGGCGGTCCGCGAGGCCATGTGCGGGGAGAGCTCGCCTTCGTTCGGGTGCAGACCGCCCAGGTAGACGATCCGTTTGACGCCTGCCTTTTCCGCGGCGGAGGCCACGATGTTGGCGATGTCCTCCTCCTGCTTGGCGAAGCCCTTGCCCGAGGCCATGGAATGAACCAGGAAGTACACGGTGTCCACGTCCTGGAAGGCGCTTTCCACCGATTCGGCGTCGGAGAGGTCGCCCTGCACTATTTCGACGTCGTCATGCCAGGGGACATCGTTGAGCTTCTCCGGGGACCGGACCAGCACCCGGACGGTGCGTCCGTCCGCCAGGAGCAGTGGAACCAGGCGTCCGCCAATATAGCCCGTGGCTCCGGTGACCAAGACCCGCGCAGTGTCCGTCATTTTCCCAACATACACACCGGCGGACCCGCTTCGGGGGGCCTTGCACTATCCCTCCCAAAAACACCTCAACATTTTGTAAGCATGCTGATGTCTACTGGATATTGCCGCATAATCCCGGTAAGACTAGAGGGCATGGCGACAACGGGAACGGCCCCGAAGCAGCGGCAAACGGTCAACGTGGAGGGGCACCGCCTGCGCCTGACCTCGCTGGACAAGGTCCTGTACCCGGAAACGGGAACCACCAAAGCGGACGTCCTGTCCTACTACGCCGCGATCGCCCCAACGCTGATTCCCTACGCGCGCAACCGCCCGGCCACCCGCAAACGCTGGGTCAACGGCGTCGGAACCCCGGATGACCCCGGGCAGGTTTTCTTCCAGAAGAACATCGACGACTCCGCGCCGAGCTGGGTCAAGCGCTACACGATCGAGCACAAGGACCATGCCAACGTCTATCCGCTGGTCAACGACCTGGCCACACTGACCTGGCTCGCCCAACTGGCAGCACTGGAAATCCACGTTCCCCAGTGGCAGTTCGGGCCGCGGGGAGTCCGGCAGAACCCGGACCGGCTGGTGCTGGACCTTGACCCCGGAGAAGGAGCTTCCCTGGCCGAGTGTGCTGAGGTGGCACGCCTGGCCCGCAGTATCCTCACGGACATGGGCCTGGATGCACGTCCCGTTACCAGCGGCTCCAAGGGCATCCATCTCTACGCCGCACTGGACGGCGGGCAGACCTCGGAGGAGGTCAGCGCCGTCGCACATGAACTGGCCCGCGCACTGGAAGCCGACCACCCGGATCTGGTGGTCAGCGACATGAAAAAGACGCTGCGCAAGGGCAAAGTCCTGGTGGACTGGAGCCAGAACAACGCCAACAAAACCACCATCTGCCCCTACTCCCTGCGCGGACGATTCCACCCCATGGTCGCTGCGCCGCGGACCTGGCAGGAACTCGAGGACCCGGACCTGGCGCAGCTGGACTACGAGCAGGTCCTGGACCGCATCGAGGACATCGGGGATCCGCTGGCCGGCATGCACACGGGCGAAGCTGATTCCGGGGTACTGGAATCGGACGCCGAACCGGACAAGCTGCACAAGTACCGCAGCATGCGCGACGCCGCGAAGACTCCCGAACCAGTGCCCGCCGAAGCGCCGAAGGCAGTGGAAGGGGACGGCAACAGCTTTGTCATCCAGGAACACCACGCCCGTCGGCTGCACTGGGATTTCCGGCTGGAGCGCGACGGCGTCCTGGTCTCCTGGGCAGTTCCCAAAGGCCCGCCGACCTCGCCGGACAAAAACCACCTGGCTGTGCAGACCGAGGACCATCCGCTGGATTACGGCGGTTTCTCCGGAACGATTCCGAAAGGCGAATACGGTGCCGGTGAGGTCACCATCTGGGACCACGGCACCTATGAGACGGAGAAGTGGCGCCCGGACAAGGAAGTGATCGTGACCGTTCACGGCCAGCCCGACGGCGGCCTGGCGCGCGACGGGTCGGCGGTGCGCCGCTTCGCCTTCATCCACACCGGCGGGCAGGACGGAAAAAGCAACTGGCTGCTGCACCTGATGAAGGACCAGACGTCCAGACCTGCTGAACCGGCCAAGCCCACGGGGAAGTCGAAGAAGAAAGACGAAGAGAACCCTGCCGAGGTGACCAAGGCTGCAGCGAAGGCGCGTCCGGATCCGCTGCCCCTGCCGGACGGCGCCGCGGTGAAGAAGGACATTCAGGACTCCGGCATGCCGTCGCTGAAGCCCATGCTGGCAACGCTGGGTTCAAAGGCAGACATTAACGACGACGCCGAGTGGGCGTTCGAGATGAAATGGGACGGCGTGCGGGCCATCGCCGAAGTGACTCCCGAAGGCACCCGTCTGATCAGCCGCAACGGCAACGATATGACGGTGGCGTACCCCGAACTACAGGAGCTCGGCGGCGCGCTGAACGGTGAACGGGCCGTGCTGGACGGGGAAATCGTCGCCCTGAACAAGGCCGGACGGCCGGACTTTGGCCTGCTCCAGCCGCGGATGCACCTGACCCGGGCCCGCGACGCTGAAGCCGCGGCCGCCAAGACCCCGGTGCAGTTTATGGTTTTCGACCTGCTTTGGCTGGACGGAAACTCGCTGCTGGAGCTCAGCTACGAACAGCGCCGCGAAATCCTTGAACAGGCCGTTGAATCGAGTGAAGACGACGGGCACGTCCAGGTTCCGCCGGCCCTGGACCTGGGCATGGATGACGCGGTTGAGGCCAGCAAGGAGCTGGGGCTTGAGGGTGTGGTGGCGAAACGGAGGTCCGCGGACTACTCAGCCGGCACCCGGTCACGCAGCTGGATCAAGCTCAAGAACCAGTTCAGCCAGGAAGTGGTCATTGTGGGCTGGCGGCCGGGCCAGGGAAACCGGGCCAACAAGGTCGGGTCACTGCTCGTGGCGGTTCCGGACGGGACCGAGCTGCAGTACATCGGCCGCGTCGGATCCGGGCTCAGCGAGAAGGACCTGGCCCTGGTGGGATCCCGCCTGAAGAAGCTCTCCCGCAAGACCGCACCGCTGGACGACGTGCCCGGGGCCGACGCCTCCGACGCGCGCTGGGTCCGCCCGGTCCTGGTTGGTGAAGTCACCTATGCCGAGCGCACCGGAACCGGCAAACTCCGGCACCCCGTCTGGCGGGGGCTGCGGCCGGACAAGAAGCCCTCCGACGTCGTCCCGGAAATCCCAGCACCGTCCTAGGACAACCGTCCAAAGAGCACCGTCCTAAGCCAGTCCTCAGACCGTCCACCACCCCCAACCGGGAGGAACGAAGCGATGACCGACACCCGAACCCCTGAAGAACGACTGCCCGGCACCGCGCTGCCGCCGGAAAGCCAGCTGCAGGCGGTGGATGCATGGTGGCGGGCGGCCAATTACCTCTCCGCCGGGCAGATTTACCTGCGGGATAACCCGCTGCTGCGCCGTCCCCTTGAACCGGGCGACGTGAAGGCCCGGCTGCTGGGGCACTGGGGAACCACCCCCGGCCTGAACTTCATTTACGCGCACCTGAACCGACTGATCAATGAGACCGGCCAGGAGTTCCTGTTCATCACCGGTCCCGGGCACGGCGGTCCGGCGAACGTGGCGAACGCCTGGCTGGAAGGCACCTATTCGGAGATATACAGCCACGTCGGTGAAGACGAGGACGGGCTGCACACCCTGTTCAAGCAGTTCTCCTATCCCGGCGGCGTGCCCAGCCACGCGGCGCCGGAAACCCCCGGTTCAATCCACGAAGGCGGCGAGCTGGGCTACTCCCTGGCCCACGCCTACGGCGCAGTGTTCGACAACCCGGAACTGGTCGCAGCCACGGTCATTGGCGACGGTGAGGCGGAAACCGGCCCGCTGGCTGCGTCCTGGCACTCGAACAGCTTCCTGGACCCGGCAGTGGACGGTGCGGTGCTGCCCATCCTGCACCTGAACGGCTACAAGATCGCCAACCCCACCATCCTGTCCCGGATGCCCGAATCCCAGCTGGTGAAGCTGCTTGAGGGCTACGGCTACCGCCCGCACTTCGTCACCGTGCAGGATCCCGACGCCGTGATGGCCGCCCACGAGGACTTCGCCGCGGCCCTGAGCACCTGCCTGGCCGAAATCCATTCAATCCGGGCCCCGTACCGGACCGGCGAGAAGCTCGCGGTTCCGGCCGACGCTCCCGGTGCCGCCGACGTCGACCCCCATGCGCCGCGCTGGCCGATGATCGTGTTCCGTTCCCCCAAGGGCTGGACCGGGCCGCGGGAAGTGGACGGCAAGCCAGTGGAGGGCACCTGGCGGGCACACCAGGTGCCGCTGTCCGAGGTGAATGAGAACGACGGACACCGTGCCCAGCTCGAAGACTGGCTGCGCTCCTACCGGCCGGAAGAACTGTTCGACGGCGACGGTCGGCTGCGCGGCGAAATCGCCTCCCTGGCACCGGCCGGGAACCTGCGCATGAGCGCCACCCCGTACGCCAACGGCGGCCGGCTGCTGCAGGACCTGCGGCTGCCCTCCTATTCGGAGTTCGCCGTCGACATCCAGGAACCTGGTGGCGAACGGGTGAGCCCGATGCTGAACCTGGGCAGGTACCTCGCAGAGATCATCCGGCGAAATCCGGAGAACTTCCGGATCTTCGGCCCGGATGAGACGGCGTCGAACCGGCTGCAGGAGGTTTACGGCGTCACGGACAAGGTCTGGCAGCAGCGGATCGAGAAGGTGGACGAACACCTGGCCCGCAGCGGTCGGGTGGTGGAAGTGCTCAGCGAGCACCTCTGTGAAGGCTGGCTGGAAGGCTACCTGCTCACCGGCCGGCACGGCGTCTTCAACTGCTACGAGGCCTTTGTCCACATTGTCGACTCGATGTTCAACCAGCACGCCAAATGGCTGAAGGTCAGCCGGGACCTGTCCTGGCGCCAGCCCATCGCATCCCTGAACTACCTGCTCTCCAGCCACGTGTGGCAGCAGGACCACAACGGGTTCTCGCACCAGGACCCCGGGTTCATCGACCATGTGGTGAACAAAAAAGCCGACGTCATCCGGGTGTACCTGCCGCCGGACGCGAACACGCTGCTGGCGGTCACCCAGCACATCCTGGGTACCCGGGACCGTGTGAACGTGGTGGTTTCCGGCAAGCAGCCCGCCCCGGTCTGGCTGAACCCCGAGCAGGCGAAGCTGCACGTCAAGCGTGGCATCGGCGTCTGGGACTTTGCAGGCAGTGAAGGCGGCGGTCCCGGCCCGCAGCCGGATCCCGACGTCGTCATGGGCTGTGCAGGGGATGTGCCCACGCTTGAAACCATCGCTGCCGCTGCCCTGCTGAAGGAGCGGCTGCCTCAGCTGCGGATCCGGGTGGTGAACGTAGTGGACCTGATGCGGCTGCAGGACTCGGCCGAGCATCCGCACGGGCTCTCCGACCGCGACTTCGACACCCTGTTCACTCGGGAATCGCCCGTCATTTTCGCGTACCACGGCTATCCGTGGCTCATCCACCGGCTGACTTACCGCCGCACCAACCATGCAAACCTGCACGTGCGCGGCTACAAGGAAGAAGGCACCACCACCACGCCCTTCGATATGGCGATGCTGAACCAGATCGACCGGTTCCAGCTGGCCATCGACGTGCTGGACCGCGTACCGTCGCTGGGGTCCACCCAGGCCGGCTTCCGGCAGTGGCTGCAGGATGAGCGGGAGCGCTGCCGCCAGTACACCCGCGACGAGGGGCAGGACCCGCCCTTCATCAGCGGCTGGACGCTCGAAGAGGCGCAGCGCTCAACACAAGACTAGGTTTCCCGCGGGCTACCGCCCGGCGGGATGGCATGATCCATCTACACGAAGGAGAACTATGTCCAACGAGCAGTCAACCATTACCGTTTCCCGCGTCATCGACGCCTCGGCAGGGGATATCTTCCACCTGCTCTCCAATCCGGAGCGGCACCACGAGCTGGACGGCTCAGGCATGGTGGTTTCGGATGAGAAGACAGACCGCATCGCCGCGGTGGGAGACGTCTTCACCATGAACATGTCCAACGCCAAGATGGGTGACTACAAGACGGACAACCACGTCACCGGCTTCAGCCACAACCAGCTCCTGGCCTGGCAGACCGCCGTGGCCGGAACCGAGCCGGCCGGCTGGGAGTGGATGTGGGAGCTGGACTCGCTGGGTCCGGACTCCACCGAAGTCACCCTCACCTACGACTGGAGCAAGGTCACGGACAAGGAAACCCTGAAGAAGGTCTCCTTCCCAATGATCAGCAAGGAAGAGCTTGAAGGCTCGCTGAACAAGCTGGCCGCTGCGGTCTCCGGCTCCTAACTCTCCTAACCACCGCCGAGAGGCCAGTTACGGCTCTTATCAGGCCCCAAACGAGCCGTAACTGGCCTTTCGAACGAGGAGAGTACGACGGCGGCCGGTCCCCTGATGGGGGCCGGCCGCCGTTGTTGTGCGGTACGGGGTTTAGCCCGCGGACCAGCCGCCGTCGGAGGGCATGATGGCGCCGTTGATGTTCACCGAGTCATCGCTGAGCAGGAACGTGATGGACGCTGCGAGGTCCTCGGCGGAGGCCAGGCCCGGGATCAGGACGCGGGCCGGAGCCAGGCGGGCTTCGCCGTACTCGGAGGTCTTGCCGCCCATTGGAATGCCGGTGGCCACACCGCCCGGAGCAACCGCGTTGATGCGTATGCCTTCCTTGGCATACATAAAGGCGGCGCTCTTGGTGATGCCCACAACCGCGTGCTTGGAGGCTGTGTAGGCCACGCCGGACGCGGAGCCTCGCAGGCCAGCCTCGGAAGTGACGTTCACGATCGTGCCCTTGCGGGCTTCGAGCATGGCGGGCAGCACGGCGCGGGTCAGGCGCACCAGGCCGTCCACGTTCACGGCGAAGATCTTCTGCCACATGGCGTCGGAAACCTCGTGCAGCGGGCTGAAGTCGTCATTGATGCCGGCAACGTTTGCCAGGCCGTCGATCTGTCCTCCGGCGGCGGCGATGATCCGGTCCACTGCCTCGAGATCGGTGAGGTCAGCCGCTACCGGAACGATGGCTTCGCCGAGTTCTTCGGCCAGTTCCTTAATCTTCAGCTCGGCAATGTCGACGGCAACCACGCGGCCGCCTTCACGGGCGATCCGGGAAGCGGTGGCGCGGCCGATGCCGGAACCTGCACCGGTGACGATGACCGTCTTGCCCTTGAACCGGTCGGCAACGGTGGGCAGGGCATCCTCTTCGAGTTCCGGCATGACGCCGCCGTTGGCCTGCATCACCAGTCCGTCAACGGCAGCCTGCGGCATCTGTCCCTGGCTGAGGTCCACCAGCTGCTGAAGCTTGAGTCCGAGTGCCGGTCCGAGGGAAGCCTCGTCGCTTCCGGTCTGCGCCAGGAAGCCACGCAGGATGGGGCCGCCCTCCGGGTGGTCGAGCCACTCCTGGATGGTGTTCTGGGCTGTCAGGGGCTTGTTGGCCGCCATGGACGTTCCTTTCGATCGATGGAGCGGCCGTGGATGCGCGGCCACCGTAACTTACACGTGTAAGTAAAGTGTATCTTCGAGGGATCAGTTGGTCACGAAAGGAACCCCGTGCACCGCAAGGTCACTTCGCACGACGTCGCCCGCGCTGCCGGGGTATCCCGGGCTACCGTCAGCTACGTGCTCAACGGCCGAAGCGGGCAGAGCATATCGGAGACAACCCGGCAGCGTGTCCTTAGCGCGGCGGCGACACTCGGCTACGCGCCGTCGACCGCAGCCCGGACGCTCCGCCGGGGGCAAAGCGACCTGGTGCTGATGCTCCTGCCGCCCGAACCGCTGGGACGGGCACTGGCAATGGTGCTGGATGCTGCGTCAGACCAGGTGGAGCGCTACGGGCTGCGGCTGATTGCGCACCGGCTGCCGGCGTCGGGCGGGGCCGTGGAACTGGTCCGGTCGCTCGCGCCCGCCGCCTTGATCCTCACCACGCCGCTGTCCGCCGAAGAACTCGCCGCCCTGCGTTCCCTGGAAGTGCCGCTGGCGTCGCTGCAGCAGGAAATGGACGATCCGCTGGGTCCGGACCTGGGCATTGGCGCGCTGCAGGTCACGCACCTAGCAGAAGCCGGGCATACCCGCCTTGGCGTTGCCGTGCCGGATTCACCCGGCTATGCCTGGCGTGTGGCGGTGCGGCTTGCAGCCATCGAACACGCCTGTGCCCGGCTTGGGCTGCGTCCACCCGCCGTGGAGCGGATTCGCCTGCAGGCGCCGGACGCCGCTGCCGCCGTCGCGCGCTGGACGCAGGGGCCGGAACCGGTGACAGGTGCGTGCGCGTTCGACGACGACTACGGCTTCGCGCTGCTGTCCGGACTGGTCTCACACGGTCTCTCCGCGCCGGCGGACCTCGCCGTCATCGGCGCCGAGGACCTTCCGCTGGCCGGGCTGGCAGTACCGCCGCTGACCACCGTGAGCGTGCACGCCAGAATGCTGGGCGCCCTCTTCACGCAGCTGGCGATCGCGCCGCTGCTGGGCGCAGACGCAGACGCTGACGCGGACGCACACGTTGACAGCCAACTGGGCGGCTCACGGCCAGGATCAGAAACCACGGCAGGGCAGCCGGTACCTCCCGTGACCCTGGTTCAGCGTGCGTCCGCCTAAGGGCGGATCCGCTCTCCAGAAAAGGGACCGGTTTGCGGTTTTGCTGCCGGTTACGAGCGGGAGCAAAACCGCAAACCGGCAGCAGAATTGTCAGGCCTCCCGGGCGCGGTACAGCTGCATCTGCCGGTAGCGCCGGCCCAGGGATTCACGCCGGGGCTTGGACGGAGCATCCTCCGGCTCGGCCGTGAGGTCGATGTGTGCTTTGCCAAACCGCCAAAGCAGCAGGTCATCCAGCAGGCGGTCCGGCCCCGGTGAGTAGCGGTGGTCCAGGGCAGCGCGGACCTCGGTGATGGCCTCGGCCTGCAGCAGCCCGGCCAGGTCCATGGTGGTCTTCAGGCCGTGCGCGGCCAACAGTTCCGCCGCCCAGCCCCAGTCATCCCCGGCTTTCCGGTTCACGTGGGGCAGCAGCGTCATCCAGACGTGCCGGATCCGGTTGGGTGTCAGCGGAGCTGACCCTTCGCCCTCTTCGTCCCAGAAACCGGTGACGGTCTCATAGCGTTCGTGCAGTTCGGCGAATTCGTTCTCCACCGTTTCCAGCATGGCGGCCGTGGCAATGAACTGCCGGTCGAAGTAGGGGCTCCAGGCCCGCGGGTCGCCGGCCTTGAAGCGGATGTCATGCTCAATCTCGGACCAGGCGTGGGCCAGCACGGTGCGGATCTGCACTTCGAAGAGGTAGCTGCCGTTCGGCTTCTGCGCTGGCTCCAGCATCCGGTGGAAGTCCCGGACCGTCTCATTCTGGATGGTGCGCAGGATCAGGTGCCGGCTGGAATAGCCGTACGTTCCCGACTCGATGGAGCCGATGTCCTTTTCCCGGTCTCCGCGGCAGTCGAACTCTGCGCGCTGCCGCTTGATCAGGTTGGCCGCCTCATCAACCTCGTGCGGCAGGGTCATGATGACGCGGACGCCCACCAGATCCGTAAGGTTCCGCAGCGGATCCGGAAAGAGCAGGGTGGGGACTTCATCCGGGTTCTCCGGCGGCAGGGTGCGGGACGCCTTGTCCCGGAAGGACTCCACTGACTTGGTCCGTGAAGCGATAAACAGCGGCTTGACCGTGCTGTCCTCGAACACCGCCCGCAGGCTGGCTTCCATTTCCGCCGTCACGGACTCCAGCGCCGGGCGCACCCGGGCATACTCCTCCGTGCTGGCCTGGACCACCGGGCGAAGCCGGTCATCCAGGGTGTCCCACGCGCTCACGTCTGTCCTTTCGCAGTTTCTGCCAGCCTATGGCACACCGCAGACACCGGCGGGGCCGGCGGCGGTTAGGCTCATCTCCAGATTAGGACGACGGCGGCCCGCCCGGCGCAGCCGGCAACCTGCGCCTGCCCCGGAAAAGGAACTCCCCATGCCACAGCGGTTCACCTACGGCAGCCATGCCGAACAGTTCGGGGAGCTGACGCTCCCGCACGGAGAGGATACGGTGCGCGGGACCGTCGTGATCATCCACGGCGGGTACTGGCGGGCCGCGTACTCCCTGGAACTGGGGCGTCCGCTGGCGGCGGACCTGGCCGGACGGGGATGGGCCGCCGTCAACCTTGAGTACCGCCGTGCCGGTAACGGCGGCGGCTGGCCGCAGACCTTTGAGGACATCAGTGCGGGCATTGATGCGCTGGCGGATCTGGAGGAACTGGCCGGGGTCCCCGGTCCGGTAATCGCGCTGGGGCACTCGGCCGGCGGCCATCTGGCCGTCTGGGCCGCTGGACGGAAGGATCCGAAGGTGCCGCTGGACGCCGTCGTCAGCCAGTCAGGGGTCCTGGATCTGATGCGTGCCCGGGAACTGGGGCTGAGCAGCGGTGCGGCGGAGAACTTCCTCGGCACGGGTCCGGAGGAGGACCCGGAGCGCTGGAAGGCGGCTGACCCGGTCCGCACCGTTCCGGCGCCCGTCCCGGTGTTCGTCCTGCACGGCTCCGAAGACACCACGGTGCCGGTGGAACTGGCCGAGAACTACGTGCGGGCAGCCACCGGAGCGGGAGGAACGGCGGAACTGCGGCTGATTCCCGGCGACCATTTTGAGATGATCACCCCGGGTACCGCCGGCTGGGCCGAGGTGCTCCGCGCCGTGGAAGACGCAGCGGGAAATACCTCCGGGTAGCGCCGCCGGGTCCGCGGTCGGTAGGTTGAGTCCGTGATCACAGTCATCGGCGAAGCCCTCATCGACGAAGTCCTCAGCGACACGGCACCGCGCCGTTCCCACCCCGGAGGCAGTCCGCTCAACGTGGCCGTCGGCGTTGCGAGGCTGGGCCGGCCGGTACAGTTCGCGGGACGCTACGGCACCGACGCCTACGGTGTGCTGATCGCTGAGCACCTGAAGAACAATTCCGTTCTGGCTGCCCTGCCGGCGGATGACCGGCCCACGAGTGTTGCCACCGCGACGCTTGATCCGGCCGGCGGCGCCCGGTACACCTTCGACCTGGAGTGGACGCTGCCCGGTCTGGCGGGCGAACTGCCGCGCCTGCTGGAAGGCACCACACTGCTGCACACCGGCTCCATCGCCACCATGCTCTCGCCGGGGGCACATGAGGTGCTCACCGCCGTCGAGCGGGCGCATCCGCAGGCCACCATCACTTATGACCCGAACTGCCGGCCCACCATTATCACTGACGCCTCTTACGCCAGGGAACAGGCGGAAAAGTTTGTCCGCCTGGCCGACGTCGTGAAGGCCTCCGACGAGGACCTTGCCTGGCTCTACCCGGACCAGCCGGTGGAGGACGCCGCCCGGGCCTGGCTGGAGATGGGGCCCGCCGTCGTCGTCGTTACCCGCGGATCCCGCGGGCCCTGGGCGGTGGCAGCCTCAGGGAGCTGTGAGGCCGCGGCGCCCGCCGTAGCGGTTGCGGACACTGTTGGGGCAGGGGATTCGTTCATGGCCGCCCTGATTGCCGGGCTGATGGACCGGGATTTCGATGGCGCTGCACGCCGCCCGGAGCTGCGGAAGATCGGCGTCGGGGACCTGGAGGCGATCCTCGCCTATGCGGCGCGGGCAGCAGCCATCACCGTATCCCGGCCCGGCGCGGACCCGCCCCGGCGGAGTGAACTGCTCTAGAACCTCCGGCCTTCCCGCCGGCCGGACGAACGAAAGGAACCGTGCCCATGGAACCGTACGATCCCACCGAAGACCTGCCTCCGGTTCCCTCATTCGAGGTCACCAGCACCAACTTTGCGAACCGCGGGCCGATGGCGCCGTCGCAGTACGCCACCGGCGCCGTGCCTGGCGGGCGTGACGCTTCCCCGCAGCTGTCCTGGACCGGCTGGCCCGAAGCAACCCGCAGCTTCGCCGTCACCATGGTGGACCCGGACGCACCTATTCCCGGCGTGTTCTGGCACTGGGCCGCAGTCAACATCCCGGTGGAAGAAACCTCCATCACCGAGAATGCATCCCGCTCCGGCATGCCAGAAGGCACGCTGCAGCTGTTCAACGAGCTGGGGGAGCCGGGCTACACCGGTGCGGCCCCGCCGGTGGGGCACGGAAAACACCGCTACTTCGTGATGGTTCATGCCCTGGATGTGCCGCTCCTGGACGTAGCCGAGGACACGCGGCCCGGAGTGCTGTCCATGGCACTGCGCGGCCACACCCTGGCGCGCGGGCTCATCGTGGGAACGGCTGAGCGCCCCGGAAGCTGACGCCTGGCCATCTGCCGCCTGCTTTCCGGCTAGGCTGGAAGTCAACGGAAGGGCGGGGCATGCGGCTGGTAGCAAGTGACCTGGACGGGACCATTGTCGGCCCGGACAACAGGATCAGTGACCGGACCGTGAACGCTTTCCAAAAATGCGCCGACGCCGGCATCCACGTGGTTTTTGTCACCGGCCGGCCGCCGCGCTGGCTGGGACCCATCCGTGACCAGCTGCGCCACACCGGCACCGTCATCTGCTCCAACGGCGCGATCCTCTATGACCTTGAAACCGCCCAGGTGATCTGGTCCAGGCCGCTGGAACTGGACGGCATGTTCCAGGCCGCCCGAATTATCCGCGGCCTGTATCCGGCGGTCCGCTTCGCGGCGGAAACCGTTGAGGGCTTCCACCTGGAGCCGGGCTTCCTGCAGGACGCCGGAGCTGACCTGCTAGGCGCGGTGCCTCCCGCGCCGCTGACCGAATCCCTGGATCCGGGAAGCCGCGTGGTGAAATTCCTTGCGCGGGTGGAGGACGTCCACCCGGACGAATTCCTTCAGAGGGTGAAGCCCGAGGTTGCGCACCTGGTCTCCACCACCCATTCAGCGCCGTCAATCCCGCTGCTGGAAATGTCCGCCCGTGGTCTGGACAAGGCCGTGACGCTGGCGGACTACGCCGGTTCCCTGCAGATCGAGGCGGCTGACGTCGTTGCGTTCGGCGACATGCCCAATGACCTGGGGATGCTGGGCTGGGCAGGGCGCGGCTACGCCATGGCATCCGGGCACCCCGCCGTCCGTGCTGCCGTGTCCCGGCAGGCTCCGCCGTTCGCCGAAGACGGCGTGGCACAGGTGCTGGAAGACCTGCTGCGCGGCCGGTAGCCTACGTTGCCGGAAGGTTCCGGATCCGGCGTGCGTGCAGCAGCTGATGAACAGTAATGAGAATGGCCAGCCATGCCAGGCCCAGGCTCCAGGCGACCAGTACATCCGTCAGCCAGTGATGGCCCAGATACACCCGGCTTAGTCCAACGGCCACAATAAACACCGCGGCCGTCAGGACCGTAATGATGCGGGCCCGCTTCGAATCCAGGTAGATGAACAGCAGATAAGCGATGGTTCCTGCCACCACCATGGAGTTCAGCGAATGCCCGCTCGGAAATGACGCGGAGTACTCGTAGGGCGGAACGGCGTCGGTAAGCGGCGGCCGGGCCCGTCCCACCAGGGCTTTGCCGGTCACCGTCATCAGCAGGGAGCCGGCCGCTGCTGACGCCGTGAGGATCAGGGGAGTCCAGCTGCGCTGCCACCGGCACAGCACCGCGACGGTCGCCGCGGCCAGAAGCGGAAGGCCGATGGTTCCGCCCAAATTCGTCAGCCACGTCACCGACGTATCCAGTACCGGAGAACGCAGCTCCTTGGCCAGGGCAAGAACCGGATGGTCCAGGGCGGCGACGCCGTCCTCCTCCGCCACAGCTTCATAGACGCCTCCGGCCACGAGGGCCAGCAGCAGGGCAGGGATCAGCCCGGCGGCAAGGGTGAGCAGCAGCACCCCGTGTCTTCCCAGCGTCTGCGCGGCACGGGAGAGTGTGCGCGCCAGCCGGTCCGTGGGAGTCTCACTCATTGTCCAAGTATGCCAAGGCGCCGGCCCAGCCAGTCCAGGTTGCCGGACAGCCCGGCCTTCCACACCTGCCAGGAGTGTCCGCCGGGCAGCTCCTGCAGCTGCACGTCCATGCCTGCGGCCTTCGCGGCGTCGTACACCTGGCGGCCCTCACCGTTGTAGACGCCGTCGTCCTTGCCGATCACAACGATCCCGGCTGTGTTGGGGAAACTCTGCTTCTTGAGTACGTCCAGCGCGTTCTGAGCCGCGAAGGCGGACGCGTCCCCGCCGAAGTAGGTGTCCAGCAGTGACTGGATCCCGCCGGGGATGGTCGGTTCGTTCTCCCCGGCAATATCGATGAAGGTGGGGAAGGCATCCGGGAAGTTCACAGCCAGCTGCAGGGCGCAGGTGCCCCCGTAGGAATAGCCCGCAGTGGCCCACTGCTGCGGGCCGCTGAGCCCGGCAGAAAGGTTGGCCTGGATCCAGCGGGGAACATCCTCGGCCAGGTAGGTTGCTCCGCGTCCCTGCTTCGAGTCCAGGCAGAGCGACCAGTTGGAGTTGGTTCCGCCGGAGAGATCGGGAAGGACGACCACGGGTGCCAGCCCGTGGTGCTGTGCCGCGAAGTCGTCCATCACCTGCTGCAGCTGCCCGCCGGCGAACCAGTCGGCCGGAGCCCCGGGCTGCCCGTGCAGGGCAATCAGCACCGGCAGGTTCTGGGCGTGGGGTGTGCCGAGGTAGGCAGGCGGGAGGTAGACGAGGCTGGATCCGGCAGCATATCCGGAGCCGGACTCTGGGATTTGGACACTGTAGACCCCACCCTGTGAGGGCATGTTCGACGGCGGCGTCCAGTTCGCTTCCGTGCTCGGTGTTGTGTCCTGGCCGGAGGTGAATCTTCGCAGCGGCACCTCACCGCTGGATTCGCCCGGCCGCACCACCAGCGATTCGAGGGTGGGGTACTGGCCGTAGGCAACGTTGGCCGCCGACGCCGATGCCAGCAGCACAACGGCCGTGGACAACACGGTCAGGATTTTGGCGACGACGCCGCGGCTGAGCCTCCAGCGTGGAACAACAAGCAGCAGTGCCAATATTCCACTGGCGGAATATATGTAGAGGTACCGGGGAAAAGACGCGTTCCACCAGGAGAGCAGCAATTCAGCTGCCACGAACAGCAGTACGGTTCCGGCTGCAGCGCCGATCAGTGCAAACGGCACTACCCGGGTGACGTACCGCCGCGGTCCCCAGCACAGCCAGCACAGACCCGCCACGCCGAGGCTGAAGACAATGACCGGGACCGGACCCGAGGTCAGTGCCAGGTTCATCGCTGGGTGCCCATGATCCTGCGTGCCATGGTGAACGTCTGCCCCACGGACACGTGCGGCAGGTATGCCCGGCCAAGAGCATTCGCAATCGCCGGCAGGGACGCAGAATCCAGATAGGTCATGTAGAGGGGCACATATTCCGGCTGGAACTTGGCCTTGTAGGCCAGCAGGGACCGGAAGCCGTACACCGGCTCCAGGGTGGTGCCCAGCCGGTCCATCAGCCATTCGAGCGCAGGCGGCGCGGCGGACCGGGGCGCAGTGCCTGCTGCAGCGGCTCCGTCCCCGGAAGCTGCCGTGGAGGAGGCCTCGTTCCTGGCCAGCGGTGCACCGGAGAGGCTGAGCAGGCTGAAACCCTCATCCTGCAGGGACAGTGCGGCCGAGGCGATGAGGAAGTCCATGGCTGCGGGGAAACCCCGTGCCCGCCGGCGCATAAAGTCCAGGGTCCAGCCGATGATCTCCCCGTCCCGGTAGATCGGCAGCCAGGAAGTGACACCGTGCACCGTGCGGTCCTGGTCCACTGCGAGCAGCAGCCGCACGCCGTCGTCGTCAATTTCTTCAATCCCGCCCAGCGTGAAACCCATTTCCGGCATCTGCTTTTCTGCCACCCACTCCTCTGAAATGGCGTTGATCTGGTCCAGGACGGACAGAGGCGCACTGCGGTAAGTGGTCCATTCCGCACGGATTCCGGCCTTGCCCGCACGGTTGAAAGCTGTCCGCACGTCCTGGAACCGCTTGCCGCGGAAGGCAAGGGATCCGAGTGGAAGCAGCGTCTCCTCCGCCACCTGGAGGTCAGTGTGCCCCAGCCCGGCGGACGCTTCCCGCGTTGTTTCGTTCACGGAATAGAAGCAGGCGGTGACACCGGCTTCCGCACAGTACGCAGCGAAACCGTCCACGGATCCGCGCAGCTCCTCCGGCGGTCCCACCGGGTCGCCGACGGTCAGCGCTACGCCGGAACCCAGGCGGTACGCCACATAGGAATTCCCGGTGGGGGAAAACCAGTAGGAGTTGCCGCTCCAGAGCGTCATCCAGGCCATGGTGCTGCCGCCGCTGGACGTCAGGATGGTCCTGGCGCGTTCCTCGTCCATGGCAAAACGGCTGTAGGCAGGTTCAAGGAAAGAACGGACAAGCAGTACGCAGGTCAGTGCCCAGAACACCACGCCAACGCCCTCGTAGAGGAGGATTGCGGGCGGGGACTGCGGAAGCAGTTCCGGCGAAACCGCGATGAGCTGCGAGACCGGCAGGAAACGCAGGGGCAGGTCTTCGAGGAGGTCCGGCAGACTGGCCTGGGGTGTGAAGCCGCTGCGCAGCAGCAGGCCGCCTCCCACCCAGGCGGCGCCAAGGATGACGCCGGCGGTCGCGCAGGTCAGGAAGAGCCTCCGGTAGGTGCCCGGCGGTGCGGACACGGCAAACAGCCGTCCGGAGGCTGCCAGCAGCACAAACACAAGCAGCGGAAGCAGCATGGGAAGCACCAGGGCCAGGGGCTGCACACTTCCGCCGACGCCGTACACCCCACCCGTGTATCCGGACAGGAAGATGACTGTGCGGATGGCCCCGGCCAGGGTCATGAGACCCTGCAGGATCAGGGCGCTGATCCAAGCGAACCGGCGTCCTCGCCGCAGCCCGTCCGCGAAAACAATCAGCAGGACCTGCGGCAGCACTGCCAGGAAGAATGCTGCGGGTCCGGCGCTCTGCTCCAGCCTGGCGGTCCGGCACTCGGCCTGCATGCCCGGATCAGCGCAGATGTTGGCCAGGGCCACGGGATCCAGTGTTTCGGCGTTAGTGAACAAGTACGCGAGGACGGCCAGGGGCCCCACTGCCCGCGTGTTCAGCGCGGCGATGACCGGGCCGACGGCGGTGGCCACCACCAGCAGGCCCACCAGGACCCTGGCTTCCCGCCGGCTGGAGACCAGGCTGCGGGGCCAGTGCGGCCGCCGTCCGAACAGATACGGCCCGGCCAACCCGCCGGCGACAGCTGCTCCCAGGTACATCACGTCACGCAGCGCTCCAGAGTACAGGGCCAGCACCACCAGCAGGGTGTACAGTCCCAGCCGCACCCGGCGGCGCCAAAGAGCACCCATGCCGGCCGACGCGGCGGCCGCGAGGCCGCAGATCATTGCCACGGGGCCCACGAAGGAGTCCGTGCTGAGTTCCCGTCCCCAGGCCTCGAAGACTCCCCTCAGCGCTGCGGCAAAGCCGATACCAGCCAGCGCGCCGATGACCTGTGTGCCCACCGCGGCGGCGAGGAACCGGCGGCTGCCGAGCAGCCGCTCCACGGGAAGGCCAACCGCCAGGGCGAGCAGGGTTCCGCTGATGTACCCGGCCAGGCTGTTGGCCCACAGCGCGGAGAGCAGCAGTGCCGGCCAGTAATCCGGCAGGGTATCCACCGAGACGCTCACCCAGGGCAGGAGCGGGGGTTCGGGGCCGTCCACGATTGAGGAGGTCAAGATGCCCAGGAACCAGAACAGCACCAGGAAGCTCAGCGTTACCGGGGACTTGGCCAGTGTTCCGTGCAGTCCGTCCGCGGGCCAGCGGAGCCAGCGTCCCGCTGTCCGCCGGGCAGAACTGTGCTGCATGCGGCCACCTCCATGGCTTGCCGGCGCGGGTGGGAAGGCTTCCGTCCCCCGAGTGCAGCCAGTCTAATTCCGGGACCCTGTCTGCGGACCGGGGAGCCGCACAAGTTCGTGCGCCGGCAGAAGATAAAGTACGTGAAGTGAGCGCACCCCTGCCGTACTTCACCCCTCCGTCCGCGTCGCTGCCCCCTAACGCCGGCACCGCCGTTCCGCTGGGCCTCTCCCACCGCGGCTTCAGTCCAGAGGGGAAGGAAAACACTATGGCAGCCTTCCAGGCAGCCGTGGACCTGGGCTTCGGGTACCTGGAAACCGACGTCCGCACCACCAGCGACGGCGTGCTCATGGCGTTCCATGATGAGACCCTGGACCGGGTCACCGACGCATCCGGGCCGATCAGCGCCCGCAGCCTGCGCGAACTGCGCGAAGTCCGCGTCGGCGGAACCGAGCCGATCCCCACGCTGGAAGAAGTGCTTGTCCGGTGGCCGGGCGTGCGCCTGAATGTGGATATCAAGGACGCCGCCGGAGCTGCGGCACTGGCTGCACTGATCGAAAAGCACCAGGCCCATGACCGGGTGCTGGTGACCTCCTTCTCCGACCGGCGGCGGCTGGACTGCCTGCGCCGGCTGTCCCGGCCGGCCGCAACCTCTGCCGGATCTGCCGGCACCGCAGCGCTGCTGCTGCTCTCCCCGCTGGGCCTGGGCGGACTGGTGGCCCGGCTGGGCCGCTTCCGCTGTGTCCAGGTGCCGGTCAGCTACCGCGGCATCCCCGTGGTGCGGGCAGGATTCCTCCGCCGCTGCCACCGCGCAGGTATCCAGGTACACGTCTGGACGGTCAACACCCGTCCGCTGATGGAAGGCCTGCTGGACCTGGGTGTGGACGGCCTGGTCTCTGACCGGGCGGACCTGCTGTCCCAGGTGCTTTCCGCCCGGGGTGCCTGGCCGCAGGGGCCAGGGAGCGCTTAGCTCAAGGGAGCGCCGGGCGCGCCGCCGCTGGCCGCTGTTCGCAGCTCCGCGATCCGCAGCCGAAGGAACACGATCACCAGGACCAGCGCCCAGATTCCCAGCACCGCCACCGCCAGAAGCCCGAGCACGATTCCAAAGACCACTTCCCCGCCTGACATAGCCATCATTGACTCTTCCCCCATGTTTGAGACTTCCGGCGGGCGGCGGACTTGCGGGAAGTCTATAGGCACCGCGCCGCGCGGCAGGGCGGGACCCGGGCAGGCAGGCTGTGCCGCACCCGGCAATCGCTGGCAGGATGTAAGCCATGCGCGTGCTCATAGCCCCGGACAAGTTCAAAGGCAGCCTCACCGCTGAGGAAGCCGCCGCCGCCATGGCGCAGGGGGTGCTCTCCGTCTATCCGGACGCGGACGTCACCCGCGTTCCAGTCGCCGACGGCGGTGAAGGCACCCTCGAAGCTGCACTCGCCGCCGGGGCCGAGGAACGCACTGCGAGGGTCCGTGGACCGCTGGGCCGGGAAGTCACCGCCGTCTGGGCAATGGACGGCACGACGGCGGTCTTGGAAACGGCGCGTTCTTCCGGGCTGATGCTTGTTGAACCGTCCGTGCAGACGTCCCTGGCGGCGTCGAGCTTTGGCAGCGGGCAGCTGATCACGGCGGCGCTCGACGCCGGGGCGCAGGAAATCATTCTGGGGATTGGCGGGTCAGCGATGACCGACGGCGGTTCCGGGGCGCTGACCGCCCTGGGCCTGCGGATCCTCGACGCCGGGGGCGAGCCGGTTCCTCCTGGCGGTGCCGGCCTGGCAGTGGCCGCCGCCGTCGACGCATCCGGACTGGACCCGCGGGTGAAGGGTACCCGGATCCGGATCGCCGCGGACGTCACCAACCCGCTCACTGGGCATAACGGTGCCGCGCACGTCTTCGGCGGGCAGAAGGGTGCTGATTCCTCGGCCCGGCTACTGCTGGATGAGGCGCTGGGGAACTGGGCCCGGCTGCTGGAGGAGGCAACCGGCGTCGACGTCGATGTTCCCGGTGCCGGGGCGGCCGGCGGTTTTCCCTCGGCGTTCCTGGCGTTCACGGATGCCCGGATTGAGCCGGGGTTTGAGCTGATTGCCGGACTAGTGGGCCTGATGCCGGCACTGGCCCAGGCAGACCTGGTGCTCTCCGGGGAAGGTTCGATCGACGAGCAGTCCCGGTACGGAAAGGCGCCGCTGGAGGTGGCACGGCTGGCCGCGGAGCGGGGAATCCCGGTGGTGCTGGTAGCCGGCGCGATCACGCTGAGCCCGAAGGTGCTGGCCGAGTACGGGGTGGAGGCGGCGGTCAGCGTACTCGATCTGGCCCAGAGCCCCCAGGATGCGATGGCGCGGGCAGAGTTCTACGTCGCCCGCGCCACGCAGGCGGCCCTCGAAGGGGCCTAGGTACCTCTTAGCCCAGGCTGGACGGCTTGGAGCCGACGTCTTCCTGCGGCTCGTCGGGCATGGTGCCGCGCCAGCGGGCGATCGCCATCATGCCGTGGTAGATCACCAGGGTGGCGGCGGTCCCCAGGGCGATGCCTTCGAAGGTCAGGCCGCCAACGTTCCAGGTGTAGTTCGCGATGCCGACCACCAGGGCAACACCGGCCACGGAGAGGTTGATCGGGTTGGAGAAGTTCACGCGGTTATCCACCCAGATCCGGACACCCAGAATGCCGATCATGCCGTAAAGCACCACACCGGCGCCGCCGAGCACACCTGGGGGAATGGTGGCGATCAGGGCGCCGAACTTCGGGAACAGGCTCAGCAGCACGGCGGTGATGCCGGCAACCCAGTAGGCAGCCGTGGAGTACACCCGGGAAGCGGCCATGACGCCGATGTTCTCCGCGTAGGTGGTGGTGCCCGAACCGCCGCCGGCGCCGGCCAGCATGGTGGCAACGCCGTCGGCCATCAGCGCCCGGCCGGTGTACGGATCGAGGTTCCGGCCGGTCATGGCGGCAACGGACTTCACGTGGCCGATGTTTTCGGCGACCAGGACCAGCACCACGGGAACGAACAGGCCAATGACGTTGAAGTGGAAGGTGGGGGCCATGAAGTCGGGCAGGCCGAACCAGGCGGCGTCGTTGATGGCGGAGAAGTCCACCTCGCCCTGCACGATTGCGGCGGCGTAGCCGGCCAGCACACCAACGAGGATGGAGAGGCGGCCGATCAGGCCCTTGAACAGCACAGTGGTCAGCAGGATCACCACCACCGTGACTGTGGCGGTGATGGGCCCGGCCTCATAGTTTGTGCGGGTGGTGGGTGCCAGGTTCAGGCCGATCAGGGCCACGATCGCACCGGTAACGGTGGGCGGCATCAGGACCTGGATCCAGCGGGTGCCGGCCAGCTGCGCAGCCAGGCCGATCAGGAACAGGGTGGCGCCGGCCATGATGATGCCGCCCAGGGCACCGGCGGGTCCGTGCTGGTTCACCGCGGCGGCGATCGGGGCGATGAAGGCGAAGGAGGAACCCAGGTAGCTGGGGACCTTTCCGGCGGTGATGATGAGGAACAGGATGGTTCCGACGCCGGAGAAGAACAGTGTGGTGGCCGGCGGGAAGCCGGTCAGCAGGGGAACCAGGAAGGTCGCTCCGAACATGGCCACCACATGCTGGGATCCGATCCCGATGGTCCGCGGCCAGCTGAGTCTTTCATCGGGTGCTACGAATGAGCCGGGAGTAACAGTTTTGCCGTTCCCGTGGAGTTTCCAGTCTGTGCCGAACCTGCTCATGCGTGTGCCTTCCAAAGGACAAAGGGGGATTGATTCGTGGAGAATGTTACCGGCGGGGCTTCTGTGCCACGCTATGTTGCACGCACCAGCAATTTTACCGGGAAAGCAGTTGGGTCGATGGCGGCCTGTGACGGACGGATCATACGTGGGAATTACAGTTTCTGGACGGACAGTACTCATTACCGGAGCGGCCATGGGCATGGGCCTGCTGTACGCCGAACGGGCGGTGCGTGAAGGGGCCAAAGCGGTGGTGCTCTGGGACCGGAACGCCGAGGCCCTGGAGGCTGCGGCCCAGCGGCTGCGCGGACTCGGATCCTCCGCCGTCGTGCCGTACACACTGGATGTCTCCTCCGCTGCCGAGGTAGCCGAAAAGGCCGAGGCCGTGCTGGCGGAACTCGGCGCACCGGACGTGCTGATCAACAACGCCGGCATTGTCCGCGGCAAATACTTCTGGGAGCACACCGGAGCGGACATTGACGCCGTTATGGATGTGAACACTTTGGCTCCCATGCACATCACCCGTGCCTTCCTGCCGGGCATGATCGAACGCCGCACCCCGGCCCGGATCCTGAATGTGGCGTCCGCGTCGGGAACCCTCTCCGTGCCCAAGATGAGCGTCTATACCGCCTCGAAGTGGGCAGTGATCGGCTGGAGCGATTCACTGCGCCTGGAACTGGACGAAGCCGGCCACGGCCACGTTCAGGTCACCACCCTGATTCCCAGCTACATCAAGACCGGCATGTTTGAAGGTGCCCGGGGCCCGCTGATGACACCGCTGATGGAACCTGAATACGTAGTGGACAAGGCCTGGAAGGCGCTGCTGGACGGCAAGGCCCGGGTGCAGCTGCCGTGGACCGTTCCGCTGGGCAGTGCACTGCGCGGGCTGCTTCCGCAGCCGGCCTGGGACGTGGTGGCGGGCAAGGTCTTTAAGGTCTACCAGTCCATGGACCACTTCACCGGCCGCCCGGCACCGGACTCCCGGCAGGCTTCCGCGGCGGCAGGCAACGGGGACCGGGCATGAGCACTGATCTGCAGACCACGTCCCCTGCGGGCAGCATCCCCGCGCAGGTTGCGGCGGTGCGCAAGGTTTATGAAAGCGGGCGAACCCGGCCGCTGTCCTGGCGGAAGGAGCAGCTGAAGGCTCTGCTGCGGATGCTCTCCGAGCGGGAGCAGGAATTTGCTGCCGCCCTGCGCGAAGACCTGGGCAAAAACCCGCTGGAGGCCTACCTCACGGAAATCTCCATCACCCGGGCCGAAGCAGCCCATGCGTTGAAGAACCTCACTGGCTGGACCCGGAGTACCAAGGTGCCCGTGCCGCTGGGCCTGCAGCCGGCGTCGGCCCGGGTTGAACCGCAGCCGCTGGGCATGGTGCTGATCATCGCGCCGTGGAACTATCCCGTGCAGCTGCTCCTTGCTCCGCTGATTGGTGCGCTGGCCGCCGGCAACGCCGCCGTGCTGAAGCCCAGCGAGCTGGCGCCGAACACCTCCGCTGCGGTCGCCCGGATCCTGCCCGAGTACCTGGACCCGGAAGCCGTGGTTGTGATCGAGGGCGCGCAGGAAGCGTCCCAGGCGCTGCTGGCCGAACGCTTCGACCACATTTTCTTCACTGGCGGTGAGCGGATCGGCAAGATCGTGATGCGCGCTGCCGCCGAGCACCTGACCCCGGTGACGCTCGAGCTGGGAGGCAAGTCTCCCGCCGTCGTACTGGACGGGAACCTGACCGCCATTGCCCGGCGGCTGGCCTACGGCAAGCTGATCAACGCCGGCCAGACGTGCGTGGCACCGGACTACGTCCTGGTCACTGAGGAAGCGGCGCCCAAGCTGCTCAAGGCGCTGGGCAAGGTGGTCCGCGAGTTTGTGGGCAAGGATCCGGCCCGCAGCGCCAACTTCGGGCGGATCGTCAACGAGGGGCACTTCGACAGGCTCACCGGCTACCTGGGCGACGGAACCGTGGTCTCCGGCGGCCGGACCAGCCGGGAAAACCTCTACATCGAGCCCACCGTGCTGACGGACGTGGCCCTGGACGCTCCGGTGATGCAGGAGGAGATCTTCGGGCCGATCCTGCCGGTGGTTCCGGTCCGGGACCTGGAGCAGGCGATGGAGATTATCAACGCCCGGCCTTCGCCGCTGGCGTCCTACCTGTTTACCTCCTCAGCAGCTCAGCAGAGGCAGTTCGAGCAGGGGGTGCGGGCCGGCAGCGTGAACCACAACGCCGCGATTGTGCAGCTGGCCGTGCCGGAGCTGCCCTTCGGCGGAGCCGGCGCCAGCGGCATGGGCGCCTACCACGGCAAGCACTCCTTCGACACGTTCAGCCAGGCACGCCCGGTCTTTTCGAAGGGCACGCTGCTGGATACCCTGCGCGTGGCGTACCCGCCGTACAACGGGTTCAAGACGCGGATCCTGCGCCGACTGCTCTGACCATCGAGATAACAGAAACTGCCCCTATGAGCGCTCATACGGGCAGTTTCTGTTATCTCGTTTTTGTTGTGGAAGAACGGACTAGGAGATCACGGAGTCCACAATTGCCTTCGCCTCGGCCTGGACCTCGCTGAGGTGCTCGGCGCCCTTGAAGGACTCGGCGTAGATCTTGTACACGTCCTCGGTGCCGGACGGCCGGGCCGCAAACCAGGCGTTCTCGGTGGTGACCTTCAGCCCGCCAACCGGTGCCCCGTTGCCCGGCGCTTCAGTGAGGCGCGCGGTGATCTCCTCGCCGGCCAGCGTGGTGGCGGTGACGTCCGACGGCGAGAGCTTGGACAGCGCTGCCTTCTGTTCGCGGGTGGCCGGGGCATCAACCCGGGCGTAGACAGGATCCCCGAAGCGGTTGGTCAGTTCCCGGTAGTGCTGGGAGGGTGTCTTGGACGTGGTGGCGGTGATTTCCGAGGCCAGCAGCGCCAGCAGGATTCCGTCCTTGTCCGTGGTCCAGACCGTGCCGTCCAGCCGCAGGAATGAGGCGCCTGCGGATTCTTCGCCGCCGAATGCCACCTCACCGGAGAGCAGGCCGGGAACGAACCATTTGAAGCCCACGGGAACTTCCATCAGGCGGCGGTTCAGGCTTTCCGTAACCCGGTCGATCATGGAGGAAGAGACCAGAGTCTTGCCCACCATGGCGTCGCTGCGCCAGCCGGAGCGGTTGGCGTAGAGGTACTCGACAGCGGCGGCAAGGTAGTGGTTGGGGTTCATCAGCCCGGCGTCGGGGGTGATGATGCCGTGGCGGTCGGCGTCGGCGTCGTTGCCCGTGGCGATGTCATACCGGCCGGCCTGGGCGATCAGCGATGCCATGGCGTCAGGGGAGGAGCAGTCCATGCGGATCTTCTCGTCCCAGTCCAGAGTCATAAAGCCGAACTGCGGGTCCACGCTGGGGTTCACCACGGTCAGGTTCAGCCCGTACTGCTCGCCGATGGCTCCCCAGTAGTCAACGGACGCGCCGCCCATGGGATCGGCGCCGATGTGCAGCCCGGAACCCTTGATGGCGTCCATGTTCAGAACTGAGCCGAGGTCTCCCACGTAGTGCTGCAGGAAGTCGTAGGCGCCGACTGATTCGGCCAGCCGTGCTTCGCCCAGCGGTACGCGCTGGACGCCGCGGAGTCCGTTCTCCAGCAGTTCGTTGGCCCGGTTGGCGATCCAGGACGTTGTCTCGGAGTCCGCAGGTCCGCCGGAGGGCGGGTTGTACTTGAAGCCGCCGTCTGCCGGGGGGTTGTGGGACGGGGTGATGACGATTCCGTCGGCCTGGTCGGTGCGGGTGGCATTGTGCGTCAGGATCGCGTGGCTCAGGGCCGGGGTGGGCGTGAAGCCGGTTCGCGCGTCGATCAGGACGTTGACGCCGTTGCCGGCGAGGACCTCCAGGGCCGTGTTCTGCGCCGGCTCGGAGAGGGCGTGCGTGTCCTTGCCCATGAACAGCGGTCCGGTGATGCCTGCCCCGGTGCGGTATTCCACGATCGCCTGCGTGATGGCGGCGATATGGGGTTCGTTGAAGGACCCCTTCAGGGAGCTGCCGCGGTGTCCCGAGGTGCCGAAGGCCACGCGCTGGCTGGGATCAGCGAGGTCCGGTGCGACGTCGTAATACGCGTCAAGCAGGGCCGTCAGGTCGACGAGGTCGGATGGTTGGGCAGGAGTGCCGGCTCGGTTAGACATAGACCCAAGCATGCCAAAAATTCGGATGATCCGGCAGACGGCTGTCTTTTTGTGCCCCCGTAACCACATCTGCCCCACCTCCGCGAAAGGCCAGTTACGGCTGCTTTGGGGGTCCAAAACAGCCGTAACTGGCCTCTCGGCGGGAAGGGAGGGGGGACTACTGGAGCAGGGTCCGGTCGTCCAGTCCGCCCTTGATCTTCTCGAACTCGTGCAGCAAGTCCGGCACCGTCATGGATGCCTTCTGCGTGCTGTCCAGGTCCAGGATGATCCGGCCCTCATGCATCATGATCAGCCGGGTGCCCAGGTCCAGGGCCTGCTGCATGTTGTGCGTGACCATCAGGGTGGTCAGGTTGTGGCGGGCCACGATTTCACCGGTGAGGCGGGAAACCAGGGCCGCGCGCTGCGGGTCCAGGGCCGCCGTATGCTCATCCAGCAGCAGGATCTTCGGCTCGCTGAACGTTGCCATCAGCAGGGACAGTGCCTGGCGCTGGCCGCCGGAGAGCAGGCCCACCTTGGCCTTGAGCCGGTTCTCCAGACCCAGTTCCAGGGACTTGAGCTCCTCGCGGAACAGTTCGCGCTTTTTCGCCGAGACGCCCCAGCCCAGGCCGCGGCGCTTGCCGCGCTCGTAGGCAATGGACATGTTCTGCTCAATGCTCAGCTGCGGGGCGGATCCGGCCATCGGGTCCTGGAACACCCGGCCGATGAACCGGGCGCGCTGGTAATCGGCCAGCTTTGTGACGTCCTTGCCGTCGATCGTCACGGAGCCGACGTCGGGGCGCAGCTTGCCGGAGACCATGTTCAGCAGGGTGGACTTGCCGGCACCGTTGGAACCGATGACGGTGATGAACTCCCCGGCAGCCAGCTCGAGGTCGATTTTCGCCAGGGCCACGCGCTCGTTGACGGTGCCGGCGAAGAAGGTCTTCTGTACGTTGTCGATTTTCAGCATCGTTTTGCTTTCGTAGCTAGCTGGCTGTGGTGACGTTGGACTTGCGCAGGCTGCTGAAGGTGGGCAGCCGGCGGAAGAGCTTCCACTGCGGAAGGATCAGGGCCAGCACCACGAGCACCGCGGAGATCAGCTTCATGTCATTCGGCTCGAAGCCAAGGTCCAGCGCCAGGGCGATCACGATGCGGTAGACGACGGCGCCCAGGATAACGGCCAGGGTGGAGACGATGATCAGGCGGGAACCGAAGATGGCCTGGCCAATAATCACGGATGCGAGGCCCACCAGGATCAGGCCGATGCCCATGCCGATGTCTGCGAAGCCCTGGTACTGGGCCACAACAGCGCCGCAAAGGGCTACGAAGCCGTTGGACAGGGACAGGCCCAGGATCTTCATCCGGTCGGTGCTGACGCCGAAGCTGGAGACCATTTCCTGGTTGTCGCCGGTGGCCTGCATGGCCAGGCCCAGATCGGTGTGCAGGAACCAGTCGAGGAAGAGCTTCACGCCCAGCGCGAGGAGTGCGAACAGCGCGATGGCGACGGCGCCGCCCAGAAGTCCGTTCTCACGAAGCGGGGTGATGAGGGTGTCTTCGCGGAGCAGGGACAGGTTGGATGTGCCCATGATCCGCAGGTTGATGGAGTAGAGCGCGATCATGGTCAGGATGCCTGCGAGCAGCCCGTTGATCTTGCCCTTGGTGTGCAGCAGGCCGGTAACGCAGCCGGCAATGAGCCCGGCTCCGAACGCGGCTGCCGTGGCGGCCAGGGGTGGGACCCCGTTGATGATGGATATGGCAGCCACGGCAGCGCCCGTGGTGAAGCTGCCGTCCACGGTAAGGTCCGGAAAATCCAGGATCCGGAAGGTGAGGTAAACGCCCAGGGCCATGACGGCGTAGATAAGCCCCAGTTCAACAGCAGTGATCATGGAAGTTCTGTTCCTTACAGCAGGGTGGGACGGGCAGCATCAGGTGCTATTCGATGACCTTGTCGGCCTTTTCGAGCAGGGCTTCGGGGATCTCGACGCCCATATTGGCTGCTGCGGTCTTGTTGACCACGAGCTGCACTTCATCCAGGGTTTCGATGGGCATGGTGGCCGGATCTGCATCCTCTTCGAGGATCTTGATGGCCATCAGGCCGGTCTGGTAGCCGAGGGCTTCGTAGTCGATACCCCAGGTGGCGATGCCGCCGGCTTCGACAGCACCGGCGTCTCCGGTAACCAGCGGGAGCTTCTTGGTTTCGGCGATCTGCACCACGGAGTCCAGGGCCGCAACCACGTTGTTGTCGGTCGGGATGTAGAAGGCGTCCACGTCCAGGGACTCGGCGGCCTGCTGCACCTCTGCGGTGTTGGAGACGGCGGCGAGCTTCAGTTCCAGGCCAAGGTCCTTGGCGGCTTCCTGGGCCAGCTCGATCTGGACCTCGGAGTTGACTTCGCCGGAGCTGTAGACAATGCCGACGGTCTTTGCGTCGGGAGCCAGTTCCTTGATCAGGGCCAGCTGGTCCTCGACCGGGTTCAGGTCGCTGGTCCCGGTCAGGTTGGCGCCGGGAGCCTCCCATGAGTCGACCAGGCCGGCCTCTTCCGGCTCGGTGACCGCGGTGATGAGGATCGGGGTGTCGGTGATGGCCTGTGCTGCCGCCTGAGCGGTCGGCGTGGCGATCGCCAGGACCAGGTCCAGGTCATCGGAGGCGAACTTCGAGGCGATGGAGGTTGCGGTGGCCTGCTCACCGGCGGCGTTCTGCTCGTCGAAGGTGATGTTCTCGCCCTCGGTGTAGCCGTTTTCTGTCAGTGCGCGCTTGAAACCTTCCTTGGCGGAGGTCAGTGCGTCATGCTCCACGATCTGGGTGATGCCGATTTTCACCATGTCCGTGTCGCCGTTGCCGGCAGCGGAATCGCCGCCGCAAGCGGTGACGGCGAGGGACGCACCCAGCAGCAGGGCCCCCAGTGCCCCAGTCTTCGAACGCTTCATCGTTGCCCTTTCAATGCGCTGCCCGGAGGCGGACGGCGCCGGCCGGGCAGGGTGTCGTTGTGCCGGACGCTGGCATCCGGTTCCTGGCCCGACGTCGTTGATCGGAGCCCGGTAAACGGGTGCAGTTCAGCACCGGCTGATTGAACGATACTAACTGTGAGGGCGCTCACATTGTCTAATCTGCGGCGGTACGTAAAGACAGATGCCTGTCGATGGGTGCCAAGACAGCACGTTTGATCGTCACAATGCAGAGTAAAGATTCAAAGTGTCTACGCGGCCGGGCCTTATGGAGCACAAACCGGATACGCAAAAAGTGCCCGTTTGGAAACCAAACGGGCACTTTTTGCTAGGCGAATCGGAAGAACGGGTTACCGCACTCCGCCCATGAGCTTCTTGATGGCCGGTGCGCACAGGGCCAGGACGATGCCCAGTGCGATTGCGGTGATGCCCAGGAAGGAGAAGTAGCTTACTTCGGTGTCCTGGCTGTAGAACTGCGCCAGCCAGCCGGAGAGCGTGCTGCCCAGGGAGACCGACAGGTAGAACAGTGCAACCATCTGGGTGGGGAACGCTGCCGGAGCCAGTTTCGTGGCAGCGGACAGGCCGGTGGGGGAGAGCGAGAGTTCAGCAAAGGTGAACAGCAGCAGGATTCCTGCCAGTGCCAGCAGCGGCGTGCTGGCGGGGCCGCCGCCGGAGAACGGGATGAAGGCCAGGAACGCCAGTCCCATGACGGCCAGGCCGATTCCGAACTTCAGCGGAGTGCCCGGCTGGCGGGTGCCCAGCTTGGTCCACATGCTTGCGAAGACTGCAGCGAAGATGATGATGAAGATCGGGTTGATGGACTGGACGAAGCTCGGCGGCATTTCCCAGCCGAAGATCTCCCGGTTCAGCGAGGTGTCCGCGTAGAGCGCCACAACGGTGAACTGCTGCTGGAACAAAGCCCAGAAGACGGTGCTTGCCACGAACAGGGGCATAAAGGAGAACACCCGGTGGCGCTCGGTGCGGGTTACGCGCTTGCTGGAGAGGATGACCACAAAGTAGGCGACAGCTGCAACCAGCGCCAGGATGGCCATCAGGCCAACCAGGTTTTCGCTGTTGATCAGGCCGAAGGCAATAGCGGCAAGCACGACGACGATCGCGGCCGCGGCGATTGCTCCCACGCGGACATACTGGCTCTTGGGGAGCGGGTTGGCCACCAGGTGTGCGGACTCCGGCAGGTACTTGCGGGTTGCGGCGTACTGGGCAAGACCGATGGCCATGCCGGCAGCTGCGAGGCCGAAGCCAACGTGGAAGCCGAAGGAATCCCAGAGCAGGCCGGTGAGGATCGGGCCCATCAGGCCGCCGATGTTGATGCCCATGTAGAAGATGGAGAACCCGGCGTCGCGGCGCTCGTCCTTCTCGTCATACAGGCTTCCCACCAGGGCGGTGGCATTGGCCTTCAGGCCGCCGGAACCAATGGCGATGAGCACCAGGCCGATTGCGAGGCCGGCGTATCCCGGAACCAGGGAGAGGGAAATGTGGCCGACCATCACGAGGATGGCCGAGTAGAAGAGGGTCCGTTCGGAACCGAGGATGCGGTCCGCTACCCAGGCGCCGACGATCGATGAGAGGTAAACGCCGCCGCCGTAGGCGCCAACGAGGCCTGCAGCCACTCCCTCGGCCATGCCCAGTCCGCCGTCGGTGACGGAGTAGTACATGTAGTAGAGCAGGATGCCCTGCATGCCGTAGAAGGAGAAGCGTTCCCAGAGCTCAACGCTGAAGAGATTCGCGAGCATCCGGGGATGGCCGAAAAATGCCTTCCGCGCAGTGGGCGCGGGGCTGGTAGTGGTGGGGCTTGGACTCATCGTCCAATTGTCCCAAAAAGCGGATGTGACGCATTCGGCACGGAACGCCGAAAGCAGGGTGTTTTACCGGCATCCATGCAAGAGTATGTGCTCATCGTCACGGTCAAAATCGCCTTTTTGTCCACATGCTGGACAAAAAGGCTCCGGATTAAGGCTATTCCTGTTATTGGAGTTCCAGCTGGGCGGCCACTGAAAGCAGGTCCGCCTCCGCCCCGGGACGGCCGATCAGCTGCACGCCCATGGACAGTCCGCTGCCGGTGACGTAAGTGGGGATGGTCACCGCCGGCAAACCGCACACGTTGACCATGGAGGTGAACGGCGAGTATTGGCACTGCAGGGCATAGTCTTCGGCAGCGTCGCCGGTCCAGTACCAGCCGATGGGCCGCGGGGTCATGGCTACGGTGGGGGTCAGGATCATGTCCCACTCGGCAAACTGCGTAATGGTCTCTTCTTCGAACCCACGCAGAACCTCGATGGCGCCGGCCAGGTCTGCCGCGGAGCGCTGCAGTGCACGACGCCGCATGGCAGCGGTCAGCTCCGTCAGCTTGTCCTCCCCTTCCGGCGGCAGCGGCATGTTCGCCAGCGGGGCAGTCCACACCAGCTCGAACGCGTCGGGGTAGCGCTCGTCATAACGCACGCCGGCCTCGGCAACCTCATGGCCCGCCCCGGTAAGCGCCACGACCCCGGCTTCCAGTGCCAGCAGAGCTTCCGGATCCAGTGAAATGTCCAGCCGGGATTCGAAGGGGGACCGTGTGCTGACGCCGATCCGGAACCTGCCTTCAGCCCGGAGTGCCGCCGCCAGGAATGACCCGTGCACGCCGGCCGCGCTGGTGGCGTGGTAGTTCGGTTCATCTGCCATGGCATCGAGCAGAAGTGCCGCATCTGCAGCAGTTCGTGCCAGCGGTCCGGCGACGACGAACTGGCCAAGATCCCGCTGGGCACCGCCGGAAGGAATCCTGCCGCGGTTGGGTTTCAGTCCCACCAGCCCGGTGGCCGCAGCAGGAATGCGCACCGAACCGCCGCCGTCGGTCCCCGGGGCGAACGGCAGCATGCCCGCCGCAACCGCAGCGGCACTGCCCCCGGAGGATCCGCCCGGGCTCAGTGCGGGGTCGAGCGGATTCCGGGCCGGCGGCGCCACGAGGTTCTCGCTGTAGCTGCTGAGGCCGAACTCCGGTACCTGGGTTTTGCCCAGGCTGATCGCGCCCGCCGCCCGCAGCACCGCCGGCAGCGGGCCGTCTGCCGCAGCCGGAGCCAGCGGAACGGCTGCGCTGCCCATGGTGGTGGGAACGCCGGCGACGTCGGTGAGGTCCTTGTGTGCCAGCGGCATGCCGTGCAGGATTCCCAGCGGACGCCCGGCGGCGAGTGCCTCGTCGGCCCGCTGTGCCTCGGCCATTGCTGTGTCTGCAGTGACGGTGATGAAGGAGCCGAGTTCCGGGTTCAGGGCTTCGATGCGCCCCAGGAAGTACTCCGTGGCCTCCCGAGCGGAAACTTCCCCGCCGGCCAGGGCGTCGCGCAGCGCAAGAGCGCTGAGTGACCCAATCCCCTCTTCGGTGGGCATCCCTGCCCGAGGCGGGACGGCTGGACCTTTGGGCATTGTTACCTCCGGTGCGCGGGGGGCTTTGTTCTCTGGCGGTGCATCCCACTATAGGCTGGGATAAACGGCGCGGACGCCTCAGCAGCGGGCTGGTTCCGTGCCTTGTCAGACCCGGCAACAGAGACTGCAAGGAAGTGTGAGCGAGATGGAAAACGTATCTGTGGACGCTATCGGTGAAGGTGTGCGGATCCTGGATGTCCGGGAAGACTATGAGTGGGAAGCCGGGCACATTCCGAACGCCGTCCACATTCCCCTGGACCAGCTCCCCGACCGTCTCGATGACCTGGACCCGGACCAGGACCTTGCCGTGATCTGCCGTTCCGGCGGCCGGAGTGCGCGGGCAACCCAGTGGCTTGAATCCCACGGCTACTCCGCAGTCAACGTGACCGGAGGCATGGGTGCCTGGCTGGAAGCGGGCAGGGAAATGGTCTCCGAAAACGGAAAAGAACCGACCGTCGTATGAGTCCTGAGGGCACCCCCGGGCAGCCTAAGCTTCCGGGAACCATGGTTTATACATATCTGGGACCCGAGGGTACGTTCACCGAAGCAGCGCTGCTTCAGGTGCCCGGCGCCGCCGAGGCAGTACGGATTCCCTCCACGAGCGTCACCTCCGCGCTGGAGATGGTCCGGTCCGGGCACGCGAATGCCGCCGTCGTACCGATCGAGAACTCGGTGGAAGGCGGCGTCAGCGCCACTCTCGATGCGATCTCCGTTGGCCAGCCACTGCGTATCCTGCGCGAAATCCTGGTGCCCATCACCTTTGTGCTGGCAGTGCGTCCGGGTGTCGAGCTGGAGGACATCCGGAAGGTTTCTACGCACAGCCATGCCTGGGCGCAGTGCCGTAACTGGGCCGAAGTGAATATTCCGAAGGCGGAATATCTCCCTGCGTCCTCCACTGCGGCCGCCGCGGTGGGGCTCCAGGATGAGGCTCCGGGATTCGACGCAGCCATCTGCGCACCGCTGGTTGCCTCCCGGCTGGGCCTGAACGTCATTGCCCGGGACATCGGGGACATTTCCGACGCCGTCACCCGGTTCATCCTCATCAGCCTCCCCGGGCTGCTGCCGGAACCCACCGGCGCGGACAAGACCACCGTGGTGATCCCGCTGCCCGAAGACCGGCCGGGTGCCCTGATGGAAATCCTGGACCAGTTCTCCACCCGAGGCGTGAACCTCAGCCGGATTGAATCCCGGCCCACAGGCGCATTCCTGGGAGACTACTTCTTCAGCATCGACGCCGACGGGCACGTGTTTGATGCCCGGGTGGCCGATGCGCTCAAGGGGCTGCACCGGGTGTCTCCGGAACTCAGGTTCCTGGGCTCCTATCCGCGGGCGGACCACCGGCGAGCCCAAGTTCTGCCGCACACCTCCGACTCCGCCTTCGAGGCAGCGGACCAGTGGCTCGAATCCCTGATTAACGGCTGAGATGCCCCGCCTGCGCCGCAGTAACTGCGAACACCCCGGTTACACCCGCCTGAGGTGGGGCAAGGGGTTCAGTTACCGCGGCCTGAAGGGGGAGGTGCTGCGGGATCCGGCGGAACTGCGCCGGATCCGCGCACTCGCCATCCCACCGGCCTGGCAGGATGTCTGGATCAGCCCGTACCCCAACGGCCACATCCAGGCCACGGGCCAGGACGGCGCCGGACGCCGCCAGTACATCTACCACCCGTACTGGCGTGAGATGAAGGACCGGGAGAAGTTCGACCGGGCCCTCGAGTTCGCCCAGGCACTTCCCCCTGCCCGCCGGATCATCACCAAATACCTTCGTTCGGACGGCAGTGGTCCGGAACGGGCGCTGGCTGCAGCCCTGCGGATCGTCGATTCCGGCGCCCTGCGCGTGGGCGGCTCCCGGTACGCGGAGATGAACGGCTCCTACGGCACCACCACCCTGCGGGTGGAGCACGTCCAGCTTCAGGACACCCGGCTGCTGCTGGACTTCCCGGGCAAAAGCGGCCAGGAGTGGCATGTGGAACTCGATGACGAGGATCTGGTGGCTGCCCTCCGTCCCATGCTCGAGCGTCCTGATCCGGACACCGCACTGGCGTACATCGGCGTCGACGGGCAGTGGCACAGTATTGATGCCTCGCAGCTGAACGGCTTCCTCCGCGAGGTGACGGCCGGCGACTTTACGGCCAAGGACTTCCGGACCTGGCAGGCCACCGTCTCGGCCGCGATGGGCTTTGCACGCGCAGCGCGGACGGCTGCCACCCGGAAGGCGCAGCAGCAGGCGGTGGCGCAGACCATCCGGGAAGTGGCGGAGCGGCTCGGCAACACCCCGGCCGTGGCACGGAAGTCCTACGTTGACCCCCGCCTTGTGGACCGTTTCCTGCACGGCGAGGTTATTCCGGTGGCCGGATATTCGGCCTCCGAGACAGCTGTGCGGGAACTGCTGAGCGAATAACCCGCGAAAAAGGGGTCGGGTTTATGGTAAGTATGCTTATAGACCGCCGGCCAGGCAGCCGGCGGGAGAAGCCATCAATGCGAAAGGCGGACCATGAGCGAGTACCCGAACGAAGACGAGCAGCTCACCAACCCGAAGCCGAGCGGCCAGGCCAGCGGTGATGACAACTACCGCGGCGACATTGGCGACCAGGGCAATGACCTCCGCTTCGCCGAAGAGCAGGAGCTCATCCGTGAGCAGTCCTCGCCGGCGTCCGTAAAGCATGAGGAAGGCGAGTACACCGACGCCGACGGACGCAAGCAGCCGCCGTCGTCCTCACATTCCGCCGCGGAAACCGAAGGAAGCTACACGGACTCAGAAGGCACGCAGGACTAAGCGCCTAGGCGCCCTGACGCCGGAATCCGCCGGTTCTGCCGCCCGCCGCGGCGGCGGAACCGGTTTCGGCGTCAGGCGCGCGCACCAGCAGCGACTGCGGGTCCACGCTGACCCTCACCCGCGTCGCTGCACCGGTCAGATCGCCGTCGAGCTGGGTAATGATCGGCTCTTCCGTGCTGACCGTGACTTTGCGGGCACGGGTGTACTCGATCAGGGACAGCTCCCTCCGGTTGCGGGTGACCACCTTCCCTGCAACTGCCATCCAGCCCAAAACCGTGCGCGGGGTGAGCACCACAATGTCCAGCATGCCGTCGTCAACAGCGGCCGCAGGAATGAAGTCGATCCCGGCAGGAAGCTTGCCGGTGTTGGCAAACACCACACTGCGGACCTTGCGCAGCTGGGAGGGCCCGTCGTCGAGCTGGATGCGCATCTTCCGGCGCGGACCGGGCAGCAGCCGGATCCCGGCCTCGCTGTAGGCCAGCCAGCCCACACGGCGCTTCAGGTCATCACGGGTGGCCGCAATGACTTCCGCATCCAGGCCGATTCCGCCCATGACAAGGAAGTTGCTGGCTGAGCGGACGCCCGTGCGGGCATTTTCGAGTTCCAGCCGGCCCATGTCGATCCGGCGCTGGGTACCGTGCAGTGCCGCCTGGATGCTGCCGGCAAGATCATTGACTGCCACACCGAGGTTCCGGGCCAGCAGGTTCCCGGTCCCCAGGGGCAGCAGGCCCATCGCGGCACGCTCATGGGCCAGGGCGCGGGCCACCTCACGGACGGTGCCGTCCCCGCCTGCGGCCAGTACGACGTCGGCGCCTGCTGCCAGTGCGTCCTGTGCCTGCCGGTAACCGGGAGAATCCACGGTCGTCTCGAGGATCAGGGGAGGTTCCCAGCCGGCCATTTCGCAGGCAGCTGCCACAGCGGCTTTGGCCTCGGCAGCCTGCGCCTTGATGGGGTTGACCACCAGGGCCACGCGCTGGCTCGCGGACGCAACGGGGCGGGTGATCCGCCCGGCGGCCACCTGCCGGCGGTGCCGGCGGGACGTAACCTGCCAGGTGGCGATTGATGCGATGACGGCAGTGGCCACAAGGAGCAGGATTACGGCGATTTCGGCGGGCATGGTGGTTTCAGGATAGCCGCCGCGCAGGGTGCGGGCCGGACAGGGGGTTTTCGGTACTCTTGAGACGTGATCGATGTAAATGAGCTGCGAGAAAACCCTGAGAAGTTCCGAGCATCCCAGCGCGCACGGCTGGCCGAGCCGGAGCTGGTGGACGCGATCATTTCCGCGGATGCCCGCCGGCGCGACGCCCGTACCCGCTATGAGACCTTGCGCGCCGAGCAGAATGCCTTCGGCAAGCGCGTCGCCCAGGCCAAGGGCGAAGAGAAGCAGGCGCTGCTGGCAGAGGTGAAGGAACTGGCTGCCGCGGTCAAGGCCGCCGGGAGCGAAGCCGACGCCGTGCAGGCCGAGCAGGAGGCACTGGTCCGCCGGGTCGCCAACGTCGTCGAAGACGGGGTTCCGGCCGGCGGCGAAGACGACTTCACGGTCCTGAAGACCGTTGGCACGCCGCGGGACTTCGAGGCCGAAGGTTTCACCCCGCGTGACCACCTGGAACTGGGTGAGCTGCTCGGCGCGATCGACATGGAACGCGGGGCCAAGGTATCCGGATCCCGGTTCTACTTCCTGCGCGGTGTTGGCGCGCGCCTGGAGCTGGGCCTGCTGCAGATGGCCATGGACCAGGCCGTGAAGGCCGGCTTCGTTCCGATGATTACCCCCACCCTGGTCCGTCCCGAGACCATGCAGGGCACCGGCTTTGACGTTGCGCACGACGCCGAGATCTACCGTCTGGCCGAAGACGACCTGTACCTGGTGGGCACCTCCGAGGTGCCCCTGGCCGGCTACCACGCGGACGAGATCATGGACCTCAGCCAGGGCCCGGTCCGCTACGCCGGCTGGTCTTCCTGCTACCGCCGCGAAGCCGGGTCCCACGGCAAGGACACCCGCGGCATCATCCGCGTGCACCAGTTCAACAAGGTGGAAATGTTCACCTACACCTCCGTCGAGGAAGCCGCGGCCGAGCACCAGCGGCTGCTGGCCTGGGAAGAGGAAATGCTTGCCAAGGTGGAGCTGCCCTACCGCGTCATCGAAACGGCCGCCGGAGACCTGGGTATGTCCGCAGCCCGCAAGTACGACTGCGAAGCCTGGGTTCCCACCCAGGGTGCCTACCGTGAGCTGACGTCTACGTCGAACTGCACCACGTTCCAGGCCCGCCGCCTGAACATCCGCGAACGCCAGGACGGCAAGACCCGCGCCGTCGCCACGCTCAACGGCACCCTGGCCACCACCCGCTGGATCGTCGCCATCCTGGAGCACCACCAGAACCCGGACGGCTCGGTCAACGTTCCCAAGGCACTGCAGCCCTACATGGGCGGCCTGGAAGTACTGCCCGTCCTGTAGCCGGCACCGCGCTGCCCCCGCCGAAAAGGCAGGGGCAGCGCTGCGCCACTAAGAGTTCACCGGCTGTTTGCGCCGAGTGTGAACCGCGTCCTACCGGTATTTACCCGCTTCTGTTTATATGAGTCGATGACAACTCTCACTTCAGCCGGCACCGAAGACCGGTTCAACACAGACAGCAAACACCTCATCGCCCTGGACGTCGACGGAACCCTGGTGGACCACGACGGACACATGTCCCCCAACGTCCGGTCCGCGGCCAGGGACGCGATCGACGCCGGCCATCACCTGGTGATTTCCACCGGCCGCTCTTTTGGAGCCGCTCTTCCGGTCCTGGAAAGCATTGGCCTCACCGACGGATTCACCGTCTGCTCCAACGGCGGCGTCACCCTCTCCATCGACTCCTCCCTCCCTGACGGCTACGAGATCGTCGACCGCGTGGTTTTCGACCCCCGCCCGGCCCTGGATGCCCTGCGTGTGGAACTGCCCACCGCCAAGTTCGCGCTGGAAGACCACGAGGGCAGGTTCCTGTCCACTGAACGCTTCCAGGACGCCAGTTTCGGCGCGGAAGCCCAGGCCGTGGACTTCGAGTACCTGCGCGAGTCCAAAGCCGTGCGCGTGGTGGTTTTCAGCACCGACTCCACTGCCGAGGAATTCGGCGACGCGGTGGCAGCCATTGGCCTGCACGGGGTGACCTATTCAGTGGGCTGGACCGCCTGGCTGGATATCGCCGCAGCAGGCGTCACCAAGGCCTCTGCCCTGGAACAGGTCCGCCGCCGGCTCGACGTCGACCCGATGCACACTGTTGCCGTGGGCGATGGCCGCAATGACATCGAAATGCTTTCCTGGGCGGCGCGCGGTGTGGCCATGGGCCAGTCCCCGGGCGAAGTGCTCTCCGCTGCTTCCGAGGTGACCGGCTCGGTCTATGAGGACGGCGCAGCGAAGGTCCTGCGCAGCCTGCTTGCTCCGCGCTAGGTCCTAGCGCGCCGCGTAGGGCAGGGGAGCGGCCGGCAGGGAAGCCGGTCCGGCCACCAGGTCCAGCAGCCGGGCTGCCGCAGGCCTCGTGGCCCATTCCTCCACCCAGTGGGAGCGCACCACGGCCTTGCTGACAGCCTGGGCCGTAATCCCCAGCTCCTGGGCAACAAACTTCTGCTGCCCCCGCGCCCCGGGAGTCATCAGGTCCAGGACCTTCCACTCGGCCGCCGTGCGGCTCGCCACAATCTGGCCCAGCAGGCGCAGTACCGCTTCCGCCTCGGACGCCACCTCGGCGTCGGGCCCTTCAACAGCCAGCGGAATGCGGTCGCCGGAACGCTGCGCGCGCTCCACGGCCCGGCGCGCATAGACCAGGCCAAAGCCCTCGGCCTCAAGAATGCCGGCGGGCAGCGGGCGCCGGATTTCGCCGACGCCGATTCCCACGTTCCAGCGGCGGGCCCGGATGGCCACAAGGGCCGCGTCCACGGCAGCAGAGGGATGAGCGAGGATGCCCTGCGCCTCATCGCCCACCGAGCGCTGGAAATCCACCGCGGCAGGGATGTGCCGCAGGGAGCGCACCAAGTCCGGAACCTGGTCGCCCACCTCGCGGGTGTCCCGCTGGTTGATGGTCAGCACAAAATGCATGGCATCAGCATGCCAGAGCAATTCCCCAAACAACCGATATCGGTTGGGGCGGGCGTGCCGCGCCCCCGAGATAACAGAAACTGCCCGTACCAGCGCTGGTACGGGCAGTTTCTGTTATCTCGATGGGGAGGAGGCTGAGCCTTAGTTGTTCTCGGGGCTGGCGTCGACGTCGCGGCCCTGCGGCTCGTCCTCTTCGCTCTTCTCGCCCTGGGCTTCGAAGCGTGCGAGGGAAGCTTTAACCTCGGCCTCGGCGGCTTCGCGGCCTTCCCAGTCAGCGGCCTCTACCCACTTGCCGGGCTCCAGGTCCTTGTACTTGGTGAAGAAGTGCTTGATTTCATCGAGCAGGAAGTCCGAAACGTCGGAGATGTCCTTGATGTGGTCAAAGCGCGCGTCAGTGGGGACGCAGAGCACCTTGGCGTCTCCGCCGCCGTCGTCAACCATGTTGAAGACGCCGATCGGACGGGATTCAACCAGCACACCCGGGATCAGGTCGAAGTCCTGGAGCATCACCATGGCGTCCAGCGGATCGCCGTCTTCGCCGAGGGTGTTTTCGAAGTAGCCGTAGTGCGTCGGGTACTGCATGGAGGTAAACAGCACGCGGTCCAGGCGCAGGCGGTGCGTCTCATGGTCGATTTCGTACTTGACGCGGGATCCCTTGGGGATCTCGATCGTTACGTCGAGTTTCATAACGGCTCCTTGGATGCGGCCCGGGGAAAGGGCCAGTCAAAACGGACAGAGAAGAACATGCATTGCTCATGCACTTTGCGAGAATGGACGCAGCCGGAATCCCCCGTCCATTTGGGAATGTCCGTTTGGTCCACTGCGCCGGTCTAGTGTTAAAGATATATGTCCTGAGGCACTGCCGGGTTTACCGGCGTTATCAACAGCCTCACTCTCCGCCGCTGCAGGCGGAACCTGAGCGATCAGGTACGGCAACGAAATAAGGAAATTGGTGGTCCTTGGCGAGGATGTTCTCCGGCATGGCCCTGGTGCTGGCCTTCGCCCTGCTGCTGGTTCCGCTGGCGGTCTACGCTGGCCCGCCGGTGGTGAAAGCCCTTTCCGGTACGGCCCCTGACCGGCAGACCGCTGTCCCGTCCTACCAGCGCCCGCCTGCCGAGGTGTTCCAGAACCCGGTTGTCCAGCCGGCCGATCCTGATGCTCCGCTTCCGGACCCGTCTGTGCTGGGCGCACTGCTCGACGCCGAACTTGCCTTCGAGGGCAGCGGAACCGTCTCTGCGGTGGTTTCTGATCCTCTGACCGGCACCGTTCTCTACGAACGCAGTCCCGAAGCCGCCGGCATGCCGGCCTCCACTCTGAAAATCCTGACCGCTGCTGCCGCTGTCCGTACCCTGGACCCGGATTCCCGGTTTGAAACCACTGTTTACGCCGCCCAAAGCAACGAGGGGACCGTCCTGACCCTGCGTGGGGGCGGGGATGTGCTGCTGGGCAGCGGGAGCTCCAACCCAGACGCAGTTGTTGGAAGGGCCGGACTTGCCACCCTGGCGGAGGATGCGCTGGAGATGCTGGGCCGGAACCCCGGGACGGTGCGTGTGCAGGTGGATGACACTCTGTTCACCGGCCCGGCGCTGTCTCCGGCCTGGAACCAGGCCGACGTCGAAGCCGGAGAGATAGCGCCCGTCTATCCGCTGGCCGTGAACTCCGCCTGGCTAGACGAGTCCCGCCAGGGGGGTCAGCGGTCAGAGGATGCGGCACTGGCTGCCGGCGCTGCCTTCAGGGACGCGCTGGCCGGCGCGGCGGAGACTTCCGGGATCACGGTCGAGGACGATGTCAGCAGGGGCACGGTACCCGGCGGCGCCAGGGAACTGGCATCGGCCGAGTCAGCAACCGCAGCCGAGCAGGTCCAGCAGATGCTGCTGGTCTCGGACAACTATCTGGCTGAAGCCCTCGGCCGGTCGGCTGCTGCCGCCGCCGGACGGGAAGCCAGCTTCGAAGGCGCCACTGCCACGGTAGCCGCGGAGATCTCCGGGCTGGGAATCGATACTGCGGGAATGTCCCTGGCAGATGTCTCCGGCCTGGCCGCGGAGAACTCCGTCACGGCCCGCCAGCTGACCGAAACGGTGCAGGCGGTCCTGGTTTCCACGGATGACGGACTCCGCGCGGTTGCCCGCGGATTCCCGGTGGCAGGCCTGACCGGCACGCTGCAGGGCAGGTACGGCGACGGCGCCGCCGGCCTGGTCCGCGCAAAAACGGGAACGCTGCTGGCTGTGACGGCGCTGAGCGGTTATGTCACGGATTCCGACGGGAGGCTGCTCTCCTTCGCGCTGGTGGCCCGGGGCCTGGACGGCAATACCGCCGAAGCCCGCGCCGCCGTCGACAGTGCCGCTGCCGTCCTCGCCGGCTGCGGCTGCCGCTGACCCGGGCTGGCCCAGCATCTCCCGGCTGGCCGATCGACGCTTCCTAACCCATCGAGAGGCCAGTTACGGCCCGTTTGAGGGCTGAAAAGAGCCGTAAGTGGCCTCTCGGCGGATCTTGCAGCGGAGGCGGGAGCACATTGCGGCGCGCCTGTGATCGAATGGAGCAATGGAGAGCAACCAGCAGCACCTGAGCACCTCAACCGCCGCGCGACTGGTGAACTGGGACTTCGCCGCTGCGACCGCTGCCACCCTGGTAGCACCGGGACCGAAGCTGAGCCGCCGCGAAATCCAGGCCGCCGTCGCAGACCTGCGCCGGCTCGCTGACGAGTCCGTTTCCCACGTCCACCGCATCACCGGACTGGACGCCGCCGAAAACCTGCGCGACTCCCAGGTTCTGATTGTTGACCGCGCGTCCTGGGCAAAAGCCAACTCACAGAGTTTCGCCGCCCTGATGAACCCCATGCTCCAGCACCTGGCCGAAACCCGGCCGGACGCCGTCAACGCCACCAACACCGCCGTAGCCGGAACCATCACCGGCGCCGAACTGGGTGCCGTCCTGGCATTCCTGGCCAGCAAGGTCCTGGGCCAGTACGACCCCTTCGCCGCGCTGGCATCGGATGACCCCGGCAAGAAGGGCGGACGGCTGCTGCTCGTGGCCCCGAACATCATCAGCACCGAGCAGGAGCTGAACGTGGAACCGGCCGATTTCCGGCTCTGGGTGTGCCTGCACGAACAAACCCACCGGGTGCAGTTCGCCGCCGCCCCCTGGCTGCGGGACCATCTGCTGGATCAGATCCGGATGCTCAGCAACGGCCTGATGGACAAGGCGCAGAGCCTTCCGGAGCGCATCAGCTCGATGGCCAAACAGCTCTCTGCAGCCGCCAGTGGAAAGGAAGAATCGGCCGACGGCGTTCCGGACCGCCAGCTGGATGTCCTCACCCTGCTGCAGGACCCGGAGGACAAGGCGCGCCTGTCCCACATCACCGCCGTTATGAGCCTGCTGGAAGGCCACGCCAACGTGGTCATGGACGCCGTTGACGCCAGCATCATCCCCAGCGTGAAGACCATCCGCCGGCGCTTCAACGACCGCGGCATCAACCGCGGCTGGCTGGATAAGTTCTTCCGCCGGATCATGGGCCTGGACGCCAAGATGCGGCAGTACGCCGACGGCTCGAAGTTTGTCCGCGGCGTGGTGGACAAGGTTGGCATGGCCGGCTTCAACCGGGTCTGGGAACAGGCAGAGAACCTGCCGACCGAGGCGGAAATCCACAACCCGGACCTCTGGATCAAGCGAATGGGACTCTAAGCACCACGTGAACAACTCCCCAATGCATCCCCTTGTGCCCGCCGCCCGCGCCCGCCGCCGGCTGAACCCCACGCTGGGCAAGGCCCGCGCCATGCTCAAGGACTTCCTGAGCGAAGCAGGCCTCCCGCCCAACCCGGCCAACCCCCCGGTGCTCCTGGTGGCCTGCAGCGGCGGCCCGGATTCGCTGGCACTGGCGGAAACGGCGTCGTTCTTCAACCGGCGCGGTGACTATGCCGTTGGTGCCGCCGTCGTCGACCACGGGCTCCAGGCCGGCTCGGCTGAGGTCGCCGAGGCCGCTGCAGGCAAACTGCGCGCCATGGGCCTGGACCCGGTCACCGTCACCCGGGTGGAGGTTCCGGAATCCGGGATGGGCCCGGAAGCGGCCGCCCGCACTGTTCGCTATGAAGCGCTCGACGCCGCTGCCGCCACGGCCGGCGCAGACGCCGTACTGCTGGGCCACACACTCGATGACCAGGCCGAGCAGGTGCTGCTCGGACTTGCCCGGGGCTCGGGGACCAGGTCACTGGCGGGCATGCCGGCCCGCCGCGGACTCTACCTGCGTCCGTTCCTGGGCCTGCGGCGGGAAGAAATCGAAGAGATCTGCGCCGCACAGGACCTTGATCCCTGGCACGATCCCACCAACGCGGACCCATCCTTTGCCCGCTCACGGGTACGGACCTCCGTGCTGCCGTTCCTTGAAAGCGAACTGGGCCCCGGCATTGCCGAAGCGCTCTTCCGCAGCTCCCGGATCCTGGCCCAGGACGCCGACTACCTCGATGCCCAGGCTGCCGAAACCTACGCACGGCTGCGCGGGGAAGCCGGAAACGCTGCCGGCGAGGGCGCCCCGGAAGAGATCCTGCTCTCAGAGCAGGCGCTGCGCGGGATGCCCGCGGCGCTGCGCCAGCGGGTGCTGGCCCTGGCTGCCGCGGAGCTCGGGGCGGCCCGTCCCAGCTGGGAAAGGGTGCGTGCCGTGGAGGCATTGCTCAAGCGGGAAGGGTCTGCCGGTCCGGTGCAGCTGGCCGGGAAGGTCTCTGCGTACCGGCAGGTGCGGACAAAGCCGGTTCCCCAAGGCAGCCCAAGCTATGGCAATCTTGTTTTTAGGAAAAAGAGCAGCGCCTAAGACCAGCTGCAACATCTCGCACCCGGGAGCCATTCGTGGATTCACACGACGTCCAGTCAGACCTCAAACACGTTCTTTACACCAGGGAACAGATTGCCGAGCGGATCAAGGAACTGGCGGCGGAGATTGACCGCGACTACGCCGGACGCGACATCCTGCTTGTCGGCGTCCTCAAGGGTGCCGTAATGGTCATGGCGGATCTCTCCCGTGCCCTGCACAGCCACGTCTCCATGGACTGGATGGCAGTGTCCTCCTACGGCTCCGGCACCCAGTCCTCCGGCGTCGTCCGGATCCTCAAGGACCTGGAGACCGACCTGCTGGGCAAGCACGTGCTGATTGTCGAAGACATCATCGACTCCGGCCTGACCCTGTCCTGGCTGCGCACCAACCTGCAGTCCCGCGGCCCGGCAAGCGTCGAAATCTGCACGCTGCTGCGCAAGCCCGACGCCGCCAAGGTTGAGATCGACGTGAAGTACGTCGGCTACGAGATCCCCAATGAATTCGTTGTTGGCTACGGCCTGGACTTCGCCGAGAAGTACCGCAACCTGGACTTCATCGGCACCCTGGCGCCGCACGTCTACGAATAAGCACTCCAGGCAGTTTTCAACCGCCTGCTGAACCCGCTGGCCCAAACCGGCGCACCGGCTTTCGGTGCCCGGGGCGGGACGGCGGGTTTTTTACACCCTGCCGCATGAGGGGAATCACGGCCGGCGGATACGCCCTGAGGGAACTATCGGGTCCGCTGGACCGTGTGTTTCTTGGAGACGGTGTATAGCTAGACATTGCTAACCAGCGAATTTCGCGCAGTATCAGCGTTGTTGATCAGGAGGGACGGGGCATCTGCCCTGACGACGAATGAAATCCAAGAACTTCTTCAAGGGACCGATCATTTGGATCGTGCTGGCTCTTGCCGCACTGCTGATCATCCTTCCCAACCTTGCCCCCTCCGGCGCTTCCCAGGTTGACACCAATGTTGGCCTGAAGCTGCTGGCCGACAACAAGGTGGAACAGGCAAAGATCTACGACGGCGACCAGCGGGTGGATCTCACCCTGCGGGAACCGTATGAAGACAAGGGCGAGAACATCCAGTTCTTCTTCGGATCCGCCCGCGGCGAGGACATCGTCGAGGCCGTGAACAACTCCGACGTCGACGGCTTCACCGACCAGCCCGTCCAGACGAACTGGTTCACCAGCTTCCTTGGCCTCTTCCTGCCCATCATCATCCTTGGTGTCATCTTCTGGTTCCTGCTCACCCGCATGCAGGGCGGCGGATCCAAGGTCATGCAGTTCGGCAAGTCCAAGGCCAAGCTGACCAACAAGGACATGCCCCAGGTAACCTTCGCGGATGTTGCCGGTGCTGACGAAGCAGTGGAAGAACTCCACGAAATCAAGGAGTTCCTCAAGGAACCGGCAAAGTTCCAGGCTGTGGGCGCCAAGATCCCCAAGGGTGTGCTGCTCTACGGCCCGCCCGGAACCGGCAAGACCCTGCTGGCCCGCGCGGTGGCAGGCGAAGCCGGTGTGCCGTTCTACTCGATCTCCGGCTCGGACTTCGTTGAAATGTTCGTTGGTGTGGGCGCATCCCGTGTCCGCGACCTCTTCGAACAGGCCAAGAACAACGCTCCGGCCATCATCTTCGTTGACGAGATCGACGCCGTCGGCCGCCACCGCGGCGCCGGCGTAGGCGGCGGCAACGACGAACGCGAGCAGACCCTGAACCAGCTGCTGGTCGAAATGGACGGTTTTGACGGCAACACCAACGTCATCCTGATTGCTGCCACCAACCGTCCGGATGTCCTGGACCCCGCACTGCTGCGTCCGGGCCGCTTCGACCGCCAGATCGGTGTGGAGGCCCCGGACATGCAGGGCCGCCTGCACATCCTGCAGGTCCATGCCAAGGGCAAGCCGATGGCGCCGGGCATCGACCTTGAGACCGTCGCCCGGAAGACCCCCGGTTTCACCGGCGCAGACCTGGCCAACGTGCTCAACGAGGCTGCCCTGCTCACCGCACGCTCCAACGCGCAGCTGATTGATGACCGGGCGCTGGATGAGGCAATTGACCGTGTGATCGCCGGACCGCAGAAGCGCAGCCGGGTCATGAAGGAACTTGAGCGCAAGATCACCGCCTACCACGAGGGCGGCCACGCCCTGGTTGCCGCGGCACTGCGGAACACGGACCCGGTCACCAAGGTGACCATCCTGCCCCGCGGCCGGGCCCTGGGTTACACCATGGTGCTGCCGCAGGATGACAAGTACTCGGTCACCCGCAACGAACTGCTGGACCAGCTGGCCTACGCCATGGGCGGCCGCGTCGCGGAGGAAATCGTGTTCCACGACCCCTCCACCGGCGCCTCGAATGACATCGAGAAGGCCACTGCCACGGCCCGGAAGATGGTTACGCAGTACGGCATGAGTGAGCGGATCGGCTCCGTGAAGCTCGGTTCCGGCGGCGGGGAACCGTTCCTGGGCCGTGACATGGGCCAGGAACGCAACTACTCCGATCAGGTGGCCTACGTGGTGGACGAGGAAATCCGGCGCCTGCTGGACAACGCCCACGACGAGGCGTACCAGATCCTCACGGAGAACCGTGACGTGCTGGACCGTCTGGCACTGGAGCTGCTTGAGCGCGAGACGCTGAACCAGGCCGAAATCGCCGAGGTGTTCCGCGACGTGCGCATGCGCGACGTCCGGGAGGTCTGGCTTTCCAAGCCCACCCGTCCGGTGCATGACATTCCTCCGGTGGTCTCCCCGCGGGAACGCGAAGAGGCTGCAGCCGCCGGCGAGCCGGATCCGGCCACCGTCGCACCGCAGGACCAGATTGCCGACGCCGATATCCCGCAGGACTTCGACGTCTCCGCCAACGGGCTCCCCGAGCCTGAGAACAGCGGCCGGGGCAGCCACACCGGCTCCTCGAACCACGAATAACCGCAGGCCGGACGGCCGGAACTGGATGTTCCGACCGTCCGGCCCGCTTCAGCGTCCACGGTAGGATCGTGCAGTGACGGATTTCGACGACGAACTGACCCTGGCTGAGCTGACTGAGACGGCCTCTGAAGTGGACCAGCCCCGCATTGCGCGGGCGGTTCGCGAAATTCTCCTCGCGATCGGGGAGGATCCGGACCGTGACGGACTGAAGGAAACCCCTGCGAGGGTGGCCAAGTCCTATGCGGAGATCTTTGCCGGACTGCACCAGAGCCCCTCGGATCTGCTGGCGACCACCTTCGACCTGGACCATGAGGAAATGGTGCTGGTCAAGGACATCCCGTTCTACTCAACCTGTGAGCACCACCTGGTTCCCTTCCACGGCTCGGCGCACATTGGTTACATCCCCTCCCACGACGGCAAGGTCACCGGGCTGAGCAAACTCGCCCGCCTGGTTGATGTCTACGCCCGCCGGCCCCAGGTCCAGGAACGCCTCACCACGCAGATCGTGGATGCCCTGATGGACAACCTGCAGCCCGTCGGCGCGATCGTCGTCATTGAATGTGAACACCTCTGCATGTCCATGCGCGGGGTCCGCAAGCCAGGTGCCAAGACGGTCACCTCGGCCGTGCGCGGCCAGCTGCGTGAGACCGCCACGCGTGCAGAAGCAATGAGCCTGATACTCGGACGATAGGACGACTCGATGGATTCGCTAGCTGCCACTCCCGGAACCGGGCCCGCCACCAACCCGCTGCCGGTCATCCGGCCCGGAGCCAAAAAGCGCCGCTTCGAGGACCTGCCCGAAGGACGCACCCTGGTGATGGGAATCCTGAACGTCACCCCGGATTCCTTCAGCGACGGCGGTGAGCATGACACCACCGACGCAGCCATCCGCGCCGGACTGAAGATGCACTATGACGGCGCTGACATCATCGACATCGGCGGGGAGTCCACCCGGCCGGATGCCGAGCGCATCAGCCCTGAAGCGGAACAGCGCCGGATCCTCCCGGTTGTCGAAGCCCTCGTGAAGGCCGGCGCGCTGATCAGCGTGGACACCATGAACGCCTCCACCGCCGAAAAGGCGATCGAAGCCGGTGCAGGCCTGATCAATGACGTCTCCGGACTTGAGCTGGACCCGGCGATGCCCGAACTGATTGCCCGCACCAAGGTTCCTTACGTGCTGATGCACAGCCGCGGCAGCGTCCGCAGCCAGGATCCCAAGGCCAGCTACGAAGATGTCGTAGAGGACGTGATTGCCGAACTCACCGGCCTGCGGGACCGCTTCTACGAAGCAGGTGTTGCCCCTGAGCAGATCATCCTTGATCCGGGACTGGGTTTTGCCAAGAACGCTGAACACGACTGGGCGCTGCTGCGCAACGTTGACCGGCTGACCGTCCTGGGACACAAGGTGCTGGTGGGTGCTTCCCGCAAGCGCTTCCTCGGCTCCCTGCTGACCACTGCCGGCAAGGCCGCCCCGCCCGCCGAACGTGACAATGCCACCCTGGCCACCACCGCCCTGGCCGCCAGCCAGGGCGTCTGGGCCGTCCGTGTGCACGACGTCGCTGCGAACGTGGACGCGGTCAAGGTCGCAGCTGCCTGGCAGGGCTAGCGGTGGAGTCCCCAGCGCACCTGCCCGTCCGTGACCGGATCCGGCTCACCGGACTCCGCGCCACCGGCTACCACGGGGTCTTTGACCACGAACGGCGGGACGGCCAGGAATTCACCGTTGATCTGGTCCTGTACACGGACCTGCGGCCTGCCGCTGCCGCCGACGACCTGACCCTGACTGCCCACTATGGTGAGCTGGCCGAGCAGGTCTGCGCCATCATCGCCGGGGACCCGGTGAACCTGATCGAAACCCTCGCAGAACGGATCGCAGCCCACGTGCTGTCCGGCTTTGCCGTGGTGGACGCCGTTGAGGTTACCGTGCACAAGCCGCACGCTCCCATCACCGTCCCCTTCGGCGACGTCGAAATCCAGATCCACCGGGAACGCGCATGAACGCCGTCCGCACCGTCTTGGCCCTCGGCAGCAACCTCGGTGAATCCCGCAGCACCCTGGCCGACGCGGTCGCCGCCCTGGCAGACCATCCCGGCATGAAACTGGTCGCCGTGTCACCGGTGGCGCGCACCCGTCCCGTCGGCGGACCGGAGGGACAGCCCGGCTACCTAAACCTGGTGGCCGAGTTCGAAACCAGCCTGGACGCCCATTCGCTCCTGGATCATTGCCACGACGTGGAGAACCGGCACCACCGCACCCGTGAAGTGCGCTGGGGCCCGCGGACCCTCGATGTGGACATCATTACCTACGGCACCGAGCACATCGACGACGCGGTGCTGACCGTTCCCCATCCGCGGGCAGCAGAGCGCGCTTTTGTGCTCCAGCCCTGGGCATGGATGGATCCGGACGCCAAGCTGGAGGGAAAACCCGTGGCAGACCTGGCCGCCCGGGCCGCCGACCTGCCCGGCGTCGAACTCTTCGAGGGGGAGTGAGCTCAGCGTGAGGAGCATCCGGTACCGCTGGCTTGCCGTCACCACCGTGGTTTTTGGCATCGCCGGCTGGCAGGTGAACGCCTGGGCCACCCGCAACGGCTTTCCTGCACCGGTCCTGAACTTCACTGCCCTGCTCACCCTCGCTTTTATCGTCGGCTTCACCCTGTTCCTTGGCCTGCGCGTGCGCCGCTGGCGCAACGGCGAGCGGGAAAAGCCGCTGGACCCCATCGCCGCCGCCCGCACGCTGGTGCTGGCGCAGGCCACCGCCTACGCCGGGGCGCTGCTGCTGGGCTGGCACGGCGGGATTTTCCTTGATCAGCTGGGCCTGTGGCAGATGCGGCCAAACCACGCACCGACGTGGGCTTCACTTGCCATGTCCGTCGGCGGGATGATCATGATAGCCACCGGACTGGTGGTGGAGCGGTTCTGCAGGATTCCACCCGAGGACCAAAACGGCGGCGAAGAAAACAACGGCGGGGGAGAGTATGCGTAGTTCGGCAATAGATCCGCAGGGCCTGGACTGGCAGCGGGTCTCTGAGCGCTACCTCACGCTGCGGCTGCTGTCGCTGGCAGTTGAAGCCCTGATCACGCTGGCACTGGCCAGCGTTCCGCTGGTGCTGCACCTGCTGGGCATCTGGAGCCGGTTCCCGGCGTGGATCGCCTGGGGGCTCCCGGCCGTGTTCCTGGTCGCTTTCCTCTGGCGGGCGGTGCTGGTTCCCCGGCAGGTCCGGGCCATCGGCTACGCCGAACGCAATGAGGATCTGCTGCTCCGCTCCGGGATCTTCTTCCAGCGCACCCTGGTGGTTCCCTACGGCAGAATGCAGTACATCGACGTCGCAGTGGGCCCCTTCGAGCGGCTCTTCGGACTCTGCACACTCAAGCTGCACACCGCGTCCCAGACCACGAACGCAACCATTCCCGGCCTGCCCGCCGCCGAAGGCGCACGGCTGCGTGAACACCTGTCTGCGCGCGGCGAGGCGCAGCTGGCGGGCCTGTGAGCACCACCCCCCGCGACGCAGCCGGCACAGAGGAAGCCGGCTGGCAGCGGGTCCACCCGGTGTCCCCGCTGGTGCGGGGATGGATCGCGCTGGCCGCCGTCGCCTACTTCCTCGGCCGGGATTCGGCAGAGGCATTCTTCCTCCGCGAGCGGCCCGGCGGCCCCCTGCCCGACGGCACGCCGCTGATCTGGGCCATCATTGGCCTGGCGGTACTGGTCCTGGCAATCAGCGTCGTCTTCTTCCTGTCCTGGTGGTTCACCCGGTACCAGGTCACCGACAACCATGTGCGGGTACGTTCCGGCGTCCTGTTCCGCCAGCACCGGCAGGCCCGCCTGGACCGGGTGCAGGCCATCGACATCAACCAGCCGCTGCTGGCCCGCCTGTTCGGCCTGGGTGAACTGCGCTTCGAAGTGGCCGACGCCGGAGAATCAGCCGTGCGGCTGGCCTACCTGCGCCTTGACGACGCGCGCACGCTGCGCGCCACGATTCTGGAACGGGCCTCAGGCGCGCAAACCGGGGCCGGCATCGAGGATTCCCCGAAACACGATGGCGAGCCGGGCGGCGCTCCGGCGGCCCGGCGGCCCGCCGAAGCACCCGAGTACCCCATCCTGGCCCTCCGGCCCGGCCGGGTAATCGGAGCCACCGCGCTCTCCGGCAACACCGTGGTCCTGGTGCTGGGCATCATCGCGGTGGTCATTCTTACCCTGGTGACCGGTGAGGGGGTCTCCCTTGCGGGCTTTATCCCGGTGGCACTGGCAGTGGTCAGCGGCTACTGGTCAATGCTCAGCACAGCCTGGAACTTCCGGGCAGCAGTCTCCCGGGACGGTGTCCGCATCCGGTACGGACTGCTGGACACCCGGACGCAGACTGTTCCTCCGGGGCGGATCCAGGCTGTGTCCGTTACGCAGCCGCTGCTGTGGCGTCCTGCCGGCTGGTACCGGATCTCCGTCAACGTTGCCGGCTACGGCGCCTCCCCGGGTGCCGACTCCGCACGCACCAAACTCCTTCCCGCCGGCACACTGGACGAAACCCTCCAGATCCTCGCGCTTGTCCTGCCCAACCCGGGCACGGATGACCCGGTGGGACTCTTCCGGGCCGGTCTCGAGGGCAGCGGAGAGGAGCACGGCTTCACGACGTCGCCGCGGAGGGCGCGCTGGGTCGCGCCCCTGCAGTGGCGGCGCAGCGGCTACGCACTGACCGGAACAGCCCTGCTAACACGCAGCGGCCGGCTCTGGCGCGCCCTCGCAGTGGTTCCCCATGAGCGGATCCAGTCCATGGCGCTGCAGCAGGGCCCGCTGGCGCGCAAGCTGCGGATTGCCGACCTGCGCCTGCATTCCACGCCCGGGCCGGTGGCGCCGATCATCCGCCAGCTGGACCAGGACGTGCTGCTCGAGCTTTTCAATGAACAATCCGTGCGTGCCGCCGACGCCCGCCGCCGCGACCGCACCGAACGCTGGCTGCACCGCGAAACCGCCACCGGACCCGCGGTGCCCCAGACGGCACCGCCGCCAGCGCCGGAACCGGCAGCGGCGGGAGTACCGGGAGCGCCGGCTGCCGCACCCGAACAGGCCGCCCCGGAACAGACAGCGTCCGCCCCGCAAATGGAGGAAAACTGGAATGAACACCGCTGATCAGCGCAGGCGCGGCCGGCTGGGAATCGGAGTCATCGGCGCCGGCAAGGTTGGCGCCGTCCTGGGGGCAGCCCTGCGCGCTGCCGAGCACGCGGTGGTGGGCGTCTCCGCCGTCTCCGACGCCAGCCGTGAACGGGCCGAGAACCTCCTGCCGGGTGTGCCCGTACTGGAAATCCCGGACATTATTGAACGCTCTGAACTGGTGCTCCTGGCAGTGCCCGACGACGCCCTGCCGCCGCTGGTGTCCGGGCTGGCCGCCACCGGCGCCTGGCAGGCCGGACAGCTGGTGGCCCACACTTCCGGCCGCTTCGGCACCGCCGTGCTGGAACCTGCCCGGCAGGCAGGAGCAATCCCGCTTGCCCTGCACCCGGCAATGACCTTCACCGGACTCAGCCTGGACCTCACCCGGCTGGCGGACTGCTCCTTCGGTGTCACGGCACCCACCGCCGTGCTGCCCATCGCGCAGGCCCTTGTGGTGGAGATGGGTGCTGAGCCGGTGGTCATCGACGAAGCAGACCGGGAGCTGTACCACGCGGCCCTCGCCCACGCCTCCAACCATCTGGTGACCATCGCAGCCCAGTCGGCAGAACTGCTGCAGGGAATCGGCGTCGAGCAGCCCGCACGGCTGCTCGGCCCGCTGATGCGGGCTTCACTGGAAAACGCCCTGGCGTCCGGGGAACACGCACTGACGGGTCCGGTGGCCCGCGGGGACACGGGCACCATCGAAGCGCACGGGCGCGCACTGGAGAGGGACGCTGCGCCGGACCTGGCAGAGGCTTACCGCGCCCTCTCCGCTGCCACCGCCAGGCGGGCCGTTGCCCGTGGTCTGCTAACACCGGCTCAGGGAGAGAGAATTATGGAAGTACTTAATTCCGAACCCGAAGGACCCCGGTGAACCACCCCCGGTTGGCAACAACCCCCGCAGAACTCAGCAAGGCCGTAACCGAACTCCTCGAAGCCACCGGCAAGGACCGTCCGGCCTTGGGCCTGGTGCCCACCATGGGTGCCCTCCATTCCGGCCACGAGTCCCTGGCCCGGGCCGCCCGGGCTGACAACGACGTCGTAGTGGCCAGCGTTTTCGTCAACCCGCTGCAGTTCGATGATCCCGGCGACCTGGCCCGCTACCCGCGGACCCTGGACGCAGACCTTGAGCTGCTTGGCCGGGCGGGCGTGGACGTGGTCTTCGCGCCGAGCGAAGAGACCATGTACCCCGGCGGCGAACCCCTGGTCCGCGTGAGTTCCGGCCGCCTCGGCACCCGCTTTGAGGGTGCGTCCCGGCCCGGGCATTTCGACGGCGTACTCACCGTTGTAGCCAAGCTCTTCCACTGCGTGCAGCCGGCAGTTCCAGCAGAATTCCGGGCCTACTTCGGACAGAAGGACGCCCAGCAGGTAGCCCTGATCCGGCGAATGGTTTCCGACCTGAACTTCCCGGTCCAGATCTACCCTGTTCCCATCGTGCGGGCCGACGACGGGCTGGCCGAATCCAGCCGGAACGTGTTCCTGAACCCCGAAGACCGCAGCCGGGCCCTGGTGCTTTCCCGGTCGCTCGCCGGTCTGCAGGAGCGGGCCGCCGCCGGACAGCCTCTGGATGTACCTGCCGCAGCTGCGCTGATTGAGGCCACCCCCGGCGTCGAACTGGACTACTTCGAAGTTGTGGATCCGCTCACGCTCGAACCGGTTCCATCCGGAGCCAGGGACGTCCTCACAGGCCCGGCGCTGGCACTGGTTGCCGCCCGCGTGGCCGGAATCCGCCTGATCGACAACGCGGAACTGCACGGCTGAACCCGGCCCGGCAGCGAATTCGGTCAGGCGTTTTGACCCGGCTGGGTAGACTTAAGAATCGTGACCTCCTCTAACGTCGTTCCCGAAGCAGCAGATTCCTCCGAGCAGATGCGCATCCGCGCGGAAAAGCGTGCCAAGCTGCTCGAGCGGGGCCAGGAAGCCTACCCCGTTGGTGTTGAGCGCACGCACTCCCTGCGGCAGATACGGGAGAAGTTCGGACACCTTCAGGCAGACGAGGCCAGCGGCGAAACCGTAGGGGTCACCGGCCGCGTTGTCTTTATCCGGAATACCGGAAAGCTCTGCTTCGCCACCCTGCAGGAGGGTGACGGCACCCGCCTCCAGGCAATGCTCTCCCTGGCCTCCATCGGCGAGGAAGCACTGGCTGACTGGAAGTCCACGGTGGACCTTGGCGACCACGTCTTCATCCGCGGCGAAGTCATTTCCTCCCGCCGCGGCGAGCTGTCCGTCATGGCGGACTCCTGGTCCATGGCCTCCAAGGCACTGCGCCCACTGCCGGTGCTGCACGCGGACCTGAACGAGGAAACCCGTGTCCGCCAGCGCTACGTTGACCTGATGGTCCGTGACGAAGCCCGGGACATGGTCTACAAGCGGGCCGCGATCATCCGCGCCGTGCGCGACACCCTTCACAGCCACGGCTACGTGGAAGTTGAAACGCCCATGCTTCAGCTCATCCACGGCGGTGCCGCAGCGCGCCCGTTCGAGACACACCTGAATGCCTTCGATCAGCCAATGACGCTGCGCATTGCCACCGAGCTTTACCTCAAGCGCGCCGTCGTGGGCGGCATTGAACGCGTTTACGAACTGGGGCGGATCTTCCGCAATGAAGGTGTGGACTCCACCCACAGCCCTGAATTCACCACGCTGGAATGCTACGAGGCGTATGCGGACCAGTACGTCATGGCGGACCGCATCAAGGAAATCATCCTCAACGCCGCGGACGCCGCCGGCAGCCGACAGATCGAAACCGCGGCAGGAACCATTGACCTCGACGGCGAATGGCGCTGGCTTTCCGTATACCCCGGCCTCTCCGAAGCCGTGGGCCAGGAAATCACTCCGGACACCGACGCAGAAACGCTGCGCTCCGTCGCGGAAAAGCACAATGTGAAGGTTGATCCCAAGTGGGATGCGGAAAAGCTGGTCATTGAGCTGTTCGGCGAGATCGTCGAACCGACGCTGCTGCAGCCCACCTTTGTTTACGACTACCCGCCGTCCGCCCAGCCGCTGGCGCGCCCGCACCGCGAGGATCCCCGCCTGATTGAAGCCTGGGACCTGATCATCGGCGGAATGGAACGCGGCACTGCGTTCTCGGAACTCATCGACCCGGTCATTCAGCGGGAGCGCCTCACGGAGCAGTCCCGCAAGGCTGCAGCCGGCGATGACGAAGCCATGGCCCTCGACGAGGACTTCCTCCGGGCCCTTGAATACGGGGCTCCGCCCATGGGCGGCATTGGGCTGGGCATCGACCGACTGGTGATGCTTTTCACGAACGCCGGAATCAGGGAAACAATTCTGTTCCCCCTCCTAAAGCCTGAAATGGGTTAGAACATGGAATATGTGGAAGTTCTCCTCCCCTCAATATGTGTCGCTGCTCTCTTTTATTTTGTGATGAAGGCAGTGTTGAACGCTGATCGTTCCGAACGTAAAGCCCTTGCCGAGGCTGAACGCGAGGCCGATCAGAATGGTCAGCAGGCCCCGGATGTCAAAATGGACCCCTCCGGTTCTGCTGATAAAGAATAACTAAAGAAAATGCCTCTCCTGCTTTGACGGGGGATTACCAATTGCGCCATACTCGAAGTGGTCTCGAAATTGACAACATTCCGCCGCTTGAGTGCATAGGAGCCTGATCATGGCGCAAAAGGTAAAAATTATTCTGGTAGACGACCTCGACGGCGGAAGCGCCGATGAAACCGTCCGCTTTGGATTGGATGGGTCACAGTACGAGATTGACCTCTCCAATGACAATGCGAAGAACCTCCGCGCGGCACTTAAGCAGTATGTTGACGCAGCCCGCAAGACCGGCGGCCGCACCGGCCGTCCGCGCGGCACCGGAGCGGCCCGCAGCAATGAGGCAGCACAGATCCGTGAATGGGCCCGGAGCAACGGCTACACGGTTTCCGAACGCGGCCGCGTAAACAGCGAGATCATCGAGGCTTACCGGGCAGCCCAGGGCTAAGAAGCCCCCAGGAGGTCACGCCCATGGCGAACACGCCCCTTAAGTGCGGGTAACCGCCGTAGCATCGAAATACGCGTTAGCTAGGAGTGTGCCTCATGTTTGAAAGATTTACCGACCGTGCCCGTCGCGTTGTCGTGCTTGCCCAAGAAGAGGCACGCATGCTCAACCACAACTACATCGGCACCGAGCACATCCTGCTTGGGCTCATTCATGAGGGCGAAGGCGTTGCCGCTAAGGCCCTTGAATCCCTGAGCATTTCTCTGGGTGCCGTCCGCGAACAGGTTCAGGAGATTATCGGCCAGGGCCAGCAGGCCCCGTCCGGACACATCCCCTTTACCCCGCGGGCCAAGAAGGTTCTTGAGCTCTCACTGCGCGAAGCGCTGCAGCTGGGGCACAACTACATCGGGACCGAGCACATTCTGCTGGGCCTCATCCGCGAGGGTGAAGGCGTGGCAGCGCAGGTCCTCGTCAAGCTCGGAGCGGACCTGAACCGCGTCCGCCAGCAGGTTATCCAGCTGCTTTCCGGCTACCAGGGCAAGGAGCCCGTCTCTGCCGGAGGCCAGCAGCAGGAGGGCCAGCCGGCAGGCTCGGTTGTGCTGGACCAGTTCGGCCGCAACCTCACACAGGCAGCGCGTGAAGGAAAGCTTGATCCGGTCATCGGGCGCGAGCACGAGATGGAACGGGTTATGCAGGTGCTGTCCCGCCGCACCAAGAACAATCCTGTCCTGATTGGCGAGCCGGGCGTCGGCAAAACTGCCGTCGTCGAAGGTCTCGCCCAGGCGATTGTCCGCGGCGATGTCCCTGAGACCATCAAGGACAAGCAGCTCTACACCCTGGACCTCGGTTCGCTCGTTGCCGGTTCCCGGTACCGCGGTGACTTTGAGGAACGCCTCAAGAAGGTCCTCAAGGAGATCCGCACCCGCGGCGACATCATCCTCTTCATCGACGAGATCCATACCCTTGTGGGCGCCGGTGCCGCCGAAGGCGCCATCGACGCAGCCTCGATCCTGAAGCCGATGCTGGCCCGCGGCGAACTGCAGACCATCGGCGCCACCACGCTGGATGAGTACCGCAAGCACATTGAGAAGGACGCAGCGCTTGAGCGCCGCTTCCAGCCGATCCAGGTCAACGAGCCTTCTGTTGCCCACGCGATCGAAATCCTCAAGGGCCTGCGGGACCGCTACGAGGCGCACCACCGTGTGTCCATCACGGACGCTGCACTGGCTTCGGCGGCGACACTTGCCGAACGCTACATCAGCGACCGCTTCCTGCCGGACAAGGCCATCGACCTGATCGATGAAGCCGGTGCCCGGCTGCGCATCCGCCGAATGACCGCTCCGCCGGAGCTCAAGGAAATCGACGAGCGCATCTCCGCCCTGAAGATGGAGAAGGAATCCGCGATCGACGCGCAGGACTTCGAAGGTGCTGCTTCCCTGCGGGACAAGGAGCAGAAGCTCCAGGACCAGCGGGCTGAAAAGGAACGCCAGTGGAAGTCCGGCGGCCTTGACGACATCGCTGAGGTGGACGAGGAACTGATTGCAGAGGTCCTCGCGAACTCCACCGGCATTCCCGTGGTGAAGCTGAACGAAGAAGAATCCACGCGTCTGCTCAAGATGGAAGATGAACTGCACAAGCGGGTCATCGGCCAGGATGAAGCCATCAAGTCGATCTCGCAGGCCATGCGCCGTACGCGTGCCGGCCTGAAGGATCCGAAGCGTCCGGGCGGTTCGTTCATCTTCGCCGGCCCCACCGGTGTTGGTAAGACAGAGCTGGCCAAGGCGCTGGCAGAGTTCCTCTTCGGCGACGAAGAAGCCCTGATCACCCTGGATATGTCCGAGTACTCCGAGAAGCACACAGTCTCCCGGCTGTTCGGTGCCCCTCCCGGATACGTGGGCTACGAAGAAGGCGGGCAGCTGACCGAAAAGGTCCGCCGCCGTCCGTTCTCCGTGGTTCTGTTCGACGAGGTTGAGAAGGCCCACGCGGACCTGTTCAACTCGCTGCTGCAGATCCTGGAAGACGGCCGCCTGACCGACTCGCAGGGCCGGGTGGTGGACTTCAAGAACACCATCATCATCATGACGACCAACCTTGGTACCAAGGACATCTCCAAGGGCGTCATGACCGGTTTCCAGTCCGGCACGGATACCAAGACCGGCTACGACCGGATGCGTGCACGGGTCACGGAGGAGCTGCGCCAGCACTTCCGCCCCGAGTTCCTCAACCGTGTTGATGACACCGTGGTGTTCCCGCAGCTGACCCAGGAAGAGATCGTCCAGATTGTGGATCTGTTCCTCGAGCGCCTCGGCAAGCGTCTTGCGGAGAAGGGAATGAGCATCGAGCTCACCCCGGCCGCCAAGGTACTGCTTGCCACCCGCGGGTACGACCCCGCGATGGGTGCCCGCCCGCTGCGCCGCACCATGCAGCGCGAGATCGAGGACCAGCTCTCCGAGAAGATCCTCTTCGGTGATCTCAAGCCCGGTGAAATGGTTTCCGTTGACGTGGAAGGCGAGGGTGACGAGGCAAAGTTCACCTTCACCGGACACGGAGCACCGCGTGCCATTGAAGAAGCCCCGTCGGCCATTGAGGCCGGCGTAGGCGACGGGCAGTAACTAAAGAACCAGGTGCTTAGGCACTAAGACGAAGGAGCCCCCGGTACGCCGGGGGCTCCTTCGCGTTTAGCAGCTTGTTTCTCCGCAGGTCACCGGCGGGTCCGGGGCAGGTGCAGAAGTTCTAGACTGAACCAATGACTCCAACCGCACAGAAGGCACCGTTCACCATCCGCAGGGCCAGGACTTCCGACGTCCTGCATATCCGGGACCTCGTGGCCCCGCTGGCGGAGGAACGTGTCCTGGTGGCGAAGGAAACGGTTGCCTACTACGAAGGGCTTCAGGAGTTCCGGATCGCCGAGGATGCCCAGGGCCAGGTGATTGGCTGCGGAGCGCTGCATGTCATGTGGGAGGACCTCGCCGAAGTCCGAACGCTGGCCGCGCACCCGGACTGGCGGGGCCGCGGCGTCGGGCACGTCCTGCTTGAGCAGCTGCTTTCCGACGCCGCCGAAATCGGAGTCTCCCGCGTATTCTGCCTGACCTTCGAAGTCGATTTCTTTAAACGCCACGGCTTTAGCGTCATGGAAAGCCAGAGTGCAGTTGATCCGGAGGTCTACTCCGAACTCCTGCGCTCCCATGACGAAGGCGTCGCGGAATTCCTGGACCTGGCCCGGGTAAAACCGAATACGCTCGGCAATACCCGCATGATCCGGGATGTTCGCGGATAGGGGAACCACCCCCGCGGTCTGGAGATCTGCGCACGAAAACGATACAGTAAGGGTACTTAGCATCAAGAAATGCCGGACGGGTTATCCAACAGGCTGATCGCTTATTGGGTAGCCCGGCGGCCGATCAGAAAGCGGGTGCCGAATATGGGTGCAGACGACAAGATGCAGAACAAGGGCGAAGAACTCGGCGGCAAGGTCAAGGAAGGCCTTGGCAAGGTCACCGGTGACCACAGCATGGAAGCCGACGGCCAGGGCGATCAGGCAAAGGCCAACATGAAGCAGGCCGGCGAACACGTCAAGGATGCATTCAAGGGTAAGTAAACATCCCGCAGACTCCCGGTCGCTGTTGTCGCTGCTGGCCGGGGAACACTGAAGGAAGGGCCAATCCGGCCCTTCCTTCAGTGCGTTAAGGGACCGGCAAAGCCTGTGCAGGCCTCCCTTGGCGGGGGTAGGGTTGGCTCACTCAGGAGAGCGGGCAAAGGAGCCCGTTCCAGCGCAGTGGAGCCTTTCCGGGCATAAGGAGCGTCAGGCATGAAAAAACTCATTAATGATCCGCGCGCCGTGGTGGCCGAATCCCTCGAAGGCTTCGGCATGGCCCACCACGACCTGGTCAAAGTCCACGCGGACCCCGCGTACGTGACCCGGCGGGATGCGCCGGTTTCCGGGAAGGTGTCCCTTGTGTCCGGCGGCGGCAGTGGACACGAGCCGCTGCACTCCGGGTACGTGGGACGCGGAATGCTCGACGCCGCCGTACCCGGAGCCGTTTTCACCTCCCCGACACCCGACCAGATCCTTCCCGCGATCACCAACACGGACTCAGGTGCCGGCGTCCTGCTGATCGTCAAGAACTACACCGGCGACATCCTGAACTTCGAGACCGCCGCCGAACTGGCCCAGGCCGAGGGCATCGAAGTGAAGTCGGTGGTTGTGAATGACGACGTCGCCGTGGAGGACTCGCTGTACACCGCCGGCAGGCGCGGGGTCGGCGGGACTGTGCTCGTGGAACGCATCGCCGGTGCTGCCGCCGAGCGCGGGGATTCCCTCGACGCCGTCGCAGACCTGGCAGAACGTGTCAACGCGGGTGTCCGGTCCATGGGCGTGGCGCTGAGCGCCTGCACCGTCCCGCACGCCGGAGAGCCGAGCTTCGACCTTGCGGACAATGAGATTGAGCTGGGCGTGGGCATCCACGGCGAACCCGGCCGGCGGAGGATGCCCATGGCCACCGCGGACGCGATCACCGACCAGCTCCTTGAACCGATCCTCTCGGACCTCGGAGCCGGGAGCGGGGAGCGGGTGCTGCTCTTCGTCAACGGCATGGGCGGCACGCCGCTGAGCGAGCTCTACATTGTTTACCGGCACGCTGCGAAGCTGCTGGCAGACCGCGGGCTGCACGTGGAACGGTCCCTGGTGGGCAACTACATCACTGCCCTGGAGATGCAGGGAGCCTCCATTACGGTGCTGAAACTGGACGACGACATGATCGATCTGTGGGATTCCCCGGTGCACACCGCGGCCCTGCGGTGGGGAGTCTGAGCATGGAACTGAACGCACAGTGGGCAGAGAAATGGATGCGCGACGCCGCGGCCTTGATGGATGAGAACCGGCAGCGGCTGATTGACCTGGACCGGGCCATCGGCGACGCGGACCACGGCGAGAACATGGACCGGGGCTTCACCTCCATTGTCGAAAAACTCGACGCCGACGGCACCCCGGCCACCCCGGCAGACGTGTTCAAGCTGGCCGCCATGACCCTGATGTCCAAGGTGGGCGGCGCCGCCGGCCCGCTCTACGGCACCGCCTTCCTGCGCGGCTCCACCGCCGTCGCCGGGAAGGACGTCCTGGACGCAGCCGACGTCGTCGCGTTCCTGACGGCGGCCCGCGACGGGATTGTGAGCCGAGGCAAGGCGGAACCCGGAGACAAGACCATGGTCGACGCCTTCACGCCCGCGGTGGAGGCGGCCGAAACCGCATCCGCAGCCGGTGCCAACGGCGCCGAAACGCTTTCTGCGGCAGCCAACGCCGCCGATGGCGGCCTGGCCGGAACGGAGCCGCTCATTGCCCGCAAAGGCCGGGCCAGCTACCTCGGCGAACGCAGCGCCGGGCACCTGGACCCGGGTGCGGCGTCCACCACGCTGATCCTCCAGGCAGCCGCCCGCGCGGCAGGGGAGCAGGCATGAAGGTAGGACTGGTGCTCGTCTCCCACAGCGACAAGCTGGCGGAGGGACTCTCCGAACTGGCCGGCCAGATGGCCCCCGATGTTGCGATCATCGCCGCCGGCGGCACGGACGACGGCGGAATCGGAACCAGCCTGGAGAAAATCCAGTCCGGGATAGCCCAGGCCGACGGCGGTGCCGGGGTCGCGCTCCTCGCGGACCTCGGATCTGCCGTGATGACCGCGGAAATGGCACTGGAGTTCCTGGACCCCGAACAGCGGGAAAAGGTCCGCCTGGCGGACGCACCGCTGGTGGAAGGAGCCGTGGCGGCCGCCGTCGCCGCGCAGACCGGACAGGACCTGGCTGCCGTCATCCGGGACGCTGAGGCCGTGACTGCCACCATGGGCGGCTCCTCCACCGCGGCCCCGGAAACGGACGCCGGTGCCGCTGCGGATGCCGGGGACACGCTGGATGACATCGACCAGGACGACGACGGCGTACACGAGGCTTCCTGGGAGCTCATCAACCCGATGGGCCTTCATGCCCGCCCGGCAGCCGCCGTCGCACAGGCCATGGCTGATCTGGACGCAGACATCACCATCAACGGGGTGGACGGAAAATCGGTCATGATGCTCATGACCCTGGGGCTGAAGGCAGGTGACACCCTGACCGTCTCCGCCCACGGGCCGGACGCCGCACGCGCCGTTGAGATGCTGGGGCTGGAAGTCCGCAACGGTTTCGGAGAGATCTAACCCCGGGCGGCCAGCAGGCACAGGTTAGGCGGGCAGGCGCACACCGTCGCCTGCAGCCTCAGCAAGGCCGTCACGCAGCAGTCCTTCGAGCGCCCGTTCCAGCTGCTCCTGCGGCGCAGCGAGGGCGTGGAGGGCAGCCAGCGGCGCGAGGGCGGCGTCGGCCTCCGGAGCCACCAGGTCAACCGGACCGGTCAGCAGCAGTTCCCGCAGCACCGGCCCGTCTGCCTGGCGAAGCACGGCCATCATGGCGCCGCGCACCTGCCGGTCCGTTCCATGCCAGGCCTGCCCCTGGGGCACGTAGTGCGGCTCCGGCCGTCCGGCAGCAACCCAGGCGCAGTCGGCCAGCACAGGACAGTCCCCGCACCGCGGAGTCCGCGCCGTGCAGACGAGCGCTCCCAGTTCCATGACCGAGGCATTCCAGGCGACGGATTCAGCATCATCTGCGGGCAGCAGGGAAACCGCCAGCTTTTTCTCCGCGGCCGTCAGGGACTGGGACGGCAGCGCATCCCCGGTCACCAAACGGGCGTGGACCCTGCGGATGTTGGTGTCCACCACGGTTTCCCGGCGCCCGAACGCAAAGGAAGCGACGGCGGCCGCGGTGTAGTCACCCACGCCCGGCAGCTGAAGAAGTGCGCCGTGGGTGTCAGGAACCTTGCCGCCGTGGCTGGCGGTGATTTCCACTGCGGCGGCGTGCAGGCGCAGCGCCCGGCGCGGATAGCCCAGCCGGCCCCAGGCCCTTACCGCTTCACCGCTGGGCTCTGCAGCCAGATCAGCGGGTTCAGGCCAGCGCTGCATCCACTCCTGCCAGACCGGCAGGACACGTACCACGGGGGTCTGCTGGAGCATTATCTCGCTGACCAGGATGCCCCAGGGAGAGCAGTCCTGATGCCGCCAGGGCAGATCACGGGCCTGCTCCGAGAACCAGGAAATGATGCGTCCGTGCAGTGCCCGCGTGTGCTCCGGTTCCATCCCGCTCCCTCGGTATTGACCAGCAATACTCTACTGACCGGCGTGGTGTCCGCTGTAATCCGCGCCCGGGTTCATAGCCTTAACCCATGGCGGCAAAAGGACCCCAGCCCGGCACGGGCAAGAAAACGGGGCAAAAAACCAGCGGAGGATCGGGGCGCAGGCCCGGAAACACCCGGACCCGCCCGAGTAAAGCCGTCTACCGCCGCCGCAGGATGGTCCTGGCCGTTCTGGCGCTGCTGGTAGTCGCAGCCCTGGCCTGGGCAGGTGTGGCGATTGCAGCGGCATTGTCCGGTGACCGGGAGCCCAATAACTCCGAACCGTTCCAGACCGCACCCACCGCCTCTCCCGGGTCTGCTGCGAACGCGGATGAGCCGAACGCTGATGAGAAGGACAAGGCAGAGAAGCCGGACGCAGCAGAGAAGCCGGACAAGGACGCTGAATCCAAGGACGGCACCTGTCCGCCGGCCGCGGTGAAGGTCGAAGCCGCCACGGATGCGGCAGCTTACCCTGCCGGGGTGAACCCGCTGCTCACGCTCTCGGTTACCAACACGGGTAGTGAACCCTGCAAGATCAACGTGGGCACAACGCAGATGGAATTTGTTGTCACGTCCGGATCAGACCGGATCTTCTCCTCAGCGGACTGCCAGGACGGCGCTGAGGACCTGATGAAGGACTTTGAGCCCGGCGCCACGGAAAAGGCAAACTTCACCTGGGAGCGGCTCCGCTCGGCTCCCGGATGTGCAGCGGTGGCGAGCAACCCGAATCCCGGCTGGTACGTGTTCACCGCGCGGCTGGGCGAAACCACCAGCGAAAAGGCAGTCTTCCAGCTGGATTAGCGGGGTTTTCGCCGGTCCCGCGAAAGGCTACATAAACCGGTCGAGCAGGCTGGTCTCAGCGATGCGGGAGAGGCCCTCGCGTACTGTACGGGCACGCTGTTCACCGATTCCGTCCACCTGCATCAGGTCTTCGATGTTCGCAGCCATCAGGTTCTGCAGTCCGCCGAAGTGGTCCACCAGACGGTTGGAGACAGCAGGGGGAACGCTCTTGATGTTGCTCAGCAGCCGGTAGCCGCGCGGCTGGACCACTGCTTCGAGTGAATCCTGGCCGGGCTGGAAACCGACAACTGCGGCAATTTTGCCCAGGTCCACCATGTCTGAGGAGCTCAGGCCCTGCAGCGTGGCAACCTGTTCTTCGACGTTGCCCTGGGTTCCGCCAATATCCGCATAGTCCCGGACGATCATCTCGCTGCCCGGACCCAGCCCGGTGGTCAGCTCCTCAAGCTGGAGCGCGAGCAGCCGGCCGTCGACGCCGAGTTCCAGGACGTACTGCGAGATCTCTTCCGAAATCCGGCGCACCATTTCCTGGCGCTGAAGCGTAACGGCCACGTCGCGGACGGTGACCATGGCTTCAATTTCGAGTGCAGAAAGCGAATTGGTGACCTGGTCCAGGCGGGTGCGGTAGCGCTCCAGCGTGGCAAGAGCCTGGTTGGCGCGGGCCAGCACCGGCTCGGAACCTTCCAGGACGTGGCGGAGGCCGCCCACGTAGAGCTGGATGATCTGCATCGACTGGCTCACTGAAATCACCGGGAAACCGGTCTGGATGGCAACCCGCTCGGCGGTGCGGTGGCGGGTGCCGGATTCGTGCGTCTCGATCGTGTGGTCCGGAACCAGCTGCACCGCGGCTCGGAGGATGTTGGCGCCGTCCTTGTCGCAGACGATTGCGCCGTCCATCTTGGCCAGCTCACGCAGGCGGGTGGAGGAGAACTCAATGCCGATGTCGAACCCGCCGGAGCAGATTGAATCCACCGTCCGGTCGAAGCCCAGGACGATCAGCGCGCCGGTACGGCCGCGGAGGATACGTTCCAGTCCGTCGCGCAGGGCCGTTCCTGGGGCAACCCTTGCAAGGGTCGCCTTGAGCGCGTCCTCGGGCGTGCGAGGCATGGTCACTTCCTTCCGGCCACTCCGGCCCACGGGGCGTTCTGGGCGTGGATATGCGCAGACACTTCCCCATAGTAGTGGGGAAGGTGCACCCATCTGCCACTTCAGTCCCCGGAGTATGACAGCGCCGGACACGGAACGGGGCTCGGCGCGCCCTAGAAGAGCAGTTCGAGGGCCTCCGAAAGGGTGGAGACTTCCCGCACCTTGAACCCTGCGGGCACCTGGCCCGGGCCGTTGGGCGACGCAGGAACCACGGCGTGGCTGAAGCCCAGCCGCTCAGCTTCCTGCACCCGGCGGGCGATTCCGGGGATGGGACGGACCTCGCCGGCCAGTCCCACTTCCCCGAAGGCGATCAGCCGTGCGGGCAGGGGCTTGTTCATCTTTGCTGAGGCGACGGCAAGGGCCACGGCGAGGTCAGTGGCCGGTTCGGTCAGCTTTACGCCGCCAACAGTTGCCACGTAGCTGTCGTCCTTGGCCAGGTTCATGGACGCCCGCTGCTGCAGCACGGCCAGGAGCATCGCCACCCGGGATGAATCCAGCCCGCTGGTGGCCCGCCGGGCCTGCGCGTTCCCGGTCTCCGCCAGCAGTGCCTGGACTTCAGCAACCAGGGGCCGCCGGCCCTCCAGTGTGACGGTGATGCAGGTTCCGGAGACGGGTTCCTTGGTGCGGGAGACAAACAGGCCGCTGGGATCGGCAAGACCCTCGATGCCATCCTCGGTCAGGTCGAAGCAGCCCACCTCGTCTGTAGGGCCGTAGCGGTTCTTGACCGCCCGGACCAGCCGCAGCCGGGAGTGCCTGTCGCCGTCGAACTGGCACACAACATCCACCAGGTGCTCCAGCAGCCGGGGCCCGGCGATGGAGCCGTCCTTGGTGACGTGGCCGACCAGGAGGGTGGTCATGTTCCGCGTCTTGGCGGCGTTGATGAGCGACGCCGCCACTTCCCGCACCTGGCTGACGCCGCCGGCGCTGCCGTCAACGGCAGAGCTGCTGAGCGTCTGCACCGAATCCACGATCAGCAGGGCAGGCTTCACCTGCTCCACCTGCCCCAGGGCCTGGCCCAGGTCCGTTTCGGCACTGAGGTACAGGCTGGGGGAGAGGGCCCCGATTCGTTCTGCGCGCAGTTTCACCTGGGCAGTGGATTCCTCGCCGGTGACGTAGAGGACGTCCCGGCCCTGCCCCGCCACGCGGGCGGCGACGTCGAGCAGGAGGGTGGACTTGCCAACGCCCGGCTCGCCGGCCAGCAGGATCACGGCCCCGGGAACCAGCCCGCCGCCCAGCACCCGGTCCAGCTCACCCACACCGGTGGGCTGGTAGGCCGCGGTGGTGGCATCGACGTCGGCGATCAGCTGCGCGGGACGCGCCACCACGGCTGCCGGGGTAGTGCGGGCGAGGACCTCGCCGGCTTCCTCCACGGTGCCCCAGGCCTGGCACTCACCGCACCGACCCACCCACTTAACGGCGGTCCAGCCGCATTCAGTGCAGCGGTAGTTGGCGGTTTTCGCCCGGGAAGTCTTTGTTGCCATGCCAACAGGCTATCTGCCGGCACTGACACTCCTGTTCAGTTCCGGAGCCGGCTCTCAGACCTCCGAAAGGCAGCCCGCTGCTTCCTCATGGGTGAGGCCGGTGGCTTCGAGCAGATCGACCACCAGGGGGCGGAAGAGCATCACCAGGGCATCTCCGTAGAGGTCGGTCACGTCCAGGGACGCCGGATGCAGCCGGGAGGCGACGGCGGCAAGCTCATTCCGTGCCTGCCGCAGATGACGCTCGCGGGTGGCCTGGGATTCACCGCCGCCCAGTGCACGGGCCAGGATGTCCACGGCGTCGGCGGTGTCAGTGATGACCTCCGAGACCTTGTCCACCGCCGAATCGGAGAGCGAGGCGTGATTAATGACTGAGGTGGTCCGGCGCGCAAAGACCCGGCTGTTGCGGACGGCCAGGTCCAGGTAGCCCACGGAGCCGCGCAGGTCTCCCAGCTCCGCCAGGTGCCGGCGGTAGGCCGGTGAGATGCGCGCTATCTCCCGGGCATCACGGATGCTGCGGGCCAGCAGATCCAGCTGGGGCTGGGTATTACGGGCGCGCACCAGGGCGTGCCAGGCGAGAGTCGAATCGCTGCGGGCCAGCGCATCTGCGACCTGGCGCAGCACGGCGGAGAGTTCGCTGAGCAGTTCGCGGATGTTGGATTTCGGTTCCCGCCGGGGATCCCGCGGAGCGAGCATCGTGACCACAAGAGCGAAGACGCCGCCCACAATTGCATCCACGCTGCGGGTAAACACCCCGCCGTCGGGGGCAGGCAGCAGCACCACCAGCAGGGACTGCAGGCCGAGCTGGGTGGTAAAGATGACGCCGCGGTCCAGGAACCGGGCCAGCATCAGGGAGGCAAAAAGCACGACGGCGGCCTGCCACAGCCCGTTGCCCAGAACATGCAGCAGCAGCTCGCCAATAGTGATGCCCAGCGTGCAGCCGATTCCCACTTCCAGCACCCGCCGGGTGCGCGGTTCGCGAGAGAAGCCCAGGGAGATCAGCGCGGCAGTTGCGGCGAACAGCGGGCCTTCGTGGCCCAGGACGTACTCCGCGAAGGCGTAGGCGCCCACCGCGCAGATGGTCATCTGGAGCGCCGGGTACACAGAGGAGCCGCTGCGCTTGAGCCCGATCCGGAACCGGTTGCGCAGGAACCTGGTTGAGGCGCTGAGACGGTCGCGGGCTGGCATGGGAACAGTCTAGGGCGGAGGACGTCCGGGAGCAGAAGGCACAGAGTCTGTGACGTGTCCGGGCGATTATTCCTGCACTGCTTGGCCCCAGTTAACTTTTTGTTCACCTTGGCACGCCAGTCTTCATTTCGGGACGGAGAAAACGTCCCAGCGACAAGTCTCCCGGCGTTGACGCGCCGGATATACCACCCTTGAAAGGGACCACGATTGTGAAGGTATTCCGCATTGGCCGCACCGCGGCCGTCCTCTCGGTAGCGGCGCTGGCACTGGCTGCCTGCGGCAGTGACAACGCCACGAACGCTGCCGCGGGCACCGGGTCCTCGGACTCCGCCCTGACGGGAACGCTCTCCGGCGCCGGCGCCAGCTCCCAGGCTTCGGCCATGGACGCCTGGATCGCAGGGTTCAACGAAGCGAACCCGAACGCTTCCATCCAGTACTCCCCGGACGGCTCCGGCGCAGGCCGTGAGGCGCTGCTGGCCGGCGGTGTGCAGTTCGCCGGTTCGGATGCCTACCTGAAGGACGAGGAAGTCGAGGCCTCGCTGGAAACCTGCGGCCCCGACGGTGTGCTGCACGTCCCCGCGTACATTTCCCCGATTGCCATCGCCTTCAACCTTGACGGCGTAGACAGCCTGAACCTGGATGCGGATACCATCGCCGGAATCTTCCGCGGTGAGATCAGCACCTGGAGCGACCCGGCGATCGCAGCCCAGAACGAGGGCACCGAGCTGCCGGACACTGCCATCACCGTGGTCCACCGCTCCGATGAATCAGGCACCACGGAGAACTTCACCGAATACCTCTCCGCAGCGGCACCGAAGGTTTGGACCACCGAAGCCAGCGGCGAATGGCCGGCAGAGCTCGACGGCCAGGAGAACGCGCAGGGCACCTCCGGCGTCGTCTCCGCGGCCAGCTCCACTGACGGCGCCATCACCTATGCTGACGCTTCCGCCGTCGGCTCCATGGGTACCGTTGCAGTCAAGGTCGGCGAGGAGTACGTGGGCTACAGCGCCGACGCCGCGTCCAAGGCCGTCGAAGCCTCCACCCCGGTCACAGGCGAGGGCCGTCCCGAGCTGGACATGGCCATGGAACTGGCACGCGACACCACCGAATCCGGCGCCTACCCTGTGGTGTTGGTCTCCTACCACCTCTACTGCACCACCTACGAGGACCAGGAGACCGTTGACCTTATTCAGGCATTCGGTTCCTACGTGGTCAGCGAAGAGGGCCAGGCAGCGGCAAGCGAAGCCGCAGGTAATGCGCCGATGTCCGCCGCCCTGCAGGAAAAGGCGACTGAGGCAATCGAATCCATCAAGGCAGCTTCCTAACCGCAGGGAAGTCAGCAGATGCCCCTGCACAGCGCCACAAGCGCGGTGCAGGGGCATTTGCCGGGCCGAGGGCCAGCTTGAATCTGGCCCGGGATCAGTGAAAACTGGCGAGTGCGGTGTCTTGTCCACATCAAGCAAGTTGCCAACAAAGTTCGAAGGGTTGTGCAGTGTCAAGCAAGTCAATACAGGGCACCGGCGGTGCCGGGCGCGCGGGGGACAAAGTCTTCTCCGGCATCACACTGCTGGCGGGCTGTCTGATCCTTACCGTCCTCTTTGCGGTAGCTGCGTTCCTGCTCTGGCAGGCACTTCCCACCTTCTCCGCTTCCTCGGATGACATCTCCGGCGGCTCCGGATTCCTGGCCTACATCTTCCCGCTTGTTATCGGCACCGTGATCGCTGCGGCGATCGCACTGCTGATCGCCACCCCGGTGGGAATCGGCGTCGCGCTCTTCATTTCGCACTATGCGCCCCGGCGGCTGGCACAGGGCCTGGGCTACGTTGTTGACCTGCTGGCCGCCATCCCCTCCGTTGTGTACGGCGCCTGGGGCATGACGGTGCTGGCACCGGCTCTTGTCGGACCGTACAACTGGCTGGCTGAAAACGCCGGCTGGTTCCCGCTCTTCACCGGCCCGGCCAGTCAGACCGGCAAGACCATGCTGACCGCGGGAATCGTGCTATCGGTGATGGTGCTGCCGATCATCACGTCCCTGAGCCGGGAAATCTTCCTGCAGACTCCGAAGCTGCACGAGGAAGCGGCCCTGGCCATGGGCGCCACCCGCTGGGAAATGATCCGAATGGCAGTGTTCCCCTTCGCCCGCCCCGGCATCATCAGCGCCGTCATGCTGGGCCTGGGACGCGCCCTCGGCGAGACCATGGCTGTGGCCCTCGTGCTTTCTTCCGGCGGCCTGATCGCCTCCCTCATCCGGCCCGGCAACCAGACCATCGCCGCGGAGATCGCCCTGAACTTCCCCGAGGCATACGGCCTGCGCCTCTCTGAGCTGATTGCCGCCGGCCTGGTGCTGTTCGTGATCACCCTGATCGTGAACGTCATTGCCCGCTGGATCATCAGCCGCCACAAAGAATTCTCGGGAGCCAACTGATGATTGAGACCACCCTGACCCGCTCCTCGTCGCTGACCAAGAACCAGCTCCCCGGCTGGGCTCTCTGGGCCATCCTGGCTGCCTCGATCGTGCTCGGAGCCGCGTTCTCGGCGCTGCTGGGCTTCAGCATCGCCACGTTCGCCATCTTCGCCGCTGTGCTCTTCGTTGCCGGCAGCACCATCGCCACCCGGGTGGTTGAAGGCAGCCGCCGGGCAACCGACCGCTTCGCCACGAACCTGATCTACGGCGCCTTCATCCTGGCCCTGGTCCCGCTGGTCTCGGTGATCTTCACCGTCCTGGTCCGCGGCATTCCCGGCCTCAGCGGGGACTTCCTGTTCAACTCCATGGGCGGCATGACCGGAACCGTGGACAACGAGACCGTGGCCGGCGGCGGTCCGGTCCTCGGCGGCGCCTACCACGCCATCATGGGCACCCTGCTGATCACGCTCTGGGCCACCATCATCTCCGTGCCGATCGGCCTGCTCACCGCCGTTTACCTGGTGGAATACAGCAGGGGCGGCCCGCTGGCCCGGGCCATCACGTTCTTCGTGGACGTCATGACCGGCATCCCCTCGATCGTCGCCGGCCTGTTCGCGGCTGCGTTCTTTGGCCTGCTCTTTGGCCCGGGCACACGCACCGGCTTTGTTGCCGCCGTCGCGCTTTCAGTCCTCATGATCCCGGTGGTGGTGCGCTCCACGGAGGAGATGCTCAAGATTGTGCCCAATGAGCTGCGTGAAGCCTCCTACGCCCTGGGTGTGCGCAAGTGGCGGACCATCCTGAAGGTAGTGGTGCCCACGGCTATCTCGGGCATCGCCTCCGGCGTCACGCTCGCCATTGCCCGCGTGATCGGGGAAACCGCTCCGCTGCTGGTGACCGCCGGTTTTGTGAACACCATCAACCTGAACGTTTTCGCCGGCTGGATGGCTTCGCTGCCCACCTTCATCTACCGGCAGCTCATGAGTCCCACCTCGCCCACCAACACTGATCCGAGTACCCAGCGTGCCTGGGCCGCTGCGCTGCTGCTGATCCTTATGGTCATGCTGCTGAACCTCGGCGCCCGCCTGGTGGCCCGTATCTTCGCGCCCAAGACCGGCCGCTGACCCCAGACCCCTCACCGCCCCCGCGGCATGGGAGGACCCGTACGGGAACTTCCAAGGAACAGAACAGAAGGAAGTAAATGTCCAAGCGAATCGACGTCAAGGACCTCAACGTCTACTACGGCGACTTTCTGGCGGTCGAAGACGTCAGCATCAAGATCGATGCGCGTTCGGTCACTGCGTTCATCGGCCCGTCCGGCTGCGGCAAGTCCACCTTCCTGCGCACCCTGAACCGCATGCATGAGGTGCTTCCCGGGGCACGCGTCGAGGGCGAAGTGCTGCTGGACGGAGAGAACCTGTACGGTCCCGGTGTTGACCCGGTAACGGTTCGCAGCCACATCGGCATGGTGTTCCAGCGGCCCAACCCGTTCCCCACCATGTCCATCCGGGACAACGTTCTGGCCGGCGTGAAGCTGAACAACAAGCGGATCTCCCGCTCCGACGCAGATGACCTGGTGGAGAAGTCCCTCACCGGTGCCAACCTGTGGCGCGAGGTCAAGGACCGGCTGGACAAGCCCGGCTCCGGCCTCTCCGGCGGCCAGCAGCAGCGCCTGTGCATTGCCCGTGCGATCGCAGTGTCCCCCGAAGTGATCCTGATGGATGAGCCCTGCTCCGCCCTGGACCCCATCTCCACACTGGCCATCGAAGACCTGATCGAGGAGCTCAAGAGCGACTACACGGTTGTGATCGTTACGCACAACATGCAGCAGGCCGCCCGTGTTTCGGACAAGACGGCGTTCTTCAACATCGCCGGCACCGGCAAGCCCGGCAAGCTCATTGAATACGACGACACCACGGTCATCTTCAACAACCCGACCGTGAAGGCCACCGAGGACTACGTCTCCGGCCGTTTCGGATAACCCCGAGCCTCCCCGTTTCTTCCGCCGAGAGGCCAGTTACGGCTCGTTTCAGCCCTGAGAAGAGCCGTAACTGGCCTCTCGAGTGGGTTGAAGGGGTGAAAGGGCAGGGACGGGCGGTTCAGTGGAACTCAGGGGCGGAACTCAGAGCAGCGGGCTGAGGGCCAGGAGGAAGATTCCGCCCAGCAGGGCCGCGGCCGGCGCGGTAATCAGCCAGGTGAAGAGGATTTCCCGCAGCGGAATGAACCGCACCGCAGCGAACCGCCGGTTGGCGCCGGCGCCAACTATCGCACTGGTCATGGTCTGCGTGCTGGAGAGCGGCATGTGCAGCCACAGGCCGCCAAGGAAAAGCATGCCGGTAGCCACGGCCTGCGCGCTCATGCCGCGCAGCGGGTCAATGCGCACCAGCCGGTAGCCCAGCGTGTGCGTAATCCGCCAGCCGCCGAACAGCGCCCCGACAGCCAGGGCCACACCGGCAAAGACCTGCACGCCCCAGGGGATTTCCCCGCCGGTGGAGAATCCGGCCGCAGCAAGCCCCAGCACCAGCACAGCCATGGTCCGCTGCCCGTCCTGCATGCCGTGGCCGAGCGAAAACGCCGCAGACAGCACGGACTGGGCAATCCGGTTTCCCGCGTCGCCCCGCCGCAGCGAGCTGTACCGCATCAGCCACATCACCGGATAAACGAGCAGGTACGCGAGCACAAAGGCGATCACCGGGGAAAGCAGCAGCGGCAGGGCAATCTGGTCCCAGAGCAGCCGGAAGGACTCGGTCACGCTTGGGCCCCCTACCAGCGTGGATGCCGCGGAGGAGCCCACAATGCCGCCTACAAGGGCGTGGGTGGAGGAGGAAGGCATCCGCCGCCACCAGGTCCACAATCCCCACGCACACGCCGCGGCAAGGCCGGCGATCAGGATCCCGAGACCATTGCTGTCCGCAGGAAGCTTCACGAACAGGTCTGCCAGCACCAGCGCCAATGCAGTGCTCATCAGCGCACCCAGCAGGTTGAAAACGCTGGCCAGTACGACGGCGACACCCGGGGTGAGTGCCCGGGTGCGGATGGCGGCGGCTACTGAGTTGGAAACGTCGTGGAAGCCGTTGATGAAGGCATACGCGCCCGCGAAGGCGAACACGGCCACCAGCAGTACGGTGGTCAACTACGATTCCCGGACCAGGATGTTGCCTACATAGGTACCCAGGCGGCGCAGCTCCTTCGACGCGGCCGCAAGCTGGTCGGCCAGATCCCGGTGGCGGATGTAGGCGAGTGCCTTGTGATCGTGGATCAGCTCGGCGAGCCACATGCGGTGCGTGCGTTCAACCCGTTTGCTCAGCCGCAGCATTTCGATCCAGTAGTCTTCCAGGTCCTCCAGTGAGGCGAGGGTCCGCATGGCTGCCACGGACAGTTCGGCCTGCCGGCCTAGGACCTCGAGCTGTTCTGCTGCGCGGCGTGAAACGTTGGTCAGCTTGTAGAGCGAGACAATCTCCGCGGCGCTGTCCAGCCGCTCCATCAAGGACAGGAGGATCTGGGACAGGTCGTAGAGGTCTTCGCGGGGAAGCGGGTTGATGAAGCTGGTGCGCATCTGGGTCATCAGCGCGAAGTGAAGCTCGGTGGTCTCCGCCTCAAGGGTGTGGAGTTCCTCTGCCAGCCGGGCGAATTCTGCCGGGTCAGCCCCGAGGGCCTCGGAGAGGGTCGCCGTGCCGCGGACGGCCTGCGCGGCCATGCGGGAAAGAAGGTCGAGGCCGGCATTTTCCTGCGGAAAGAGCCGGAGCTTCACTGGACGGACCGGTTGCGCTGGGGGGTCATCACACCGGTAAGAATATCCGATGTGGAAAAGAGTAACGGTGCCGGACCGGGAGCGCCTCTCGGCGGAAGGCCGCTCGAAGCGGCTCTAAGTTGAAGCCCGGGGGTTCCGCGGTCCGACACCACTTTTAGTTTTCTACTCACCGTCCCTGATGTCAACCGGGGTGTCCACAGCCCCGGCATGGCGTCCAGGGCCTCAGTCCAGTTCCCCGCGCCGCCAGGATTCCGCGGAATGCTCGAGGTCTTCCGCGGTAAGCACCAGCTGGCGGGCGTTGCGGGTCAGTTCGGTTGCCCGGGTGCTGCTGGCCGCTTCAGTGGAGTCGGCGTGATGGGTTTCACCCAGGGCTACCACCCGGCAGAAGGCGGCAAAGCGCTCCAGTGCTACGTCGAAGTCGCCCTCAAAGGCGCCGGAGAGGATGGTGTCCGCCATTGCGCGCACCTCGTCTGCTCCCAAGGGTTCGGCCACGCCGGAGACAACTCTGGACACCTGCGCGGCTTCCTTGCCCGCTGCGTAGAAGGCTGCCACTTTCTCTGGGTTCTGCTGCACCGCAGCGCGCAGGGCGTAGAGGCGCCAGAGGGCACCGGGCAGGGAGCGGGCCGGACTGGTGGCCCAGATTTCCGCGACTGCCTCGAGGCCCTGCTGGTCGGCCAGTTCAACCAGCCGGCGGGTGACTTCGGGGTCGTCGCTTTCCCTGCCGTGGTGCACCAGGGCCTGCGCCGCCAGATGGGCGGCTTCGGAGACCCGGGCCGGATCAGCGCCGCCCGGGTGGTTGGCGAAGTCCATAGGCGCATACAGCTTGGGCTTGTGGTGACGGGGAACCGATGCATTCGACTCAGTCATGTCTTGAGAATACTCCCGCGGGAGTTGGGAATCGAAGCCGCTTTCGGCAGGTGGAAACCCGATGCCCCAAGGCTGTGCATTCCCGGTCCGCGGAGGGGTTTCCACGATTCCCAAGGCGTGCGATAAAGTGGAAAAGTCGACGTGGCGGCTCTCTTGCTGCCAAGCCGATGGGGGGCCTTTAGCTCAGTTGGTAGAGCATCGGACTTTTAATCCGTGGGTCGTGGGTTCGAGCCCCACAGGGCCCACCCGCCGTTAAGACAGAACACCCCAGTTCCCAATGGAGCCGGGGTGTTCTGTCTTAACGAGGCTGGGCCCGGGAGCTGCGGACCGGATCAGTCAGTTTTCGCTGGCCCGCCGGAGCAGCTTGTGAGTGCCGTCGCACCAGGGCTTGATTCTGGAGCCGGCGCACCGGCACAGGGCAACGGTTTCCCGGTTCTTGGGTACCTCGTTGCCGTCACTGTCCTGGATTTCGAAGTCCCCCCTCACCAGCAGCGGGCCGCCGGGGCACTCTGTTACCGCGAACGGTTCGCTGTCCGGGGTATCTGCGGGCGGGACAACGGTGACCTTGGAGCCGGGGACGGAGACTGCCTCCGGCCCGGGCCGGGAACTCATGCCGGCACCCCGGCAGCCGCAGCCGCCGCGTCCAGCGCCTGGGCACTGATGCGGGACGGGGAGGTCTCCCGCAGGGCCGACCGGCCTTCCTTCCACGCGGCCAGCTGTTCTTCGCCCTGCAGGGCGTCCAGGGCCAGGACTGTGGAAGCGCCGAAGAGGATGTCCTCGAGGAGGTCCGGTTCTGCTTCGGCCAGTCCTCCGGCCAGGTCCCGGGCAGCGATCTGTTCGTGCACGGCGTCGGCCTCAACGTGTTCATCAAAGTAGAAGGTGACCTCCGGCCCGTAGCCCGCCCGCTTGAAGCCGCGGGCGTAGAACGAATTAGGGATCGATGAGGTCATTTCAAAGGCGGCCAGGTGTCCGGCGATGCAGCCCCTGAGGCGGCGGTTCAGGCCAAACAGTGACATCGCGTTGGACGAGGCCAGAACCAGAGCGGGGATGCGGTCCAGGTACCGGCCGGAGGTGGTGTCCAGGCCGAGCCCTTCCATGGTGCGTGCGAAGAGTGCGGAGTGCATCCGTTCCGGCCGCCCGCCGCCGTACTCGTCGGCCTGGATTTCCATCAGCGCAGCCTTCGCCCGACCCACCGGGAGACGGGGGATGGCCCAGCTGTGCGGATCAGCTTCACGAAGCTGGTACACCGACCGGAGCACCAGAAACTCCCGGAGCTGGTCCTCCGTGGCGTGCCGGGCGACGAACCGGGACACGCTGGGCCCGTCGTCGTCGGCAGCCAGCTTGAACAAGGTCTCAGCGACGTCCTCCGCAACCGGAGCGGGGGCGTCCGGGACGGGAACCGTGCGGCGCAGCGCGGCTTCGAACGCGGTCTCGAGCCTTCTGCGCACCCTGATGAGTTCCGGCTGCCATTCCAGGTCCGGGTCGACGCCGTCCAGTCCGCTGTAGTGGAGCTCATAAAGAAGGAAAAGGGCCAGCTGCAGATCATCATTCCGCAGGATGTCCGGGTTGCCGGCCAGGGCCAGGGACGCTGCGTCGTCAAGCTCCCCGTATTGTCCGGCAGTCGCCTGGGGGCCGTCATGCAGCACGTTCAGGAGCGCGGAGGTGAGTTCTCCGCGCGGGGCAGGTACCAACATGTCATTCCTTCGCTGTGAGGCGTCGTGCAATGCTTGAGTCTTCCGAATACCTCGGTGGAAAACACTGTTTATCAGCATACTTGGTAAATATTGGATATGTTGAAGCCGGTAGGCGTGCGGGCGGTACTGGGAGGGAGCGGCGCATGGATTCAGGCTTTCTGGCGGCCCTGCCTGCCCTTCTGCTGGCCGCTGCTGCCGTTGGGCTGACCACTCCTGCGCTCGACTCCGCACTCCGCCGCGAGGACGGCGAGCGGCTCTTCTGGGTAGGTCTTACCGGCGGGCTGGCGGTCGTCGCCGCCATCGCCTGGGCAGGCCTGGCCGCGCCGGGGGCTGCAGCTGTAACCGGCCTCCTGGCACTGGGCGGTTCCGCGGGTGCCTGGTACTGGCTGGCCCGCAGGAACCAGGCAAGGAAGCGGGCAAGGGTGGAGAAACTCCGGCGCCGCCGGATTCAGGCCCTCGCCCAGCGGCGCGAAGCCGTCCTGCTGGAGTGGGGATCCTATGAGCTCGATCCCTGGAAGGGTGCTGAATTCCCTGGCCTGACAGACGTACGGGAGAAGGAAACCAGCCTGCTGGCCCGGGCAGCCCGTGAGGCACTGGCGGCTCAGGAGGCAGCGCTGTCAGCCGGGGACGATGCGGCCGTGGCACGCTACGGAACCGCCGTGGGTGAGCTGGAAGCTGCCTGGGACCGCGCCCGTGCCGCAGCGCGGAAACGGGCCGGATAGTTCCGCTCGGCCGCCCCGTCCAGCACCGTGGAATGCGCGGCAAACCGGCGTTAATTGGAGCTGGCTCCCGCCTCTGCATATGGGGGGAACGCAGAGGGGGGAGCCAGTCCTAGAAGTATACTGATGCAGTCGCAGGGAATCCAATCGAGCAGTTTCAGGGGGGGCAAATGGGCGTCTCCGCTAAAGCCTTCCAGAACTGGCGGACCCTGGTTGCTCCGGATGAATCCACTGCGGATGTGTGCCGGAAGACGGGCATTAAGCGCTCAACCCTGGCCCAGCAGCTGGTGCGGGGAAACGTAGCCGTATCCACCGTGATCCGGGTGGCCCGCGCCTATGGCCAGGACCCGGTTGCTGCGCTGTCCGGCTTTGACGGGTACCGCGGACTGGCCGAAGGGCGGCGGGAACCCACGCCGGCCGAGCTCATCAGCCAGATCCCGTACCAGTGCATCCTGAAGTATCTGCTGGCCCGGGGTGAGGAGGACGAAGAGCATCCCGCGGTTCCCCAGGTGGCCAGCTACGCCGAATCAATCGCGGTTCGGCCATGGTTCGACGCCGTGGATCCCGGAGACCTGCGGCATCAGCTATCCGCCGCCACCGGGATCGCCCCGCAGAACATTTCCGCACAGCTGACAGCCGGGCGCCTCGCCACAAGGCTGGCCGTCGAGGCCGCCCGCCAGGCAGGAGTGTCCCTGGCCAGCGGGCTGGTGGTCACCGGCGTGCTGGATCCTGATGAGGGGTGGTGGCCGCCCCGCGGCCGCGAAGAAGCTTTAGCTGCACTGTCCGACGCCGAACTGGTTTCACTGGCCAGGGACCGGCTGGATACCTTGTCCAAAGTCCTGCGCAAACGCGAACAGGATGAGAAATACCATCACGCACTTTTGGAGAATTTGGGATGACCGCAGGTTTTGTTATTCAGGTGGCGGCGTTTGCGCTGAGCTGCATCTTCGCCCTTCTGCGGCTTCCGGATGCCATCCGGGGACGTAACCGCAGCATCTTTGCCTGCCTCGTCCTGGTGGCAGTCGCTATGGGACTGAGCCTGCCCGTGTTCTACAACTTCGTTGATCCGCTGCTCGGGGGCAGTAACCACGCCAACCTGGTTCTCCGCCTTACCCTGTACGGCGTGTTTGTAATCCTGGGCGTCCGGGGGGCAGCCGCATTCGGTGCCAGGCGTGCGCGCAGTGCGGTAATCGGTCCGGCGGGCCTGGCTGTGCTTGGGGTGACGGTCGTCCTGACGGTCTGGCTCTTCTTTGCCAGCGACCTCCCGGTAACCTCCGCGGGGCTGGCAGCCTACTCGGGCCAGGCTTCGCTGGACGCGTACGCGCATCTCGGGCGCATGTACCCCGCGTATGTTGCTGCCTGCATTTGTGTTCCTGCGCTCGCTGCGTCGTTGAACCGGCGCTACCGGACGTCCCACCGCGTTGGCGCGGGGCTTTTCGGCGCCGGCCTGGCCGTGGTGGTCATCTTCAGTGCCCTGACACTTCTCGGCCCGCTGGGCGCTTTTATGCTGATCCTGCCGTTCTCGGCGGTAATCCTGGTGGCGACGGGCCTGACGGTCATGTGGGTCTCCCGCCGGCTCAGCCAGCGGCGCCCCAAGGCGAGTCTGCTGGCTGAACGTTACAAAAATGTGAGTTGAAAATCACCTGATTCGTTCACAATTTCATGCGGCTGTGCCAGACTAATGAATGTGTAACGTCCGCTGCCTGTGGGGGGTCAGCGTGAAGTTGCTCGAAGCCAGCGGCCTCAGGCCGCTGGCTTCGCTCGTTAAGTCTTTGGTCCGGCCGCTGCCGGCCGGCTCAGGTGGCGTCAAGGTCCGTTTCAAGGATCTTTACCAGCGCATCCAATGCATCCTCGGCGCCCTCGCCCTCCGCCCGCAGGACCACCACGTCTCCGTGGGAGGCTCCAAGACTCATGAGTGAAAGCATGCTCGAGGCATCCATCGCCTCCTCCGCCGGTTCACCCTGCATCGCGATCGTGACCTCCACCGGCTGGGCGGCGGCAGCTTCGGCGAAGAGGGAAGCCGGACGGGCGTGGAGCCCCACCCTGCTGGCTATGGTGGCTTCGCGTTCTGGCATCTGGTTTTCCTTCCGGTTGGGTATTGCTGCTTAGGGCCGGCGCTAGAGGCCCAGCTGGTCAAGGATGGGAAGCCGGCTCCGAACCTGCGTCCGTGCCTCAGCCGCTGTCTTGGCGACCAGCGCAATTCCCGCCAGTTCCTGGGCCTGCGCCAGGGTAACGGAGGCCAGCACGGCGCCTACCGTGGACAAAGCCCGCGGGGTCATTGACAGGGTGTTCACACCAATGCCGGTCAGTACGACGGCGAGGGCCGGGTCAGCGGCTGCCTCACCGCAGACGCCCACGTTCCGCGGCACGCTGTCAGCTGCCCCGGCCAGAGCCCCGCCCTGGACGGTCATGGCGATCAGCTGCAGCACCGCCGGCTGCCACGGGTCATTCAGGGACGCGAGCGTGCCCAGCTGGCGGTCAGCGGCCATGGTGTACTGCGTGAGGTCATTGGTGCCCAGGGAAGCGAACTTTACCTTCGAGAGCACGGCCTCGGATTTGATGGCCGCAGCGGGGACCTCGATCATCACACCAGGAGTGGCCAGGCCGGCCGCTGCACACATCACCGCGAAATCGGAAGCCTCATCGGCAGTGGAGATCATGGGAGCCATGACCCAGACATCGCAGTCGTGCGAGCCTGCCGCGTCCGCGATTGCTTCGAGCTGCCGTGTCAGGACTCCTGGCGCGGACCGGTCGGTGCGGAACCCACGGACTCCCAGCGCCGGATTCGGTTCGGTTGCGTCCGTGAGGAACGGCAGGGGCTTGTCCGCGCCGGCGTCGAGGGTCCGCACCACCACTTTGCGGCCGGGGAAGGCGTCAAAGACGGCACCGTACGCCGCGACCTGTTCCTGCAGGGTCGGCTCGGAGTCCCGGCCCAGGAAGCAGAACTCGGTTCGCAGCAGGCCAACCCCCTCTGCGCCTGCCGCCGCAGCTGCCTCAGCGTCCTTGCCGGAACCGACGTTGGCCAGGAGCGGCACCCGATGCCCGTCAGAGGTGCTGCCCACGCCATTAAACGCCGGAAGCGATGACCGGGAGGCGTACTTCTGGGCTGCCTCGCGTTCAGCGACGCCGGGGTTCACCACCACCGTGCCGGTGCCGCCGTCGAGGTAGATTTCCGTGCCGTCCAGGATCGTGTCCGCGCTCGCGGCGCCCACCACCGCCGGCAGACCCAGGGACCGGGCGAGGATGGCGGTGTGGGACTGCGGACCGCCGCCGCTGGTGACGAGTCCCATCACGAGTGCGGGATCAAGGGTGGCCGTGTCAGCGGGGGCCAGCTCCTCGGCAGCGAGGATGAAAGGAACGTCCGACGCCGGAATGCCGGGTGCAGGAAGTCCGTCCAGCTGTGCCACGATGCGGGACCGGACATCCAGCACGTCCTGAGTTCGCTCTGCCATGTAGCCGCCCAGGCCCTGCAGCATTGCCGCGACTTCCAGCCCGGCTTCCCACACAGCGCGGTCGGCTGCCATTCCCTGGTTGATGTGTTTGCCGGCGGCTTTGAGCAACATGGGGTCCGTGGCCATCATGGCCGTGGCATCCAGGACTGCCTTGGCGTCTCCCGAGGCCACGGAGGAGCGGTGTTTCAAGTCTTCCCGCACCGCCTCCGCAGCGTCCTTCAGCCGTGCCTTTTCCTGGTCGACTGAACTTTCCGGCGCGTACTTGGAGTCGGCGTCGGGCTCCGGCACCGGCGGGGGCATCCGCAGCGATGGCCCCAGGACCCGGCCGGGACTGACTCCGATTCCCTTGATGGTGCGCATCACTGAACCTTCCTGTAATTCACAATCGGACTCCTACGCAACGACGGGCTCCTCAGTTTGCTTGGGCGCGGTCAGGCGTTTGAGCCCCACCAGGACCAGTGCGCTGACGACCATACCGGCCAGGATGGCCACGATGAACATAAAGATGTTGCCGATGGCGAAGAAGACGAAGATACCGCCGTGCGGAGCCTGTGATGTGACCCCGGTCCCCATGCAGATCGCGCCCGCCACCGCGCCGCCGAGCATCGTGGAGGGAATTACCCGCAGCGGATCGGCAGCTGCGAACGGGATGGCGCCCTCGGAAATGAACGCGGCACCGAGCAGCCAGGCGGCCTTGCCGTTTTCCCGCAGCGCCATGGTGAACTGGCTCTTATCCAGGACCGTTGCCAGGGCCATGCCCAGCGGGGGAACCATGCCTGCGGCCATGACTGCGGCCATGATCTGCCATGGCGCCTGATTCTCGAAGGAACCCTCACCGAGACCGGCAACTGCGAACGCGTAGGCCACTTTGTTGATGGGTCCGCCGAGGTCCGCGCCCATCATCAGGCCCAGGATTACGCCCAGTCCGATCGCTGCGACGCCGGTAAGCCCGGACAGCCAGTCGTTAAGTGCGAGCGTCAGGGCAGCGATGGGCCCGCCAAGTACCAGCAGCAGCAGGCCGGAGGCTACGAGCGAGGCTATGAGTGGAATGATCACCACCGGCATTAGCCCGCGGAGCCAGCTTGGCACCTTCCAGCCGCCCACCCACATGGCCACGTAGCCGGCCAGCAGTCCACCGGCGATTCCGCCCAGGAACCCGGCGTCCATGAACAGCGCGACGGCGCCGGCGGTGAAGCCCGGGGCAATGCCCGGCCGGTCCGCCAGTGCGTAGGCGATGTAACCCGCCAGTGCCGGGACCAGGAAGCCGAGCGACAGGTTGCCGATCTTCCAGAAAACCGCTCCCAGATAGGCCATCAGCCCTTCGGGGGGAAGCGAGAAGATGCTGGTTCCGTCCAGAATGACGTCACCGTTTAAGACACCCTCATCATTCGAGAGGGAGAGTTCATATCCGCCCAGCAGGAACCCGAGAGCGATGAGCAGACCGCCGCCGGCAACGAACGGAATCATGTAGCTGACGCCGGTGAGCAGTGCCCGCTTCAGCTGTCCGCCGAAGCTCTCACCGCCGGCCGTGGCACGTTCTCCACCGCCGCCTCCGCCGCCGGATACTGTCCGGGCATTTGGGTCCTTGGCTGCTGCAAGGGCTTCATCGATCATGACGCCGGGTTCGTCAATTCCGCGCTTTACCGGTCCGCTGATCACCGGCTTGCCTGCGAACCTTCCCTTGTCCCGGACATCGACGTCGACGGCGAAGATCACGGCGTCGGCGTTTTTGATCACCTCCGGGTCCAGCGGCGTGGAACCGGCCGAACCCTGCGTCTCAACCTGCAGGTCAATGCCGCGTTCCGCGGCGGCCGCGGCGAGGGAATCCGCTGCCATGTAGGTGTGGGCGATTCCGGTGGGGCACGCCGTAACCGCTACCAGATGCTCCGGCCGGGGGCCCGTCGCGGAAGCAGGTGCGTCACCCGACGTCGCTGTTCCGCTCCCGCCGTGCACCTCACCGGCGCCACTTCCGGTGCTGGTCTCCGCGTGCGCGCCGCGGTGCGCGCCGGCCGCTGCGCCGGCGCCGCCGCCCGCTGCTGCCCCGGAACCTCCCGCTGCATGTTGTCCGGTCTCCGCAGCCGAAGCGCCGGTCGCGGGCGCCTGTGCGGAATCCGAGACCGGAGCCGGCCCGAGGCCGAGGGCACCGTCCACCAGCTCGACGACGGCCTCCGGCGTCTGCGCGCTGCGCAGTGAACCCGTGAAGTCCTTCTTGATCAGGGACCGCGCCAGTTTGGCAAGCAGCTGCAGGTGCTCCTGGTCAGCGCCTTCCGGCGCGGCAATAAAGAACACAATGTCTGCCGGGCCGTCCTTGGCACCCCAGTCCACCGGGGGTTTCAGCCGGGCCATTGCCAGGCTTGCCTGGGTGACGGCCGCTGAGCGGCAGTGCGGAATGGCAATTCCGCCCGGTACGCCCGTGGCCGTTTTCTGTTCCCGGGCCATGGCATCGGCGAAGAGCTCCTCGAGGGTGGAAGCGCGGCCTGCGGCCACCACTTTCTCGGCCAAATGCCGGATTACCGACTCCCGGGTGCCGCCCAGATTCTGGTCCAGGGTTACCAGGTCCGGGGTAATAAGCTCTGACATCACTGCTCCTTCGGCGTCGGTGTAGCCGGGCCGCGCCTGGTGGTGGAGGCGGGCACTGGGTGGAGTTCAAGCGGGGTCACGGTTACGGCCCCGGGATCCGTCTGCGAGATGGAGGGGACGGTGGTCCCCGGCAGGGAAGCGGCCGCCGCACCGTGCGCCACGGCCTGGCGCAGGCATTCCGGCGGGGTCCGTCCCTCGGTCTGCGCCAGCAGATACCCGGCCAGGGATGAATCGCCGGCGCCTACCGTGGATTTTGGGGTGACCGGGGGCCGGGTTGCCAGCCATGCGCCGTCGGCCGTCACCAGGAGCGCGCCGCGGGCGCCCAGGGTGGCCAGTACCGCCCCGACGCCGCGTTCAACCAGCGTCATGGCTGCACCGGCTGCCAGTGCAGGGTCGGCTTCCAGGGCATCACCGGTGGCAATGCCGGTCACCTCGGAGAGCTCTTCGCCGTTGGGCTTCAGCAGGTCCGGCATTGCATCATGCAGCAGTGCGCCAAGCAGCGGCGGGCCGGAGGAATCAATGGCCAGCAGGGGAGCGGCTGCCGCGAAGCGTTCGCGCAGGGCATGCGCGACTACCGCGTAATAGTCGGGCGGGACCCCGGGCGGCAGCGAGCCGGCCAGGACAAGCCAGCGGGCTGGGTCCGTTCCCTCCGGTCCTCCGCAGGCATCCACGGTCAGTGCCAGCAGGCTCTCCTGGACCGCAGCACTGAGCTCGGGGCCCGGAAGGTTCACCTTGGTGGTGGTTCCATCCGGCTCGGTCAGGGTGAGATTGGCCCGCAGCGGCGCGCCAATGGGAAGGTTCCGGTGCGCGATTCCAGCCAGGCGCAGTGCCTGCAGAACCGGATCAGCGTTGTCTCCCGGCAAGACCGCCACGCCCGGCAGGCCGGAGGCGGTAAGCGCCCGGCAGACGTTCACGCCCTTGCCTCCCGGCTCCTCGTGGACTCCGGCGGCCCGCTGGACAGCACCGCGCACCAGGACGCCGGAGAGTTCTACTGTCCGGTCGAGGCTGGGATTGGCGGTGAGCGTCACGACGGCGCCCCGGTTGTCTCCTGCGTACATGTGCCCCCGCAATCAGTGGCCGCGGCGCACGGCTATGCGCTGTCTGCAACGGTAGGTTCCCCGTGTGGGCAATGCAATGGGTCGGAGGTTGGCGGGGGCGCAACCCGGCACAAACGCGAACGGTGTCCTCCGGCGCCTAGGCTGAGGGCATGCATCCGGTCACCTGGTCCGCCCCCGAAGATGAGCGCGCGGGGACACACCTGCTGGTTATGCTCCACGGCTACGGGTCCGACGAGTCGGCTCTGACCCCGTTGTTCCCGCATTTGCCGGCGGGCATTACCGGTGCTGCCCTGCGCGGCCCGTTCGACGTGGGCGGCCGCAGCGGGTGGTTCCTGCTGGACCCGCTGCTGGAGTCTGACGAGGCGGACGTCCTGGCCGCGGCAAGCAGTCTTTTGCACACGGTCTCAGAACTAAAGCGGCAGGGAAACTTCAGTGGAGTATCCCTGCTGGGCTTCTCTCAGGGGATGGCCATGGCAGTGACGGCGCTCCGGCTCCGGCCGGAGGATTTCACCTGCGCTATTGGGCTGTCCGGGTTCATTGTCCAGAGTGAACTGCTGGCCATGGCCGAACCTCTGGCCAGACGGGTGCCCTTCTTCTGGGGGCGGGACCGCGCGGACTGGGTGATCCATGCCGATGCAGTAGCAGCGGCCGCAGACTGGCTGGAGTCGAACACCGCTCTGACGGCCCGAACGTACCCCGGCATGGGGCATCGGATAGGCACTGAGGAAGTACGCGATGTGGGTATCTTCCTGCGTACTTTTGCCGCGCCGCAGGAAAAAAATAAGGCACCTTATTAGCGGTCTGACTAGGCATTATGTTTTTCGGCACCCGGTTTCTGGGTGAAAACGACTTCGCATAAGCATGCTTATGAAGTAGGCTTATGGAAAGCGCGGCCCACAGGCCACGCAGACTTTCACTAGTCACTCACACACAGCAAGGAGTATTCACATGGGTATCATTGCTTTCCTTATTCTGGGACTTATTGCAGGCGCCATTGCGAAGGCTCTGCTTCCGGGACGCCAGGGCGGCGGATGGATCATCACCATGGTCCTCGGTGTCGTTGGCGCTCTGCTGGGCGGCTTCATCGGCAATGCCATCTTCGGCATTGGTCTTGAGGAATTCTTCTCGATTCAGACCTGGATCGTGGCCATCCTCGGCTCCATCGTTGTCCTGCTGGTTTACGGCATGATCACCAAGCGCGGTGCCCGCGCCTAGTCGGTCAGCATGCGGGCAGTGCCCGCAGCCAGGAACGGGCCCACGGATGTATTCCGTGGGCCCGTTCCGGTTAACGGCCTCTCGCGTAGGCTGGATGAGCAGACCGCCCGGACCCTGGGTCTGGAACTATGTAAGGAGCATTCATGGGCTTCAAGACCAACAGCGCACTCCGGCTTGCCGGCGGGGCCGTCTTTGACCGTGACGGGCGTCCAAAGACCCACATTGCCCGCGGTATCGAGCGGGCCGTGGAAGTCCAGCGCCCACTGGTCCTGGCCAACATCCGGCGGCTGCAGCGCAAGCATCCGGACGCCTCCGCCGCCGAACTGGTGAAGATTCTTGAGCACCACTACCTTGCGGCAGTCGCCGGCGGGGGCGCCGCTGTCGGCGCCACTGCCATAGTCCCAGCGGTTGGTACCGCGGCGGCCCTGGGGCTTTCCGTGGCAGCCACCGTCGGTTTCCTGGAAGCCACCGCGCTCTACGCACAGTCCGTCGCCGAGCTGCACGGAGTGCGCCTGCAGGACCCGGACCGTTCCCGAACGGTCGTAATGGCCATCATGCTGGGCGAAGAAGGAACAGCAATGATGCAGCAGCTCAGCAAGGGGCAGCCCTGGGGCAGCGCCCTGGGCGGGGCTTCCTCCGGCGTGCTGGGCAGCATTGGCTCGACTATCCGCAAGCAGTTCCTGAAGAAGATGCTCGCCCGCCAGGGATCGGTAATTGTTGGCCGGGCGCTCCCGCTTGGCGTCGGCGCGGTGATCGGCGGCGCCGGCAACTACACCATGGGCCGGTCCGTGATTAAGGCCGCGCACCGCGCGTTCGGCGAAGCACCCGACACCATCCCGGGCGAGCTTGCCGCCGAGATCAAGGATCTCCCGGAGGGCCGCGGCGCCTAAGTCCCGTCCCGCCGGGACGAACCAGCTAGCCGAAGATGGCGTGGGCCACCGAGAAGATGGCCAAGCCGGCGAGCGAACCCACCACGGTGCCGTTGATGCGGATGAACTGCAGGTCCTTTCCGACCTGCAGTTCAATCTTTTCCGAGGTCTCCTCTGCGTCCCAGCGCTCCACGGTTTCGGTGATGACGCCGGCAATGTCCTTGCGGTAGGTCCGCACCAGGTAGCCGGCGGCGTCGCCCACATAGGCGTTGACCTTCGCGGCCAGCTCGGGTTCGGTGACCAGCCGGGTGCCGAAATCCTGCACGGCTGACTTGAAGTTCGCCGTGAGCTCGCTGTCCGGGTCATCCACCGCGTTGGCCAGTGCGCCCTTGATGGTGGCCCAGGTCTGTGCCATGAGTTCCTTCACCCGCGGATCATCAAGGACCTGCTCCTTGATCCGCTCCGCCTTGGCCATCGCGCCGGGGTCGTGCTGCAGGTCGGAGGCGAGTCCGCGGAGATACTCATCCAGGGAGCGGCGCACCTGGTGGTTTGGATCGTCCTGGACGGCGTCAAGGAAGCGGCCCAGCTCGATCTGTACCCGGTCGCCCACCAGGTCATCGAGGAAACTCGGAACCCACGACGGCGACCGCTCGGCCACCAGCCGCGCCACCACCTCGGGATTCTGGTGCACCCAGTCGTTGAGGCTGTCCACCAAGAGGTCGACGAGCTGGTGATGGTGGCCCTCTTCAAACACGCGCTCGGCCATCCGGCCCACCGGAGGGCCCCATGGAACATCCACCACATGCTTCCGGAACATGGATTCCAGGACATCGCGCACGGCTTCATCATCGAGGACCCGGAGGATTCCGCGGATGGCGGCAGCCCCTTCGGTGGCCACCCGCTCGGCACCCTCGGGCCGGGACAGCCAGGCGCCGGCGCGCTGGGCAATGCCGATCGAGTCGAGTTTGGTCTTGACCACCTCGTCGGAGAGGAAGTTGTCCTCCACAAAATCGCCCAGGGTGGCGCCGATCTGGTCCTTGTTCCGCGGGATGATCGCGGTGTGCGGGATCTTCAGGCCCAGCGGATGCTTGAACAGGGCGGTCACAGCGAACCAGTCTGCGAGTGCGCCGACCATGCCGCCCTCTGCCGCCGCACGAACATACTGCAGCCACGGATAACGGTCCTGGAGGGCAAACGCGATGACGAAGATGATGCCCAGAAGTACCAGCAGCCCGGTGGCCACCAGCTTCATCCGGCGCAGGGCCGCGGCCTTCACGGCGTCCTTTTCCAGCAGCGGTGTGCTCACCGGCGCTCCTCCAGTCCCAGCTCGGTTGCGGTACCGGTCTGTCCGGCGCGCGGCAAGCCCGCGCCTGCACCGCACTGCCATCTAATCAGCAGCACGGCTCCGGCGCCACGCTGTCCGGAAGCGACGCCTGCCCCGGCGAACAAGCGCGCTCGCGTACCGTGGAAGTCCGTACCCGAGCGAAAGGCCAAACGTGCAGCCTCAGATCTATGCCCACCGCGGAGCCAGCGGCCAGTACGCGGAGCATACCCGGGCTGCATACCTGCAGGCCCTGGCCGAGGGCGCTGACGGAGTTGAATGCGACGTCCACCTCAGTGCCGACCTGCAGCCCGTGCTGTTGCATGACTCCGTAGTTGACCGGACCTCCAACGCTTCCGGTCCGGTTTCCGGCTACACGCTGGAACAGCTGCGCGAACTGGACTTCAGCAGCTGGAAAGGGACACAGATTCCGGCGGACCGGGGGAGCGCCGCAGAACAGTTCCTCACCCTCGCCGACCTGCTTGACCTGCTCTGCGACGCCGGACGGGACGTGGGCCTGGCCGTGGAGTTCAAGCAGCCCGGTCCGTTTGGACTGCAGCTCGAGAACACGGTCTTGCAGCTCCTCGCCTCCCGGGGCTGGGACGCGGCGACATCCCGTCTGGCCAACGTCCAGGTGAGCTTTATGAGTTTCAGCCCGGAATCGGTTGGCCACCTGCGCCGCACTGTGGAGGCCCAGTTCGTGTGCCAGCTGGTGTCCGACGTCGATGCGGCAGCCATTGCCGAAGCGGAAGCCGTGCTGCCGCCGGGAGCAGACGCCCGGACGGTGCTGGAGGAAGGGCTTGCTGAGGCCCAGGCGCTGCTGGCAGTAGGGACTGCCGGCATTGCGGGTCCGGGAGTCGAATTCCTCTATGCCCACCCGCAGCTGGTCTCGGACTGGGTGCAGGCCGGCCGGACGGTGCGGGCCTGGACGGTGGATGAACCCCGGGATGCGGAGTACGCCTACGGGCTGGGTGTCCGGGAATTCACCACCAACTATCCGGGCCGGATACGCCGTGTCCTTGACGGGCTCACCGAATCCGGGAAAACGGCAGCGCCGCAGCCGTAGGCTCCGGGCGGGGCCTGTGGTTGAGTGGTGCAATGGCCACTCCAATCGAGGACTACGCCCTGATCTCCGACCTCCACACCGGCGCCCTGGTGTCCCGGTCCGGGAGCGTCGACTGGCTGTGCCTTCCCCGGTTCGATTCGCCGTCGGTCTTCGGCGCCCTGCTGGGTACGGAAGAGCACGGCCGCTGGTTGCTGGCCCCGGACCAGCCCGGAGCCAGGGTGCTGCGCCGGAACTACCTTGAGTCCACCTTCATCCTGCAGACCCGCTGGCGCACCGACAGCGGTGAAGTGCTGGTGACCGACTTCATGCCCGTCAAGGACCGGAGAGCCTCCGTGGTCCGCAGGGTCGAGGGTTTGAGCGGCACCGTGCTGATGCGCCAGGAACTTGAAGTCAGATTCAACTACGGCACCACGGTGCCCTGGATGCGGCGGGAGACACACGACGGCAAGGAACGGCTGCTGTGCATTGCCGGTCCCAGCGCCATGGTGCTTACGGGCGGAAACATCCCGCACGGCAGCGACCACCGGCATACCAGTCAGTTCCTGATCCGCGCGGGCGAAACCATGGACCTGGAGCTGACCTGGTACCCCTCCCACCGCGAGACCCCGGAAGAAGCGGACATCGACGAAGCGCTGGCCCGCACCGTTGGGTACTGGCAGGACTGGGCCGGGCTCTGCGTAGACCGGGAACGCTACCGCCTGCCTGTGCGGCGCTCGCTGCTCGTCCTGCGCGCGTTGACGCATGAAGACACCGGCGGGATTGTCGCAGCGCCCACCATGTCCCTGCCGGAGGAATACGGCGGCTCCCGGAACTGGGACTACCGGTACTGCTGGTTGCGGGACGCTGCCCTGACTCTTGAAGCGATGATGACTCACGGGTACGACGACGAAGCCGAGCACTGGCGGAACTGGCTCCTGCGGGCGGTGGCGGGGGATCCGGACGATCTCCAGATCATGTACGCCGTGGACGGGGGACGGGAGCTGCCCGAGAGGATTCTTCCCCAGTTCCCCGGCTACGCGGGGTCACTGCCGGTCCGGCTGGGCAATGGCGCAGTCGAGCAGTACCAGGCCGACGTCGTTGGCACGGTAATGGTGGCACTGGCCCGGATGCGGGACCGGGGAGTGGCTGAGGACAGCTTTTCCTGGCCGCTGCAGCGTGCCCTCCTGGGGTTCCTGGAACGCCATCTTGAGGAGCCGGACCACGGCATCTGGGAGGTGCGCGGCGAGCCGCAGTTCTTTACCCACTCCCGGGTCATGATGTGGGCGGCATTCGACCGCGCAGCCCGGGCAGCGCGGGAAAGCGGCATGGATGGGCCGGTGGAACTGTGGGAGGCGCTCCGCGACGGACTCCGCACCGAAATAATGGACCGCGGCTTTGACGCCGGACGGAATACCTTCGTGCAGTTCTACGGGTCCGCCGAAGCGGATGCCTCCCTGCTCCAGCTGCCGCAGGTTGGTTTCCTGGACTATGACGATCCGCGGATGCTCGGCACCGTGGCGTTCCTGGAGCGGGAGCTGCTCAACGGTCAGGGCCTGCTGCTCCGCTACCGCAGCGGCACAGGTGTGGATGGTCTGGCGCCGGGAGAAAATCCCTTCCTGGCCTGCAGTTTCTGGCTCGCGGAGCAGTACGCCCGCACCGGGCGGCTCGCGGAGGCGATCCGGCTCATGGACCAGCTGGCGGGCTATGCGAATGAGGTTGGGCTGCTGAGTGAGGAATATGACACAGTGAACGGGCGCATGGCCGGGAACTATCCGCAGGCTTTTTCCCACCTGGCACTGGTCCGTGCTGCAGATGCCATCCATGCCGCCGAAGCCGAACAGAGGGTACGGCCCACCCAGCCCGCAGAACCGATGGAAAGCAGCCCATGAACAAACAGACACTCTCCGCCGCCGCGATGGCTGCACTGCTCAGCGCCAGCGCCGTGAACCACTTCCGCAGCCCAGGCTTCTATGCCGGCGTGGTCCCCCGCAGCATTTGCCGGGACAAAGGCGGCCGGTTCGGTGTGCTGACCCGCAGCCAGTGGATCAGTGCCAGCGGGGTTATCGAAGCCGCCGCTGCCGGGGCGCTGCTGCTGCCGGCCACCCGACGTGCCGCAGCAACCGGAACAGCGCTGATGTACGTGGCGTTTATCGCCGGGCACCTCAGCGCCCTTGAGCGGGCTTTCGGAGAGCGCGGCTCGGACCGCGAACGGATGATCCACACCGTGCGCCTGCCCCTGCAGCTTCCGCTGATTCGCTGGGCCTGGAGCCTCCGCAAGGCATAAAGAAGAGCTGTTCCCGCCCAGGAAGCCCGGGCGGGAACAGCTCTTCTTTGCTTACTGGCGCTCCGCCTAATTCAGACCCGGCTGGAAGACCACCTTGATGCAGCCGTCTTCCTTCTTCTGGAACTTCTCGTAGAGTTCCGGTGCTGCTTCCAATCCGGCCCGGTGGGTCACCAGGTCCATGACGCCCAGCGGATCCGCGGAGTCCTCGACCAGCGGCAGCAGGTCATCAATCCAGCGCTTCACGTTGGCCTGGCCCATGCGGAAGTTCAGCTGCTTGTCGAACATGGTCATCAGCGGCATGGGGCTGGCGGTTCCGCCGTAGACACCGCTGAGGGAGATGGTGCCGCCGCGGCGCACCGCGTCGATGGCGCTGTGCAGGACGGACAGCCGGTCCGTTCCGGCGGTTTCCATCGCCTTCTGGGCCAGGGCATCGGGGAGCATTCCCACGGCCGCCTGGGCAAAGGCGCCGACGCCGGAGCCGTGGGCTTCCATGCCGACTGCGTCCACCACCGAGTCAGGTCCGCGCCCGTTGGTCATTTCCCGCAGCTCATCCCCAAGGTCCTTGGAGAAGTCCAGGACTTCGGCCCCGTAGCGGGCAGCGAGTTCCCGGCGTTCAGCCTCCGGTTCAATGCCGATCACGCGGTAGCCGAGATGGGTGCCGATGCGTGCAGCGAACTGGCCCACCGGGCCAAGGCCGTAAACGGCAAGGGTGCCGCCGTCGGGCACGTTGGCGTACTGCACGCCCTGCCAGGCGGTGGGCAGGATGTCGGAGAGGAACAGGTACTTGTCATCCGGGCCTTCGGAGCTGACCTTGATGGGGCCGTAGTCCGCGTGCGGAACGCGGAGGTACTCGGCCTGGCCGCCGGGAACGGAGCCGTACAGCTCGGAGTAGCCAAACAGTGCCGCACCTGAACCCTTTTCCCGGACCTGGGTGACCTCGCACTGGGTCTGCAGCCCCTGGCGGCACATAAAGCACTCGCCGCAGGCGATCTGGAAGGGAATCACCACACGGTCGCCGCGCTTGAGGTTGGTGACGGCGCTGCCGACCTCTTCCACGATGCCCATTGGCTCATGGCCCACGATGTCCCCGGCGTTCATGTACGGGCCAAGGACTTCATAGAGGTGCAGGTCCGAGCCGCACAGCGCGGTGGAGGTGATGCGGATGATCGCGTCCGTAGGCTGCTGGATTACCGGATCGGGGACCTCTTCGACGCTGACCTTCCGCTTGCCCTGCCACGTGACTGCCTTCATGCTGACCTCCTGCTCGATGCTGCGGGATAAGTTGCTCTCATCCTGCCAAATTTATAAGGCTGCTGACAATTATCCGGCGTGGCGAAGGTGAGGAGGGGCCCGCGGGTCCGGGAACGGCAGGAGGCGGAGCAGCTCAGCAGATGCGGGGCCGCGGCTAGGTTAACGGCTACCCCGGGCGGCGGAAGACGGAGGTGCTGCGCTGCAGGAACGCCATCTCAAAAGCGAGTTCGTTGTCCAGCGGGTCCGGGTGCTGCGGCACCGGCGGAAGGCAGACGGGCATCCGCGGGGGAATCTGCACGGAGACCGTAGTAAGTCCGCCGGCCAGTGGCTGCGGCGGAATCTCTTCAGCCCGCGCCAGGAGCTCATCCAGGGCCAGGGCATCCAGATGCTGGGCGCGGGAAAGATTCACCACCACATGGGCGCCAAGGAGGGCGGTGTGCCGGAGGATGCCTACCAGATCCGCGCAGTTCTCCGGAACCAGGCAGCCGCGCACTTCGATGCACGCCGATGACGTTTTAGTGTCGATTCGTACCAGTACCCGCAGGGTGTGCTCCATGCCAACTCCACGCACGAGAATAATCTGCGGCCTCTGCTTGACCTGACCTGCAATATAGCAACGCCCGAAGCATGCTGTCGCATTGGATCGGGTGCAGGCGGGGGATTGGCCAAGTACCCGCCGGTAGGGTTGCGCCGCGCCGGGGCCCGTGGTTCCTATCCGCGCCCGGAGGCCAGCACGGTATGCACCGTCGCCTCGGCGATTGCTTCCTCTTCGTCGGTGGGGACCACCAGTACCTCGATCGCTGAATCCGGAGCGCTGATCCGACGGACGTCCTTCGAGCGCACCGCGTTGGCCTCTGGATCCAGCCGCACGTTGAGCGCTGAGAGCAAATCCGCAACCTGCTCCCGGAACTCACTGGCGTTCTCGCCAATCCCCGCAGTGAACACGATTGCCTTCGCCCCGCCCACGGCCACGTGATAGGCGCCGATGTACTTGGCGAGCCGGTACGCGGCTATCTCCAGGGCCAGCCGTGCCTGCTCGTTTCCGGCGTCGGCATCCTCCTCGACCTCGCGCATGTCCGCTGCCCCGCCCAGGGCCAGCAGGCCGGATTCCCGGTTCAGCAGGTTGTCGAGGTCATCCGGGCCGTAACCCTCGCGGCCCAGGAAAACCAGGATGGACGGATCAATGTCTCCTGAGCGGGTCCCCATGACCAGCCCGGCCATTGGTGTGAAGCCCATGGAGGTGTCGATGCTCCGGCCGTCCTGAATAGCCGTCACAGAGGCGCCGTTGCCCAGGTGGGCGATCACGGCGTCGAACTTTTCAACCGGAACTCCCAGGAAGTCCGCGGCCAGGCCACTCACGTAATCACAGCTGGTGCCGTGGAACCCGTAGCGGCGGATTCCGTACCGGCGGTACAGGGACTGCGGAATGGCATAGCGCCAGGCGCGCTGCGGGAGGGTGCGGTGGAAGGCGGTGTCGAAGACGGCCACCTGAGGGATGTCCGGATACAGGTCCGCCACTGCCCGGATGCCCATGGCGCTGGCCGGATTGTGCAGCGGCGCCAGGGGGCTGAGCCGTTCGATGGCGCGCGTGATTTCATTGTCCACCAGCACCGGCTCGCTGAAGCGCTCGCCGCCGTGGACAACCCGGTGCCCGACGGCGTCAATGGACTTGCCGTCCAGCGCCTCGGTAACCTGCCGCCGCAGCAGTACCAGGGCCTCATGGTGGTCCGGGACATCCGGGCCGCCAATCCGGTCGATCAGGCCCTTTGCCAGGACCTCATGCGTGTCGGTATCCCGCACCTGGTACTTCAGGGACGAGGAACCGGAATTGACCACGAGTACCAGCATTAGTCCTCCTGCGCTTGAACGGCAGTGATGGCCACGGTGTTGACGATGTCATCAACGGTGCAGCCCCGGGATAGGTCGTTGACCGGTTTGCGCAGGCCCTGCAGGATCGGGCCCACGGCCACGGCGCCGGCGGACTGCTGCACGGCCTTGTAGGTGTTGTTACCGGTGTTCAGGTCCGGGAAGATGAACACCGTCGCCTGCCCGGCTACCGAGGATCCGGGTGCCTTGGACGCCGCCACGGAGGCATCCACGGCCGCGTCGTACTGGATGGGTCCCTCGACCGGAAGATCCGGCTGGGTGCTGCGGACCAATGCGGTTGCTTCACGGACCTTTTCCACAGAGTCGCCCTTGCCGGAGGCCCCTGTGGAGTAGGAGAGCATGGCAACCCTGGGGGTGATGCCGAACTGCTCGGCCGTGGCGGCGGAAGCCAGGGCAATGTCTGCCAGCTGGCCGGCGTCCGGCTCCGGGTTTACAGCGCAGTCGCCGTACACCAGCACCCTGTCCTGGAGCAGCATCAGGAACACGGAGGAAACTATCTGCACGTTCTCCCGGGTCCGGATGAACTCCAGCGCGGGGCGGATGGTGTTTGCGGTGGTGTGTGCCGCGCCGGAGACCATGCCGTCCACCCTGCCCAGTTTCACCATCATGGTGCCGAAATATGCCCCCTGGAGCATACGTTCGTTCGCCTCGTCCAGGGTGACGCCCTTCTTGGCGCGCAGCTGCTGGTACTCCCGCGCGAAGTCGTCCCGCATGCCGCTCGTGGCGGGGTTGATGACCGTGATGCCGCTGAGGTCAATGCCCTCGCTGGCCGCCAGCTCCCGGACTTGGTCCGCCGGACCCAGGAGCGTCAGGGCGCAGACGTCCCGGCGTCGGAGGATTTCCGCGGCACGCAGGATCCGCACGTCCAGGCCCTCGGGCAGCACAATGTGCCGGCGGTTGGTCCGGGCCCGGACAATCAGTTCGTTCAGGAAGCGCAGCGGCGTTGTCTTTTCGGGGCGGGGAAGCTCGAGGCGCTCAAGCAGTTCGTTTTCATCCACGTAGCGGGACCAGACGCCAAGCGCCGCAGCGACCTTCCGCGGCTGGCCGGTGGCGATTTCGCCCCGGACGTTGCTCACATCCCGCGCCGCGGCATAGGTGTCGGAGTCCACTGCGAAGACCGGGAAGGGGGCCTGGGCCAGGAGCGCCAGGATTCCGGCTTCCAGAGGCAGGCCGCCGGTGAGGATCATCCCGCTGGGCACCGGGAACTCGGAGGAGAAGGAAGATGCCAGGGCTGCCACCATCACGTCCGCCCGGTCGCCGGGGGCAATCACCAGCGAACCGTCCGCCAGCTGGCCGATGAAATTCCCCACCGTCATTGCCGCCACCTTCACCCCGGTGACGTCGCGTTCCAGGGACCGGCTGCCGGCAATGTGCCGGGCGGCAAGTGCCTTCGCGACTTCGGAGACGGACGGCTGGGAGATCTCATTCAGTTCCGGCAGCACGTAGACCGGCCGGTGCGAGGCCCCGGGCCGGACGTGGGCCCGCAGCTCATCGACGGCCTCCTCTTCGGCCCGGTTCACCATGACCGCCAGCAGATCGCATTTGGCAGCGGCGAGTTCGCGGCGGGAGACATCGACGGCGTCGGCTACTTCCTCCACGCCCATCTCACGGGCGTTGACGACGGCCACCACCATGGCCCCCAGATTGTTCGCCAGACGCGCATTGAGATCGAACTCCAGTGCGACGTCGTGCCCGGAAAGATCTGTTCCCTCCACAATCACCACGTCGCAGTTCGCAGCGATTTCGCTGTAGACGGCCAGGCACCGCGCATCCACTTCCCCGCGTTCGCCGGCCACCAGCAGGGCCCGCAGTTCTGCCCGGGTCAGGCCGCCGCGGCAGTTTGAATTGCTGAGATCAAAGCGGCGCTGCATCAGCCGGACCATCGGATCATTTTCCCGGTCCGTGCCTTCGACGATTGGCCGGAAGAAACCGATCCGGTCTGCATGCCGCTGGAGCATATCCGCCAGTCCGAGGCTGATTAGGGACTTGCCGGATCCCGGAGTCATGGCGCTTACATAGATTCCGCGGGCCATGGGATGTCCGTTCTCTAGGAAGGCGCCCGCACCGCACACACGGGCCACTTCCATACTTGCAAAGCCGACTGCACTTAGCTAGCAGGCTGTGTTTACACTTGTACCGCCGGCCTTCTAATGACCGGTCCTGCAAGCCCCCCACAGCAAGGACCCCAGCAAGTGAGCCTGTTCCGTACCAAGCCGATTGAGCAATCTCTGGCAGATGCCGATGAGGAGGGGCGGCGCCTGAAACGGTCGCTGACCACCTGGGATCTGATGATCATGGGTGTTGCAGTGGCCGTGGGCGCCGGTATTTTCTCCGTGGGTGCCAAGGCAGCCGCTGAGTTCTCCGGACCGGCCGTCACGCTGTCCTTCATTCTTGCTGCGGTCACCTGCGCGCTGGCCATCATGTGCTACGCGGAATTCGCCACGGCGATCCCGGTTGCAGGCTCTGCCTACGTCTTCACCTACGCCACCATGGGTGAGCTGATCGCCTGGATCATCGGCTGGAACCTCATCCTGGAACTCTTCACCGCAGCCGCCGTGATCGCCAAGTACTGGGGCATCTACCTCAGCGAAGTCTTCGGACTGATCGGCTGGGACATTCCGCCAACCATTTCCCTCGGCCCGGTGGACATGACCTGGGGCCCGTTCCTGATCGTGGCCCTCTTCACCGTGCTGCTGGTCATGGGAACCAAGCTCTCCGCCCGCGTGGGCAACGTCTTCACCCTGATCAAGATCGGTGTGGTGCTGTTCGTGATCGTGGTCGGGTTCTTCTACATCGACTTTGAGAACTACACGCCGTTCATCCCGGACCCGGTATCAACCGCATCCGCCGGCAGTGAAGGCGTGATGGCACAGTCACTCTTCTCGTTTATGACCGGAGCCGCACCGGCCCAGTACGGCGTGCTGGGTGTCTTCGCCGGCGCAGCCGTGGTGTTCTTCGCGTTTATTGGTTTCGACGTCGTCGCCACCTCCGCTGAAGAGGTCAAGAACCCGGGGCGCACCCTGCCCCGCGGCATCTTCGCCGGCCTGGCCGTGGTGACCGCCCTGTACATCGGCGTCTCGCTGGCACTGACCGGCATGGTTTCCTACACCGAGCTGGCCTCCGTGGAATCACCGAACCTGGCCACAGCCTTCAGCCTGGTGGGCAACACCGGGGCCGCGCAGGTCATCGCCATCGGCTCGCTGATCGGTCTCACCACCGTGATCATGGTGCTGCTGATGGGCCTGGCCCGCGTGGTGCTGGCCATGTCCCGCGACGGTCTGCTGCCCCGCGCACTGTCCCGCACCAGCTCCAAGCACGCCACCCCGGCCCGGCTGCAGATCCTCTGCGGTGTCCTGGTGGCCCTGGTTGCCGGTTTCACCCAGGTGGACCTGCTGGAAGAAATGATCAACATCGGCACGCTCTCCGCGTTCGTCGTCGTCAGCGCAGGCGTGCTGGTGCTGCGCCGCAAGCGTCCGGACCTCAAGCCGGCGTTCCGGGTGCCGTTCGGCCCGGTGCTTCCGGTGCTCTCCGCCCTGCTGTGCCTGTACCTGATGACCAACCTGTCCGTTGAAACGTGGATCTACTTCATGTTCTGGCTGGCTCTCGGCTTCCTGCTGTACTTCATCTACGGACGCCGCCGGTCCCGGCTGAACCCGAAGAACACCCAGCCGCTGCCGGCGGCGGGGGCCACCGCAGTGACGCCGGAGGCTGACCCGCAGCCGTAGTTCTGTTGCGCCGGGCGACGCAACGGTTCAGGTTCCCCGCCTCCGGTGGCAGACTGGGCCCATGCTTGTAGCCTTCTCAGTTGCCCCGTCCGGCGTAGGTCCCGAAACAGCGTCCGGCGGTCCTTCCGCTGACGCGTCAGTGCACGACGCCGTTGCCGCCGCCGTCAAGATCGTCCGCCAGTCCGGCCTGCCGAACCGCACCGACGCCATGTTCACCACCATTGAGGGTGAATGGGACGAAGTGATGGACGTTATCCGCCGTGCCACCGAGGCCGTGGGCCGGTACGGAAGCCGGGTATCCCTGGTGCTCAAGGCGGATATCCGCCCCGGCCATACCGGGGAACTGACCGGTAAGGTCGAGCGCCTGGAGCAGATACTGGCAGCGGAGGATGAATACCGGGGCCACTCCTAGGCAGAACGCGCAGGCTCCGGCGAAGCCTAAGCTGGAACCATGAGCTCTACCCACGTTCCCCCGGCAGATTCCTGATGGGCCGTCAGCGTCCCGGCAAGGGCGCTCCCGAAGAAGCCCCCGCCGGCGGCAGCGGACCTGTGGCTGGCCGCTATGAGATCGACACTGGAACCTGCGAACTGCTGCCGGACCAGTTCTCCTCCTCCGGCTGGCTGCTGAAGATCAACGGCGTGCATTCCTCGCACATCGACCTCGCCGACCCGCGCGAACTCGATTTCGAGTACATGCGCTGGATCGCAGCGCTCGTTGAGTCCATATTCCCGGCGGACGCCCGCCTGCGGGCACTGCACCTGGGTGGGGGAGCCTGCTCCATGGCCCGCTACTTCGCGGACGTTTATCCCAACGCGCGGCAGGTCGTCGTCGAACTGGACGGGAAACTTGCCGAACTGGTGCGGGGCTGGTTCGACCTGCCCCGCGCCCCGCTCATGCGGCTGCGCGTTGGCGAAGCCCGGGAGGTCACCGAGTCCCTCAGCGAGGACAGCCGGGACCTGATCATCCGCGACGTCTTCGCCGGAGACAAGACCCCGGCCCCGCTGACCTCAGCGGAGTTCCTGGCGCACGCCAAGCGCGTGCTGGCAGCTGACGGACTGTATGTGGTCAACTGCGGAGACTCCCCGGATCTGAAGACGGCCCGCCGGGAAGCAGCCACGATTGCTGAATCCTTCCGTCACACCGCCATCATTGCAGACCCCGCGATGCTCAAGGGCAGGCGCTACGGAAACATCATCATCGCCGGTTCCGATATCCCCTTCGCCGAGGACGCCTCGCTGCCGCGCACCCTGCTGGGCGGCGCGCTGCCGGCCCAGCTCTGGGACGATGCAAAGGTCCGGGCATTCGGGCGGGGATCCCAGGTGATCCACGACGCCGAGACAGCGGGAGTAACCGCGGAAAAGGCCAGACCGTAAAAGGGAAGTGGCCCCCCCCGCCGGGGGGGGGCCGGGCCCGGTGGAGCGGCGGGGGTAATGGGTTTTAGGCCCCCCGCCGCCGCGGTAGGGCCGCCCCCCAAAAAAGACGCCCAAA